>JAQGIC010000070.1 GCA_028288725.1 Rhodospirillales bacterium
GGTTCGAGGCCCTGGTGTTCAAGGCCTCGCGCGGGATCGAGGACATCTACGAGCTGACCTATATCCGCAAGGACGGCAGCCGGTTTCCGGCCGTGGTCTCGGTCACCGCACTGCGCGACACGGCGGATGCCATCATCGGCTATCTGCTGATCGGCACCGACAATACCGCGCGCCAGCGGGTCGAGGCCGAGCAGAAAAAGCTGGATCAGCGCCTGCGCGACCAGCAGTTCTACACGCGCTCGCTGATCGAATCGAACATCGACGCCCTGATGACGACCGACCCCGCCGGCATCATCACCGACATCAACAAGCAGATGGAGGCGCTGACCGGCTGCACCCGCGACGAGCTGATCGGGTCGCCGTTCAAGAACCACTTCACCGATCCCGAGCGGGCCGAGGCCGGCATCAAGCTCGTGCTGGCCGAGAAGAAGGTGACCGACTTCGAACTGACGGCGCGCGCGCGCGATGGCCGAAAGACCGTCGTGTCGTACAACGCGACCACGTTCTACGATCGGGACCGCACGCTGCAGGGCGTGTTCGCCGCGGCGCGCGACGTGACCGAGAGCAAACGCGTCGAGATCGAGCTGCATCAGGCCAAGGCCGCGGCCGAAAGCGCCAGCCAGACCAAGTCGGATTTCCTGGCGAGCATGAGCCACGAGATCCGCACGCCGATGAACGTGATCATCGGCGTCACGGATCTGCTAGCCAAGACGCCGCTCTCGCCGGAACAGGCCCGATACGTCCAGATCTTCCGCCGAGCCAGCGACAACCTGCTGCATCTGATCAACGACATTCTCGACCTGTCCAAGGTGGAGGAATCGCAAATCGAGCTGGAGCGGACGGAATTCTCGCTGAAGGAGCTCTTGGAAAAAGTGACCGAGATGGTCGCGGTCCAGGCGCAGCAGAAAAACCTGACGCTGGTGTGCGAAGTCGCGCCGAAACTGCCCAACGATCTGGTCGGTGATCCGACCCGGGTCGGTCAGGTGCTGCTCAACCTGCTGGGCAACGCGATCAAGTTCACCGAGACCGGCACCGTCAGCCTGCATGTCACCACCGACGCGCTGCCGCCGATGCTGCGCTTCACTATTTCGGACACCGGCATCGGCATCGCCGCCGAGAAGCTTGGGTCGGTGTTCGAGCGCTTCACCCAGGCGGACTCATCCATCACCCGCAAATACGGCGGCTCCGGGCTGGGCCTCACCATCTCGAAGCGGCTGGTGGAACTGATGGGTGGCCGCATCCGGGCCGAGAGCACGGTCGGCGAAGGCAGCGTGTTCTCCTTCAGCGTGCCGCTCGAACCCTGGACCGGGGTCAGGCTGCCGACCGCCGTCCCGGCCGGCTCGGATTCCGAGCTGCCGTTGCCGGCGCTGAAGATTCTGCTGGCCGAGGATTATCCGGACAATCGGACGATCACGCTGGCCTATCTGCAAGACACGCCATACCAGATCGAGATCGCCGAGAACGGCGCCGTCGCCTGCGAAAAATTCATTGCCGGGCAGTTCGATCTCGTCCTGATGGACCGGCAGATGCCGGTCATGGACGGCTTGACCGCTACGCGGACGATCCGGACCTGGGAACAGGCGAACCATCGCGCCCCCGTCCCCATCCTGGCGCTGACCGCCACGGCGTTGCGCGGCGACCGGGAGAAATGTCTGGCAGCGGGCTGCACGGCCTATCTGACCAAGCCGATCAGGCAGGACGTGCTGCTGCAGGCGATCAAGGATCACTCCGTCATCGCTCTGCCCATGTCCGCGCAGACCGCCGGCCCCAGCGCCCCGACCCTCGTGCGCAACTTCGCCGATCGAAACCCGGCATTCCTGCAGAACCGCCGGCAGGACGTCATCGTCATGCGCGAGGCGCTCGATCGGGGCGACTTCGAGACCGTCGAGTTTTTGGGCCATGGCATGCGGGGCGCCGGCGGCATGTTCGGCTTCCAGGCCATTACCGACATCGGCGTCGGCCTGGAGCAGTCGGCCGCCGGTGCGGACGCCAAGGCATCACGCCGCTGGGTCGAGGAATTGTCGGCATATCTGGATCAGGCCGAACTCGTGGCCAGTTAGGCGGGCTTCTCCGCCTAGAGTGCGATGACATGAGGCCGACCCGGCCTCATCGCCCGCTAATTAGAGACTGATTCACCGATCAAACCGAGTCGGTTTGATCGGATCAGGCTCTAGTCGCCCGACAGCGGCAGCACCAGCACCTTGTCGACGCGGTGACCGTCCATCTCGGTCACCTCGAAGCGCCAATTGTCGACCGTGACGTGATCGGCGACCTTGGGCACGCGCTTCATCCGCGCCATCAGGAAGCCGCCCAGCGTGTGGAAATCGCCGCTGTCTTCCTCGGGCAGAGACTTGATGGAGAGCGCGTCCTTGACGTCATCGACCGGCGTCAGGCCGTCGATCAGCCAGGTGCCGTCCTCGCGCCGGACGATGCCCTGCTCGCCCCGCTCGCCCAGTTCGGCGATATCGCCGACCAGCGCCTGCAGGATGTCGTGCAGCGTGACCAGCCCGTCGAAATCACCGTACTCGTCGATGATCAACGCCAGAGGTTCGCCCGACCTTCTGAGCGTTTCCAACAGCTTCAGCGCCGGAACCGTATTCGGCACGTAAAGCGGCGGCCGGATCAGCGCGCGCAGGTCGATGGGCCCGCCCGAGAGCGAGGCCGCCAGCAGATCCTTGACCTGCAGGATGCCGACCACATTTTCGGCCCCCCCCTCGACGACGGGGAAGCGTGAGAGATCCGACGCCTTGATCTTGGCCAGATTGACCTCGAGCCCGTCTTCCAGATCCAGGAGTTCGACCTGGGTGCGCGGCGTCATGATCGCGTCGACATGTCGATCGCCCAGCCGGAGCGCCATCTGAACGATCGCGGATTCGGCCTCGTGGAATTCGCCGGCGGCAGCACCCTCGCGCATCATCAGGTTGATCTCCTCGTCCGTCACCGGTGCCGAGGAAGTCGTCGAGATCGGCAGCAGCTTCAGGACCAGGTCGGTTGCCCCGCTCAGGAACCACTCGGCCGGCGAAACGACGATGGTGACGACCGTCATGAAGCGCGCGACAAAGGTCGAAATCGATTCGGGATGTGTGATCGCGATGCGTTTCGGCACCAATTCGCCGACCACGATGGTCAGGAAGGCGATGCTGAGCACGATCAGGCCGACCGCGATCGGGTGCGAATAGTCGGCGAGCGCTGGAATCGTGTCGATCGCGGTGGACAACGGGATGACAAAGCTGTCGCCGCCGATGGTCGATACGCTGACGCCGATCAGCGTGATGCCGATCGAAACGGTCGAGAGAAAGCGTCCGGACTTGTTCAGCAGGGCCAATGCCGCGATGGCGCCCCGGTTGCCGTTGTTGGCCGACGCCTGCAGCCTGGTTTTCCGGGCGCCGATAAGCGCCAATTCCGCCATGGCGAAAACGCCGTTCAGCAGAATGAGGAAGAGAAGGAGGATGATTTCGATCAGCATGGTCGGTCAAACGATCATAGCACGGTCGAGATTTCCATTCGACCGGCCTCAAGCCCTTCGCCCATAAAAGAAAAGCCGCCCCGAGGGGCGGCTTTCCTGGATCGGTCGTTCGGACCGGAACCGATCAGCGCGAGTAGAACTCGACCACCAGGTTCGGTTCCATCTGGACCGGATACGGCACATCGGCCAGCTTCGGCGCGCGGACGTACTTGCCCTTGAGCGCCGAGCCGTCGACTTCGTGGTAGGTCGCGAAATCGCGCTCGCCCGAGGCGACGGCCTCAAGAACCAGCGCCATCTGCTTCGATTTGTTGCGCACCTCGATGGTGTCGCCGTCCTTCACCTGGTACGAGGCGATGTTGACGCGCTTGCCATTCACGGTCACGTGGCCATGGTTGACGAACTGACGGGCGGCGAACACGGTCGGGACGAACTTCATGCGGTACACGACCGCGTCCAGACGACGCTCGAGCAACTCGATCAGGTTCTCGCCCGTATCGCCACGGCGACGAACGGCTTCGTCATAGAGGCGGCGGAACTGGCGCTCGCCGATGTTGCCGTAATAGCCCTTGAGCTTCTGCTTGGCCATCAGCTGCGTGCCGTAGTCGGTCGGCTTCTTGCGGCGCTGACCATGCTGGCCCGGACCATATTCGCGGCGGTTGATCGGGCTCTTGGCCCGGCCCCACAGATTGACGCCGAGGCGGCGATTGATCTTGTATTTGGATTCTTGACGCTTGCTCATGGCACTCTCGTTTTCGGGACCCCTTTTGGGATCGCCTTTTGTCCCGGTAGTCCCGCATCAGACCTGCCGTCAGGCCATGCGGGCGGGGTGTTCTCTTGAAAGCTTCGAGAACCCCACATTCCCGGGAATGGAAGGCGCGGAATATAAGGGCTCCCGCGCCGCTGTCAACCGACCCGGGGCCGACGCATGGCCGATGCGCGGCCCATAACGCGGAAACCGGGCCATTAATCGAAAAATCTGCTAAAATCCAAGTGAATTTTTTGGCCGAGAAACCTTTCATCCAATGCCGATCGATCAACTGCTCGCCCATCTGCAAGAACCGTCGATGCACGAGATCGCGCGGTTCTGGGCCAAGGCCCGAAACGGCCGGCGTTTTCCGGCCTGGCGCGACATCGACCCGGTCGAACTCGCACCCCACCTGCCGATCCTGTGGGCTTGGCGCTGGGACAAGGCGGAGCAGACCTTCATCGGTCGCCTGGCCGGCGAGACGATCATCGACGCCATGGGCCCGGGCTTTCGCGGTGGTCGGCTGCAGGATTATTTCGCCGGCCGCAACGCCATGACCTTCATGCAACGCTATCGCCGCGTGCTGGAACAGCCGGCGATCATGGCCAACCGCGGCTTCGTGTTTTCGCTGATCGGCGGTACCGGCATCGGCGAACGGGTCGCCCTGCCCTTGGCCGAAGATGGCGAGAACCCGGACGGTGTATTCGGCGGCACGATCTATCGCATCACCGGCAACCGTCTCGCCCGCGACCGGATCACCGTCCCGGACGAGCGCGAAAGCGTCGAGTTCTTTTCGGTTTAGGCCCCATCCCGCTTGCGGATCGCCACCAGCGACGCGATCACCCCGTGCAGGGTCTTCACGTCCTGCTCGGTCAACTTTGCGCGGGTCAGCAGATTGCGCACATTGCGGATGGTATGCGCGCGCCGCTCCGGCGGATGGAAGAAGCCGCCGGTCTCCAGCTCCGCCTCCAGATGCTGGAATAGATGCACCATGTCGCCATGGGTCGCGGGCGTCGAAATCAGCGGCGTCACCTCGTCCGCCATCGGCTCCGCCGTGCGCTTGCGCCACTCCCAGCCGACCAGGAGCACCGCCTGGGCCAGATTGAGCGAGGTGAAGCCGGGATTGAGCGGAAAGGTCACCGCCGCGTCGGCCAGTGCCACCTGATCGTTGGTCAGGCCCGAGCGCTCGCGGCCGAACATCACGCCGCAGCGGCCGCCCCGGGCCATTTCCGCGACCATGCGGTCGGTCGCCTTGTCGGGCGACAGGATCGGTTTGACCATGTCGCGCGTCCGCGCCGTCGTGGCATAGACATGATTGAGGTCGGCGATCGCCGCCTCGACCGTCTCGAACACGCGCGCGCCGTCGATGACGATGTCGGCGCCGGCCGCCGCCGCCCGCGCCGGCTCCGACGGCCAGCCGTCGCGGGGCGCGACCAGGCGCAGATCGGTCAGCCCGCAATTCAGCATGGCGCGGGCGACCGCGCCGATATTCTCGCCGAGCTGCGGCTCGCACAGGATGATGGCGAGGCTGGCCGCATCCATCGTCAGATCCCCCGTCGTCAAATTTCGGCGCGCCGCCAGATCGTGCCGTTCGGTCCGTCTTCGAGCGAGATGCCGGCATCGGTCAGGGTTTTGCGCAGCCGGTCGGCCTCGGCGAAATCGCGGGCGATCCGCGCGTCGATGCGCGCCGCGATCAGCCGCTCGACCTCGGCATCGTCCAGGCCGGAGGCACCCGCCGGGCGCCAGCGGAACCAGGCCTCCGGATCTTCGGCCAAGAGGCCCATCACCTCGCCCGAGGCCAACAGCGCGCCCTTGGCAGCGGCCTTGGCGCCGAGCGTCTTCGCCTTGTTGAGCTCGGTCGCCAGCTCGTGCAGCACCGCCTGGGCCTGGGGCGTGTTGAGATCGTCGGCGAGCGGCGCCATCACGGGCACGTCGTACGGATATTCCGGTTCGATGTCGGTCACGGCCCGGAGCGCGCCATAGAAGCGATCCAATGCCCCCTTGGCCTCGCGCACCCGCTCGTCGTTCCAGTCGAGCGGCTCGCGATAATGCGCCGACAGCATGGCATAGCGCAGCGCCTCGCCCGGAAAGCGCTTCAGGAGCTCATGCACCGTCTCGATATTGCCGAGCGACTTCGACATCTTCTCGCCGCCCAGATCGAGAAAGGCATTGTGCATCCAGATATTGACGAACGGCCGGCCCCCGTGGGCGCACAGGCTCTGCGCCCGCTCGTTCTCATGATGCGGGAAGATCAGATCGACGCCGCCGCCATGGATGTCGAACGTCTCGCCCAGATGGGTCTCGGCCATGGCCGAGCATTCGATATGCCAGCCAGGGCGGCCGCGGCCCCACGGGCTGTCCCAGCCGGGCTCGCCGTCCTTGGCCGGCTTCCACAGCACGAAATCGGCCGGCGCCTGCTTGTAGGGCGCCACTTCGACCCGGGCGCCGGCGATCATGTCGTCCAGATTGCGGCCCGACAGCGCGCCGTAATCCGGCATCGAGGCGACGGAGAACAGCACATGACCCTCGGCCGCATAGGCGTTGCCGGTCCGGATCAGCGTCTCGATCATCCGGACCATCTCATCGATATGCTCGGTCGCGCGCGGCGTCAGCGTCGGCGGCAAGGCGCCGACCGCCGCCATGTCCTGGTCGTACTGAACCCCGGTCCGCTCGGTCACCTGGCCGATCGTCTCGCCGCTCTGGGCGGCGGCCGCGATGATCTTGTCGTCCACGTCGGTGATGTTGCGGGCATAGACGACCTGATCCGCGCCATAGATCTCGCGCAGCACGCGGAACAGCAGGTCGAACACGATGACCGGCCGCGCGTTGCCGATATGGGCATAGGAATAGACCGTCGGACCGCAGACATACATGCGGATCTTGGACGGATCGATCGGCCGAAAGTCTTCCTTGCGGCGGGTGGCGGTATTGTAAAGGGCGAGCGACACGGGCGCTTCTTTCCAGCGAAAACGGCAAATTCGAAAGGTTTTATGCGGCCAAGGGACCGCGACGTCCAGCGCTAGTCCGGACGGCCACACCTACAGAAAACGCCGCTCACCTTACGCCACATGGCCTTGGAGCCTCTTAAGCGCCCGCTCCCGCCCGATGAGGGGCAGCAGGCGGGCCAGTTCCGGTCCGTGATCGAGACCGGTCAGCGCCAGCCGGAGCGGCAGGAACAGATCCTTGCCCTTCCGGCCCGTCGCCGATTTGACGGCACCGGTCCAGGCGCCCCAGCTCGTCTCATCCAGCTTACCATCGGGCAGGCGGGTGGCGGCAAGCGCCAGGAATTCGGGCTCGGCCACGACCGGTGTCACCGGCCCCTGAACGACCTCCCACCAGGGTGCGGCATCGCTCACGCGCAGCAGATTGCCGCGCACCGCGTCCCAGAACGCCGCATCGGCGCCCGCCGGCAGCCGGTCGGCCACGGCCTCGAACGGCAGCAGATGCATCAGCTTGGCATTGAGATGCTCCAGCTCGACGATGTCGAGCTTCGGCTGGCTGCGGCCGAACTTGCCGATCTCGAATTCCTGGATCAGCTGGGCGCGGTCGGTCCGGATCTCGATCGGGTCGGACGTGCCCAGCTTGGCCAGCAGGCTCAGGATCGACATCGGCTCGATCCCGTCGTCGCGCAGGTTTTCCAGGCTGATCGAGCCCGCGCGCTTCGACAGCTTGCCGCCCGATGCATCCGCGATCAGCGAGAAATGCCCGAAAGTCGGGACCGCCCCACCGAGGGCCTCGAACAGCTGGACCTGCACCGCCGTGTTCGCGACGTGGTCCTCGCCCCGGATGATGTGGGTGATGGCGAATTCGATATCGTCGACGACCGACGTCAGCGTGTAGAGCGACTGGCCGTCGGCCTTGATCAGCACCGGATCGCTCAGGTTCTCGGCCTGAAACTCGACGGGGCCGCGCACCATGTCGGCCCAAGCGACGGTGCCGCGCTCCAGCTTGAAGCGCCAGGTCGGCTTCTCGCCATGCCGCAGGCGGGCCTCGATCTCATGCGGCGTGAGCTTCAAGGCCGCCCGGTCGTAGATCGGCGGCCGGCCGCGCGACTGCTGCAGCTTGCGCTTCAGATCCAGCTCTTCCGGCGTCTCGAAGCAGGGATAGAGCCGGCCCGAGGCGCGCAGGCGATCGGCGGCCGCGTCATAGCGCTGGAAGCGGTCGGACTGGCGCGCGAACAGATCCCAGTCGAGCCCGAGCCAGGCAAGGTCGGTCTCGATCGCGGCGGCGTGGGCCGCGGTCGACCGCTGCTGATCGGTGTCGTCGATCCGCAGCAGCAACCGGCCGCCCGACTTGCGGGCATAGAGCCAATTGACGATGGCGGTTCGGACATTGCCGAGATGCAGCCGGCCGGTCGGGCTCGGTGCGAAACGCAGAATGGGGGTCACTCAGCCGCCCTGAAACGAATTGGTGATCGGGTAGCGCCGATCTCGCCCGAACGCGCGGCGCGTCGTCTTGACGCCCGGAGGCGCCTGGCGACGCTTGTACTCCGCCCGGTCCAGCATACGCCAGACCCGCATGACAATCTCCGACGCATGGCCGCGCGCCACAATTGCGGCCGCCGTCATGTCGCGCTCGATCAGACAGGCCAGAATATCGTCCAGCACGTCATAGGGCGGCAGCGTATCCTGGTCGGTCTGACCGGGCTTGAGTTCCGCCGAGGGCGGCTTGGTGATGATGCGTGCCGGCATGACCGCCCCCTCGGGACCGAGCGCGCCCACGGGTCTGTGCGCGTTGCGCCAGCGCGCGAGCGCGAACACAGTCGTCTTATAGACGTCCTTCAGCACGGCATAGCCGCCGCACATGTCGCCATAGAGCGTCGCATAGCCGACCGACATTTCCGACTTGTTGCCGGTCGACAACACCATCCAGCCGAACTTGTTGGACAGCGCCATCAGCACCATGCCCCGCGCACGCGCCTGCAGATTTTCCTCGGTGCTGTCGCTGTCGCGACCGGCGAAGGCGTTCGCCAGCATGCCGCCGAACGCATCGACCGCCGGGGCAATGTCGATGCTCCGCAGCTCGATATCGAGCAGATCCGACGCCTGATCCGCGTCCTCGACACTGTCGGTCGATGTGTAGCGATAGGGCATCATCACGCCATGAACCCGCTCGGGCCCGAGCGCGTCGACCGCGACGGCCGCCGACAGCGCCGAATCGATGCCGCCGGACAATCCCAGCACGACGCCCGGAAACCCGTTCTTGGTCACGTAGTCGCGCAGGCCCAGCACCATCGCCTGATAGATCGCCGCCAAGCCTTCCTCGGGCCGCGTCATCACGCCGGGCTCGACGACCCAGCGCTCGTCGTCGTCGAGCATCCATTCGGTGGCGACGACCGCCTCGCGCCAGGACGGCGCCTGCACCTGAAGCCGGAATTTCCGGTCGAGCGCGAAAGAGCCGCCGTCGAACACCAGCTCGTCCTGGCCGCCGACCTGGTTGACGTAGAGCAGCGCCAGCCCGCTCTCCTGCACGCGCTGGACCGCCAGCTGGATGCGCTCGTCCTGCTTGTCCGCCTCGAACGGCGAGGCGTTCAGAACGACCAGCATCTGCGCGCCGGATTCCTCGAGCGTCTCGGCAACGTCGGGCGTCCACATGTCTTCGCAGATCATCACGCCCAGGCGCATGCCGCGAAACGCGATCGGTCCCGGCGCGGGACCGGCGGCAAACACGCGCTTCTCGTCGAACACGCCGTAGTTCGGCAGGTCGTGCTTGAAGCGCACGGCGCGCAGCGCGCCGCGATCCAGCAGCAGGGCCGCATTATAGACCTTGCCCTCGTGGCGCCAGGGTGCCCCCAGCAGCAGGGCGGGTCCGGATGCGGTCTCGGCCATCAGCCCTTCGACCGCCTGCTCGATCGCGTCGAGAAATGCCGGCTTCAACACCAGATCCTCGATCGGATAGCCGGCAAGGAACAGTTCGGACGTCACCAGCAGGTCGGCACCCTGCCCGCGCGCCGTCGCCAGCGCGTCCGTCAGCTTCGCCGCATTGCCGGCGATGTCGCCGACGGTCGGATTGAGCTGGACCAAGGAGATCTTGAGACGATCGGTGCTCGGCATCGCTCGACCCTAGGAACCGCGCCGGCCCCTGTCAACGCGGGCGCCCGCGCGAGCCAAGCGGCGCTCGCATAGATGTTATCCGAGGATAAGCGACGCGCGGGGCGAGACCGGACCAGGATTAGGGCGCTACACTCGCGGCCCCGTGCCATGGAGTAGTCGCCGTGCAGGTCAATCACCGCATCACTCTCGCCGCGCGCCCGGTCAACCGGCCGGTCCAGCCGAGCGATTTTGCCCATGACGCGAAGCCGATCCCCGAGCCCGGCGCCGGCGAAGTGCTGTTGCGCACGCTCTACCTGTCGCTCGACCCCTATATGCGCGGCCGGATGAGCGAGGCCAAGTCCTACGCCCAGCCGACGCAGATCGGCGATGTCATGGTCGGCGAGGTCGTGGCCGAAGTGGCGAGCTCGAACGACCCTTCGCTCGTCCCGGGCGACACGGTGCTGGCCCGCCTGGGCTGGCAGGAATATGGCGTGATGCCGGCCAAGGGGCTGATCAAGGTCGATGGCAAGGCCGCCTCGCTCTCGCATTATCTGGGCGTGCTGGGCATGCCCGGCATGACCGCCTATTTCGCGCTGCTCGACATCGGCAAGCCGAAGCCGGGCCAGACCGTGCTGGTCAGCGCGGCTTCCGGCGCCGTCGGCCAGGTGGTGGGCCAGATCGCCAAGCTGAAAGGCTGCCGCGTCATCGGCATCGCCGGCGGCGCGCGCAAATGCGAATACGTCACCGATGAACTGGGCTTCGACGCGGCGGTCGATTATCGCGGCAAGGATACGGCGGCGCTGGTGGCCGAACTGGCGACCCTGGCGCCGCACGGCATCGACGTCTATTTCGACAATGTCGGCGGCATCATCCATGACGCGGCGATGGCGAGCCTCGCAATGTATGCCCGGATCATCATCGTCGGCGCGGTCGCGATCTACGACCGGCTGGAGACCCAGGATACCGGCGTGCGCTGGATGCGCCAGATCCTGGCGAAGCGGGCGCGGATGGAGGGTTTCCTCGTGTTCGACTATGATGCCCGCCGGGCCGAATTCCTGGCCGACATGACCGCCTGGCTGCGCGGTGGCCTGATCAAGTATCGCGAGGATGTGGCCGAGGGCCTGGATCGCACGCCGGAGGCCTTCATCGGCATGCTGGCCGGCAAGAACCTGGGCAAGCAATTGATCCATGTCGCGAGCCCGGTCGGCCGATGAGGCTCGCCGCAGCACTTTTGGTCCTGCTGGCGACCGCCGGACCGGCCGCCGCCGGCAGCCGCAATGGCCCGCCGCCCGTCACGGTCTATTCCGACCGGCACCAGAACGAAGATGCGAAGGTCTTCGCGCTTTTCACCAAGGCGACCGGCATACCGGTCGAACTGGTCGACGAGGATTTCGATCCGCTGTTCGAACGGCTGACCAAGGAGGGTCCGCGGACCCAGGCCGACGTGATCCTGTCGGTCGGCGCCGCCACGCTGTGGCGCTGCGCCGAGGCGGGGCTGCTGCAGCCGATCGCGTCCGACGCGGTGCTGCAGGCCGTGCCGGCCAATCTGCGCGACAAGAACAATCAATGGGTGGGCCTGGCCTATTGGGCGCGGATCATCGCCTATGAAAAGGATAAGTTCGCGCCGGCCGACGTCGCCAATTACGAGGATCTGGCCGATCCGAAATTCCAGGGCCAGATCCTGGTCCGCTCGGCCTCCAGCCTGTATAATCAGGCCCTGGTCGCGTCGATGATCGCCAGCCAGGGGACGGTCCCGACCGAGACCTGGGCACGCGGCCTGGTCGCCAACCTGGCCCGTCCGCCCCAGGGCGGCGATACCAATCAGCTGCAGGCGATGGCGGATGGCCAAGGTTCGGTTTCGATCATCAACACACGCTATTGGGCGCGCTTCGCCGCCTCGGACAAGGTAACGGAGCAGGAAGTGGTGGCCAATGTCGGCGTGGCCTTTCCCAACCAGGCAAACCGCGGCACCGAGGTCGATATCGCCGGCGCCGGTATCTCGCGCTGGGCGGCGCACCCGAAGGCGGCGGCCCAGTTGCTGGAATACCTGTTGCAGCCGGAGGCGCAAAAGCAGTTCGCCGCCGCCAATTTCGAATATCCGGTCGTGACCGGCGTCGAGACCGCCCCGGTGCTGGCGGGCCTGGGCACGTTCAAGATCGACGCTCTCGCCGTCGGCAAGCTCGGCAAATTCGCGCCGGAAGCCAATGCCGCGATGGCGCGGGCCGGCTGGGAGTAGTTTTCTCGAAGCACTTCTCATCAAAGGGGAGAAGCGACATGAGCCCGTCGGACGAGGATGACGCGCCGCCCTGCCAGGGGCCCGACCCGAAGCCGCGTCCGCCCGGGTTCGCCGTACCGCCCGGCGCCACGGATTGCCACGCCCATGTCATCGGCCCGTTCCCGCTGTTCGAGCTGCAGGACGACCGGAGCTACACCCCGCCCGAAGCCCCGCTCGCGGCCTATCGCGCCCTGTTGGACACGCTGGGGCTGGAGCGCGGCGTGGTCGTGCAGCCGAGCGTATTCGGCACCGACAACGCCTGCACGCTCGACGCGCTCGCCAAGCATCGCAACCGGCTGCGCGGCATCGCGGTGATCGACCCGAGCGTGTCGGATGAAACGCTGGAACGGATGGCGGGCAACGGCATCCGCGGCATCCGCTTCAACATGCTGTTTCGCGGCGGCGTCGACCTCGACCATCTCCAGACGCTCGCCAAGCGGATCGAGCCCTTCGGCTGGCACATCCAACTGTTGATCGACTGCCGCACCCTGCCGATGCTGGCGCCGAAATTGGCCCGCCTGCCGGTCGATATCGTGGTCGACCATATGGGCCATGTGCCGACGTCCTCCGGCGTCGAGCATCCCGGCTTCAAGCTGTTGCTGAAACTGGTCCGCGACGGCCGGACCTGGGTCAAACTGAGCGGCGCCAACCGGACATCGACCGCAGGCCCGCCCTATCGGGACACAATCCCCTTCGCCCAGGCGCTGGTCGATGCCGATCCGACGCGCCTGGTCTGGGGCTCCGACTGGCCCCATGTCGCGATCGAAGGCTATATGGCGAACGATGGCGAGTTGCTGGATCTGCTGCGGCTCTGGGTTCCCGACGAGCGCCAGCGGCATCTGGTGCTGGTCGAGAACCCGGCCCGGCTCTACGGCTTCGGCGATTGAGACCAACGTTGCGCCGGTCAGAAGCGGTAGGCGACCCCCGTGGTGACCGACGCGTCGTTCTTGGAGCGCACGATCGGGCTGTTGGCCGCGTCGCCGACCAGTTCCCGATCCGAGATGCGCGTCAGCAGGGTCCAGTGCTCGCCGAAGCCGTAGGTGAGCGTACCGGCGAGCCCGACATCCTTGACGCCCCCGCCCGGGGTATAGATCCGCTTGCCGGAGCGTGCGGATTGCTGGGCATCGACGCCGAAATAGGTCCGCTCGTAACGCCCGTCCACCACCGTCAGTTCCGGTCCGACCGCCAAGCGCAGGCGGGGCGCGAGCCGCCAGGCGTAGTCCGCGGCGAAACTGGTCTCGAAGCCGTCCTTGCTATGGACGACCGCGTCGCGCGGCGCGATCTCGAAGGAGAATGGACCGGTCTGATACTTGAGCACCACTCCCGCCGTGACGGCGGACTGGATGGTGCCCAGGCCCTTCAGATTGCTGTCCTGCGACTCCTTGCGGCCGCCGCCATAGCCGATCGTCGGCGTCACGCTGAAACCGTCGGCGCGGAAGACGGTCACGCCCAAGCCCTCCGGACCGAGCGTGACGAAATCGCGATAGCTGGCCTTCACGAACGGCACCAGTTGAAAGCGGTATCGATCGGCGCCCTCGTAGTGCGGCGCAACTCCCACGCCGCCGCCGACCATCACGCTCCACACCCGCTGCTGCTGCGGCGGCATCGACAGGTCGCCCCAGGCCTCCTCCGTGTCCTCCGCCCATGCCGGCACGCTCAGGATCGATACCAGAACCGCCAAGCCGGCGCCCATCATCGATCCGGCATCTCCGCGGAGCCGCCCGCTGTCGTTCCAAGCCATACTCTCGTACCCCAATCAGCATCGAAGCCGACGGGTCTAATTCCTTCACATTGATCGATGATGTCGGCCGGCGGCGCGAACCTGACGAAACCAGCGTGTTTGGTAACGAACTGTTGCCATCTGCCCGCCAGCAAACTCGGGACGTAAAAATTTAGTCGGCGCCGCGACGACGCTCCCTATAATCGCGCCATGAACCGAACACCGCACATCATGGTCGTGGACGACGATGAACAGATCTGCTCGCTCCTGTCCAAATTCCTCGCCCGCTACGACTACCGCGTCACCACCGCCCGCGACGGCCGGCAGATGTTCCGCGCATTGGAGGTCAGTTCGATCGACCTCATCATTCTCGATCTGATGCTTCCGGGCGAAGACGGCTTCGACCTGTGCCGGAAAATCCGCGCCACCTCGGTCGTGCCGATCATCATGTTGACGGCGATGCGCGAGGATACCGACCGCATCATCGGGCTGGAGTTGGGCGCCGACGACTATCTGGGCAAGCCGTTCAACACGCGCGAACTGCTGGCCCGGGTCAAGGCCGTGCTCCGGCGCAGTACCGCCCGCCCGCGCCCGGCCGAGGAGAACTCGTCGGGCTCGCTGCAGTTCGACGGCTGGAAGATCGACCTGGTCAAGCGCGAGCTGCGCAATCCCGTGGGCGCGCTGGTGCAGTTGACCGGCGGCGAGTTCGATCTGCTGTCGGCCTTCGCAGATCATGCCGGCCGTGTGCTGACGCGCGACCAATTGCTCGATATCGCCCGGGGCCGGGCGTCGGAGGTCTATGACCGCTCGATCGACGTCCAGGTCAGCCGGCTTCGCCGCAAGATCGAAGCGGACCCGAAGGAGCCCGCCCTGATCAAGACCGTGCGCAGCGGCGGCTATATTTTTTCCGCGACCGTGACCCGGCTCTGACATGCCGATACCGCGCCCGTTCCACGACACGCTGGCGCTCCGGCTCGGGTTGACGACCTTGGCGACGATCGTGGTTTTCACGCTGATCGGAACCGCCCTCGTGTTGCTCAACAGCAACCTCGCCCGCCCCCCGCTCGAGCATACCGGGCTGCTGAACGAGGTCGCCGTCGCGCTCCGGATTCTTGATGCCGCCCCTCCGGAGGAGCGTGCCGCCCTGGCAGACTCGGCTGGAACCAGCAATCATTTCATCACCTGGTTCCCGGTCTTGCCGGAACCCGAGGCCGTCAGGTCGGTGCCGCCCGGCACCGATGGCACGATCGACGAATTGCGCCAATTGCTGGGCGATCCGGGGCGGGATCTCAAGGTTTATAAGAAAGGGGCGCTGCCGCCCGATTCGCCGCTGCTGTTCCATGCCGGGCGACGCCTGCCGGACGCCCATATCGCCGCCCTCGAACTCCGCGACGGCAGTTGGGTCGTATTGACCGCCGGCGAGCGGAGCTGGGGCCTGTCGAAGGACGAGCGGCGCAACATCGCCATCGTCATCGGATTGCTGTCGATCATTCTGGTGACGCTCATTTCGACTCGGCTCCTTGCCCGGCCGATCGAGCATTTCACCGATGCAGCGGAACGGTTCGGGCGCGATCCCAAGGCCGCTCCCGTCGCCGAGACCGGGCCGGCGGAGCTGCGCCGCGCCGCCCGCGCCTTCAACGCCATGCAGGCCAGCGTGCAGCGCTTCATCGAAGACCGGACCCAGATGATCGCCGCCATTTCCCACGATCTGCGCACGCCGATCACCCGCCTGAGGCTCCGCGCCGAATTCGTCGAGGATGAGGAGCAGCGCGACCGGATGCTGGGCGATCTCGATCAGATGGCCGAAATGATCGAGGCGACGCTCGCCTTCGCGCGCGACGATGGCGCCAGCGAACCGCCGACAGCGCTCGATCTGCCCAGCCTGCTGGAGAGCATGGTCGATGAAGCGGCCGACGCCGGCCACGCAGCCATCTATCATGGGCCGGCGCACCGCATCTTCGAGGGCCGTCCGGTAGCGCTGCGCCGCGCCTTCGGCAATCTGGTCGACAATGCGATCAAATATGGCGAGTCGGTGGAAATTACGCTGGCCGACACCAGCGACGGCTGCCGGATCGTCATCGCCGATCGCGGGCCGGGCATCGCCGCGACCGATCGCGAACGGGTATTCGCACCGTTCGTCCGTCTGGAAGGCTCGCGCAACCGCGACACCGGCGGGACCGGGCTGGGCCTGTCGATCGCCCGCTCGATCATCCGCGGCCATGGCGGCGAAATCCAGATGGAGAACCGGTTGGAAGGCGGGCTCAGCGTGTCGGTCGCCCTGCCGGGCTAGAGCGCGATGATATGAGGCCTGCTCGGCCTCATATCTGAATCGCCCTCTAAACCAAATATTTAGAGACTGATTCACCGATCAAGCCGAGCAGGCTTGATCGGATCAGGCTCTAGCCACGCGAAATTTATTTGCAAGCGCAGATTGCTGGGGCTTCCCAATGGCCGCGGCACGATCGCAGTGCCGCGAGAGGATCGGTCATGGACATGCATTCGCTGCTCGCGCCATCGACCGATCTGCATTTCACCGTCATCGAAATCGACCCCGCCCCCACGCCGCCGATCGATTGGATCCATGGCTGGGTCCGACTGGGCGGCATCTTGGGCTTCACGCTCGGCGGCTGGTGCCTGGTCGCCCTGCTCGCGGAAATCATCTAGTCAAAACGGCGTCGGCGCGGTGAAGGCGTAGAGCTTGTTATTGCCGGTGCCGAAGCGGCGGTAGCCCGAGCCCCAGAACACGGTGCCCATGGCGATCGACGGCCCGCAGATGACCGAGCCGCCGCTGGCGAACTGCCACAGGATGGCGCCGCTCGCCGCGTCGATCGCGACCATGTCGCCCGACATCGATCCAGCGTAGAGCACGCCGCCCGCCGCGCTGAGCGCGCCCAAGGCGCCGGCATTCAGCGCCGGGTTCAGCGGGTTCTTGCCGGTCGCGGGAATCTGCCACTGCATCTGGCCGGTCGCGGCGTCAGGCCGGCGGCATTGTCCGGCCGGATCTGCCAGACCAACGGCGAAGCATGGCTATCGGCGAGGTTGCCGCCGGCGACCCGCCACTCGCCGTCCGCCGCCAGCCATGCCTGGGCACGCGCCGCCAGGGGCATCAGGCCCACCAGCGCGCAAAGGACAAAAGTACCCAAGCGGCCGTGCACCATGATCGTATTCCATCTATGGATGCAATACGGTTCTACCGCTCCGTGATATTTCCGGCATGGGGCATAAAAAGGGCAACGGCCTTAAGCGTCGGCATCCCTCACCCTCCCGCTTCGCGGATCGTGCCGCCGCTCGGAACCTACTTCGCGCTTTCCGCGTCCGAGCGTTTGCGCAGCAGGAATTCGCGGCCGAGCTTGACCAGCGGCACGCCGTCATAGGCGACGATATCGGCGGTCGCATAGGTCTCGGACCATTGGTCGGGCAGGTAGGAGCCGGTGCCGATGACGTCCAGGGGGGCGTTGGCCGCCGCCATCATGCGGCATTTGGCCGGCGAGAAGCCCGAGGAACCGACGAGCTTCACTTTCTTGAAGCCGGCCTTGTCCAAGGCCTTGCGCAACGCCCAGATCGCCGCCGCCGACACGCCGGTGCCGACCAGGTAGCGCAGCTCCGCCTCGGTCCGGTAGCCGCGGATGGATTTCGGCGCGTGGCGTTCCAGAATATCGTAGGACGACGCGAGATCGAGCCCCTCGACATAGCGGCCGCCATGGGTGTCGAGCCGGACCGACAGTTTTCCGGCGGCGGCCAAGTCCGGAAAGCGCCGGGCGACGGCCAGGGAATCAGTTATTTCGTTACCGAAATAATCCGCCAGGATCGTGACCGGCTCATCCGGGAAGGTCTCGTGATACATTTCGGCCGCGCGCGTGGTCGAACCGGCATAGCCGATCAGCGCGTGCGGCATGGTGCCGAGCCCGCTGTCCTGGCCGAAGAAATGCGCGGTCGCGGTCGTGGCGTTGCCGATGAAGCCGACCGAGCCGACCTCCGCCTTGGCGGCGGCGGAGCCGACCGCGGCGGCATAGGCCATCATCTCGGCCATCTCGGCACCGGCGCAATGGCGCGCATCCATCGCGATGAAGGCGACCTTCGGCAGTTCCTGGCACATGACATAGGCGTTGTAGGCCGCGACGCAGGGCGGACCCAGGCGCTGCAGATACAGCGTCTCCAGGTCGACCAGATGCTTCAGCGAGCCGGAGATGTAGAGCATCGGATCGCCGGCCCCGACCCACTCGCCCTCTTTATGAACCAGCTCGATCTTGAAATTCACGCCGCGCTCGCGCGCCGCCTTTTCCAGAAACTCGATCACCAGGCGCGGCGTGGAGATGACCGGACGCCGCATGAACACGGCATAGGTGACTTCCTTGTCGCCGAACCGTTCGACCACCTGCTTGGTGCGGTTGAAATAAAAATCGGTCAGCGCCGGGACGGCGTCGATCTCGGGCAGATTGGTCACCCCGCGAGCCGTCGAACGGGCGGAATCCGGCATATCAGGATGCCGCGGCCAGAGCGGAGCCCGACGGGCGGCCGGTCGCGAGACGCCGGGACTTCAGTTCTTCGGCCATCAGGAATGCGAGCTCCAGCGACTGGCTCGCATTGAGCCGTGGGTCGCAATGGGTGTGGTAGCGGTCGCCCAGCGAGCTATCGCTGATTGCCTGAGCGCCGCCGATGCATTCGGTCACTTCCTGACCGGTCATCTCGAAATGAACGCCGCCGGCATGGGTGCCCTCGGCCTCGTGCACGTCGAAGAAGCCGCGCACTTCCTTGATGATCCGGTCGAACGAGCGGGTCTTGTAGCCATTGGACGAGGTGTGGGTGTTGCCATGCATCGGATCGCACACCCAGACCACCTTGCGCCCCGCGCGCTTGACCGCGCGTACCAGCGGCGGCAGCAGCTCCGTTACCTTT
Source organism: Rhodospirillales bacterium (assembly GCA_028288725.1). GTDB lineage: Bacteria > Pseudomonadota > Alphaproteobacteria > ATCC43930 > CGMCC-115725 > Aliidongia. The sequence goes on from JAQGIC010000070.1 coordinate 19,135, forward strand.
TCCGAGCTCATGCGCGTGATCAGCGACAGGCGGCCCGCCTCGTTGTCCGGGTTCAGGATATCGATCAGGCGCAACAGATCGTCCGGATTGGTCGAGGGGCCGGCCTTGAGCCCGATCGGGTTCTTGATGCCGCGCGCGAACTCGACATGGGCGCCGTCGAGCTGGCGGGTGCGATCGCCGATCCAGACCAGATGGGCGGAACAATCGTACCAGTCGCCCGAGGTGGAATCGACGCGGGTCAGCGCCTGCTCGTAGGGCAGCAGCAGCGCCTCGTGCGAGGTGAAGAAATCGGTCTCGCGGATCTGCGGGCTGGTCGCCGAGGTGAAGCCGCAGGCCGCCATGAAATCGAGCGTCTCGGTCAACCGGTCAGCCAACGCCTTGTAGCGCTCGCCCTGCGGGCTCTTGCCGACGAAGCCCTGGTTCCACAGATGGACCTGATGCAGGTCGGCATAGCCGCCGCTGGCGAAGGCGCGCAGCAGGTTGAGCGTGGCCGCCGACTGGCTGTAGGCCTGGATCATGCGCTGCGGATCGGGGATGCGCGCGGCCGGCGTGAACTCCATGCCGTTGATGATGTCGCCCCGGTAGGACGGCAGGCTGACGTCGCCGATCGTCTCGTTCGGGGTCGAGCGCGGCTTGGCGAACTGGCCGGCGAGACGGCCGAGCTTCACTACCGGCACGGCCGCGCCGAACGTCAGCACGACCGCCATCTGCAGCATGACGCGGAACGTGTCGCGGATGTTGTTGGCGCGGAATTCGGCGAAGCTCTCGGCGCAATCGCCGCCCTGCAGCAGGAACGCCCTGCCCTCGGCCGCGTCGGCCAGGGCGGTCTTCAGCCGCCGCGCCTCACCGGCGAACACCAGCGGCGGAAAGTTGCGCAGCAGCCCCTCGACCGTCTCCAGCGCCTGGGCGTCGGGATAGTCGGGTACCTGAACGATCGGCCGGGCGCGCCAGCTTTCGGGAGACCATGTCACAGCCATTTCCGCCTCTACTCTGCCGCCTTGGCCACCGGATCGGGCAGCTTGTCGCGCATGGTGACGAACTCCTCGGCGGCGGTCGGGTGGATGCCGACCGTCTGGTCGAACTGCTTCTTGGTGGCACCGCATTTCACCGCGATCGCCAGGCCCTGGATGATTTCCGGGGCATCGGCACCGACCATGTGGCAACCCAATACCCTATCCGTCGCGCGATCGACCACAAGCTTCATCATCGTGCGCTCTTCGCGGCCGGACAAGGTGTGCTTCAGCGGGCGGAAGCGCGAGCGATAGATGTCGACGGCCCCCACCTTGACGCGCGCCTCGGCCTCGGTCATGCCGACGGTCGCGACCGGCGGCTGGCTGAACACGGCGGTCGGCACGTCGGTCGGGTCGAACTTGGTCGGATTGTCGTTGAACAGGGTTTCCGCCAGCGCGCGGGCTTCGGCGATCGCCACCGGCGTCAGGTTCAGGCGATTGGTGACGTCGCCCACGGCATAGATCGACGGCACCGAAGTCTGCGACCATTCGTCGACCGCGATGGCGCCGTACCTGTCGGTCGCGATGCCGACATTCTCCAGCCCGATCCCTTCGGTATTGGCATGCCGGGTCGAGGCATAGGCGTGAGTGTTGGGCTCGCGCCCCGTGGCATACAGCACCTGGTCGACCAGCAGCGGCGCGCCGTTGGTCGTGACCAGCGTCAGCCCGCCCAGCGCCTTGTCGATCCGCACGATCTCGGTGTGGTTGCGGATCGCGATGCCATGGCGCACCAGCGCCTCGGTCAAGGTCTCGCGCACATCGTCATCGAAGCTTTTCAGCACCTGGTTGCCGCGGATCACCAGGGTGACCTCACTGCCCAGGCCGGCGAAGATGCCGGCGAACTCGAGCGCGATATAGCCGCCGCCGACGATGGCGATGCGCTTGGGTAGCTCGGCCAAGTCCAACGCCTCGTTCGACGAGATCGAATGCTCGATGCCCGGGATCTGGGGTGCCACCGGCCGGGCGCCGGTCGCGATCATGATGCGTCGGGTCGTGAAGCGCTCGCCGCCGACCTCGACCGTATGGGGATCGATGATCTTGCCGCGCTTCTCATACAGCTTCACGCCGCTGTCGCTCAGCAGCTTCTTGTAGATGCCGTTCAGCCGGCCGATCTCGCGGTTCTTGTTGGCGATCAGCGTGGCCCAGTCGAACCTGGTCTCGCCGACCGTCCAGCCATAGCCGGCGGCGTCGGCGAATTCCTCGGCGAAATGCGCGCCGTAGACCAGGAGCTTCTTCGGCACGCAGCCGCGGATGACGCAGGTGCCGCCGACGATGCTGTCCTCGCAGATGCCGACGCGCGCGCCATAGGCCGCAGCGCGCCGCGAACCGGACACGCCGCCCGAACCGGCACCCAGGGTGAAGAGATCGAAATCGTAGCTGGCCATGATATCCGTCGATGCCGCCTTCGAATGCGCTGCGAGCCGGTCCAAAGGGCGGTTACGCTAGTCCCGGATGGCCGGCTTGCCCAGGCCCTTTACGCAACGGCGCGTTGCCCGAAGCGCAGAGATAAGACTGCCGACGGGTGACCCCAAGGGGTGGCGATCGGATATCAGGGCCGCTTCGGCAGCCGATAGCCGTCATTGAGCGTGCCGAGGAACGCGATGATGTCGTCGATTCCCCGGGCATCCAGCGCCGGCGCCTGGCCCGGCTTGCGGTCGAACGGCGGATCGACATTGACGTTATCGCGATAGGCCGCCGGCAGATCGTCGTATTTCCGAACCGTGCCGTCGGCGTTGTGCGCGTACCATTTGCCCGGATCGGTATCGCGCCCGACATAGAATTCCAGGACCTGTTTCAGGCTATGGAACACGCCATTGTGCATGAAGACCTGCCGCTGGGCGACATTGCGCAGCGAAGGGGTCTTGAACCGGCCGCAATAGTCCGGCCGATCCTTGAAATCCGTCCGCTCGGGGCCGCACAGACCCAGGTCGACATGGCCGGGATCCGCATTGGCCGGAATCGTCCGGTTGCGCGGCACGCCCAGCGCGATCATGCCATAGTCGGTGAATTCGGGCGGCGCGCCGTTGTTGGCGCGCCGGCTGAGATGACAGCTGGCGCAATTGCCCTTGTCCGGGTCTTCGAACAGGGCCAGCCCGCGCGCCTCGGCGGGTGCCAGCGTCGCCTTGCCGGCGAGGTAGGCGTCGTACTTGCTCGAATAGGGATAGAACACACGGTAATCCTGCTCGTAGACCTCCAGCGCCGCGACCGCCGCGTCGAACACCGCATCCGGCCCCGCGAGCTTGACGCCCAGGATCCGGCGCAGCTGTGCCGCATAGCCCGCCGCCTCGATCCGGCCCGCCGCGGATGCCTCGTCGTTATTGGCCATCTCATAGGCCGACAGCAGCGGAATGCGCGCCTGCTCGCGCCCGCGGTCGACGCGACCGTCCCAGGTCAGGCCGCCGGTCGGGCCATTGTCGATGCTCTCGTCGCCATCATCCTCGCTGTCGAAGAAATGCTCGGTGAACGCCGGTGTCGCTTCCAGATAGGTCAGCGACGGCACGGCGCGGGTGCCGGGCTGCTTCATGTCGGCACCGCCCATCTGCACCGCCAGGTCGTTCGGCGGCCCGAAACCATGGGCCGGATCGTGGCAGGAGGCGCAGGCGAGCTTGCCCGAGGCCGAGAGGGCCGGATCGCGGAACATCCGCGCGCCCAGGTCCTGGAGCGCGCGGGTCTGCTGGCGAACCGCCGCGCGCGTCATGGTGGCCGGAGCGACATCGCCGACCGCCGTCCTGCCCAATCCCGTCGAAAGCAATAGAACGATCAAAAGACTGATTTTTTTGCGGACGATCCGCATAGTTTCACACTTCTATGATGACTTGGGCGCGATCGACGAAAATTCCGGCAAGGGGACGAGACTGTGAAGGCGAAAAGACTATTATCGGCATCTGTTACGGGTTTGCTGGCCCTGAGCGCTTCGGCGTCGGCTTTTGCCGCGCCCGAGGTTGCCACCGAGGGCGGCATCGGCCAGATCGACACGGTCGTGGTGATCTATGCCGAAAACCGCAGCTTCGACAATCTGTACGGCAATTTCCCCGGCGCCGACGGCTTGAAGCAGGCGTCGCCCACCAGCCTGAAGCAGCTCGACCGTGACGGTTCGGTGCTGGCCGAGCTGCCGCCGACCTGGGACGGGCTGACCGCCAAGGGCGTCGTGCCGCCGGTGACCCAGGAACTGACGGCGCATATGCCGAACCGGCCGTTCGCCATCGACGATCCCAAGGGGCTCAATACCAAGCTCGATGTCGTCACCCACGATCTCTGGCACCGGTTCTATCAGAACCAGATGCAGATCGACGGCGGCAAGAACGACAAGTTCGTGGCCTTTGCCGACGCCGGTGGCGAGGTCATGGGCCATTACGACGGCAAGAAGCTGCCGATGTGGCGGATCGCCCGGAAATATACGCTGGCCGACCATTTCTTCATGGGCGGCTTCGGCGGCTCGTTCTTCAATCATTTCGAACTGATCTGCGCCTGCGCGCCGATCTATCCGAACGCCGACCAGAGCCCCGCCAAGGATTCGATCTCGGTCGTCGACGCCGATGGCGTCACGCTGAAGCTCGCCGACAATTCGTCGAAATCGGTGCTCGGCGGCATCCCGAAATTCGTCAAGGACGGCAACCTCACGCCGGATTTCTTCGCGGTCAATACGATGCAGCCGCCGTATCAGCCGAGCAACAACAAGCCGGCACCGGGCGGTGATCCGGCACTCGCCGACCTGAGCATCGCCACGACGCTGCCGCCGCAGACCGAGGCGAACATCGGCGATCTGCTGTCGGCCAAGGGCGTCAGTTGGGCCTGGTACAGCGGCGCCTGGGCCGCGGCACTCGACGGCAAGGGCGGCGCGCCGGTCTATTTCCAATTCCACCATCAGCCGTTCAACTATTTCGCCGCCTATGCGCCCGGCACGCCGGCGCGCGCCGAGCATCTGAAGGACGGCGGCCTCGGCGGCGCCGAGTTCATCAAGGCGATCGACGGCGGCACGCTGCCGCAGGTGACCTTCTATAAGCCGCAGGGCAACCTCAACGAACATGCCGGCTACGCCAATGTGAGTTCCGGCGACCAGCATCTGGTCGACGTGATCCACCACCTGGAAAAGAGCCCGCAGTGGAAGCACATGCTGGTCGTGGTGACCTATGACGAGAATGGTGGATTCTGGGACCATGTCGCCCCGCCCAAGGCCGATCGCTTCGGCCCCGGCACGCGTATTCCGGCCTTCATCGTCTCGCCCTATGCCAAGCGCGGCTATGTCGATCATTCGACCTACGACACGACCTCGATCCTGCGCTTCATCACCCATCGCTTCGACTTGCCGACCCTTCCCGGCATCAAGATGCGTGACGATGCCTTGATCGCAAACCACAGCCCGGCGCTGGGCGATCTGACCGGCGCGCTCAATCTGGCCGGCAAGAAGAGCTAGAAAAAGCCGAAACCTCCGTTCCGGGGCGGGTCGGGCTCAGCTGCCCACCCGCCCCGTTCGCCCCCGTGCTGGGCGCGACACGGCCCATCCCGGGCAGGCATCGACCGATCGGCTCTTGCCACGCCACCAACAAACTTGCCATGAATCCACGAAACTGACCGAACGAGACCGTCGGCTCGCCACCGCGGTCGTATCTGTCGGATAAGAATATAAAAATACCTCGGGGAGAGATTGATGACGCCCGCAACCAGGTCCCTGCCGATCGCTGTGCTTGCCATCCTGCTGGCATGCTTTCCATCGATCGCGCTGGCGGGCGACAAGATCACCCTGATGGTCGGCGGCGCGGAAAAGATCATCTATCTGCCGGCGGCGCTCGCCGAACAACTCGGCTTTTTCCGGGAACAGAATCTGGACGTCATCGTCCAGTCCGAACCCGTCGGCGTCGAGGCGGAGGATGAATTGCTCGCGGGCGCGGTCGAGGGGGCCGTCGGGTTCTACGACCACGCCATCGAGCTACAGGCGCGCGGCAAGTTCATCGAATCCATCGTCGTGATCGGCCAGACACCCGGCGAGGCGGTGCTGGTATCGACCCGGCTCGCGGCCGACATCAGGTCGCCGGCCGATTTCAAGGGGCGGGTCCTGGGCATCACCGGGCTCGGATCCTCGACCGACTTTCTGATGCAATATCTCGCCATCAAGCATGGCGTGCCGGTGCGCGACATCACGCTGAGCCCGGTCGGTGCCGGCAACACGTTCATCGCGGCGATGCAGCAGGGCGTCATCGACGTCGGCATGACGACGGAACCGACGATCACGCGCCTGCTGAAGATGGGGGCGGCTCAAGTTCTGGTCGACCTGCGCTCGCCCGAGAACACGCGCGAGGCACTGGGCGGGATCTACCCCGCCGCCTGCCTCTATGTTCAGTCCTCGTGGGCGCAACAGCACCATGATCTGGCGCAACGGCTGACGACCGCCTTCGTCAAGACGCTCCGCTTCATCGATACGCATAGCGCCGCCGAGATCGCCGAACGCATGCCGATCGACTATTACGCCGGCGATAAGGCCGGCTATATCAAGGCGCTGGGCGAAGGCAAGGCGTGGTTCACCGCGGACGGGAAGATGCCGGTCGACGGCCCCCCGACCGTCCTGGCGGTCTTGAGCGGCTTCTCGAAACCTATCAGGGGCAAGGCGATCGATCTGTCCCGGACCTACACCGACGAGTTCGTCAACGCGGTCAAGTGACCCGCGCCTTCAGGCGCTGCATTCCGGCAGTCCGACTTCGACCAGCAGCCCGGGTCCGGTCGGCGCATCCAGCAGAACGACCGTCCCGCCGTGACGGCTCGCGATCTCGCGAACGATCGACAGGCCGAGACCGCTGCCTTCGGCATCGGAACCGAGAATACGGTAGAACCGATCGAAGACGCGTTCCCTCTCGGCGACGGGAACGCCAGGCCCCCCGTCCTGGACACGCAGAACGGCGACATTCTCCTCGACGCCGATCCTGACGGCGATGAAGCCCCCGGATTTTCCGTAGCGCATCGCGTTATCCACGATGTTCATCACTAGCTCGTGCAGCATCGCTCGGCTGCCCTGGACCGTCACCTCATCGGCCTCGACGTCGAAACTCAAGCCGATCTGCATGGCAAGCGCGCTGTCCGCGACCTCCTCCAGGACATGGCGGGTGACGGCGACCAGGTCGACCCGCTCCCGCGCCAGCACCTGCGCGCCCGGCTCGATCTTGGCGAGCGAGAGCAACTGGTTCGTCAGATGCACCATCTGGTCGATGCCGTCTTTCATGGCGGAGAGTGAACGGTCCTTCTCCCCGGCAAGCGTCTCGCCCAGGCCGTACGAGATCTGGGTCTTGAGCACGGCCAGCGGCGTGCGAAGCTGATGAGCCGCATCGGCGATGAAGCGTCGCTGTCCGGCGATTTGACTGCGGACCCGCTCGACCGACTGGTTGAGCGCACTCACGAGCGGGCGCAGCTCCGTCTGAACCCGTTCGATCGCGATCAGGTCGAGCGTATCGGGCGGGCGCTGGGCAATTTCATCGCTGATGCGGGCGAGCGGGACCAAGCCGCGATTGAGGCCGAACCAGGTAAGAGCCGCTGCGATGATCACGAGCACCAGTTGCCGCTTGGCTTCGTCGATCCACAGATCGTCGATCATCTGTTGATAGGCATGCAACGTCTGACCGACAATGACCAGGGCGAAACGATGTTCGCCCACGCCGATCAGCGGTTGACGCAGGGCGACGGCCCGAATGGTTTGCCCGCGGAACGACGAGCCGAAATACCGTGGTTCCAACCCGTCGACCGGCTTGCTCGGCTCGGGGACGTCGGAATAGCCGGCGAGCAACGTGCCGTCGGAGTCGGTGATCCGATAGATCACCCGATCCTGATAGGCCGAGGCGAACATTTCGAGCGCGGAGGGTGGAATGATCGCCTCTACGACGCCATCGACGACTTTGATCTGTTCGGCGATCGCATGGGCCGAGCCGACGAGCGTGCGATCGGTGATAGTCCCGGCGACGAGCCGGGCATCCGAATAGCCCTGCCAGGCGTTGAACAGGACCAGAAACGCGAGGGGGGTCAGAAGCCAGCGTAGAATCTGCAGATGCAGGCTCTTAGTGAACATGGTCTTTTCTGAGCGCGTAGCCGAGGCCGCGGAACGTGACGATGCCGACGTCGCTCCCCTCCAGCTTCTTTCTGACCCGGTGAACGTAGATCTCGATCGAAGCGACGTTGGCGCTGTCGTCGAAGCCGAAGACATTCTCCATCAGCGCCGTCTTGCTGACGGTCGCGCCCGCACGCAGGATCAGGCTTTCCAGAACCGCATGCTCGCGCGGCGTCAGAATAAGATCGTTGTCGCCCAGAAAGAATTGTCCGCTGTTGCGGTCGAGCCGAAGCGAGCCGCATTGGGCGATCGGGCTCAATTGTTCATGGCGCCGGCGCAGGCGCGCGCGGATCCGCGCCTCCAACTCCTCGATGTCGAACGGCTTCGCCAGATAATCGTCGGCGCCGCCGTCCAGCACGGTGACGCGGCGCGTGACGGTATCGTCGGCCGTCAGAATCAGCACCGGGGTCGTACTGCCGCGGGTCCGCAAGCGCGACAGCACCTCCGTTCCGCTGAGACGCGGGAGCGCCAGATCGAGAATGACGAGCGAATATTCCTGGCTCTTCAGGGCATAGTCGGCATCTTCGCCATCGTAGACGCAGTCGATCACGTAGTTGCTTCGGCGAAGCAGCATCGAGATCCAGTCGGACAGTTTCCGATTATCTTCGACAATCAGAAGCCGCATGCCACCCTCCCGCCGGTCGTTCCTTCGACCCAGCGCCTCTTGTTTACCGATCCATCGCGCAATTGACCATCGGATCGATGCCCCGGCGATAGAAGCGCCATCGATCGATGGTTTGCCGGAATTCAGGCCAATAGGCGAAAGAGCTCCGACTGCGAGGATATTCCGAGCCGGACATAGGCCCGCTTGCGATAGGTCACGACGCTGCTTTGCTTGATATCGAGATCGAGCGCGGTGCCCTCGGCCGTCATCCCCAAGAGGGACCGGACGCAAACGTCGAGTTCGCGGGGCGTCAAGCCCCGGTCCAGCGCGATCAGGCGGTGCCGATAATAATGCAGGGCCTCGGATTTCGATCGCGGCGCGCTCGCGGGTGCCGACCATTCCTGCCACGGCAGGTTTGGCGCGATCTGGATTGCGAGCCGCAGCATCTCTCTCGCGATCGAATTTTGCATTTGTTCGTATATCAAAGCGCCCCCCATCCGCTTTTTCATCTTTTCTTACCCGACCGCCCTTTGCCGCACTGTCAGGCCTTGAGCTCAAGCTATCACGCCGAAGCTTTCAAGTTGCTTTCAAACACTTCCTTCCGTCCTTCGGCGCCCCCTTCAATGGGGACAGCCTGTCCTCCTTGGAATGGTCAGATGAGCATTTGAATTCGTGACAGAATTTGAATTGCTTAGGCCAACGTTGATTGCGTTCCGGCCGCCTGATGCACCGATTAACAAGAAACCGCGGAGGACGTAAATGTCTAAGAAACGAATTTATTTCTTTTTACTGGGAACAACCGCGCTCTTCTTGACCGGCACGCCGGCTTTTGCCGCGGCAACCGATGACATGAAGGCGGAGATCACGGCGCTGCGGGCGCGCCTGGATCAATTGGAAGCGCAGCAGGCCGCGACGGCAGCCTCCGCAGCGGCCTCCGCGGCGCAAGCCAAACAGGCCGCCCAGGCGGCTCAGGCTGCCCAAACGGCTCAGGTCGCCAAGGCAACCGTGCCGCCCGCTTTGACCAAGGACCAGAACGGCAACATCCTGGGCATTCAAAGCAACCCGGTGACGCTGTATGACGATGCCAATACCAGCGTGCATCTCTATGGCCTGATCGAGGCGACGCTGGGCGTCGCAAACAACCAGACCGCCAGGGGCGGCGTAACGGTCGGCTATCAGACCGCGTGGTTCAGCGGCAATCGCCTCGGTTTCGACGCCGACCACGCGCTGGGCTTCGGCGACCAGATCGGCCTGCCGGGCCTGAAGATCATTTCCAAGCTGGAAACGGAATTCGAATCGGCGACGGGCAACCTGGACACGCCCGGCGTCCTGTTCAACCGAGACGCCTGGGTCGGCTTCGAATCCGACGATCTCGGCAAGCTGACGTTCGGCCGCCAGAACACGCTGACCCGCGACTTCACCGCGACCTGGGGCGACAGCTACGGCTCGGCCGAGGCGTCGTACAAGGAGGGTGGCTACTCCAACGTCAATAATTTCAAGCAGATCATCTTCTATTCGGCGAGTTCGACCAGCACGCGCAACAACAGTGCGGTGGAATGGAAGAAGCGCTTCGGCGACCATTGGCTGGTCGGCGTCGGCTATGCCTTCGGTTCCGGCGGCGTCGGCGGCAGCGGCAATGGCGGTCCCGGCCAGTTCAATGCCGGCGGCGGCGGGACGCCCAGCCAGTTCAGCCTCGGCAGCAATCAGGCCGTCTCGATCGCCTACAACAATCTCCAGATCGGTCCGGGCAAGCTGAACGTCAACGTCAACTACAACCGGGCGAACAACCACGATCTGATCAACGAGGCCGAACTGATCGGCGGCAACTATTCGGTCGGGCCGTTCCGGGTCAATGCCGGCTATATCCACTACACGGGCGAGCAGGGCATCAACAACAGCGCGGGAACCCGCACCGACAATTCCTGGACCGTGTCGGGCAGCTATTTCCCGCTTGCGAAGCTCGAGACGGACATCGGCTATGTCCGGATGCAAGGCGATCATGCCGGCAATTGCGGCGGCAATACGCTGCTGCCGTTCCTACAGAACGCCTCTTGCGTGACGCGCGCCACGGTCGCCAACGGCGGCAAGGGCACCGTCTTCGGCTCGGTGATCTTCCATGCCGACAAGCAGACCGATTTCTATGTCGCCTCGGACTACATGAAGGTCGACGGCGGCTGGTCGGTCGGCGACGCCCAAGGCAACGTCGACGGGATCGGCCATGGCCGAGCCTACAGCGATGAAGTCGAAGTCGCGACCGGCGTCCGCTTCAAGTTCTGATCGACGACCGCTTCCCGAGATCGGGCACCAGGATCCGGACCGGCCTTTCCGTCCGGTCGGGATTCTGGGGTTCGCTCGTCGCTATCCCATTGCCAATCCCCGCCCGCGGTATCCGGAGACCATCATGACCGACAGCACGATCCCGCCCATCGCCAAGCCCACGGGAGCCTTCTGGCCCGGTGGCTGGTGGAAGATCGTCGACTACAAGATCGGCATCATTCCCCTGCCGATCTTCGTCATTCTTCTGGCCTTGATCGCCGGCTTCGTCGTCACCGGCAAGGTGCCGTCGGATATTCTGATGGCGACGGTGCTGCTCGCCATGGGCGGCTTCACCTGCGCCGAACTGGGTAAGCGGCTGCCGCTCTTCCGCAACATCGGGGCGGCGGCGATCTTCGCGACCTTCATTCCCTCGTTTCTGGCCTTTCACCACTTGCTGCCGGCTTCGATCCTGACCTCGGTGACCGATTTCACCAAGTTCAGCAACTTCCTCTATCTGTTCATCGCCGCGATCATCGTCGGCAGCATTCTCGGCATGGATCGTCGCATCCTCATTGCCGGCTTTCTGAAGATTTTCGTGCCGCTGGCCCTCGGCTCGATCGCGGCCGGCATCGTCGGCACCCTGGTCGGCATGGCGGTGGGGCTCGGCGCCTATCAGAGCTTCTTCTTCGTGGTGGTTCCGATCATGGCCGGCGGCGTCGGCGAGGGCGCGATCCCGCTTTCGATCGGCTATGCCGCCATTCTGCATCAGGCCCAGGGCGACCTGTTCGCCCAGGTGCTGCCGCCGGTCATGCTCGGCAGCCTGACCGCCATCCTGTTCTCCGGCGGGCTCAACTACCTGGGCAAGCGCTATCCGCACCTGACCGGCGATGGGCGGCTGCAGCCGGGAGTAGACCCGGAAATCGTCCCCGGCGAGGCGAAACTCGGCCAGATCCCCGATGTCACCACGATCGCGGCTGCGGGGATCACCGCCGTGACGCTCTATCTGATCGGCGTCATGTCCCAGCGACTGTTCGATTTCCCCGCCCCGGTGACGATGCTGTTCATCGCGGTCGCGCTGAAACTGTCCCGTGCCGTGTCTCCCGACCTGCAAAACGGCGCCTTCATCGTCTACAAGTTCTTCTCGACCGCGGTAACCTACCCGCTGCTGTTCGCGATCGGCGTCGCCATGACGCCATGGGACAAGCTGGTTGCGTCTTTCACCCTCCCCTACATCGTCACGATCGTCGCGACCGTGGCCGTGCTGATGGGAACCGGTTTCCTGGTCGCGCGTCTGCTCAAGATGTACCCGATCGATGTCGCCATCGTGAACGCCTGCCATAGCGGCCAAGGCGGGACCGGCGACGTTGCGATCCTGACGGCGGCCAACCGCATGCAGCTGATGCCCTTCGCCCAGATCGCGACCCGCATCGGCGGTGCGATCACCGTTACCCTCACCCTGCTCGTCCTAGTCTGGTTGCAATCCTAGAGCCCGGACCAGATGAGGCCGAGCAGGCTCATCACCGCCCTCTAGGCGTAGGCCGGCATCGGCAGCGGGCCGGGTTTCGACTTCAATGCCGTTCAAGTCCGGGGCGCCACCTGCGTGGCGCCCCGGCGAGAATATTGGCGATGGCGGCCGACCAATCGGAGGAAACATCGTGACGCCAGCAGGTTCATCCGGACAGGCTAATCCCCGCCCGTCCCCTCCTCGATCAACCAGGCCCTGAGCCGGGCGATCTTGGGCCGGGTGGCGATCGCCTCCGGACAGACCAGGTGAAAGCCGTAGCGGCCGGGCATGTCGAGCGTGAAGGGCCGCACCAGCCGGCCGTGCAGCAGATCGTCGCCCAGGATGGTCGATCGTCCCATGGCGACGCCCATCCCGACCGCCGCCGCCTCGAGCCCGACCCCGATATCGTCGAACAGAATCACGTCACGCGGCTTCAGGTCCGCAACGCCCGCGGCCGCGAGCCAGCGCGCCCAATAGGGCCGCTCGATCAGATCCAGCAGCACATGATGCTGCAGGTCTTCCGGCCGGCGGATCGCCTGGGGACCCTCCAGCAGCATCGGGCTGCAGACCGGATAGACCTGGTCGTCCAGGAACCGGTCGGCGCGCAGACCGGGCCAGGGGCCGACGCCATGGCGAATGGCGGCATCGACGCCCTCGCGGGCGAAGTCGGTGTAATAGTTGCTGGTCAGCAGGTGCAGCTCGATGCCCGGGAACCGCTCGCGAAACCGCCCGAGCCGCGGCGCCAGCCATTTCACCGCGAACGAGGGCGAGACATTGACGGTCAGCACGCCCTTGACCTCGTGCTCGATCACCGCAGCGACGCCGTCGGCCAGCCGGTCGAACGCGTCGGCGACGATCGGCAGCAGCGCCTCCCCCGTCTCGCTCAGCACGAGCGCATGAGGCATGCGTTTGAACAGCGACACGCCCAGCCGCTCCTCCAGCCCGCGGATCTGGTGGCTGATGGCGCTCTGCGTCACGTTCAATTCGGCCGCGGCCCTGGTGAAACTGAGCAAACGGGCCGCCGCTTCGAAGGCGCGCAATCCATTGAGCGGCGGCAAGCGGCGTTCCATGAGGCACCCCATGAATTTATCTCATGGACCCTAGAGAAAGCCGCGTTTGTCGGCAAGAGGCTGCGGGATCAGGTTACCTCACGACGGCACTCATCGCCGAAACAGACCAGACCGAGACTGAAAATGTTCGCCACCGCCGGCCGTATCGCCATCGCCTCCCCCGCCCGCCGGGCCCCGATCCTCACGACCGTCGCCCTCTGGGCCGACCGGGTCGGCCAGCGCCGCGCGCTCGCCGCGCTCACCGTCGAGGCGCTCAAGGACATCGGCATCGATCCGGCCGACGCGATGCAGGAAGCCGCCAAGCCGTTCTGGGTCGCCTGATCCCTGTGTCCCGCGCCCCTTTACGAGGCGCGGGTCGCATTTGATCCGCGCCCCGATTGCATTCCTCAGCCTGCGGATGCAGCCTTCCCCTCCCTGAGGGGTGGGAGGAAGCGATGACCGATGGCCGCTCGGCATCTTCAGGCCTTCCATGATTCATCTTCAGGACGGACAATATGAAGATGAGGGGGATGTCATGATCATGGCGATGATGATCATGACCCGGAAACGGCGCTGACGGGACAGCGACCGCCCCCGGTCGCGAGCCCGTCACGCCGTCCCCGTTCGATCGCTATCGATCCATTCCGCCCAGGCACAGATACTTGACCTCGAGATAATCCTCGATGCCGTATTTCGAGCCTTCGCGGCCGAGGCCCGACTGCTTGACGCCGCCGAATGGGGCGACCTCGGTCGAGATGATGCCCTCGTTGATGCCGACGATGCCGTATTCCAGCGCCTCGGCGATGCGGAAGATCCGGCCGATGTCGCGGCTGTAGAAATAGGCCGCGAGGCCGAATTCGGTAT
>JAQGIC010000074.1 GCA_028288725.1 Rhodospirillales bacterium
CCGCCTCGGTCACGTTGCCGACCGGCTTGTCCCACCAGTTCGGGTTCGCGACCAGCACGGTGCGCACGTCCGGCACGCGTTCCTTCAGCATGAACGGGCCGGTGCCCATGGCATTGCGGGTGGCGAAGCTTTCCTCGGTCACCTTGCCGAGGTCGGCCGGCACCGTCGCATTGTTCTTCTCGCACCATGCCTTCGACATGATGCCCCAGTTGGTCAGCTCCTCGGGCAGGATCGGGTCGGGGCCCTTGGTGTGGAAATCGACCGTGAAGTCATCGACCTTCACCAGGTCGGCGACCGTGACGAAATAGCTGCCCATGTTCGAGCTGGGCTGCCGCGCCCGATGATACGACAGGATCACGTCGTCGGCGGTGAAGGGCGTGCCGTCGGAGAACTTGACGCCCTGGCGCAGCTTGAAGCGCCAGACGTCGGGTGCCGTCTGCGCCCATTCGGTCGCGAGCGACGGTTCGACCCTGAGATCCTTCGACCGGCGCACCAGCGGTTCGTAGATGTTCTGCAGGAAAGTCAGGAGGAAGGTTTCATTGCGCGCATAGGGATCCATCGAATTGACGTCGCCGTCATTCGCCCAGCGCAGCGTCGCGGCAGAGGCCGCTTCGGCCAATGGCAACGCCAGCCCGGCGACGATCAAGCCCGCCGCCAGGCGCTTGAATATCCTTCGCATCTCGCTCTCTTCCCCTAGATCGGTGCAAGCCCCGGCGGATCGATCTTCATCGCCCCGCGCCCCTGTCGGGCGCCATGCTTCGTTTTGCCGGCATGGTCACCTTCGCAGCGCAAGATTGCGCTATGCCGCGGCGCCCAAGTCAAATGTTTTGAGGGGCCTACCGTTCGATCTTTTATGTCGCATGCGAACCCGTCGGCGGCAGGACCAACTTAGAAGGGCCGGATAGGGCAAATTTCCATAGGGATGAGGGTGATTTGACCGAATCTTGTTCGGGTCTGACGGCCGTCGGCCGGCGCGCGGATCGAAATTCGAGGGCCGGGTCGCCGGCATGAGGACTTGCCGGCGACGGAATCGCCCTTAAATCCGGCCATGCGCCCCCCGCATGGGAACTCGGCGCCGGGTGCGACAAGCCGCCTCGACGCTTGTGTTTCCAGGCGGGGCATGATGAGTCCGATTATCGGCCGTTTCCGGATGATCTGGATCAAACGGCCAAGTATGATCTTGCGGTCTGGTGACGGAACGCCCTGTCATCCCTGGGACATGTGCCGATGAACTACGAGCTTTTTTTCGCCGACCGGATCGATGCGCTCAAAGCGGAAGGGCGATACCGGGAATTCGCCGAGCTGGAGCGCCGGGTCGGAGCCTTTCCCCGCGCCTGGCATCATGGCACGGGCAGCGAGGTCACGGTCTGGTGCTCGAACGACTATCTGGGCATGGGCCAGCATCCGGCCGTGCTGGCCGCGATGCATGACGCGCTCGACCGGGTCGGCGCCGGCGCCGGCGGCACGCGCAACATTTCGGGCAACAGCCACGAGCATGTGAAGCTGGAGCGCGAGCTGGCCGACCTGCACGGCAAGGAAGCGGCATTGATCTTCGCGACCGGCTATGTCGCGAACGAAGCGGCGCTCTCGACATTGGCGAAGCATCTGCCGGGCTGCGTCGTGTTTTCCGACGCGCTCAACCATGCGTCCATGATCGAGGGCATCAAGCATTCCGGCGCCGAAAAGCGCATCTTCCGCCACAACGACCCAGCCGATCTCGACCGGCTGCTGTCGGAATTCGGCCCCGAGCGCGCCAAGCTGGTCGCGTTCGAAAGCGTCTATTCGATGGACGGCGACATCGGCCGCATCGCCGAGCTGTGCGACGTGGCCGACGCCCATGGCGCCATGACCTATCTGGACGAGGTCCATGCGGTCGGCATGTACGGCCCGCGCGGCGCGGGCATCGCCGAGCGCGACGGCCTGATGGATCGGCTGACGGTGATCCAGGGGACGCTCGGCAAGGCGTTCGGCTGCCATGGCGGCTATGTCGCGGCCTCGGCGGCGCTGGTGGATTTCGTCCGCTCCTACGCCGCGGGCTTCATCTTCACCACCTCGATGACGCCGGTCACCGCCGCGGGCGCCCGCGCCTCGATCCGGCATCTGAAGACGAGCCGGGCCGAGCGCGACGGGCAGCAGGCCGCCGTGGCCGAGGTCAAGCGCCGCCTGGTCGCCGCCGGCATTCCGGTGATGCCGAGTGAGACCCATATCGTCCCGGTCATGGTCGGCGATGCCCATCTGGTCAAGCGCGCGTCCGACGATCTGTTGAAACGCCACCGCATCTATCTGCAGCCGATCAACTACCCGACCGTGCCGCGCGGGGCCGAGCGCCTGCGCATCACACCGACGCCGCTGCACAGCGCCGCCGACATCGACCATCTGGTCGATGCCATGAGCGAGGTCTGGGGTCGCCTGATGCTGCGCCGCGCCGTCGCCGCCTGACCCGTCAGATGTATCGCGACAATTCGCTCGTTCCGATCGAGACGGTAAGGATCGCCGCCCTGGGCGCGCTCGCGACCCAGCCCCGGACCTATGGCGAGATCGCGGCCGACGTCCGGCTGTTCACCAGCCGCATCGTCGGCCCGTCGCTCGACCTGATGGGCATCTCGATCGAATTGCTGCGCGCCGAGGGCGTGGTGACCGAGCTGGCCGAGGATCAGGGCCAGAAGGACCCCCGCCTGACGCTGACGCCCGAGGGCGAGGCGATGCTGCTGAAGCTGCTGAAGGCGCCGATCCGCTCGCCCAACACCGAATTGAGCCGGCTGGTCGTCGCCCTCAAGATGCGCTTCCTGCATCTATTGACCCCGCAGGAGCGGCTGGAGCAGATCGCGATCCTGCGCACGCTGACCGTGAGCGAACGCCAGCGCCTGGTCGAACTGGAAGAACAGAGCGACGGCGGCAACCTGTTCAAGGACTGGCTGGCGCTGCAGATCCAGCTGCTGGACACGCGGTTGGCCTGGATCGACGGCTTCAGCCAAAGGTGTTGCGGGTAAAGCGCCGTCTACCGCCGTTTGCGGGAGAGGTCGATCTCTTAAAACAGATGCTGCCCGCCGGTGACGTAGATCTCCGTCCCGGTGATGTAGGTCGATTCCGGCGCGCATAGATAGAAGATCGTCGAGGCGACATCGTCCGGCTGGCCCAGGCGGTTCAAGGGAATGCGCGGGATGAGCACGTCCGTGTTGGGCGACAGCATCGCGGTTTCGATCTCGCCCGGGGCGACCGCATTGACGCGGACACCCAGCTGAGCGAATTCGACCGCCATCTCGCGGGTCAGCGCCGACAGCGCCGCCTTCGAGGTCGAATAGGCCGAGCCGGCGAAGGGATGCACCGCGTGGCCCGCGATCGAGGTCACGTTGACGATGGCCCCCTTGGCCTTCGCCAGGTTCGAGGCGAACGCGCGGCCCAAGGCCAGCGGCGTGAAGAAATTGAGCTGAAACACGCCGTGCCAGTCGGCCAGATCGCCGTTGAGACAACCCAGCCGTTCCTGGAACGGCGTCTTGGGCGAAATGCCGGCATTGTTGACCAGCGCGTGGAGCGCGCCGCCGGCCAGCTCGTCGCGCACATCGGCGATGAACTGGTCGAGTGCCGAGGCGTCGGCCAGATCGGCCGTGATATGGCAGGTCCAGTTCGGATCGCGCCGGCATTCCGGCGGCACGACGTCTCGGCTGACGGTAATGACGCGCCAACCGGCGTCGCTGAAGCGTTTGACCGTGGCGTGACCGATACCGCGGCTGGCGCCGGTCAGGAGAAGGACGGGGCTTTCACTCATGATGCCTCGAATGTAGGCGCTGCGACGACGCGGCGCTAGGTTACTTCGGCAAGGAGGCCAGGCCGATGCGCGCGAGGTCGGCCAGCGATTTGCCGGCGGCGCTGGGATCGGACACCCGCTCCGGGATCGCGTCGGCGCCCGTGTCGGCGACCTGCTGAAAATAGCCGCGCGCCTCGTCGAAGCGCCCGAGCCGCTGGGCGACCACGCCCAGGTTCAGCAGTACATAGGGATCTTCGGGAAACGCCTGCTTGGCCTGGATCAGATATTGCTGTGCCTTCAGCCAGTCGCCGTCGTTGAGCGCCTCGAAGCCGCGCCGATAGGCGAGCTGCGCCGCCGCCCCGTCGGTCGCGGGATCCTGGGCGCAGCCGCCCAGCGTCAGCATCAGACCGACGACGGCCAGCACGCGCCGACCGCTCACGGGTAGAGCCGCTCGATCGCCCAGCCGGCACCCTCGGGCGTGAAGACCAGCCGATCGTGCAGCCGGAACTGGCGGTCCTGCCAGAATTCGATTTTGGCTGGAGTCAGGCGGAAACCCGACCAGAACGGTGGGCGCGGCACGGCCTCGCCCGGATATTTCGCATCGAACTCCCGGAGGCGGCGCTCGAAGGTGGCGCGCGCGTCGAGCGGCCGCGACTGGTCCGAGGCCCAGGCGCCGATCCGGCTGTCGCGCGGCCGCCCGGCGAAATAGGCATCCGCCTCGGCGTCCGTCGTGGGGTTGATCGGCCCTTCGACGCGAACCTGGCGCTTCAGGGATTTCCAGTGAAAGCACAAGGCCGCGCGCGGGTTGGCCCGCAATTCCTCGCCCTTGCGCGACTCGATGTTGGTGTAGAAGACGAAGCCGCGCCGATCGAGCCCCTTCAGCAGCACGATTCGCACCGACGGAAAGCCGTCGGGCGTCGTGGTCGCCAGCGCCATGGCGTTGGGATCGGCCGGCTCGCTCGCCTTGGCCTCGGCAAACCAGGCGTCGAACAGATCATAGGGATCGCGGGCTTCGTCCATGTCGTTCTCCAGGGAATTCGCCGCTTGATCTGGCGATCGGGGGTGGCCCTGCCAACCCCTTGGGCGCTCGTCTCTTTTCGGGCGGGTTTACGGAATGCTAACCCGCTGGCAGGATAATCCCAATGATGGACCCTTACGCTACTCTTCAGGTCGGCCGCGATGCCAGTGCGGACGAGATCAAGCGGTCGTACCGCAAGCTCGCCAAGGAACTGCATCCGGACCTGCATCCGAACAATCCGGTGAGCGCGCGGCGCTTCAACGACATCACGGCCGCCTATGACGTGCTGGGCGACGACGCCAAGCGGCGCCAGTACGACGGCCAATTGGCCGCTGCCGAGGCCGCGGCCCGCGCCGGGCGCGGTGGCGGGGGCAATCCGTTCGACGATGACGGGCTCGACAGTTTCTTCGGCCGCAGCCGCAACTGGGGCTTCAAGCGCGACACGGGTGGCGCCGGCCCGAAGCTGCGCGGCGCCGACATCTATCAATCGCTCACCATCTCGTTCACCGAAGCCGCGGTCGGCGCCAAGAAGCGCCTGGTCATCAAGGACCAGCGCGTGCTGGACATCAATATCCCGCCGCTGACCCAGGACAATCAGACCCTGCGCCTGAAGGGCCAGGGCGGCACCGGCGCCAACGGCGGGCCCGCGGGCGACGTGTTCGTCGAAATCATGGTCGAGCCGCATCCGCTGTTCACCCGGCGCGACCACGACATTCTGATGACCCTGCCGGTCACCCTGCCCGAGGCGCTGCTGGGCGCCACCATCACGGTGCCGACCGTGCAGGGCATGGTGTCGCTGAAGGTGCCGAAGGGCTCCAACACCGACACGGTGCTGCGGCTGCGCGGCAAGGGGCTGGGCGGCCAGGGCGACCAGCTGGTGACGCTCAAGGTCGTGCTGCCGACCGCCAACGACGGCGAGCTGGCCGAACTGGTCGAGCAATGGTCGAAGCGCCACAGCTACAGCGTCCGCCCGAAATATTAACTGACCCTCATTGATCGGATTGGATTATTCCAATCGGATTGGATTATTCCAAGCCAAGTAGATCGGCGATCGGCACGTCGAGCGCCGCCTGTTCGGCCTCGGTCACCGGCTGCCATTGCCGGCCGAGCCGCGCGTTGCGCCGGCCGCGGCGATAGTCGGGCTCGGTCTCGACCGCCCGTTTCAGCTCGATCAGGCGGGTCTGGCTCAGATCGCGCGCGAGCACCCAGCCGCCGTCGACGCTGGCCGCGACGAAGCCCGCCACCAGCAGCCGGTCGAGGCAATTCGCCAGCACGCCCACCGGGGCCGTCAGCTCCGTCGCCAGGGCGCGAAACGACAGCGCGCCGCCGGTGCGGCCCTGATGCGCCAGCCGTCCGACCACGGCCAGGCCCAGGTCCAGATCGACCCGCTGGTGCGCCAGCACCTCGTCCGGCGCGGCGAGGCCCCAGAGCGGCACCGCCGCCGCGACCTCTGCGCCGAACAGCACGACGCTCCACGACAAATACATCCACAACAGGAAGATCGGGATCACCGCCAGCGCGCCATAGATCGCCTGATAGGCGTTGAAATGGCCCAGATAGAGCGTGAAGCTGGCCTTGCAGCCCTCGAACAGCAGGGCTGCGACCACGGCGCCGACCGCCCCGTCGCGCCAGCGCACCGGACAATGCGGGATCAGGCAGAACAGCAGGGTGAAGCCCAGCCACTCCAGCAGGAACGGCGCATAGGCGGCGAGCCGGCTCAGCCATTCCTCGACCTGATGCTGAGAGGCGCCGACCACCGCGATCTCCTGGCTGAAGCCGTGCAGGCTGGTCGAGAGCGACAGGCCCACGCCGAACAGCAGCGGCCCCAGCGTCAGCATGGTCCAGTAGGTCAGGATGCGCGCCATCCAGCGCCGGGGCGCGTGGACACGCCAGATCGCGTCGAGCCGATCCTCGATCGTCGCCAGCAGCATGACCGCGGTCACGGCCAGGACCAGCAGGCCGATCGCCGTGGTCTTGCCGGCGCTCTGGGCGAAGGTGCTGATATATTCCTCGATCGTGGCACCGACGGTCGGCACGAAATTGTCGAACATCAGCATCAGCGCGCGCTCGCGCAGTTTGTCGAAGATCGGAAAGGCCGAAAGCACCGCAAGGCTGATCGCCAGCAGCGGAACGATCGACACCAGGGTCGTATAGCTCAAGGCACCGGCGGCGGCGAAGCAGCCATCCTCGATGAAGCGCTTGATGACATGACGCACGAAGCGGACCAGCCGGCTCCAGACGGTTTCGGCCCGCGCCCGGCGCACATGCTCTTGTTCGATCAGGTTGTGGTCGATCATGCCTTGCGCCTACCGCGTCGGCCGGAGAAAAATCTGCCCCAAGTCTACGGGCACAACCCGCCCATTCCAAGCGGCCTGCCACCAGGCATTCCCGCCGCCGGGTGGTTTCGTGTAGCATCGCGCCCAGTTTTGATCGTTAAGCATTCAGGAGCAGCCATCTTATGGCGAACGTTGGGACCCTCATGGCCGGCAAGCGTGGCCTGATCATGGGCGTGGCGAATCACATGTCGCTCGCCTGGCACATCGCGCAAGCCGTTCACGCACAGGGTGGGGAAGTCGCCTTCACCTATCAGGGCGAAGCGCTGGAAAAGCGCGTGCGGCCGCTGGCGGCCAGCATCGGGTCGGATTTCCTGGTCGAATGCGATGTGACCGACGAAGCCTCGATGGACAGGACCTTCACGGCGCTGGCCGATCGCTGGGGCTCTATCGATTTCGTCGTGCATGCCGTGGGATTTTCGGACAAGGAAGAGCTGAAGGGCCGCTATTGCGACACGAGCCGCGGCAATTTCCTGCGCACGATGGACATCTCGTGTTTTTCCTTCACCGATGTCTGCAAGCGGGCAAGCACGATCATGCCCAACGGCGGCAGCCTGGTTACGCTGACCTATCTGGGCGCCGAGCGGGTCATGCCGAACTACAACGTCATGGGCGTCGCCAAGGCGGCACTCGAGGCGAGCGTGCGCTATCTGGCGGTCGACCTGGGCGGCCAGGGCATCCGCGTAAACGGCATTTCCTATGGTCCGGTCAAGACGCTGGCCGCCTCGGGCATCAGCGATTTCCGCTATATCCTGAAGTGGAACCAGTATAATTCGCCGCTGAAGCGCAATGTCGAGAGCGAGGACGTCGGCGGCAGCGGGCTCTATTTCGTCAGCGGCCTGTCGAGCGGCGTGACGGGCGAGATCCATCACGTCGATTGCGGCTATCATGTCGTCGGCATGAAGGCGATCGACGCGCCGGATATCACCGTCGTGAATTCTCCGGCCGCTTGAAGCCGGGGCAGGGTAGGATCATTCCATGGCCGGCAATAGTTTCGGCGCGCTGTTCCGCTTCACCACCTGGGGCGAGAGTCACGGGCCCGCGATCGGCTGCGTCGTCGACGGCGTACCGCCGCGCCTGGCCCTCGCCGAGGCCGACATCCAGCGGTGGCTCGACCGGCGCAAGCCCGGCCAGTCGCGATTCACCACCCAACGGCAGGAGCCGGACCGGGTCCGGATCCTGTCGGGCGTGTTCGAGGGTCTGACCACAGGCACGCCGGTGGCGCTGGAAATCCAGAACGAGGACCAGCGGTCCAAGGACTATGGCGAGATCAAGGACAAGTTCCGTCCCGGTCACGCCGACTATACCTATTGGGCGAAATACGGCATCCGCGACTATCGCGGCGGCGGCCGTTCGTCGGCGCGCGAAACCGCGTCGCGCGTCGCGGCCGGCGGGGTCGCGCGCGCCGTGCTGGGCGCCGGCATCACCATCCGCGGCGCCCTGGTTCAAATCGGGCCGCACAGGATCGACCGGTCGAGATGGGACTGGGCCGAGGTCGAACGGAACCCGTTCTGGTGTCCCGATCCGGTCGCGGCAGCCCAGTGGGAGACCTATCTCGACGGCGTGCGCAAATCGGGCTCGTCGACCGGGGCGGTGATCGAGATCGTCGCGTCCGGCGTGCCGGTCGGCCTGGGCAATCCGATCTATCGGAAGCTCGACGCCGATCTGGCGTCGGCCATGATGTCGATCAATGCCGTGAAGGCGGTCGAGATCGGCGACGGCTTCGCCGCGGCGGCGCTCACGGGCGAGGAGAATGCCGACGAGATGCGCATGGGCAACGACGGCGTGCGCTTCACCGCGAACCATGCCGGCGGCATCCTGGGCGGCATTTCGACCGGCCAGGACGTCGTCGTACGCTTCGCGGTCAAGCCGACCAGTTCGATCCTGCAGCCGCGCAAGACGGTGACCATCCAGGGCGAAGAGACCGAGATCGTCACGAAGGGCCGTCACGATCCCTGCGTCGGCATCCGCGCCGTGCCGGTCGGCGAGGCGATGGCGGCGTTGGTGCTGGCCGATCATCTGCTGCAGCACCGCGCGCAGTGCGGGTAGTGCCGGCCGACATTCCGGTCGTCAACATCGACAATCCCGTCAACGCAAGCGCCGCGGGCGCGGCCGGCCTGCGGATGTCACGATCGTGCGAAAGTAAGGCTTAAGCGGTCACGGCCCATTGGACCTGGGTCGAGGCCGGGTCGTTGAAGCCGGCCTGCAAGGTGCGGGCGCGTGGATGGGCCGGCTTGCCCTGCTCGATCGGCTCGACGGGCATGAGGCGGGCGATCGGCTGGCCCGCCTTGACCACAATAATTTCCTCGCCTGCCGCCACATGCTCGACCAGGTCGGTCAGGTGCAGCTGGGCGTCGGCGAGCGCCAGAACGACGGTCATGGATAATCCTCCCGAGGGTTTTAACCAAGAACACCCGATCCGGCAATCCGATCCCTGGCATTTTAGTCGGCCACCGTTACGGTCGGGCGATCGAGGCATAGGAGAACCATATCGCCGAGTCGGCCGAGGGTGGGGAGCGATGCTGACGGTCGCCGCGTTTGTGCTAGGGTCGCCCGAAATCAAACCGCGAGAGCGAGGAATTGGCATGCCGCAACCCGACCGTATCTCGGCCCTCGGCATCGGCGATCCGGCCGGGCTCGACGAAGATCTGCGCGCGATCTACGCGAAATGCGTCGAGAAGCTGGGCTTCGTGCCGAATGTGTTCCATGCCTATAGCTTGCGACCGGCCAAGCTGCGCAACTTCATCGCGATGTATAACGAGCTGATGCTGGCGCCCTCGGGGCTGAGCAAGCTGGAGCGCGAAATGGTCGCGGTCACGGTCTCGTCCGCCAACCGCTGCTACTATTGCCTGGTCGCCCATGGCCAGGCCGTGCGCCGCCTGTCGGGCGATCCGCAGCTGGGCGAGATGATCGCGCTCAACTATCGGGTGGCTCCGCTCGACCGGCGGCAGCGCGCCATGCTGGATTTCGCGTGGAAACTGACGGTGACACCCCATCTGATCGATGACGGGGACCGCGACGGGCTGCGCCGCGTGGCTTTAAGCGAGGAAGACATCTTCGATCTGGCCGAAACCGCCGCCTTCTTCAATCTGTCGAACCGCATGGCATCCGCGACCGACATGATGCCCAATCCCGAATATCACCAGCTCGATCGCTGAGCCTTTCCGACCAGGACCCCTTTCATGCGCTTCTTCCTCTGGTTCTTCGCCGTGATCGGCGTGCTGGCCATCCTGATCGTTTCGGCCGGCGTCTATGCCAGCATCCATTTCAGCAGCAAGAAGCCCGAGATCGCCGATACGACGATCCTGCGGTTCGATTTCGAGCGGCCGCAGACCGAGAAAGCGTCGGTCGGGCTGGCCGATGCGCTGCTGGGCGACCACAAGATCAGCTTTGCCGACACGATCGAGACGATCCGCCGCGCCGCCGACGACGGCCGCGTGCGCGGGCTGGTGGCGCGCACCGGTGCGGTGCCGCTGGGCCTGGGCCAGGTCCAGGAACTGCGCGACGCGATCGCCGCCTTCCGCGCCAAGGGCAAGTTCGCCTATGCCTATGCCGAAACGTTCGGCGATCTGGGAGGCGGTACGCGCGCTTATTACCTATCGGCCGCCTTCGACGAGATCTGGCTGCAGCCGGTCGGTTCGGTCGGATTGACCGGCGTCGGCGCCGAACTGCCGTTCTTCAAGGGCACGCTCGACAAGCTGGGCGTCACCGCCGCGTTCGATCGGCGCGCCGAATATAAATCGGCCGAAACCCAGATGACCGAGACCCGGCTGCCCGACACCGACCGCGAGGCCTTCACCGGCCTGGTCAAATCGGTATTCGACCAGACCGCCGACGGCATCGCGCAGGACCGGAAGCTAGCCGGCGCCGACGTCCGCACGCTGATCGACAACGGCCCCTATCCAGGCGACGAGGCGCTGTCCAAGCATCTGATCGACCATATCGGCTATGCCGACGAAGCCATGGACGCCGCCCGCAAGAAGGCGGGTTCGGGCGTCAAGATCCTGACCGGCCCGCAATATCTGGACGCGATCAAGGTGGGCGCGCCGACCGGAGACGTCATCGCGCTGCTGCGCGCGGTCGGCGAAATCCGCAGCGGGCGCAGCCCGAGCGGCCCGGCCGGCGATAGCGACGGCGTCGCGGCCGACGATTTGGTCAAGGCGATCGGCGACGCGGCCCGCGACAGCTCGGTCAAGGCGATCGTGCTGCGCATCGACAGCCCGGGCGGCTCCGCCATCGCGTCGGAAACGATCTGGCGCGCCCTGAAGCGCGCCCATGACGGCGGCAAGCCGGTGATGGTCAGCATGGGCGATACGGCCGCATCCGGCGGCTATTACATCGCCGCACCCGCCGACAAGATCGTAGCGGAGCCCGGCACACTGACCGGCTCGATCGGCGTGTTCAGCGGCAAGCTGGTCACGACCGGCCTATGGGACAAGATCGGCGTCAGCTGGGACGAGGTGAGCCAGGGCAAGAATGCCGGCATCGACAGCATGCTGCATGACTACACCCCCGAACAGCACGCGCGCTTCGAGCATTCGCTGGACGAGGTCTACCGGGCCTTCATCGCCCATGTCGCCGACGGCAGGAAGCTGGATCCGGCCAAGGTCGAGGCCATCGCCAAGGGCCGCGTCTGGACCGGCGCCCAGGGCAAGGAGAACGGTTTGGTCGACGCGCTGGGCGGGCTGGACGTCGCGGTCAAGCTGGCCAAGGACGCCGCCCATATCGCCGCCGATCAGCCGGTGACGCTCCGCGCCTATCCGCAGCCGCGCTCGCCGATCCAGCAGATCATGGCCGGGCTGTCGGGCGAGGACGACGAAACCGGCGGCAGCATGGTCGGCGTCTCGCTGGGCCGGCTCGCAGCACTCGCACCGCTGCTGCGGCAGCTCGATGTCGTGTCCCGGGCCGCGGGTAAGACCGGCGGGGCGCGCGCCACGATGCAGCCGGTCGAGCTGACGCGCTGATGGTCCCGTTCGAACCGATCCTGGCCCGCGCGCTTGAACGCCACGGCCAGGCCGACGTGACGGCGCACCTGCCCGCGGTCAAGAATGCCGCCGAACTGGCCGCCGTGCCGGACGACCGCTACCTGTCACTGCTGTGCCTCCGGGTGTTTCGGGCCGGGATCAAGCATTCGGTCGTGGACCAGAAATGGCCGGCGTTCGAGGCCGCGTTCCACGGCTTCGAGCCCCACGCCGTCGCCGCCATGACCGAGGAGGACCTGGAGGCGCTGATGAGCGACAGCGGCCTGATCCGCCATTGGGGCAAGCTGAAGTCGGTGCCGCCCAATGGCGCGGCCTTGCGGACGATCTCGGACGAGGCGGGCGGTTTCGGGCGCTGGCTCGCGTCCTGGCCGGCCGACCGGACGCTGGAGCTGTGGGATGCGCTCGCCAAGCGCTTCAAGATGCTGGGCGGCGATTCGGCGCCGCGCTTCCTGCGCATGGCCGGGCGCGACAGCTTCATCTTCAGCCCGTCGGTCGAGGCGGCGTTGAAGCTCTGGGGCGTGAGCGACGGCGGCAGGGGCAAGGCGGCCCGCGCCCAGGCCGCCGCCCAGTTCACCGAATGGGCCCGCACGACCGGCCGGCCGCTCGCCCACCTGTCGATGATCCTGGCCTATTCGGTGCCGGAGTAGGTCTCATGGCGCGAAGCTTGGCATCATGACAGGGCCATTGAGGCCCCGCGTAGCGAGCCAAGCCCGCGGATTGTCGGCAAAGGCTTCGGCCTTTGCCGATGGGCGCCCGGCGCCTGAGGGCGTCACATAACAGAGAGATAAGCGGGCCTGGCTAGGTCCGCTTATCGAACGCGTCGATCACGAATGCGTATTCCTCGGCCACCTCGGTCAGCCGATCGAAGCGGCCGGACTTGCCGCCATGGCCGGCGCCCATGTTGGTCTTGGACACCAGCACATTACCGTCGGTCTTGAGCGCGCGCAGCTTCGCCGCCCATTTCGCCGGTTCCCAATAGGTCACGCGCGGATCGTTCAACCCGGCGGTGATCATCAGCGGCGGATAGGGTTTGGCGGCCACCTGATCGTAAGGCGAATAGGACCGGATGAAGTCGAACGCCGCCTTGTCGGTGATCGGATTGCCCCATTCCGGCCATTCCGGCGGGGTCAACGGCAGGGTCGCGTCCTGCATGGTGTTGAGCGCGTCGACGAAGGGCACATGGGCGACGACGGCGCGCCACAGCGCCGGCGCGTCATTGACGATGACGCCCATCAGCTGCCCGCCGGCCGACCCGCCCGAGGCCGAAATGCCGCCCGGGGCCGCGTAGCCTTGCTCGACCAGGAAGCGAGCCGCGTCGATGAAGTCGTTGAAGGTATTGGTGCGCCGGTCGAGCTTGCCGGCCTCGTACCAGCCATAGCCCAGCTCGTCGCCGCCACGGATATGGGCGATGGCATAGGCGAAGCCGCGATCCAGCAGCGACACGCGCGCCGAGGAAAAGCTGGGTGACATGCCGAGGCCATAGGCGCCATAGCCGTAGAGATGCAGCGGCTTGCCCCGACCCTTCGCCCAGCCTTTGCGGTAGACCAGCGAGATCGGCACCAGCACGCCGTCGCGCGCCGGCGCCATCAGCCGCTCGGTGACATAGTCGGCCGGATCGTAGCCGGACGGGATTTCCTGGACCTTGAGCACGGTCAGGGTCCGGTCGGCCACGGCATATTCATAGGTCGTGGCCGGCGTCGCCATCGAGGAATATTCCAGCCGGATCCGGACCGGGTCGATCGCCGGATTGTTGCCGAGCCCGGCCTGGTAGGCGGCCTCCGGAAACGCGACCGCCTGCTCGATGCCGTCGGCATGGCGCAGGACGATCTGGTCCAGGCCGGCGTGGCGTTCCTCCAGCACCAGGAAGCGCTGGAACGCGGTCAAGCCGCGGATGTAGCGCGCGTCGCCACCGGCGATCAGCTCGACCCAATGCTCCGGCTCCGGCCGGTCGAGCGTCGCACGGACCACGCGGAAATTCTTATGGGTGTCGTTGACCCGGAGATAGAGCGCGCCGCCGCCATGATCGGGGTGATATTCGCGGCCGGTCAGGCGCGGGGCGATCAGGCGCTGGACCGCGAACACGTCGGCGGCCGGCACGAAGCGGACCTCGCTGGTCACATGATCGCCAGTGATCAGGAAGATCACCTCGCGGCTCTGGGACTTTCCGACGCCGACGCGGAAGCCCTCGTCGGCCTCCTCATAGAGCACGCGGTCGCTCGTCACCGGCCGGCCCAGCACATGGGCGCGGATCTGGTAGGGCCGCCAGGACTGATTGACCACGCTATAGAGCAGCACCCGCCCGTCGGCCGACCAGACCGGCTGGCCGATCGTCTCCGGGATTTCGACCGGCAGCAGCTCGCCGGTGCCCAAGTCCTTGATGCGCAGCGTGAAGCGTTCCGAGCCATTGTCGTCGGCGCTGTAGGCGAGCAGCGTGCCGTCCGGGCTGACCGAGAAGCCGCTCAGGCGAAAGAAGCCCTTGCCCTCGGCCAGCGCCGGCTCGTCCAGCAGCAGTTCTTCCGGCCCGCCGCCCGTCGGGCGGCGATACCATTTGCGATATTGCCCGCCGGTCTCGAACCGCCACTGATAGAGGAAGCCGCCGTCCTCGACCGGAACCGAAGCATCGTCTTCCTTGATGCGGCCCTTCATCTCGGCGAACAGCGTGTCGACCAGCGGTTCCAGCGGCCGCATGATCGTACGGAAATAATCGTTCTCCGCCTCGAGATGGGCCAGGATTTCGGGGTCATCGACCGTCGGATATTTCGGGTCGCGCAGCCAATGGTACGGATCCTCGATCGTGACGCCGTGCCTTGTGTAGCTGTGGGGTTTCAGGGTGGCGACGGGCGGAACGGGACGATCGGACATGGCAGGCGCGCACTCTCAAACGACGGGAGGCGGCACTTTAGCGAGGATCGAGCGGAAACGGAAAGGGTGCCGCGTCGCGGGCAAGGTCATCGCCGCGACGCCGATCAGCACCAGCACCAGGCCCCCGGCGGTCTGCCAGCCGGGCAGCTCGCCCAGGAACAGGATGCCGATCGCGACCGACACGGCCGCGCGCAGATAGGCGACGCTGGCGGTGCCGATCGAGCCCAACGATCCGAGCAGCCGGAAATAGACGACGAAGGCGCCGGCGGTCGAGCAGGTACCGAGGATGACCAAGGCGAGAATGGATTCGGTCGACGGCAGCGGCAGCGTCCAGGGCCGATCGATCAGCAGCGCCGCCGGCACCATGACCAGGGCCGAGACCGCGGTCGAGCCGGCGGCCGGCACGATCGCCGGCAAGCCGGCGAAATTCCGGCCGAACAGCACGGCGACCGCATAGCAGAGCGTGGCCGCGACGATCGCCGCCTGGGCCGGCACCTCGCCGCTGAGGCCGGCCCCGAGCGCGCCCGGCCCGACGATGGCGACGATGCCGGCCAGTCCCAACAGCGTGCCGCCGAGCTGGCGCAGGCTCGCCGGTTCCCCGCGCGTCCAGATCCGGGCGAACAGGAAGGCGAAGATCGGCGTGGTCGAATTCAGCACGCCGGCGAGACCGCTGTCGATCCGCTGCTCGCCCCAGGCGATCAGGCTGAACGGCAGGATGCCGTTCATCGCCGCCTGAATGGCGAAGCGCCGCCAGATCAGCGGCGAGCGCGGCAGGGCGGCACTCTGGCGCGCCATGACCAGTTGCAGCAGGACGGTCGCGATCGTGACGCGGACGGCCACGAGCGTCAGCGGCGGGATCGTCTCGACCGCGACGCGGATCAAGGCATAAGAGGCACCCCAGAGCAGGGACAGCAGCAGGAGCAGGGCGAGATCGGTGCGGCGGGACATCGGGCGGCTCCGGAACGGCAAGGACCGCCGAACCTGTCACCTTCCGTCCCGATCCGTCCCCTCGAATGCTTCGTTCCCGCACGAAGCATCCTCGCTTGTCTCCGGCCGCGGCCCCGCCCATCATCGGACCATGATCGCCGCCGCAAACCTTGCCGAAGTCGCCGCCCTGGTCGGCGATCCCGCCCGCGCCAACATGCTGGCCGCCTTGATGGACGGCCGCGCGCTGACCGCGTCGGAACTGGCCTTCATGGCGCGGATCACGCCGCAGACGGCGAGCGCGCATCTGGCCAAGCTGACCCAGTCGCATCTGCTGTCCGTCGCCAAACAGGGCCGGCACCGCTATTTCCGGCTGGCCTCGCCGCTGGTCGGCCGGATGCTGGAAGGCATCATGGCGGTCGCCGCGATCGAGGCGCCGCAGCGCTATCGGCCGGCATCGCCCAAGGACGCCGCCCTGCGCCAGGCCCGAACCTGCTACGACCATCTGGCCGGCCGGGTCGGGGTCGCGCTGGCCGACGCGCTGACCGCCAGGGGCCATGTCATCCTCGGCGAGGACGGCGGCAGCGTGACCGACGGCGGTGCGGCGTTTTTCCGCGGCATCGGCATCGATCTTTCGCCCGATCGGCCGCGTCAGCGCTGCTTTTGCCGGCCGTGCCTGGATTGGAGCGAGCGGCGCCCACATCTGGCCGGCGCGCTGGGCGCCGCCCTCGCCGCCACCGCGTTCGAGCAGGGCTGGATCGAACGGCTGCGCGATACCCGCGCCGTCGCGGTCACCGAACCGGGCGAGGCGGCGATGACCGCGCTGTTCGGCCCGCTGATGGCGGCCGCATTTTTACCGATTGAAAATTAGACAGGCTCAACCGGCACAGGCAAAATCGGAACACATCCAGTCCGATATTCCCTGTGAGGTTGAGACATGGTCGATACGGCACTTTTCCCGGCGATGCGGGCGGCGATCCGGCAGAACGAACTGGGCAACGCCTCGCCCTATCGCCTGTCCTATGCGCGCCTCGGCCAGAGCGGCGCCAGCTTCGGCATCTTCCAGGGCGACACCAACGTCAACCCGCTGGCCCGTTCGACCTTGAGCGAGGTGCTGAACGCGGCCGGTATCGCCGATGCGATCGTCGGCGGCATCCTGGCGGCGGTCAGCCGGCCGTTGCCCGAGGGGTGCCCGCTATCGCCGGCCGACACGGCTTTGGCCGATGGCGCGCTCGCCGCCCCCTTCGGTCAGGCGATCGTCGATCGGATGGACGACCAGCTGATGCAGACCGTGCTGAATGGCATCGACAGCTGCCTCGCGGCCAGCGGCGCGCGCCCGATCGACCCCGTGGCGCAACTCTATCTGGCGCTGTGGATCAACATGACCGGCGCGCCGACCACGCTCGCCAAATGGCTGGGTGGCACGACCGAGGCCGGGCTGGCGCCGCCCGACGGCGCGACGGTGAGTGCCGCGGACCTGGAGAATTATCTCCAGGCCAGTGCTTATTTCCGCGAAAACCCCCGGAATTTCGCCCATATGCAGGCTTCGGTCGCCGCCGGCACGGTGCTGTTGCCGACGGTCGAGGCGGCCGTCTAGCTGCGCGGCACCCGGCCCTCGATCGGATAGGCGGGATCGCTGTAGCCGGGGGTGGACGGATGGCCGGTCGGCACCAGCCGGTCGATCAATTCCTCGTCCTCGGCAGTGAAACGATAGTCGAGGGCGGCTACGTAATCGTCCCATTGTTCCATGGTCCGGGGGCCCGCGATCGGCGCGGTGACCAGCTTGTTGTTCAGCACCCAAGCAATGGCGAACTGGCCGGCGGCAATGCCGCGCGCTTCGGCATGGGCCTTGATCTCCTGCGCCAGCACCAGGGATTCGCGGCGCCATTCGGTCTGCAGGATGCGCTTGTCCTGGCGGGCGACCCGGCTGTCGTTGGGCGGCGGCGCATCGGGCGAATATTTGCCGGTCAGCACGCCGCGCGCGAGCGGGCTGTAGGGTACCACGCCCAGTCCGTAATAGGCGCAAGCCGGCAGATGCTCGACCTCGGGTACCCGGTTCATGGCGTTGTAGTAGGGCTGGCTGACCACCGGCCGGTCGATACCCAGCTGATCGGTCAGCCGGCAGATCTCGGCGACGCGCCAGGAACGATAGTTGGAGACGCCGAAATAGCGGATCTTGCCCTGGCGCACGAGATCGCCCATCGCACGGACCGTCTCGTCGAGCGGCGTCGCCGGATCCTCCTTATGCAGGTAGTAGACGTCGATATAGTCGGTGCCGAGCCGCTTCAGGCTGGCTTCGGCCGCCTGCATCACCCATTTGCGGCTGAGGCCCCGCTCGTTCGGCCCGTCGCCCATCGCGCCGGACAGCTTGGTCGCCAACACCCAGCGATCGCGCTCGGGCGCGATGGCACGGCCGACGATCGCCTCGGACTTGCCGTCGTTATAGACGTCGGCGGTGTCGATGAAATTGAAGCCGGCATCCCGGGCCTTGGCGATGATGCGGGCGGCGTCGCCTTCCTCGGTCGGGCCGCCGAACATCATGGTGCCGAGACAGAGCCGCGGCACCTTGATGCCGCTGCGCCCCAGATTGCGGTAGTCCATCGAATGCCTCCCAGAGTTTCTTCTCGATCGTCATTCCCGCGCAGGCGGGAATCCAGCGAAAGCCGCGTCCCGCGGCGATATGACTTTGCCGCCGCGCTGCCGCGCCTAACACTCCGTCATACCCGGGCTTGACCCGGGCATCCACGCCCCTCCGCCGGAGCCCTGTTTGGCCGTGAAATCGGCTTGCCCAACCACGTGGATGGCCGGGTCAAGCCCGGCCATGACGATGTAAAAGACTAACCGTCTGAATAAAACAGAAAGATATGTACATAGCCTAGCGCGAAGGCTGGAATCCAGGGCGGCCGCAAAGGCTGTCAGTGACCGTTCACCTGCTCTGGAATCCCGCCTGCGCGGGAATGACGGAGAAAATTAAGCCCCCAACGCCGCCGGCTTCGGCCCGCCGGTCGCCCAATCCAGCAGCTCGACGGTGTGCACGACCGGCACGCCGGTGCCGCTGGCGATCTGGGTAATGCAGCCGATATTGCCGGCGGCGATCAGGTCGGGCGTGGTCGCGAGAATATTCGCAACCTTGCGCGCCTTCAGCTGTTCGGCGATCTCCGGCTGCAGCAGATTGTAGGTCCCGGCCGATCCGCAGCAGAGATGAGCCTCCGGCACTTCCTTCACGGCGTACCCGGCCGCGGCGAGCAGTGCCTTGGGCTCGGTCCGGATCTGCTGGCCGTGCTGCAGCGAGCAGGCCGCGTGATAGGCCACGGTCAGGCCGGAGGGCGCCGCCACGGCACCCAGGCCCAGTTCTGCCATTACCTCGCTCACATCCTTGGCCAGCGCCGCGACGGCGGCGGCCTTCGCGGCATAGGCCGGATCCTCGCGCAGCATGAAGCCGTAGTCCTTCAGCGTCGTGCCGCAGCCGGATGTGTTGACGATGATCGCGTCGAGCCCCGCGCCGTCGACCTCGCGTGTCCAGGCGTCGATATTGGCCCGGGCCGCATCGTGCGACGCGTCGGTCTTGCCCATGTGATGAACCAGCGCGCCGCAACAGCCCGCCCCTTGCGCGACGACCACCTCGCAGCCGTGACGGGTCAGCAGCCGGATCGTCGCTTCGTTGATGCTGGGCGCCAGCACCTGCTGGGCGCAGCCGTTGAGCAGGGCCACGCGCTTGCGTCGCGGCCCGTCGGCCGCGAAGACCTGCGGCTTGTCGACCGCCGAGGGGGTCGGCAGATGCCCCGGGGCCAGCCGCAGCATCGGGCGCAAGCGCTTCGGCAGCAGCGGCGCCAAAGGCCTGGCCAGGATCGCGCCCATCAGGGCCAAGCGGAACAGGCCGGGGCGCGGCAGGACGAGGGCCAACAGCCGGCGCAGCTGCCGGTCGAGCCAGGGCCGCTGATAGGTCCGCTCGATCCAGGCGCGCCCATGGTCGACCAGATGCATGTAGTTGACGCCCGACGGACAGGTCGTCATGCAGGACAGGCACGACAGGCAGCGGTCGACATGCTTCACGATCTGTTCGGTCGCGGGCTTGTTCTGCTCCAGCATGTCCTTGATCAGGTAGATCCGGCCACGCGGGCTGTCGAGTTCGTCGCCCAGCAGCACATAGGTCGGACAGGTCGCGGTGCAAAAGCCGCAATGGACGCAGGCCCGCAGGATCTTGTCCGACTCGCGGACGTCCGGATCGGCGAGCTGAACGAAGGAGAAATGCGTCTGCATCTGGGTTAAACCCCTTCGACCATGCGGCCGGGATTGAGAATGCCGAGCGGATCGAAGCTCGCCTTGACGCGCCGGCTGAGGGCCGCGAGCGGTGCCGGTTCCGGCTCGAACACCGCGACCCGCGCGCGGACATCGGCCGCCGCCCGCACCAGCGTCGCATGGCCCGACGGCCCCTTGGCCTGGCGTATCCGCGCCGAGTTGCCGTCCGGGGCGGCCGGCAGCGCCAGCCAGACCAAGCCGCCGGCCCAGTCGAGATAGGCTTCCGCCTCGGGCAGCGCCGCGACCAGCCGGGCACCGTCCAAGGGCGCCACCGACACGCGCCAGACATCGCGCGACGGATCCGCCCCGAAGGGCTCGGCATCGCGGACCCGGCACCAGAAATCATCCGATCGGGCGCCATCCAGGCGGGACGCCGCCCCGCCGATCAGCCCCATCAGCGCGTCCAGGCGAAAGTCGACCGACGCGTCCAGGCCTTCGAAGCGCAGGGCGGTCACCGCCGCCCCCTCGCCCACGCCCACGCGCTGGGCCAGCAGGGCCGGCAGCCAGGCGGCGCCCGAGACCTCGTTGGAGCTGCCGAGCGCCGCCGCCATCGACCCGGCCGCGGTCGCCGCGTCCTGGTCCAGCAGCAACAGGGTCGCCGTCCGCTCCGGCCGGGGCAGCACCTTCAGCGTCACCTCGCTCATCACGGCGAGCGTGCCGAACGAACCGGCCAGCAGTTTCGACAGGTCGAACCCGGTGACGTTCTTGACGACCCGGCCGCCGGCCTTGAACAGCTCGCCCCGGCCGCTGACCGCCTGGAAGCCCAGCAGATGGTCGCGCGCGGCCCCCGCCGTCAGGCGGCGGGGCCCGGCCAGATTCGCGGCGACGATGCCGCCGATCGTCTGGGTGCCCGGCGCCGTGCCGAGCAGCCGGGCCCAATCCGGCGGCTCGAACGCCAGCTGCTGGCCCTTCTGCGCCAGGGACTGCTCGATCTCGATCAGCGTCGTGCCGGCATGGGCCGAGATCACCAGCTCCTCCGGCTCATAGAGCATGATGCCGCGCAAGGCGCTCAGCGACAGGCGATGGGTGGCTTCGACCGGACGGCCCATGCCGCGTTTGGTGCCGGCGCCCGATATTTCCAACGGTAACCGTTCAGCCGACGCGGTCGCGACGGCATCGGTCAGCGCCGCGATGCTTTCAGGCCTCAACTCACTCATCGTTCGGCTTCTCTTTTCGGCGCGAATGGGTGACGGGACCGCCCCCCTCAGGCCGTTCCTTTTAGCCCGATCGTGGCCGTCTTGCACCATCTCGTAACGACCCGCCGATTGCGACGACTTCGCCATCCAATCGTGCTCAAAGCCGGCCAAATCGGCGCGACCGGCCCAATTGTGACAGGCATCGTCACACAAATGACGCGGATCGAGGGGCCGAAGCATCATCTCCGGATCCGCGGTCGGGGACATATTGGGGGTTCATATGTTGTCTTTTCACGGGGGAAAAATCCGCCCGAAGCTGGACTATCGACTTAAGGGCTCTGTCGCCCTGGTCGTGCTGCTGGGGCTGTTGCCGGCGGTTTCCGCGTTCGCGCAGACCGCGCCACAAACTGAAACAATCGAAGTAACCGGTTCGCGCCTGAAGAACAGCGACGCGGCGAGCGCCAACCCGATCACGGTCGTGTCGAGCGAAGACATTTCCAAAATGTCGGCGACGTCGGTCGAGCAGGTCCTGATGAAGCTGCCGTCGGTCGATTTCACCGCCGGATTCACCGCCAACAGCTCAAACGGCGGCGTCGGCGCCTCCCAGGCCAGCTTGCGCAATCTGGGTCCGGTGCGCACGCTCATCCTGCTGAACGGCCAGCGCTTTCCGTTCACCGACGTCCAACAGGCGACCAATTCGGTCGATCTCGATAACATTCCCGTGTCGATGATCGACCATATCGAAGTGCTGCGCGACGGCGCCTCGTCGATCTACGGTGCCGATGCGATCGGCGGCGTGATCAACATCATCACCAAGCAGCACTTCAACGGCGTCGAGATCGGCGGCGGCGTCGGCGAGACCAGCTACGGCGACGGTCTGCGCCACAACGTCTATTCGACCATCGGCGCCGACTTCGACCGCGGCAATGTCCTGATCAATGTCGGCACCGATCATACCGACGCCATCTCCCAGGGCGCCCGTGCCTGGGCCATCAGCCAGCATCCGGAAGCCGATGCCTATAATTACACGCAGATCTCCAGCCGCCTCACCGGCGCTGTCGGCCTGATCAATTCGGGCCCGATCGACCCGAAGACGGGGCTCGCGACACCGCAACAGTGGTACTATGGCACCAATGGTATCAACAACCCGATCCTGTCCAAGAATTCCTATCTGCTCGGCACGACCCAGATCTCGCCAGGCGTCTTCACCGGCGGCGGCATCAGCCCGGGCGATCTCGGCGTCGCGGGCGTCGGCACCTACTTCAACTACCTGCCGACGCAGGGCCTGACGGCCGGCCTCGATCGTCAGCAGATCAACTTCACGACCCACTATGACCTGGCGCCGAATATCACGGCGGTGGTCGAGGCTTTCTATACCGACCGCCAGTCGAACGAGATCCTGAACCCGGAGCCGCTCGGCTATAACGTGACGACGCCGCAGTTCCCGAACGGTCTGTATGTGGCGGCCCGTCTGCCGGACGGCACGCTGAACCCGTATAATCCGACGAACGCGGCCAACGCCGCGGCGCTCTATGGCGCGGGCAACGTCAATACCAACGTGCCGATCCTGACCCGCCGGTTCGAGAACGGTCCGCGCTACTACACGGACGACGTGCAGACTTACCGGATCCGTGCCGCCCTGCAGGGTACCCTGATGGGCAAATACGACTGGGAAGTCGGCTACATGTACGGCAAGTCGTCCGCGACCTACAACGTGGCGAACGAGGCGAATTTCTACAAGCTCTCCCAGGAAATGGGCATCAACCCCTGCGGCAGCTCGCCAGGCTGCTCGCTCGCCAATTTCTTCGGCTACAACACGCTGACCCCGGCCCAGGCCAAGTATTTCTCGTTCACCAATACGGACACGAGCGAATACACCGAGCAGGACGTCTACGGCCATATCGGCGGTACGGTCTATCAGTTGCCGGCGGGTCCGCTCGGCGTCGTCGTCGGCTTCGAATATCGTCCCGATACGCTGTTCGACCATCCGAGTTCGATCACCAGCCAGGGCGATGGTGCGACCTACTCGCTGCCGACATCGGGCAGCTATGCCACGTCGTCGGGTTACGTCGAAGTCAACGCGCCGCTGCTGTCGAACCTGCCGTTCGTCAAAATGCTGACGGTCGACGCCTCGGGCCGGTACGACTACAACACGACCTTCGGTCAGGCGACGACCTATAAGGTCGGCCTCGACTACGCCATCAACGACGATTGGCGTCTGCGGGGCAGTCATTCGACCGGCTTCCGGGCCCCGCAGCTCCGCGAACTCTACAGCGGTGCATCGCAAGGTCAGATCGGCGGCGCCGATCCTTGCGCAACCGGCCAGGCCTATGCCAACAGTGCCGCCTGCCTGGCCTCGCTCCCGGCCGGGGTGACCACGACCAGCCTGATCGCGGGCAACCAGGTCACGGAGGCGACCGGCGGCAACCCGCAGCTGCATCCGGAAACCTCGCAGGAATGGTCCCTCGGTGGCGTGGCAACGCCGCATTGGATCCCGGGCCTGTCGGTTTCGACCGATTTCTACACCGTGCTGATCCGCAATGAGATCAGCAACTACAATGCCAACTCGCTGCTGGCCGCCTGCTTCGGCGGGGTGCCGTACCTGGTTTCCCAGACGGTCGCCTGTCAGCTGGTCGGCCCGCGGACCACGAGCGGCGCGCTCGGCCCGATCAAGGCGATCAACGCCAATATCGGTGCCGAAAACACCGACGGCATCGACATCGACCTGGCCTATGGCATCGATACCGCGAAGCTGGGCCTGCCGGCTTGGGGCCATCTGGCGTTCAATGGCCAAGTCAATTACCTGCTGAGCGACAATGTCTCTGCCGGCGGCGTGACGCAGCAGCAAGCCGGGACTTGGAACGGCGACAATGGCGAGCCGCGCTTCAAGGCCCTTATGAACCTGCAGTTCGCCCGCGACAGCTGGTCGGTCGGTTGGACCACGCGCTACTACGGCGGTCTGAAGGCTGCCCCCGGTACCGTGACGCCGGATCCGGCCCTCGCATCGAGCTACGATGCGGCCGGCAACCTGTTGAGCTGCGCTGCGGCCGGCGTCGCAAAGAGCTGCGGCGATTGGGAAGGCAATCACGCGGCTGGTATCTTCTATCATGACATCAGCGGCAACTTTCAATACAAGAACGTCAATCTGACGGTCGGTGTCGACAACCTGTTCGACAAGGCCCCGCCGTTCCTTTATCCCACGGGCCAGTCAAACGCCCCGGGTTCCGCCGGTTATGACTTCACCGGCCGGTTCATCTACATGAAAGCGTCGATCAAGTTCTAAAATTTAGGGTGGCGCGCGGAGGAATCCGCGCGCCATTGCTTACAAGCACTTTCTTTTCCTCAATCCTGACAGAGGGCGAGAGTGACATGAACCACCTGAACGGCATGATGATTGCCCGGTCTCCGGCCTTTGGCCGCGAAGCCTATAAGATTCTCTGGTACCTGACGGAACAGCTCGAGTTCGACAACTTCGCCGTCCTCAATATCGGCGAGATTTCGTCCGACCTCGGGCTCAAATCCCAGGCCGTGAGCCGCGCGTTGCGCACGCTGATCGACGGCGGCGTCGTCGAACGGGGTCCGCGGGTCGGCCAGCGGAGTTCATTTCGCTTCGTGCCGGCAGCAGCGCCGTATTCGCAACGCAGGGATCTAAAAATAGAGCAACCGCCGGCGATGACTTGAGTAATTTGAGGTATTCAGAGACCGTGCGACAGTATGTCCATGGGACTCGTTAGCATAAATATAAATAGTCTAAGCTCAGATAATGTCTTCCTT
Source organism: Rhodospirillales bacterium (assembly GCA_028288725.1). Taxonomy (GTDB): domain Bacteria; phylum Pseudomonadota; class Alphaproteobacteria; order ATCC43930; family CGMCC-115725; genus Aliidongia. The sequence goes on from JAQGIC010000074.1 coordinate 25,074, forward strand.
CATAGCTCCATTCGGTGAGCTTTTCGCGAAAGGAGGGGATGTAATGGGCCGAGACGAAAGGATTGTCGCGATACCCGGTACGGTCCGCCGTATCGCGGTACCCGCGGATCCGATTTTGCCCGGCCTGACAGTCGGTCTCTACGCCACCGGTCGCGGTCGGTTCGAGGCCGCGCCCGCCCCGGAACATCGCCTGATCGTACAGATGGGCGCCGCGGCCATGACCGATTGCCGCGTCGACGATCAGCAGCAGACCCGCCCCCAGATGCACGGCGATATCGACCTGCTGCCGGCGGGATCGACCGCCAGCTGGGAGATCGATCCGTCGGCGATCTCCATTCGGTTCCGGTTCACCCCCGCCCTGCTGCGGCGTATGGCGGCGGATATCGGGCTCAATCCCGATCTGATCGACCTTACGCCGCAATTGCAGGCGCGCGACGCCCAGATCGAGCATATCGCGTCGGCCCTCCATGCGGCGCTGACGACCGAGGGATCGCTCGGGCGGCTGTACGGCGAGAGCCTCGGCACGGCGTTCATGGCGCGCGCGGTCAGCCGCTTCGTCGCCGAGACGCCGGTCAAGGTCAAGGGCGGCCTGCCGAAGCGGCAGTTGCAGCGCGTCATCGACTATGTCGACGCGTTCACGGATGAGGCCCTGTCGCTGATCGATCTCGCCGCGATCGCCGGCGTCAGCGTCTCGCACTTCAAAAGCCAGTTCCGCCGCTCGATGGGCGTGCCGGTGCATCAATATGTGATCCAGCGTCGGGTCGAGAAGGCCAAGTCCCTGCTGATGCAGGGCCGCGCCATCAGCCAGGTGGCGCTCGACGTCGGCTTCTCGCACCAGAGCCACATGGCCCGCTGCATGCGCCGCGTGCTGGGCCTGTCCCCGATGGAGGTCTCCCGCCTGGCGGGCTGAGCGGAATGCTCAGAACCGCGGCAGGTCCGGAAACGCCAGTTCGCCGTGATGGACATGCAGGTGCCCCAGCTCGGCGCAACGGCGCAGCTGCGGGAACACCTTGCCGGGGTTCAGCAGATGGTCCGGATCGAAGGCGCATTTGAGCCGCATCTGATGGTCCAGATCCTGCTCGTTAAACATCACCGGCATCAGATCGCGCTTTTCGACGCCCACGCCATGCTCGCCGGTCAGCACGCCGCCGACCTCGACGCACAGGCGCAGGATATCGGCGCCGAACCGCTCGCAGCGGTCGAGTTCGCCCGGCTGGTTGGCATCATAGAGAATCAGCGGATGCAGATTGCCGTCGCCGGCGTGGAACACGTTCGCGACCCGCAAGCCGTATTGCTGGGACAGCACCTCCATGCGCGCCAGCACCTCGGACAGGCGGCGGCGCGGGATCGTCCCGTCCATGCAGAGATAATCGGGCGAGATGCGCCCGACCGCCGGAAACGCCGCCTTGCGCCCGGCCCAGAAGCCGAGCCGCTCCGCCTCGGTCGTGCTGACCCGGCACGAGACCGCGCCACAGTCGCCGGCGATCGCTTCGATGCGCGCCATATAGGCGTCGATCTCGCATTCCGGCCCGTCCAGTTCGACGATCAGCAGCGCCTCGACATCCAGCGGATAACCGACCCGGACGAAGGCTTCGGCGGCGTGGATCGCCGGTCTGTCCATCATTTCCATGCCGGCCGGGATGATGCCGCCTGCGATGATCCGGGCGACGCAATCGCCGGCGCTCTCGCTGGTCGGAAAGCCAATCATCATCGCCTTCAGATGCGCCGGTTTCGCCAGCACCCGCACGGTAACCTCGGTCACCACGCCCAGTAGCCCCTCGGACCCGGTCAGCACGCCCAGCAGGTCATAGCCGCCCGAATCCAGATGCTTGCCGCCGATGCGCAGAACGTCGCCGTTCATCAGCACGAATTCGAGCCCCAGCACGTTGTTCGTGGTCAGGCCGTATTTCAGGCAATGCACGCCGCCCGAATTCTCGGCGATATTGCCGCCGATCGTGCAGGCGATCTGGCTCGACGGATCCGGCGCGTAATAGAAGCCCGCATGCTCGACGGCGCGCGTGATGCCCAGGTTGGTGACGCCGGGCTGGACCGTGACCGCGCGGTTGGGCAGATCGACCTCGATCACCCGATTGAGCTTGCCGAGCCCGAGCGTGATCGCGTCCGCCAACGGCAGCGCGCCGCCGGACAGCGAGGTGCCGGCGCCGCGCGGCACGATCTTGATGCCCTCCTGCTGGCAATAGGCCATGACCGCCGACACTTCGGCGGTCGAGCCGGGCAGCACGGCGATCAGCGGCGGCTGGCGATAGGCGGTCAGCCCGTCGCTTTCGTAGACGCGACGCTCGTCTTCGTGATCGATCACCGACTCGGGCTTCAACAGGGTGCGCAGGTGAGCGGCGATCTCGCGCCGACGCGCGACGATGGCGGCATCCGGAGTCGGCATCTTCATCGGCGGGTCCCATCTCTAAAGATCAGGGCCGCATGATCTCAGCCAAGGCCTACCGATGGCAAGGTCGGATGTGCCGCACCGAAACGACGAAAGGCCGACGGGTGGTGACCCGTCAGCCTTTGGCCTGGAACAGCGGTAGAAGGCTTGATCCCTGATGGGGCGGGGCGCGAACGCGCCCGGCCCGAACGGGACCGCCGGCTCAGCCCTGGCGGGCCTTGAAGCGCGGGTTGGCCTTGTTGATCACGTAGACGCGCCCCTTGCGGCGCACCACGCGGCAGTTCTTGTCCCGCTTCTTCAGCGACTTCAGCGAATTCACGATCTTCATGACGAGCCCTGGCGATGCGGCATGGATAACTTGGAAGCCGCGGAACCTATGGTAAGCCCCGCCCCCTGTCAATCCACCGTTACCCTCTTTCGACGCAAAGCCCGCCTGCGCGCACGGCAGGGACGGCTGAACTCACGAAATCGCGCCATAGGTCGACACCGCATAGAAGCGATAGACCCGTAGCACGCCGCCGTGGACCGCTGCCATGCGGGTCATCCACAGATCGCCCTCTTCGGCAATTGCCGTCTGGTTGCCGCGCGTCATCAGCTTCACATCGTAATTTTCGACGAACTGGGCCCAGCCCTGGTTCACGTGCTGCACGTACAGGTCGGTATGATCCTCGGTGATGCGAACGTCGAAGCCGCTTGCGGTCAGGCAATCGGTATATTGCTTGATGGTCCAGGGCACGGGTGGGTACCGCTCGATGGTGCGCAGGGCTTCGAGGTTCTTGTCTTCCAGGTCGCCGTCGTCGGACAGCACGAAATCGACGAAGCTGAACTGACCGCGCGCCTTGAGCGCCTTGCCGATCTCGCGAAACAGCCGCTCCTTGGCCACGACCGACACGGTCAGATATTCGGCATAGGCGCAGTCGAAGGCGTGGGATTTCAGCTCGACCGTTTCCGGGTCATAGGCCGTGACCGGCACCTTCTTGCTCAAGCCAGCGTCGATCGACATGGAATGACCCCGCTTGGCGATCTCGGGCGCCCGCTCCATCGCGGTGATATAGACGTCGAAGAAGTGCGAAACATGCCGGGACGGACCGCCCAGACCCGCCGTCAGATCGAGCAGGCTCATCGCCGGATTGACGCCGAACGGCTTCACCATCGTCATCACATAGTCGACGCCGCCCGGCACCAGGAAGCCCGGCCCCCAGATCTTCTGCGACAGTGCCAGACGGTCCACCGGCTCCTCGGCGATATCGACCGTGTCCTCGACGACAATCTCGGGTTCCTGACGCGCGACCGCATGCGGATCGTAGCCGTACCACCAGAAGCGGAGGCGATGGAACATGACGTCGTCGGCACGGTCCAGCACCGCGTCGAACCGGGCGTGAGAGAGGGGATTTTTCAAAAGCACCGAACGGACACCCGCATTGCCGGGCGCCAGCATACCCGGAAAATGCCCATCATGCGCCTGCCGAGATGCCTTGGCGCCGGGACGTCTCGTTCAGCACCCGGGTCGGCGGGAACCAAAGCGTCACGATTGTGCCTTCGCCGATCGTGCTGGCGATGTCGAGGTGACCCTCGTGCAGCCGCATCTGGGCGTCGGTGATGGCGAGCCCCAGACCGGAGCCCTGATATTTACGCGACAGATGATTCTCGACCTGCCGGAACGGCTCGCGCACCAGCGCCAGATCGCCCGTCTCGATGCCGATACCGGTATCGTTCACCTCGATCCGCAGCCAGCCGGACCGCTCGCCGCCCGCCGGCTCGATCCGGGCGCCGACCGTAACCGTCCCGCCCTCGGGCGTGAACTTGACCGCGTTCGACAGCAGATTGAGCACCATCTGCCGAACCTTGAGGATGTCGAGCCAGCAATATGGCAGGTCTGGCTGGTAATCCTTGCGCAGCGTCAGCGCACCCTGCGCCGCGCGGGGCGCCATGACCGAGATCTGGCTGTCGATCAGCTCGACCAGATCGACCGTCTCCTCCCGCAACTCGGTGTGCCCCGCTTCGATCTTCGACAGATCGAGCACGTCGTTGATGACCTCGAGCAGATGGGCGCCGGACCCCCTGATATCCTCGACATATTCAGTCTGCTTGCCGTTGAGCGGACCGAATACCTGGAGCTTCAGCAATTCGGCGAAGCCGATCACCGCGTTGAGCGGGGTGCGCAGTTCGTGACTCATGTTGGCGAGGAACTGGCTCTTGGCCCGGTTGGCGACCTCTGCGCGGTCGCGTGCGGCCGCGAGATCCCCTGCCAGCTTGGTCACGTCGTCCGTCTGCCGCTGCGCCTCGGCCCGGGCGTCCTCCAGGGCGTCGATCGTCCTGGTCAGCTGATCTTCGTTCTGCCGGAGGCGCTCCTGATGCTCTTTCGCCCGCGTGATGTCCGTGCGCACGCCGACCGTGCCGCCGCCGGAGGTCCGCTGTTCGGAAATCCGGAGCCAATGGCCGTTGGCCAGCTGGCCCTCGACCATGGTACCGACGATGCCGCGATGCTCGACGAGTTTAGACGCAAGCCAGCCGTCGATATCGTCGGCCGGCACGTCCGGATATTCGCCCCGTTCCGCGCCGACGCGCATGATCTGCTCCAGCGTCGCGCCCGGCACCATGGCATGGGCGCTTCGCGCATAGATCTCGCGGAACCGGCTGTTGCACATGATCAGACGCTCATCGGCATCGAACAGCACGAAGCCCTCGCTCAGATGTTCGAGCGCGTCCTGCAGCAGGGCCTGGGCGCGCCGCTGCCGGCGCAGCAGCGCCACCAGCATCAGGGTGAACCCGGCGCAGCCGACGGTGCCGGTCAGGAACACGAAGGCGAGAACCCGCGCCTCCTCGTTCCAGGCGGCGAGCGCTGCCGGCAGATCGATGCTGGCCCGGACCACGAGCGGCCGAAGCGGCACGGCCTTCGACGAGATGATGGCCCGGATACCGTCCATCGGATCGGTTTCGACGACCGTCGCCATCGCTTGCGAAACAACCTTCGTCAGATGGTCCGCGGTCAACAGCCGTTCGCCGATCTTGCCGTCGGTCGGCGGATCGTTCGCCAGCAGGGTCCCGTCGGCGGCATAGAGGCTGATCTTGGTCGCCTTGCCGGCGTCGAGCTTGTCGTAGAAATCCCTGAAGGTTTCGATCGGCACCTCCGCCGCGATCCGCCCGACGAAAGATCCGTCGCGCAAACTGATCGGCCGGCTCACGAAGATCGACCAGCTTTCCGTCACCGGCGAGCGCGCGGGCCGGCCGATGAACATGGCCTGGGCATCCGGCCCGCTGTCGTGCCCCTGCGCGAAATCGCGCTCGGCCAGCGAGCGCGGTTTACGCAGGGTCGAGGCCGAATCATTGACCTGAAACCCGCGCCCGTCGATCAGCAGGATGTCTCTGACCGAGAAATTCTGATCGTCGAACAGCCGCAGCAGGTCGTGGACGGCCGGACCCTGGAGCGGCGGATCTCCCGGCATCTTGTCGAGCGCTTCGGCCACCGCCGACAGCATCGCATCGATCGACAGCACCGTGCGCGCGGTCGCCGTTTCGGCCGCCACCGCCAGGCTGCGCGTGGTGGCGACCGAGCTGTCGAGCGCGCCACGGCGGCTGCGGTCGAGCGTGAAGGCCAGCACGGCACCGAAGGCCAGCACCGCCAGGATGCCGAAGCCGATGATGGCGGCCTCCAGATCGAGCCAGCGATGGGCGCCGTGCCAGGCCCGCGACTTGTCGGTAGCACTCATTCTGGGGGCGCCTCGGCGATCAGGCCCATCCGGACGCCGACGGTCCGGTTCCATTCGGCGGCACATTCCTCGCCGCACCGCGCTGCCCATTTCGGCAGGATGACCGTCCGCAGAATTCGGTCGAGCAAGGCGCGATCGGACGGGGCCGCCTCGACCAGCACCATGTCGCCCTTGGTCCCGTTGGGACAATCGCCATGCCCGGTGTCGCACGCCAGACCCTCGATCGTCGCAGTCTCGGTCCGGGTCCAGAAGCTTCGTTCCAGATCGGCCATCTCGCGGGTCATGAAATCCCGCACCTCGGGGTTCAGCCCCAGCCAGGTTGCCCGATTCGCGACCACGATCTGAACGCCCCAATTGATCGCCAGCGCATGCACGTAGTGGGTAACACTGGGCAGGCCGATCGAGTTGCCGGTCAAAGTCCCGGTGATCGTGCAGTCGACGGTGTTGTTCAGGAGCGCTGTCCGGATTTCCGCGAACGGCAGCACGGTCCCGCGCGCGCCCAGCGCGCTCATCAACCCGGCCTGGGCGCCGCTCGCGACCCGAATGTTCCGGCCGGCCAGATCGGACAGGCGTTCGAACCGCTCCTTGCAGAACAGCACCTGCGCCGGATAGCTGACCATGGCCAGCGGTTCCAGCCGGTAGCGCGTGCGGTAGAGCTCGGTCAGGATCGGACGATAGGCCGCCAGATTGGCCTTCATCGTCTCGATCGAGGGGTTGAGGCCCGGAAGATCGGGGGCGTTCGCTTCGGGATCTTCACTGGAAATCAGCGAGAGGGGCACCGTCAGGAAGCTGATGACGCCGAGCCGCGCCATCTGCAGGGCTTCGACGCCCTTCAGCCCGGCTTGGTCGAACGGCGTCACCTCCGCGGTGATTCGACCGCCGGAATCGGCCGCGAGCTGATGCGTCCAGAACGGCTCTTCGACATCGCGGTATTGCGCCGTGCCGCCCAGCGACCCCATGACGGTCAGGTGGGTGACGGGCAGCTCAGCCGCCTGCGCGCCTGACAGCGCGAGCATCGCCTGCATCAGGATCCCGAAACCTGCACCGCTCGATTTCATCACCGCCGCCCCTTTCAGGACCGTGACTGCCCGATCGGGCGCGATCGCCGCCGACGCGAGAGATCGCACCAAGAATGTTCGATGTTTAGCAAAGCGATGAAGTCCGGGCTTTACAAGCCCTAAACGCGCGCGCTGCCCATTGCGCCGCCACGAACCGGGTCGCAATCTGTCGGACGGAAAATCATTGCGCAAGGGGGCGGACGACGAATGAAGGCGCGATTGCCGGTGCTGGTCGCCCTCGGCCTCGTCGCGATGGCCGGCCCGTCGCCGGCCGGAACCGATCCGGCCGCGGCATCGGACGGGGTGGCATCGGACGGAGCGGCGCCGGTCCGGATCGGCATCCTGACCGATGAGGCCGGCCCCTATGCCGAGAACGGCGGCCTCGGCAATGTGGCGGCGGCACGGCTTGCCATCGCCGATTATGGCGGCCGGGTGCTGGGGCGGCCGATCGCCTTGCAGGATGCCGATCACAAGAACGATCCGGCCGTCGGTGCCGCCATCCTGAAAGGCTGGTTCGACCAGGCGGGCGTCGATGTCGTCGCCGGCCTGTCGACCTCCAGCGTGGCGCTGGCCGCCCAGGAAATCGCCAGAACCCGCGACAAGACGCTGCTGATCGCCGGCGCGCCCGATTCCGATCTGACCGGCAAAGCCTGCTCGGCGACCTCATCGCATTGGGCCGAGGATACCTATGCGCTCGCCCGCGCCACGACCGAGGCCGTCGTGCAGAGCGGCGGCGACAGCTGGTTCTTTCTGACGGTCGACTACGCCTTCGGCGTCGCCATGGAGCGGGACGCGATCACGGCCGTGAGGAGCCAGGGCGCCCTGGTGCTGGGTCGGGTCCGCCATCCGCTCGCGACCACCGACTTTTCGTCGTATCTGGCGTCGGCCAGGGCATCCCAGGCCAAGGTCGTCGCCCTCGCCAATGCCGGCACCGACACGATCGCCGCGATCAAGCAGGCCAATGGCCCCGGCGCGCTGACGGCGAAGCAGTCGTTGGCGGGCCTGCTGGTCTATATCACCGACATCAACGCCATCGGCCTCGCCGCAGCACAGCGGCTCTACGTAACCGAGGGCTTCTACTGGGATCAGAACGACCAGGCCCGCGCCTTCGCCCGACGCTTCAACGAGGCGGCCCATCATATGCCGACGAAGCAGCAGGCGGCGACCTATGCCTCGATCATCCATTATCTGAAGGCGGCCGATGCCGCAGGCACGATCGACGCCCAGGCTGTCAATGCCAAGATGCGCGCGATGCCGGTCGATTTCTTCGGCCGCGCCGGCTCGATCCGCCCGGATGGCCGCGTGCTCTACGACCTGACGCTCTACCAGGTGAAAAGCCCGGACGAGTCCCAATATGCCTGGGACTATTACAAGAAAGTCCGCGACATCCCGGCGGCGACCGCGTTTCGCCCCTCGGCCGAGGGCGACTGCCCGCTGGTCAAATAGCGCCATAAACCGCGCTCGACATTGCGGCCCCCTTGCAGTTGAATTCGACCGCAAGGGGCTTTGATGAGAATCGGATGATGGCCAATTCGCTGGAAATCGGTGACGACGACGTGACGGACGCGCTAGCCGCGCTGGAGCGGTCGCTCGGCTTTCAGTTCGATGAGGACGAACTGACAAGATGCCGGACCGTCGGGGACATCCATCGCATCATCTCGCGGCAATTAGCCGGTACCGGCGGCGAGGCCTGCGCCAACGCGCTGGCCTTCTACCGTCTTCGTCGTGCCCTGGCGCCGCATGCCGGCGGCGAAAAGCTCAGGCCATCCCATGTTCTGGCCGAGTTGATCGCCGGTTCGCCCAAGCAGGTCGTCAAGCAGTTAGAACTCGAAACCGGCCTTCACTTACCGCCGCTCGCGAGTTCCTGGCTCGGGAAAGCCGCCTTTTCGACCGCTGCGATCGCGCTGCTGAGCATCATTCCGGTCCACATGCTCTATCCGGGCTGGACGCTGCTTGCGATCGCCCTCATCCCGGCATCGATCTGGGTCCTGTCGGTCGATCCCGGCCGATTTGCCAAAGACTGCCGGACGCTGGGAGATCTCACCAAGAAGGTTGTCTCCCTGAATTTCGGCCATTTTCTGGAAGCCGGCGCCCGACCGCGCCCGAGTGATCAATGGGAAGTGCTCACCGAGATATTGTCGAAATACACCGCAGTTCCAAGGACCGACATGAGACCGGAAATGTTGGTCCTGCCCGCCAAGCGCTACGCCGCCTAAAGGCCCGAACGGACCCTCAGGCGGCGTACAATCAGCCGATGACCCGCGGCTGCAGGATATCCGCCAGCCCGATGCGGCGCAGCAGTTCGGCGCGGACACGGTCGGCCATGCCGTTGACGATCTCAGCCCCGTCCTGGGACGGGTCGATATGGACCCGGAACGGCCGCCTGCCGAACGGGGTGTCGACCACGCGGACGATGGCGTCGGCGACCGTGCCGGCATCGGCATCTTCCGGCTCGAGCGAGGCCAGGCCTTTCAACGCGACATCCGGCATGCCCGCCGTCGGGCCAAGGTCATATTCCGCGGCCCGGGCCTCGTCCGCCGGCTTGCCGGCATGGACGAAGTGGTTGGTGCCTTTGGTGAAGGGGCCGGGCACGATGATCGAGGTCTCGATGCCCCAGCGCGCCAATTCGCCGGCATAGGTCACCGCCAGGGAATCCATCGCCGCCTTGGCCGCGAAATAGGGGGCCAGATAGGGCGGCGTACCGCCGCGGGCGCTGCTGGACGTGACCCACAGCACCAGGCCCCTGCCCTGTCTGCGCAACTGCGGCAGCGCCGCGCGGTTGACCCGCTGAGTGCTGAGCACGTTGATGTCGTAGAGCTGCGCGAACTGTTCCGGCGTGAAGGCCTCGGCCGGCCCGAACGACATATGGCCGGCATTATGGACGACCACGTCGAGCCGGCCGTGATCGGCGACCAGCTTAGCGATGGCCGCGTCGGCCGACCCCTGGGCGGCGACGTCCAGCTCGACCGTTCTGAGATCGACGCCATGCTCCTTGGCATAGGCCAAGACCGAGGCGACCTGCGGCGCGTTGCGCCCCTCGGTCTCGCGCATGCTGGCATAGACCGTATGGCCGGCATGGGCGAGCGCCTTGGAGGCCAGGAGACCGAAGCCGCTCGAGGCCCCGGTGACGAGGATGATGTCTTTCATGATCCGTTCCTTACTCTTTCGCTCAGACGATGCCGCCGTTGGCGCGCAGGATTTGGCCGTTGATCCAGCCGGCATCGGGACCGACCAGGAAGGCGACCGTGTTGGCGATATCCTCGGGCTCGCCCAGCCGCTCCAGCGGGGCCAGCTTCGACAGATGGTCGACGACCGCCTGCGGCTTGCCTTTGAGGAACAGGTCGGTCGCCGTCGGCCCCGGCGCCACGGCATTGACCGTGATATTGCGGCCGCGCAGCTCCTTGGACAGGATGTGGGTCAACGCCTCGGCACCCGCCTTGGTCGCGGCATAGACGCCATAGGTCGGCTGATAGAGCCCGACGACGCTGGAGGAGAAATTCACGATCCGGCCGCCGCTGCGCAGCCGCTTGGCCGCTTCGCGCAACGTGTTGAACGTGCCTTTCAGGTTGACCGCGATCAGACGGTCGAAGGCGTCGTCCCCCATCTCTGCCAGATTGGCCAGCGCCATGATGCCGGCGTTGTTCACCAGCACGTCGACCCCGCCGAACGCCGCCTCGGCCGCGTCGAACAGGCGACGGACCGCGGCCGGATCGCTGACGTCGGCCTGGGCGGCACGGGCACGGCCGCCGGCCGCCTCGATCTGTTCGACCAGGGCCTCGGCCGGGACGGCATCGCCGGAATAATTGACCAGAACGGTGAAGCCGTCCCGCCCCAGGCGCTGGGCAATGGCGGCACCGATGCCGCGCGAGGCGCCGGTCACGATCGCGACTTTATTCGATTGGCTGCTCATCTCTGCTCTCCTTCATCGGGCGGCGGGCTTGGTGCAACCGCCGCCGTTCCCGGAAGATGAGCCTTCGCACGATCCGGATAATCAGGCATTATCCGGCTATATTATTCGGAATCAGCGAACAGAGAGCCGATGGACCGTTTCGACGCCATGCGGGTATTCACGCGGATCGTGGAGCGGCGCAGCTTCACGTTGGCGGCGCAGGATCTGGGCCTGCCGCGCTCGACCGTGACCGAGGTCGTGCAGCAGCTGGAGGCGCGGGTCGGCGTCCGCCTGCTGCAGCGGACGACGCGCCACGTCACCCCGACGCTCGACGGTGAAGCGTATCATCGGCGCTGCCTGGCGATCATCGCCGACGTCGAGGATGCGGATGCGGCTTTCGGCGATGCCAAGCCCAAGGGCCTGCTGCGCGTCGATGTTCACGGCACGCTCGCCCGGCATTTCCTCCTGCCCGGGCTGCCGGCCTTCCTCGAGCGTTATCCGGGACTGGAGCTGCATCTGGGCGAAGGCGACCGGCTGGTCGATCTGGTGCGCGAAGGGGTCGACTGCGTGCTGCGGGCGGGCGACCTGCAGGACAGCGGCATGGTCGCGCGTCGCGTCGCGATGCTGGCGGAAGCGACCTGCGCCAGCCCAGCCTATCTCGCCCGGGAGGGCATCCCCCGGACGCCGGACGAGCTCGACGGTCATCGCATGATCGGGTTCGTCTCGTCGGCGACCGGGAATTTCCTCCCGCTGGAATTCATCGTCGCGGGCGTGCTCCGCCGCATCACGCTGCCGGCGACCGTCTCGGTGGTGAACGCGGAGACCAATGTGATGGCGGCACGGCTCGGTCTCGGCATCATTCAGGTGCCGCGCTACCACGTCGAGGCGGACTTGCGCGCCGGAACCCTGGTCGAGCTGCTGCCGGAGTTTCCGCCCGACCTGATGCCGGTTTCGCTGCTCTATCCCCACAGCCGGCAACTATCGCCGCGCGTGCGGGTGTTCATCGAGTGGCTGACCCGGGAATTCGCCCGCCATGCCGGTGCCGCCCGATCACTTTAGAGCATACGCGCCCCTCGCGGGCTGCTTGGCTGGCCGGCGCCGGAGGGTGATAGGTTAGCTCTCGTACCATTTTGTCGCAGCCTGGTTTTACCATGTCCGAGAGCGCCCTACCGATCGCCAAGGCCGGCCCCGCCGCATCGATACAGGCGCATCCGGCGGTGACCCGCCAGATCGATGATCCGGTGAAGGGCATTCTGCTGATCGTCGCGGCCATGGTGTTCTTCTCCATGTCCGATGCCTGTTCCAAGCTGCTGGGCCAGATGCTGCCGCCGATCGAGGTCGTGTGGCTGCGCTACAGCGGCTTCACGCTGTTGATGCTGCCGGCGCTGCTCCGGCAGCCGGCACGGTTCCGCTCGTCGGCACCGGTGCTGCAGGTCGGCCGCGGATTGGGCCTGATGGGATCGGCGCTGTTCTTCACGGTGGGCCTGCGTTTCCTTGCGATGGCCGATGCGACCGCCATGAGTTTCGTTTCGCCGCTGTTCATCACCGCGCTGTCGATCCCGGTGCTGGGCGAAAAGGTCGGCTTGAGGCGCTGGAGCGCCATCGTGGTCGGATTGATCGGCGTGCTTATCGTGGTCCGTCCCGGTACCAGCGCGTTCAACCCGGCCTCGATCTTTCCGCTGCTCTCGTCGGTCAGCTGGGCCTGCGGCATCGTCCTGACCCGCAAGATGAGCCACAGCAACGACGACATCGTCACCACGCTCGGCTACGCCGCGATCACCGGCTTCGTGGTCGTGAGCGTGATGCTGCCGTTCGTCTGGGTCGTCCCCAGTTGGCAGGCGGTCGCGATCGGCGGGTTCATGGCCAGCGTCTCGACCGCGGCGCAATGGCTGGTCGTGATGGGCTATCGCCGGGCCAATGCCTCGGTCCTGGCGCCGTTTTCCTATACCCAGCTGGTCTGGGCGAGCTTCGCGGGCTACTTCTTGTTCAGCATGGTGCCCGACCTGATGACGCTGGCCGGGGCGGCGGTCATCATCGCCAGCGGGCTTTATACCGTGCATCGCGAACGCATCGTCGCCCGCCAGCAGCTGATGGACCTGAAATAGCGAAGGGCGGCCTTGCGGCCGCCCTTCCATCGTTCGAGCCGGTCCGGTCAGCGGATCGGGAAGAACAGATTGATGCCGGCCGAGGGTCTCGGCGGTGGCGCGTAATAGACCGGCGGCGGGGGAGCATAGTAGTAGCCGCCCTGATCACGGTACTCCCCGCGATCATGATTCCAGCCGCGATGCTCGCCGCGATCGTGCTGTTCGCGATGGTCCGCGCGCCGGTAGTGATTGTCACCGTCGGCTCTGGCGGCACTCGGCAGCGTCGCCATCGCCAACGGTGCCAGCGCCAGGACGAACGCCAAGCGCCGGAGCCATCTATTGGTCGTACTCATATTATCGTTCCTTTCAAAGGAATGATCGGATCGCGGGAAGCCAGACTATTCGCGGAGGCGACTAGCTCTTCTTCTTGCCGCCATCCATCTTCCCGTGGCGCGTATGCTCGAACATCGTGTCGGCGTTCTTCTTCTGCTCGGGCGACAGGGTGTCGTAAACCGGCTGGAAGGCGGCGGCGAGCTTCTGCGCGCCATCGGCATGGACCTGGGCGACCTTCGCGTAGGACTGCAGATCATGGATCGCGTCGAGATTCTTGCTGGCATCGCGTTCCTGCACGGCGGCCTCGATCGCCTCGCCATTGTCGCGCATGACCTCGGCGAACGTGTTCCAGGCCGAATCCTGCGCGGGCGTGATCATCAGCTTCTTCTTGAGATTGGCGATGTGGGCCTCGACGGCGGCCGAATGCTTGGCTTCCTTGCCGGCGGCAGGGGAGGCCGCGGTCGCGGTGGCGGACGAAGCCGGTGCGCTGGCTGCGGGCGCGGCGCCGGCCGCCGGCGAGGTCTGAGCCAGGGCCGGCAACGCGGCGAAGCTGGTCAACAAAGCCGCGACGGCGACCGCACGGACCGCGGGACGATATGCTTGGAACATTTTTGGACCCACTCTACGTTGTGATTCGAGGGCAGCCTGAAGGCCGCCTGCTCCACCAACGCTATAGCGAGCCAATCGTCCCGCTACCCTAAAAAAGGCCCATAGAGCCGGACGACCCAGATCGAGATCGCGAGCGCCGGACCGAAAGGCAGTTCGGCCGGGCCGGCGACCGGCGTCTCGTCGGACCTCGCCGGCGGCCGGGTCGCGACGAACCACAGAATGCCGACGAGCGCCGCGCCCAGCACCACGTCGCCCAGCGCCTGCCAGCCGAGCCAGGCGCCACCTGCGGCCAGCAGCTTGGCATCGCCCGTCCCGAGCCCCTCGCGGCCGCGGACCCGGCGATAGGCCAGCGCCAACAGACGAAAAGTCAGATAGCCCGCGGCCGCTCCCGCCGCCGCATCGACCAGCGGCGGCCAGCGCAGGAACCAGGCGGCGGCCAAACCGAGCAGGATCAGCGGCAGGGTCAGGATATCGGGCAGCAGCAGATGCTCCGCATCGATCCAGGCGAGTGTCAGCAGGGCCCAGCCGAGCAGGCAGTCGAGCCAGAGGGCGGCGCCGGAATCGAACGTGCCGGCCCAAAGCGCCACCGCGAGGGCCGCCAGTTCGACCAGCGGATAGAATTCGCCGATCGGCGCCCGGCAATGCCGGCAGCGCCCCCGCGCGGCGAGCCAGCTCACGAGCGGCACAAGGTCGCGCGGGCCGAGCCGCGTCCCACAATGGTCACAGCAGGATCGGCCGTAGACGACCGGGCGACCGGTCGGCCAGCGACGGATCAGCACCCCCAGAAAACTGCCGATGAGCGGGGCCAGCACGTAGACGATCCAGTCCGGGATCACAGTCACCCTCCTCGTCGGTGGTGCCGGCATGACGCTTTCCACTTGCCACCGGTCCCGTCCTCTACACAGTCTGTGGCCCATTCGACAATCAGATTGGCGCGCACAAGCCGATGACCGACCTGGCTCACAATCCCCCGCCTTCCGCCGCGGCCGGCGATCGCCTGGAAGCCTTGAGCGCCGTGCTGCTCGAACGCGGGCTGGTCGATGACAAGACGCTGGAGCGCGCCCGCCGGGTCTCGGGCGAGACCGGCCAGCGCCTCGATTCGGTGCTGACGCAGCTCGGTCTCGTATCGGAGCGCGGCCTGGCCGAGGCGCTCGCGGCCTTTCTGGGCCTGCCGCTGGTCGCGGCCGACCGCTATCCCGAAACCCCCCTGCTGGTCGATCGGCTGAAAGCGCGTTTCCTGCGCAAGGTTCACGCGCTGCCGATCGCGGTCGAGGCCGACCGGCTGGTCCTGGCCATGGCCGATCCGCTCGACCAATTCACCCGGACCGCCGTCGCCGCCGCCACCGGCCGCAAGGTCGCGATCGAAATCGCATTGCCGATCGAGCTGGACGCGGCGTTGAACCGGCTTTATCCCGATGCCGAGGGCGCGCATCCGGAGCCCGCCGCCGGCGGCAATGACGAACCGCTCGAGGAAGACGCCGAACGGCTGAAGGATCTGGCGAGCGAGGCGCCGGTCATCCGTCTGGTCAACCAGATGATCGCCCGCGCGGTCGAAACCCAGGCTTCCGACATTCATATCGAGCCGTTCGAGGATCGGTTGCGCGTGCGCTACCGCTATGACGGCGTGCTGCACGAGGCGGAGGCGCCGGCGACGCGCCTGACCGCCGCCATCACGTCCCGCATCAAGATCATGGCGCGGCTCGACATCGCCGAGCGGCGCCTGCCGCAGGACGGGCGCCTGAAGCTGGCCGTGCGCGGCCAGGAGGTCGATTTCCGCGTCTCGACCGTCCCGTCGCTCTATGGCGAGACCGTCGTGCTGCGCGTGCTCGATCGGACCGCGGTCGAGTTCGACTATGCCAAGCTCGGCCTGCCGCCCAAGGTGACCGCCGACCTGCAGCGCCTGCTGGACCTGCCGAACGGCATGGTGCTGGTCACCGGCCCGACCGGCAGCGGCAAGACGACGACGCTCTATACCGGTCTGCTGAACCTCAACTCGATCGCCCGCAAGATCGTGACCGTCGAGGACCCGATCGAATTTCAGCTGACCGGCATCAACCAGATCCAGGTGAAGCCCCAGATCGGCCTCGACTTCGCCAACCTGCTGCGCTCGATCCTGCGCCAGGATCCGGATGTGATCATGATCGGCGAAATCCGCGATCTGGAAACGGCGCAGATCGCGGTGCAGGCCTCGTTGACCGGCCATCTGGTGCTGTCGACGCTGCATACCAATTCCGCCGCCGCCACGGTCACCCGCCTGCGCGACATGGGGCTGGAGGATTACCTGATCACCGCCGTGATCAAGGGGGTTCTGGCCCAGCGCCTGGTGCGCCGGCTATGCCCGCACTGCAAGCGGCCGGCCGAGGCTCCACCGGAGATGATCGAACGGTTCGGGCTCGCCCGCCGCACGACGGCCCGCCCGATCATGCTGCATCACGCGGTCGGCTGCCCGCAGTGCCGCGGCACCGGCTATCGCGGCCGACAGGCGATCGCGGAGCTGCTGGTTCCGAACGACGAGATCGAACGGCTGATTTTCGCCCGCGCCGACCATAGCGCGATCGAGCGCGCTGCCATCGCCGGCGGCATGCATTCGATGTTCGACGCCGGCATCGACGCGGCGCTCGACGGCATCACGACCGTGGAAGAGGTCGTCCGCTCGATCCGCGCAGAGGGCTGACGAGGATCATGCCCGCCTTCCGCTTCACAGCGATCGACGCCCAGGGACAGGTCCAGCGCGGCACGATGGAGGCGCCCGACCAGGCGACCGTGATCGACCGGCTGCAGCGCCAGGGCCATGTGCCGATGCGCGCGGAGCCGGCCGAGGCCGGCAGCCGCTGGGCCGAGATCTTCACCGCCGACCTCGGCCGCCGGCGCGGCCTCGGCCGGCAGGACGTGACCGACGTCACCCGCGAGCTCGCGACCATGCTCGCCGCCGGCCAGGATCTGGACCGCGCGCTGCGCTTCATCGTCGAAACGGCGCCCAGCAAGCGCGTTGCCACGGTCATGGACCGGGTGCGCGAAAAGGTCCGCGGCGGCAGCTCGCTGGCGGCAGCGCTGGCGCAGGAGCCGCAGAGCTTCCCCAAGCTGCATGTCGGCCTGGTCCGGGCCGGCGAAGCCGGCGGCGCGCTGGCCGAGACGCTGGACCGGCTTGCCGGATTGCTGGAGCGCGAGCGCAGCCTGGCCGCCACGGTGCAGTCCGCCCTGGTCTATCCGGCCCTCCTGCTGGTCGCCGCCATCGGCTCGATCACCGTGCTGATCGGCTATGTGCTGCCGCAATTCGTGCCGCTGTTCGCCGAATCCGGCGCCGAATTGCCGACCATGACCAAAATGCTGATCGCGTTCGGCACCACGATGCAGGTCGCCGGTCCCTGGCTGCTGGTCCTGCTCGCCGTCCTGGCGCTCGCGCTGCGCCAAGCCCTGAAGAACGACGGCTTCCGCCGGCCGGTCGATCGGTTCCTGCTGCGCGTGCCGGTCCTGGGCGGCCTGCTGCGCGAAAGCCTGGCCGCGCGTTTCACCCGCACGCTCGGCACGCTCTTGAAGAACGGCGTGCCGCTGATCGCGGCGCTGACCATCGTGACGGAGACGATCGGCAATCTGGCCGCGGTCGCCGCGATCCAGACCGCGAGCGACAGCGCCAAGGGCGGCGCGGGCCTGTCGAAGCCGCTGGGCGAAGCCCGGATCTTTCCACCGCGTACCATCCATCTGCTGCGCCTGGGCGAAGAGACCGCGCAGCTGTCGGCCATGGCCTTGAAGGCCGCCGAGATCCATGAGGAACGCACGCGCATCGCCGTGCAGCGCATGGTCGCCCTGCTGGTGCCGACCATCACCATCGCCATGGGCGCCGCCGTCGCCGCCATCGTCGGCTCGCTGATGATGGCCATGCTGGGCTTGAATGACCTGGCGCTCTAACGCGACGCGCGGCTTCACGCTGGTCGAAATGATCGTCGTGGTCGCGATCCTGGGCCTCGTCCTGGCCATGGTCGCGGCGCGCGGCCCCCTGGGCCTGCATACGCTGACCGCGCGCGCGGCCGCGAACGAGCTGGCTTCCGGCTTCCGCCAGGCCCGCGCCCGCGCCATCGCCGACAATCGGACGGTCGCGGTCAACATCGACCTGGCCGGCCATCGCTGGCGCGTCGGTGCCGACAGGCCGACCGAGCTGCCGCGCGATCTGGATATCGCCGTCCTGACGATCGCCGGCCAGTCGGCGGGCGGGACCGCGGCCGACATCCGGTTCCTGCCCGATGGCAGCTCGACCGGTGGCCGGGTCGAGCTCAGGGACGCCGGCCGCCGGATGCGGATCGGGGTCGATTGGCTCAACGGCCGGGTCAGTGTCGGCGATGCGGACTGAGCGCGGCTTCACCCTGCTGGAGGTGCTGATCGCGTTCGCGATCGCGGCACTGGCGCTCGGCCTGCTGTTCCGCGCGGCATCGGGGGGATTGCTGTCGGTCGAGACGGCCGGCAAATACGAGGAGGCCGTGTCCCGGGCGCGCTCGCACATGGCCGAGATCGGCCGGGACACGAGCCCGGTTGCAGGCGAAAGCGGAGGCGACGACGGGGGCGGCTATCGCTGGCATCTGCGGATCACGCCGATCGCCCGCGGCCAGGCCACGACCAATGGCCCGGTCGCCGGGGCGCCGCCGGCGGCGCTCTATGCGATCGTGGTCTCCATCGCCTGGCACGATGCCGGCAAGGAGCGCGAATTCGTGCTGCGCAGCGAACGGATGGGGCTGGCCTATGCGCAGTGACCGCGGCTTCACCCTGATGGAGGTGCTGGTGGCGCTGGTCGTCCTGGGCATCCTGATGGCCGGCCTCAGCCAGGGCATGCGGTTCGGCATGACCGCCTGGACGCGACAGGCCGCCCTGGTCGACCGGACCGCCGATCTGGACGCGGTCGATCGGACCGTGCGGGGCCTGCTCGGCAATGCCACCAGCGGCGTCGCCCATGGCCGCAACGATTTTGTCGGCACGGCCGATGGCGTGACCTTCGACAGCGTGCTGCCGCTTGCCGTCGCGACCGGCACGCGGCGCGCCAAGATCACGCTCAAACTCGATGATCGGCACCGTTTGATGCTACATTGGGACAGCGCGCTGATCGATCCGGCCACCGCGGCGCCGGCCACGGGCGACGCGGTGATCGTCGATCATCTGGAGAGCGTCTCCTTTGCCTATTGGCAGGCCGGCGGCGACGGATCGGGCTGGCGCGATCGCTGGACCATGGTCGCCGCACCCCCTCTAATCCGCCTGCGCCTCGTTTTTGCCAAGGGCGACCGTCGGCATTGGCCGGATATGATCGTTGCGCCGTTGATCGCAGAAGGCGGCGGCTGAAAAGCATCCTCTTTCATCTGTCGTCGGACACGGCTAATACTCTTGAAGCCGTGCGTGCGGCGCGCCGCGAGTACGTTGATTTAACGAATGATTCCGGGGGGGCCGCGCGAAACATCGTGACCATCGGCGACTTCTTTACATGGTGGGGCGATCAGCTCCGTGCCTTGCTGCCGACCGGACTGGCCGGTGCGACGCCGCTCGACCACGACGCCGTCCTGATCGCGATCGGCGACGCGCCCGATCTGGTCGATGTGGCCGTGCGCAAACGCGGTCAGATCAGCCGGCTCGGACGCTTCACGCTCGACCCGGCCGGCATCCGCACGATGAAGCAGGCCTGCGCGCTCCCCGGCCGGCCGAATGCGATCGTTCTGCGCCTCGCCGCCGACTTCCTGCTCGAGAAGCAGCTGACCCTGCCGCTCGCCGCCGAGCGCGACCTGGATCGGGTGCTGGGCTTCGAGATGGACCGGGAGACGCCCTTCGCAATCGACGAAGTCTATTGGGATGCGACGATTCTGGAGCGGGATCGGCGTCAGGGTCGGCTCAAGGTCCTGCTCTCGCTCGTGCCGCGCGCGCCTTTGGCCGAGTTGATCCAGACCTTGAGCGCGGCCGATCTCGCACCGAGCATGCTGGCGCCGGTTCTGGCCGACGGCTCGGTTCGACCGATTCAGCTCGATCACAGCGCGCCGCGCGGCAGCGGCCGGGCCGTGCCGCTGCTGGCGACGGTGACCGCGGTGCTGGCGCTGGTCGCGATCGCGCTGCCCTTCGCCAAGCAGGCGATCGCCCTGCATTCGGCTGATGCCGCCATCGCGGCGCTGCAACCGACCGTCGACGAGGCCGCCCAGCTGCGGCGGCAGATCACCGGCGGGGGTGGCGAGGCGATCGCGGCCGAACGCACGAAGCTGCCCAATCCGCTGAAGGTGCTTGCCGCCGCGACCCAGGCCCTGCCCGACGACACGCATCTGACCGATCTGTCGCTGAAGAACCACCGGCTGTCGCTGATCGGCCAGTCGGCCGCGGCCGCCCGCCTGCTGGGCGCGCTGGCCGCCGACCCGACCTTCAAGGACCCGGCCTTCGCCGCCCCGGTTACCAAGCTGGAAGCGAATCGTCAGGAGATCTTCTCGATCGCGACGGAGGTCACCCCCTGATGGCCGCCGCCCTTCCGACCGGCCGCCAGGGCCGGATGCTGGCGCTGGGCCTGCTGGTCCTGGCGGCGATCGTGGTCTGGCTCGGCGTGGCTGCCCCCTTGATGGATCTGTACGACGCGCAGACGGCCAAGCTGGCGCAACGTCTGGCGCTGGCCGATCGCATGGCCGCGCTGGCGGCCGAGGTGCCCGACCTGAAGACCCGCGCCGCGGCCGTTCCGGCCAACAACGGCACCGCGACCTTCGAGGGTGCCACCGACGCATTGGCGGGGGCCACGCTGCAGTCGCAATTGCAGTCGCTCGCCGCCACCGCCGGCGCGACCCTGTCGAGCATGGAAACGCTGACCGCCGAACAGTCCGGTCCCTATCGCCGGATCGGCGTCAAGCTGAGCATCAGCGCGCCGCTGCCGGTGCTGGCCCAACTGCTCGCCCAGATCGACCAGGCCCGCCCGCCGATGCTGGTGGACGATCTGCAGATCCATGGCTCGCCGATCGTCCTGCCGGGCATCGCGGCCTCGGCGCTCGATGTCGGCTTTACCGTCTACGGCTTCCGCAGCGGGAGCGCGCCATGACCCCGCGCGACCTGAGCCTGGCCGGGCTGGGGCTGATTTCGGTCGCCTTGCTGGGCGTGATCGCGATGGAGGCGTTCCGGGCGCCGGCCCCTGCCGCCACCGCCGCGGCACCGATCCAGGCGAGCCGACTGCCGGATGCCGCCGTCGATGACGCTGCCAGCTTCGTTCCGATCATTCTGGCGCGGCCGTTGTTCGCGATCGACCGGCGGCCCAAGGCCGGCCCGACGCCCGTCGGCGCGCCGTCCGACGACCTGCCGCGGCTGGCCGGCATTCTGATCGATCGCACCCAGCGCCGCGCGATCTTTCAGCCACCGGGCGACGGCAAGCCGGCCACCCTGGTCGAGGGCGACCAGATCGCCGGCTGGCAGATCCAGAAAATCGCCGCCGACGGCGTGACCTTGACGGGGCCGAAGGGCACGCTAACCCTGCAGCCCAAGGCCGACCCGTCGCTGACGCCCGCATCGACCGTCGATCCGACGGCGCCGGGCGCCGCGCCGCGGCCGCCACCGAATAGTCCGCGCCAATTCCTCCCGGGCGGCATGCAATTGCCGCCTGGCGTCCCGAACCCGTTCGCCGGGCAGACCGCGCCCGCTCAAACCCGCCCCGCCGTCCCGCAACCCGCTAGTCGCCAGCCAGGGGGCGCGCCCGTCGCGCCGAACCGCAGATGAAGCTTCGTCAGATCGTTCCCGCCGTCCTGCTGTCCCTCGCCGCCTGCAATACGCATCCGGTCGAGCCCCTGACGCCGCTGCCCGGCGATCCCGCAGGCGATCGCGGCGCCGCCGGTGCCCGGATCAGCGGCGGGCTGGCTGCCGACCAGGCCACGACGCCGGGGGCGGAGGTGGCGCTCGGTACCAACGTCGCGACCGCGCCGGGGCGCCGGCCGAGCCTCGGCGGCCCGGCCGATGTGACGCTGAATTTCGTCGATACCGATATCCGCGAGATCGCCCGCTCGATCCTGGGCGGCACGCTCAAGGTCAATTACACGATCGATCCGGCGGTGCGCGGCACGGCGACGATCGAAACCGCCCAGCCGGTCGCGCGCGACCAGCTGCTGGGCATCCTGCAGACGCTGCTGGCCCAGAACGGCGCCACGCTGAACGAGCAGAACGGTCTCTACCGCGTGCTGCCGTCCAATGGCCCCGGCGCCAACGCCGCCCTGGTCGGCGCCGACGGTGTCGGCTCCGGCACCCAGATGATCACGCTGCGCTACGCCTCGGCCAAGGACCTGGCCAAGGTGCTGGAGCCGTTCGTGACCGAGGGCGGCAAGGTCAGCCCCGACCCGGCCCATAACGCGATCGTCGTCAGCGGCGATCCGGCGGCGCGCGAAAGCCTGATCGGCCTGATCCGCGCGTTCGACATCGATCTGCTGGCCGGTCAATCCTACGCGGTCTTCCCGGTCAATACCGGCGATCCGACCAAGCTCGCCGGCGATCTGTCCAAGGCATTCGGCAGCGAACAGGACGGCCCGGTCGCCGGCATGGTCAAGGTCATTCCGATGGAGCGGGTCAATGCGGTGCTCGTCGTGTCGTCGCAAGCCCGCTACATCCAGGATGCCCGTCGCCTGTTCGCGCTGATCGATCGCGCCAAGAGCGCGAGCGCGCGCAATTGGCACGTCTATTACGTCCAGAACGGCGACAGCCGGGATCTGGAAAACCTGCTGCAGCGTGCCTTCACGCCCGGCCATGTCACCGGCGGCGGCGACAGCGGCTCCGGTTCGACCGCACCCAATTTCGACCAGATCTCGCTGAATTCGAATTCGGGGGGCCAGAGCGGCGGGATCGGCGGCACCGGCGGGATCGGCGGCACCAGCGGGATCGGCGGTACGGGCGGGATCGGCGGCACCGGCGGGACGACCGGCGGATTGGCCGGCAGCAGCAGCACCTCCCAGAGCCAGTTCGGCGCCGGCACGCCGCAAAGCAATGCATCGCCGTCCCAGGACGCGCTGTCGAGCCCGTCGGGCAACGACAAGGAGCAGGACACCAACAGCATCCGCATCATCGCCAACCGGCACAATAATGCGCTGCTGATCTACGGAACGCCCCAAGAACA
This sequence comes from Rhodospirillales bacterium, assembly GCA_028288725.1. GTDB lineage: Bacteria > Pseudomonadota > Alphaproteobacteria > ATCC43930 > CGMCC-115725 > Aliidongia. The sequence continues at coordinate 48,246 of JAQGIC010000074.1, forward strand.
GAGCCTGATTTCGGCCATGCTGCACAAGATCGACATCCTGCCGCTGCAGGTCCGCATCGACGCGACCATCGCCGAGGTCACGCTGACGGACAATCTGCAATATGGCACCCAGTTCTTCTTCAAGAACGGCGGGCTGAACGGGACTCTGTCGAATGCCACGACCGGCGCCACCACGGGGGCCTTCCCCGGCTTCGTGCTGGCCAAGACCACGAGTGCCGTGCGGGCGACCTTGAGCGCGCTGCAGGCGGTGACGAACGTGCGCGTGCTGTCCTCGCCCCAGCTGATGGTGCTCGACAATGAAAAGGCCAGCCTGCAGGTCGGTGACAACGTGCCGATCCTGACCCAGAGCACGACCTCGCAGGTCACCACGACCCCGGCGACGGTCAACAGCATCACCTATCTGCAGACCGGCGTGATCCTGCAGGTCATCCCCAGGGTCAACGCCGGCGGCCTGGTCTCGCTCGACATCTCGCAGGAGGTGAGCGAACCGTCGACCGTCACAAGCTCGACCATCGGCTCGCCGACCATCTCCGAGCGCAAGGTGCAAAGCCGGGTCGTGATCCAGGACGGCCAGACCGTCGGCCTGGCCGGCCTGATCCGCGACAATGCCAGCGTGGGCAATTCGGGCATACCCTGGCTGAAGGACATCCCGCTGCTGGGCAGTCTGCTGGGAACCCAGGACAATACAAGGACCCGAACCGAGCTCCTGGTACTGATCACGCCGCACGTGATCCATGATCAGCGCGACGCCCGGGCGCTGACCGAGGATCTGCGGCTCAACCTCGGCCATGCCGGCCTGGTGCCGCAGGAGCTGGACGCCCTGCCGCTGTCCGGATCGACCAACCCGAATGCCGTGCTCGGCCGCTAGAGCATGGCTCGATTTCTCGAAATCGAACCATGCTCGGATGTTATCGATCTGGCGCGAATTCTTTCCGTTCGGATGAAGGCATCCGAACGGAAAGCACGCTAGACCCATGGCGGCGGTCGCGGCACGCCCCGGCAACCGCGGCTTCGCGCTGCTGATCGTGCTGTGGGCGCTGGTGCTGCTGGCGCTGATCGTGACCGAGCTGGGCACGAGCGGGCGGATGGAATCGAAGATCGCCCGCAATCTGATGGCCAATGCCGAGGCCGAGGCGGCGGCCGACGGGGCGGTGCATCAGGCGATCTTTCACCTGGCCGACAGCTCGGGTCAGGCCTGGCAAGCCGACGGCGCGCTGCGCCATCTGACCGTCGGCCCGATACCGGTCGATGTCCGCATGGACGACGACGCCGGCAAGGTCAACCCGAACCTGGCCGACCCCGCCCTGCTCCAGGCGCTGCTGGTCGTGCTGGGCGCCGACCAGCGCCAAGCCCAGACCGTGACCCAGGGCATCATCGAGTGGCGCGGCGGCGCCCCGCCCGAACAGCAGGCGACCATCGCCCAGCGCTATCAGACGGCCGGCCTCAAGTATCAGCCGAGCTTCGCGCCGTTCGAGTCGGTCGACGACGTCGGCTTGGTCCTGGGCCTGCCGCATGACCTGGCGGCCCGGCTGGAGCCGCATCTGTCGGTCCATCAGATCGGCATCGCCGATCCGGCGCGGGCCGACCCGGTCGTGGCCCGCGCGCTGGCCCAATTGCCGGGAACCGCGTCGGCGGCAAATCCGGCCGTGCCGATGGCCTATCGCAGCGTCTCGATCACCGCGGTCGCCCGCCCCGCCAACGGCGCTCAATTCACCCGCCGCGCCGTGATCCGGATCGGTCCGGGCCTACCGCGCGGCTATGCCCTGCTGGTGTGGGATGCGCCGGCCGGGGACTAGAGTGCGATTCAGATATGAGGCCTGCTCGGCCTCATATCTGAATCGCACTCTGAATCAAATATTTAGAGCCCTATTGACTGTTGCAGACGGTCGCGTTCTCGCCGCTGCCGCCGGGCTGCCCCGAGGCGCCGTAGCTGCAGATGTCGAACGGCAGGCCGGTGCGGGCGCTGGGATTGCGGTATTGAAACGGCCGGCCCCACGGATCGACCGGGGCCTTGCCGTCCTTCAGGTACGGGCCATGCCAATTGGCCACGCCCGATGGCGCCGCCACCAACGCGTCCAGCCCCTGATCGGTCGAGGGATAGGCGCCGACATCCAGCCGGTAGAATTCGAGCACATCGGTCAACTGGCCGATCGATTGGGCCGCGATCTTCTGTTTGGCATTGCCGAACAGCGTCATGACGCGCGGCGCCACCAGTGCCGCCAACAGACCGAGGATCGCGATCACGACCAGCAGTTCGAGCAAGGTGAAGCCGCGCTGACGGCGACGATCGACGGGCGCTGAGACGGGCATGGAGCGAGACATCCGGGATCCTTGAGAGACGGGCCGGAGTGTGGCGACATTCCCCGGCGGAGACAACCCGCGAGGGCGCCCTTGCCAAGCGAACGGCGTGGCGGTCAAAATCCCTCCAGCCAAATTCGGACCGGTCCGATAATTCTTCAGGCGCCCGATTGGAGCTGTCTCTTGAGCGCAAGCCCCCCGTCCCCTTCTGCCTGGCGCACGCGCTGGTTCTTCGTCTGTCCGGTCGATCTGCTGGCCGAGGATGATTGTCACGTGACCGTCGATCTGCCGGAGCTGTCGATCACGCTGCAGAACTTCCGCGGCACGCTGTCGGGCTTCCGCAATATCTGCTCGCACCAGCAGCTGCCGATGCGCGCGGCGGGTCTGGGCCGGGGCCCCCTGCGCTGCCAGCAGCATGGCTGGACCTATAATGCCGACGGCATTCCGGTCGGCATTCCCGACGGCGACGAGACGATCGAGACCGACGTCGCCACCCGGCGCCTGCTCGCCCTGCGGCCGATTGGCGTCGCCGCGATCGAGGGCGGCATCTTTGCCCGGGTCGAGGATGACGGCAGCCTGCCGGATGCCAAATGGTTCGCCGATGCCGAGCTGGCGGGTGCCACACGGCGCCAGGCCGTGACGCGGCGACTGCCGGCCGGCAGCCCACCGCCGATCGACGGCCCGACCTTGAGCAACCTCTCGATCGAGCTGATGGGCGATTTCGCACTTTTGGGCTGGGTCGTGCCGCAGGGGCCGGACGCGATCAGCGCGACGGTGGCGCTCTATGCGCTGGCCGAGGCGCCGGAAGAGATTCCGGCCGAGACCCGCGCGGTCTATGACAAGGCGGCCCTGGCACTGGAACAGGCCGCCGCCTGACCTGCCTGGCCGCACCCATCCTGCTGTCAATGGACCCTTAAGCGGCAAACTGTCATGATCCGCTTCCCACCAAGCCCGCACGAGACGGGTATCGGAGCGGCATGACCAACGACGTAACGAGTCGCGACCCGGACGAGACCATCGGCAGCCATTGGCCGACGCTCGCGGATCTGCCTCCACTCGAATATCTCGATCCTCAGACCCTGGCGGCACTCCAGCAGGAGTTGCCGTGGATCAACCTGCCCGGAGGGCGCGCGTTGTTCGGGCCGGGCGAGACGGCCGATGCGCTCTATATCGTCGTCTCCGGCATTCTGGGCGTCGTCGTCACCACCCCGGAAAGGGGCCAGCACCTGGTCGCCTCGATCCGCGCCGGGGAGACGGTCGGCGAGATGTCGCTGATCACCGGCGAGCCTCATAGCGCCACGGTCGTGGCGCTGCGCGACAGCGAACTGGTGGTCGTGCCCAAGGCGACGTTCGACCGGCTGATGGCCGAACAGCCGAAGTTTCTGATCTGGCTCAATCGCCTGCTGATTGATCGCCTGCATCAGACCACGTTGCACAAATCGGCGCCCGCGCCCAACCGGGCGGTCGCCGTGGTGCCGATCGATCGATCCGTCCCGATCGAAGAGCTGATCGGCGTGCTGATCGACAGCCTGAAACGGTCCGGCAAGCGGGTTCATCGCTTCTCGGCGGAGATGGGCGGCCAGCCGATCGAATGGTACGACGAAATCGAGCAGAGCCACGACCTGGTGCTGTATCAGGCCGGGCCGGCCGAGCCGGACCTGGACGGCTGGAGCCGGTTCTGCCTGCGTCAGGCCGACCGGATCATCCTGGTCGGGCGGCCGTTGAGCCGTATCCCGGATCCGCTGCCGATCGCGCCGACCGACGCGGGCGGACGCATCCTGCCGATCGAACTGGTCGTGATCGAGCCCGATCGGGCCGGCCGGCGCGCGCACGCACCGCGCGGGCCCCAGCGCTTCACCGCGATCCATCACATCCGCCTGCATGAGCCGACCGACATGCACCGTCTGGCCCGTCACATGGCCGGGATCGCCGTCGGCCTGGTTCTGGCCGGCGGCGCGTCGCGCGGCTTCGCCCATATCGGCGCGATCCGCGCCTTGCGCGAGGCCGGCATTCCGATCGACCGCGTGGGCGGCACCAGCATGGGCGCCATCGTCGGCGCCTGCGTCGCGGCAGATTGGGACGATGACGAGATCACCGAACGGATGCATGGCGCCTTCGTCCGGAACAATCCGCTCGACGATTACAACCTGCCCTGGGTGGCGCTGTTCCGCGGCAAGTCGGTCGATCGGCTGCTGCAGGAATATTTCGGCGAAACCGAGATCGAGGCGCTGTGGCGGCCGTTCTATGCGGTCTCGACCAACCTCACCCGCGGCGGCATGACCATCCATCGCGACGGGCCGGTGTGGAAGGCGCTCCGCGCCAGCGTCGCCATCCCGGGCGTGCTGCCGCCGGTGCTGCTGGACGGCGAGGTGCTGGTCGACGGCGGCGTCGTCGACAATTTCCCGGTCGACGTCATGGCGGCCGAGCGCAAGGGGCCGATCATCGGCATCGATGTCGCCGGCGATCGCGCGCTGATGCCGGGCAGCGAGGTGCCGCTCAACCGCCATGGCATCATCGGCTGGTTCAGGCCCGACACGCGGCCGCTGCCCGGCATCGTCAGCATCCTGATGCGGGCCGGGACCGTCAGTTCGCAACTGCAGATGACGGTGGCCAGATCCCAGACGACCCTGCTGATTGAGCCGGCGCTGAGCGAGGTGCCGCTGCTCGACTGGCATTCGTTCGACCGCGCGGTCGAGGCAGGTTATCGCCAGACGCGCAAGGTGCTGGAACGGGCCGATCTGCCGGCCCTGGGACTCATATAAAATTACCCTCTAGCACTCCGCCGCAGGTCTGCCCATATCCGGTTCGCGGGGCAAGGGTGGCGCGACACGCCCTTCGGCAAACCGCGCCGCTACCCGTTCGGAAATCGGGAAGCTGGTTCTCTCGGAGAGAGCACGAAATGTCGTTTCCTCGTCGTCTTCTGGCTTCGTTTCTCGCCGCCATGCTGGCCCTGGCGCCCGTGGTCGCCGATGCCCGCGCCTCGGCCTCCGGCGGCGGCTCCAGCTATTCGAGCATGGGCAGTCGCGGCAGCCGAACCTATTCGGCCGTCCCCGGCGCCCAGACCGTCCAGCGCAGCCTGACGCCGTCCGCCGGTCCGTCGGGCTCGACCGGCCCGGCCGCGCCGGTCGGCCCGCGCTATGCCGGCGGCTCCCCCTATGGCTATGGCCAGCCGGGCTTCGCCCAGCGGCATCCGTTCGTCACCGGCATCCTGGGCGGCATCGCCGGCTCCTGGATCGGCAGCATGATCTTCGGCGGCTCGAGCTACGCCTATGGCGGCGGCATGGGCCATGCGGGCGGCGCGCTCGGCTCGTTCATCATGCTGTTCGTGCTGTTCGGCATCGGCTGGGCCGTGTTCCGGGCCATTCGCTTCAGCAATCGGGAATTCGCGTTGATGGCTCAGCCGGGCCCCACGGTGATGGGCGGCTTTGCGGCTACGGCCGGACGCGCGCCGCAGACCGGCATCACGCTGACCGACAGCGACTTCAACGCCTTCGCCGATGCGCTGAACCAGGTCCAGACGGCCTGGGGCAACGGCGATCTGGCCCAGTTGCAGCGCTTCGTGACGCCGGAGATGCTCAGCTATTTCTCCGAGCAGCTGGCGAACAACCAGAGCCAGGCACTGCAGAACCGCGTGCATCACGTCGTGCTGCTGCGCGGCGAACCGCGCGAGGCCTGGGTCGAGGGCGTCACCGAATATGCCACGGTCTATCTGCGCTGGAGCGCAGTCGACTACACGGTCCGAATCGACCGTCGCCCGACCGAGGCGGATTTCGTCGTCGAAGGCGATCCGCAGCGCCCGGTCGAGGCGGAAGAGGTCTGGAGCTTCCGCCGCAGCCGGGGCGGCCGCTGGCTCTTGTCGGCGATCCAGCAGATTTGACTTTCTTCGTCATTTTTGAAATCAGCCGGTTATCACCATACTCCACCATGCCCGGGTCAGGTCCGGGGATCGTGGAAGTAGAGCGAAAACCGGAATGGCGTAACGGTTTGTAAGGTGTCTGACAAATGAGCGGAAAGCTCCATCAATACGCGGTCGACGTGACCTGGACCGGAAATCGCGGCACCGGCACGTCCGGCTACCGTGACTATGGCCGCGACCACGAGATCGCTGCGGCGGGCAAGCCCGCGATCCCCGGTTCGTCCGACCCGGCCTTTCGCGGCGATCCCGCCCGCTGGAACCCCGAGGAGCTGCTGGTTGCCTCGGTCTCGACCTGCCACCAGCTCTGGTACCTGCATCTGGCGTCGGCCGCGGGCATCGTGGTCGTCGCCTATGAGGACAGGCCGGCCGGCACCATGGCGGAAGACCCGAACGGCGGCGGTCGCTTCACCGGCGTCACGCTGCACCCGACCGTGACGATCGCGCCGGGCGGCGACGCGGCCAAGGCGGCGGCCCTGCATCACGACGCCCATGCCATGTGCTTTGTCGCCAACTCGGTCAATTTCGCAATCGACTGCATTCCGGAGATAACGGTCCAGAAATAAGTCGCGCCCGGCGACGGTGTGTGTGCCATCGGGAAGATTCCATTAGCAAAATCGGGCCTATGCTCGTTTTCTAAAGCCGTTACGAAGACGAGGCTCACGTCCCATGCGTCGCTGGTTGGCTCTGCCACTCATCATCCTCTGCCTGTCGGGCAATGTGCCGGCCCGGGCGGCCGACCCCGCCTGGACGGCCGATGAACAGGCCGTCGCCGCAACCGATACGGCCTTCTATAACGCGACGCTCGCGAGACATGGCCAGGGCTGGTCGGATTTCGCCGACGAGACCGCGACGACCCAGGCTGGCCACGGCAAAGCCGAGATCGGCGCCGCTTTCGAAAAGCTCTACGCCCGGCCGGGCTTCCGGCTGGCCTGGCACCCCGTGTTCGCCAAGGTGGTCGGCGACGTGGGCATCACGAGCGGGCCCTATGAATCCCATGTGACGGACGCCAAGGGCGACGACCATCGGTCCGCCGGGAACTACGTCACCGTCTGGCAGCGCCAACCCGATGGGCAATGGCGCTTCGTTTGGGACGGCGGGACGCCGGATAAATGACGGACGCGGTCGATCTGGACGCGTATGGGCTTGAGACTGCGGCGAGCCGCCTGCTGCTCGGCCATTGGCTCGACGCCCGCGGCACGGAACCGGTGCCGGTGCGCGCCAGCATCGACCCCTGCATGCTCAAGTGCGCCCTGCCCCATGTCTTCATGCTGGACATAGTCGATCCGCAGACCGCGGTCTATCGGCTGGTCGGCACCGCGCACCGGGCTCGCTGGGGCATCGAGCTAACCGGCCATATCTGGGGCGAATTCCTGGACGACGCGCTGCGGATCGAACGGACGCGCCGCTTGTGGCGGACGGTGGAGCAGCCCTGTGGGTTTTCGGCGCGCTACGAGGTGGTGTTCGCCTCCGGGGCGCACGATCCGGTCGAAACGCTGCTGCTGCCACTGCGGCCGAACCATCCGTCGGCCTGCCCGATCATGATCGGGGTCAGCATTTCGATCCGGCAGGTCGAATGGGTCAATCAGTCCGGCTCCGTCGCGTCGCGCACGGCGGAGCGGGCCCGCTTCCTGGATCTGGGCTACGGCGTGCCGTCGGTCTAGAGCCTGATCCGATCAAGCCTGCTCGGCTTGATCGGTGAATCAGTCTCTAAATATATGATTTAGAGTGCGATTCAGATATGAGGCCGAGCAGTCCTCATATCATCGCGCTCTAGATGTGGAGCCTCAATAGGTTGTCCGCGTCCAAGCGGATGCGGCTGATGGGCGTTTGGGATTTTATGCCGCCGTGGGGTCGATGCCAATTGTAGCGATGCAGCCAGATCGGCAGCTCGTCGGCGCGGTGGTTTGAGGTCGGATAGGCCTGGGCATAGGCCCATTCCCGAAGGGCGGTCTGGATGAAGCGCTCGGCCTTGCCGTTGGTCTTTGGCGTGTAGGACCTGGTCCGGATGTGCCGGAGCCCAAGCGCTTTGCAGGTGTCGCGGAAGGCGAAGGACTTGTAGCAGGATCCGTTGTCGGTCATGACCCTGGTGACGGTAACGCCGAGGCTTTGGTAGTAAGCGAAGGCTGCCTTCAGGAAGGCCGTGGCGCTTTCCTTTTTCTCGTCGGGCAGGATCCGGGAGAAGGCGATGCGCGAGGCATCGTCGATCGAGACATGAACGAACTCCCAGCCGACGCCGCGGCTGTTGCTTTGGCCGGTGCGGTCGCCGGTGATGCGGTGGCCGACCTTTTCGAAGCGGCCGAGCTTCTTGATGTCGATATGGATCAGATCGCCGGGGGCGTCGCGCTCGTAACGGCGGATCGGTTCGGCCGGCTCCAAATCCCGGATCCGGCTCAGGCCCAACCGTCTCAGCACCCGGCTGACCGTCGCCGGCGAGACCCCGGTCTCCTTGGCGATCTGCTGGCCGGTCCAGCGCCGGCGGCGCAGCGCCTCGATCCGCACAGCGGTGGCATCGGCGGTGGGCCGGTGCAGCCGGTGCGGCCGCGAGGATCGGTCGATCAGACCGGCCGCGCCGCCGTCGGTAAAGCGCGCGACCCATTTGTGGACGGTTTTGAGTGTCACGCCCATGGCCGTGGCCACGGCCATGGGCGCCTGGCCTTCGACCAGCACCCGCCGCACCAACTCGGCTCGACTATGCGGCGTCAGACGGGCATTCTTGTGGATGTCCATCCGGTCCCTCCCGGCTCGCTAAAGACTCGACACCTTCAGCTTCACCGACCGGGATCGGATGGACAACCTATTGAGAGCTCAGATCTAGACGCTCTCGGCTCGGTCGAAACAGGCCTTGATACTGCCGAGTGCCATCAGGAACGCGGCAATGGCGCCGCCCAGCCCGGCATAATAGCCGGTTCCGCCCTGCTGCCCCGCCGCGACGAACAGGCAGGCAATGCCGAACACGCCGAGCAGCGGCAGTCCGACCCACAAGGTACCGAAATCATCGATCAGCAGATCGCCCGGCGCCAACGGCGGCAGCCCGTCGAAATGTCGCTTGATCTCCAGAAACAGGATAAGACAGGCCGCGACGAAGGCGCCGAGGCCGCAATGATACCCGGCCGGATCGGCGGCCCCGGAGGCGCCGACCAGACCCGTCAATCCGACGACGACCACGATCGCGCGCCGGACGGCCAGGCGGACACCGCGCCAGAATTCCTGATTTGCCGCCGGATCCATCGTGTCGCCCTTCGTGTCTCGCTGCCCGGATGGCCGACTATAGCATGGAAATCAACGACTTCGGCACCAACGCGGGGGACCGTTACGGTCCCTGGTGCGCGCGCATCCCCAAAATAATTCCTGGCGATTTCGGGGATGAAACACCCGCCATCCCTCGTTTGATAAGGGAGAGACGCAGACCCAATGGTCGCTCTCCGCCAAACCTGGAGGTTTTAGTCATGTCCGCCGAAACACCCCGTCCCTCCCGCACTTGGACGAAGCGGATTGCCAATGTCGTGATCTTCGGTGTCATCGCCGGTGTGCTGTCGGCCTGCTATGTCTATCCCGTGGCACCCTATCGGCCGCATCCCTATTACTATGGCGGCTACTACTACCGCTGACGCGCGCTTTGCCGGAGGGGCGTCTTGGTCGTAGGATCGTGGCCTCCCTCCGGTGAAAGAACGCCATGCCGCTCCCTCAGCCAAGTCCGCTCATTCTCGCCCTCCTGCTCGCCACCACGGGGGCGGAGGCGGGCGAGATGCTCGATCCGGCCGACGAATCCTTTCGGGCGGCGAGCTATGCCCAAGCCTGGGCAGGCCCGCTGAATGCGGATCATCGCTGGTCGAACCCGGCGAGCGGGCATAGCGGCCGGGTGCGGGCGACCAAGGAACGGATCGACCCCGCCAGCCGCCAGCCCTGTCGTGAAATTCAGGAAGATGTCATGGCCGGCGATCGGCCCGCGACCGGCTATGCCGTCGGCTGTCGCGGCTCGGACGGCGCCTGGCGCATCGTGCAGTCGAGCGCCGCCAGCGCGATCGTGCCCGCCGACGTCACGCCCTATGTGGCACCCGCCGATATCAATGCCGCTGGCAGCGGCGGCGCCAGCGACCTGTCCGGGCTGCCGCCGCAAGTGCGCATTCTGGTGCCGATGCCCGCGCGCGGCACCGCCGGCACTACGCCCCCCGCGCCACGATGATCAAACGGGTTCGGCGCGCCGGGCTCAGGGCCGGGCGCGTCGAGACGCTTTCAAACGATGGCAGTCTCTAGATATTTGGTTTAGAGGGCGATTTAGATATGAAGCCAGCAGGCCTCATATCATCGCACATCTAGACGACGAGATTGACGACCTGTCCGCGACCGCTGGTGTTGAGCGGTTGGGCGCCGGTCGTGTTCGACGAGCTCGACGACGTGCTGGAGCTGCTTGACGCATGGGTCTGCGGCTGCTTGTTCTGGACCTGGGTATTGGTTTTGATCGGTAAGACCGGACCCTGGCCGACGCTCGAGATGCTCATGATGTACTCGCCTTCAAGACCCGGCGGAGAGATGCGACTTTGTCGCGAGCGCGCCGGCGATCAGGCAGGGATTTATCCCTTTCGACTTCGCACATATACCGCGACTCGACGTTAAGAGTCCATGAAGGGCGGGCCTGCCATTCAAATTTAGAGGCGCTTGCCCGTCGCGCGATCGAACAGATGCAGCTGTTCCGGCGGGAATCCCAACGGCAGGCGGGTGCCGGCGGCGATCTGGGCAATGCCGGCGAGGCGCAGCAGCAGCGCCGGCCCGCCTTCGCCCAGCGTCCCATAGACGATCGTGTCGGCGCCCAGCAGCTCGACCATGTCGACATGCAGATGCGCCGCAGCCTCGCTTTCGGCAGCGGGGACGAGATGTTCCGGGCGGATGCCGACCGTGACGCCCGAGCCGGCCGGGGCCGTCGCCGCCAGCACCGTGCCGCCGGCAAGCACGACCCGGCCGTCGTCGCCGGCGGCACCATCAAGGAAATTCATCGCCGGCGAGCCGATGAAGCCGGCGACAAAGAGACTGGCCGGACGCTCGTAGAGCTCGATCGGCCGGCCGATCTGTTCTGCAATGCCGCCGTTCAGCACGATCAGCCGGTCGGCGAGCGTCATCGCCTCGGTCTGGTCATGGGTGACATAGATCGAGGTCGTGCCGAGCCGCTGCTGCAGCCGCTTGATCTCGACCCGCATCTGCACGCGCAGCTTGGCATCGAGGTTCGACAAGGGCTCGTCGAACAGGAACACCTGCGGCTCGCGCACGATGGCGCGGCCCATGGCGACGCGCTGGCGCTGGCCGCCGGACAATTGCCGCGGCGTGCGCTCCAAGAGCGCGCCCAGTTGCAGGATCTCGGCCGCCTTGTCGACGCGGGCGCGGATCGCGTCCCTGCTGAGGCCGCGGATCTTCAAGCCATAGGCCATGTTCTGGAACACGGTCATATGCGGATAGAGCGCGTAATTCTGGAACACCATGGCGATGTCCCGGTCCTTCGGCTCGACCTGATTCACCACCCGGTCACCGATCGCGATGGTGCCGCCGGTGATCGCCTCCAGCCCCGCCACCATGCGCAGCAAGGTGGACTTGCCGCAGCCGGACGGGCCGACGATGACGACGAACTCGCCATCCTCGATCACGCAATCGATGCCATGGATCACGGCATTGCCGGCATAGGATTTGGTGACGGCGGAAAGGGTGACGGTCGCCATGGGGGATATTCTCGCTTATTTCTCGGCGTCGACCAGGCCTTTGACGAACCAGCGCTGCATCAGCAGCACCACGGCCGCCGGCGGCGCCATGGCCAGGATCGCCATCGCCATCACCAGATGCCAGGGCGTGTTGGCATCGACGGTCAGCATGCTTTTGATCCCGACCACGAGGGTCGTCATCGAAGCGGTGTTGGTCACCAGCAGCGGCCACAGATACTGGTTCCAGCCATAGACGAACAAAATCACGAACAAGGCCGCCAGATTGGTGCGCGACAGCGGCAGCAGCACGTCCCAGAGGAAGCGCAGCGGGCCGGCGCCGTCGAGCCGAGCCGCCTCGATCAGTTCGTCCGGGATGGTCAGGAAGAACTGCCGGAACAAGAGCGTCGCCGTCGCGGACGCGATCAGCGGAATGGCGAGGCCGCCGTAGGTGTCGATCAGGCCCAGATTCGCGGTCACCTGGAACGTCGGCACGATGCGCACCTCGACCGGCAGCATCAGCGTCAGGAAGATCATCCAGAAGCAGACCATGCGACCCGGAAACCGGAAGAACACGATCGCATAGGCCGATAGGAACGAGATCAGCATTTTGCCGAGCGCGATCGACAGCGCCATGATCAGGCTGTTCAGCATCAGGCGCGCGACCGGCACGCCCGACAGCTGCGGCATGCCCTGGGTCAGCGCCGCCAGGTAATTCTCGACGAAATGCCCGCCGGGGATCAGCGACATATGGCCCGACAGGATCTCGGGCGTGGTCATGGTCGAGCCGACGAAAGTGACATAGATCGGAAAGCCGACCAGAGCCAAGCCCAGCACCAGGATCAGATGCGGCAGCCACGACAGATGCCCAGAACGGCTTTCCATCAATAATGCACCCGGCGCTCGACATAGCGGAACTGCACCGCCGTCAGCGCGATCACGATGATCATCAGCACGACCGACTGGGCCGACGAGCCGCCCAGGTCGAGCCCGACCACGCCGTCGTAATAGACCTTGTAGATCAGGATCTCGGTCGCCTTCGACGGGCCGCCGCCGGTCACGGCATGGATCACGCCGAAGGTCTCGAAGAAGGCATAGACCACGTCGACCACGAACAGAAAGAAAGTGGTCGGCGACAGCAGCGGCAGCACGATGGTGCGGAAACGAAGGAAGCCGCCGGCGCCGTCGATCGAGGCCGCTTCGAGCAGCGATTTCGGGATCGCCTGCAGCCCGGCCAGGAAGAACAGGAAATTATAGCTGAGCTGCTTCCAGGCCGCGGCGACGATGACGAGCAGCAGCGCCTGATTGCCGTTCAGCAGATAATTCCAATCGATCCCCAGCCACTTCAGCGCATTGGCGACGATGCCGATGCCGGGCGCGAACAGGAACAGCCACAGCACGCCGGCGATCGCCGGTGCCACCGCGTAGGGCAGCATCAACGCGGTCTTGTAGACCGACGCGAAGCGCACGACCCGGTCGGCCATGACCGCCAGCAGCAGCGCCGGCAGCATGGCGAGCAGGGTGACCGCGACCGAGAAGATCGCGGTGACCTGGAAACTATGCAGATAGCCCGGATCGGCGAACACCGCGGCGAAGTTCTCGAACCCGACGAAGACGGTCGAGAGCCCGAACGCGTCCTGCCGCTGGGTCGAGAAATAGACCGCTTCCGCCGCCGGCCAGAAAAAGAAGACGAGGGTCACGGCAAGCTGCGGCGCTACCAGCAGGTAGGGCAGCAGCTTGCCGTCGAACACCACGCGACGCTGCATCGGGTGTCTTTCCGATCAAAGACTTACGATGCGGTCTTCTCAAAGGTCCGCAGCAGCGCATTGCCGCGGGTGACGGCATTGTCGAGCGCCTGCTTCGGGGTCTTGGTGCCGTTCAGGGCGCCCTCGACCTCTTCGGCCACGATGTCGCGGATCTGCACCAGATTGCCCAGGCGCAGGCCCTTGGAATTCGCCGTCGGCGGCTTGCCGGTCAGTTCCTTGATCGCCACGTCGAAGCCCGGGGTCTTTTCGTAGAAGCCGTCCTTCTGGGTCTGCTCGTAGGCGGCCTTGGTGATCGGCAGATAGCCGGTCGTCTCATGCCACTGCACCTGGATCGGCGTCTGGCTGAGGAAGGTCATGAACTTGGCGACGCCCTTGTATTCCGCCGGCGTCTTGCCGCCCATGACCCACAGGCTGGCCCCGCCGATGATCGTATTCTGCGGCGCGCCGGCGACATCCGGATAATAGGGCAGCGGCGCCACGCCGAATTCGAACTTCGCGTTGTTCTTGAACACGCTGTAGCCGCCCGACGAGGTCTGGATCATGGCGCAATCGCCCGACACGAACTTCGCCTCCGGCTCGGTCGTGCGGCCGGCATAGTCGAAGCTCTTGTTCTTGGCGGCATCGACCAGGTCCTGCAGATGACGCACCTGCAGCGGGCCGTTGATTTCGAGCGTGGCACCCGGGCCGCCGATGCCGTTTTCCTCGGTCGCGATCGGCTGGTTGTGCCAGGCGCTGAACACTTCGAGCTGGGTCCAGGCCATCCAGCCCAGGGTGAAGCCGCAGGCGCTGCCGCCGGCCTTCAGCTTCTTCGCATCCTCGAAGAACTCGGGCCAGGTCTTGGGCGGCGCATTGGGGTCCAGGCCCGCCTTCTTGAAGGCGTCCTTGTTGATGTACATGACCGGGGTCGAGCTGTTGAACGGAAAGGACAGCATCTTGCCGTCCTTGGTCGAGTAATAGCCCGTGATCGCCGGCAGGTAGGATTGCGGATCGAAGTTCTCGCCCGCGTCGGCCATCACCTGATAGACCGGCTTGATGGCGCCCTTGGCCGCCATCATCGTTGCGGTGCCGACCTCGAACACCTGCAGGATCGCCGGCGCCTGGCCCGCGCGGAACGCGGCGATGCCGGCCTGCAGCGTATCGGCATAGCCGCCCTTGAACACCGGCACGACCTTGTAGTCGGCCTGGGCTTTGTTGAAGTCGTCGGCGAACTGATTGAGCAGCTCCCCATTCTTGCCGGCCATGGCGTGCCACCACTGGATCTCGACCGGCGCCGCGAAGGCGGGCGCGGTCAGCGCGGTGGTGCAAAGGGCCGCGGCGGCGACGACGAGCGTGCGAATGGGCAGCATGGGTTCCCCTCCCCGAAAACGAGCGTGAGCGCTTGGGTACGCTCTTATCGCGCAGGACATTGCCGTTTTGTGACGGTCTTGTGAAGCCTGCAAACTTGGGGCGTCCCCATCGCGCCCGCGGGGAATTTGCGCTATCACGGAATTGATGTGGTTCCGCCCCGCCCCTCGCGAGATTCCGCCGCTGCGCCTGCCGAACGGCAACACGATTCCGGTGACGGTCCGCGTCAGCCCGCGTGCCCGCCGGATGGCGCTGCGCCTGCATCCCGCCGTCGATTCGGTCGAGCTGGTCTTGCCGGCCGGCGCGTCGCTGGCCGTGGCGCTCGGCTTCCTCGACGGCAAGCGCGGCTGGATCGCGGCCCAGCTGGCGCGGATGCCGCCGCGCGTCCCCTTCATCGACGGGGCCACCATCCCGGTGCTGGGCACGGACCGGGAACTGATGCTGCAGGAGCTGGGGCGCGGACGACAGCCGGTGTTCCAATTGAAATCGACCAGCATCGAGGTGACCGGCGACGAGGCCAGCCTGGCGCGGCGCACCCGCGCCGGCCTCGCCGATCTGGCGCGCGAGATGATGGCCGCCAAAAGCCGCGCGGTCGCCCTGCAGCTGGGCAAGCCGGTCGCCAGGATCAGCGTCGGCGATCCGCACAGCCGCTGGGGCAGTTGCGCGTCCAGCGGCAATATCCGCTATTCCTGGCGCCTGGTCCTGGCCCCGGAGCCGATCATGGACTACGTCGTCGCCCATGAGGTCGCCCATCTGGCCGAGATGAACCACAGCACCCGCTTCTGGCGCGTGGTCGCCCAACTGTCGCCCG
>JAQGIC010000140.1 GCA_028288725.1 Rhodospirillales bacterium
CGCGGCGAAGATCAGGGTCGGCAGCAGCTTCGAGCGCTTGGCGCGCGGCGCCAGGCCGGGCTCGATGCCCTTGGTCGTGTCGAATAGAACCTTCTGGTCCTTGGTGCGGACCAGCTTGACCGAATCGACCGCCCCGCTCTTCTGCAGCCGCATGGTCTCTGCATAGGCGGACTGCTCATCGGCGAAATCGAGGCTGCGCGGTGCGACCCCTGCCTTGAACGCCTGCAAAATGAAGGTTGCCATACCGCGACTCCCGCGAAGATTCTTCGGCTAAGCCGCTTGGTGCCGAGCTTGCGTCATCGAGGTTAAGGAGGTGTTGCGATCGATAAAAACCAGCCTCTGAGGGCAGCCTATACCGCAACGGACTATCGGGTCTGGGACGGCGAGCGCTGGCTCGGCGCCCGGCTGGGGCAAATGACGCCCGAGGTCGAGCGGCTGCTGGCCCGCCTGGCGGCGCGGAGCGGCACCTTCATCACCGCCTGGAATCCGCGCAGCGAGCCCGCGACGCCGGCCGCCAATGCCGTCGCCGCGACCACCCTCTCGACCGAGATCGAGGCACGCGGCTGGCGCGCCCTGCCCCATCGGGGCGTCGGCGACGATCCGACCTGGGCTCCCGAGGAGGGCTGGCTCGTGCTGGACCTGGACGAGCCGAGCGCGCGCTCGCTGGCGGAGGCCTATGGCCAGAACGCGGTGGTTCGGGTCGAGCCTGGCAAGCCGGCCCGCCTGATCGAAACCCTCTGGCTTACAAGCCGAGCCCGATCCTCTATAGTATGAGTTAATCGAATTCCGCCGACGCGAAACAGCGGGGCGTTCCAAGGGAGAGAACGAATGACTTACGCCAATCTGATCGCCGGCGAATGGGTGCATGGCAATGAGGCCGCGCGCAACATCAACCCGTCGGACACGAACGACGTGATCGGCGAGTACGATCGCACGTCGGCGGCCCAGGTCGATGACGCGATCGCCGCCGCGCGCCAGGCCTTCCCGGCCTGGGCACGCACGACCGTGCAGCAGCGCTCCGACATCCTCGACAAGGCCGGAACCGAGATCCTGGCCCGCCGGGAGGAACTGGGCAACCTGCTCGCCCGCGAAGAGGGCAAGACGCTGGCCGAGGGCATGGGCGAGGTCGGCCGCGCCGGTCAGATCTTCAAGTTCTTCGCCGGCGAGGTGCTGCGCATCCAGGGCGAACGGCTGGGCTCGGTCCGGCCCGGCGTCGATATCGAAATCACGCGCGAGCCGTTGGGCGTGATCGGCATGATCACGCCCTGGAATTTCCCGATCGCGATCCCGGCCTGGAAGATCGCGCCGGCGCTGGCCTACGGCAATTGCGTCGTCATGAAGCCGGCCGAGCTGGTGCCGGGCAGCGCCTGGGCGCTCGCCGACATCCTGCATCGCGCCGGCGTGCCGGCCGGCGTGTTCAATCTGGTGATGGGCCGCGGTTCGGTCGTGGGCGCGGCGCTGGTCAAGGACGCGCGCGTCGACGGCATCAGCTTCACCGGCTCGGTCCCGACCGGCCGCGGCATCCTGGCCGAGGCTGCCGGCCGCGGCGCCAAGGTGCAGCTGGAGATGGGCGGTAAGAACCCGATGGTCGTGCTGAACGATGCCGATCTGGACTTGGCCGTGCGCGTCTCGCTCGACGGCGCGTTCTTCGCGACCGGCCAGCGCTGCACCGCCTCGTCGCGCCTGATCGTCGAGGACGGCGTCTATGACAAGTTCGTGGGCGCGCTGGCCGACGCGGTCGGCAAGCTGGTGGTCGATGACGCGCGCAAGCCCGGCACCAACATCGGCCCGGTCGTCGATCAGGGCCAGCTCGACCAGGACCTGAAATATATCGGCATCGGCCAGGAGGAAGGCGCCAGACTGGTGGTCGGCGGCGAGCGGCTGCAGCGCGCCACGCCCGGCTTCTACATGGCGCCGGCCGTGTTCGCCGAGGCGACCAACCAGATGCGTATCAGCCGCGAGGAGATCTTCGGGCCCGTCGCTTGCGTTATCCGCGCCAGGAACTACGACGAGGCGCTGACGCTCGCCAACGACACGCCGTTCGGGCTCTGCGCCGGCATCTGCACTACCAGCCTGAAGCACGCCGCCCATTTCCGCCGAAACATCGAGACCGGCATGGTGATGGTCAATCTGCCGACCGCCGGCGTCGATTATCACGTGCCGTTCGGCGGCCGAAAGGGCTCCAGCTACGGCCCGCGCGAACAGGGCCGCTACGCGGTCGAGTTCTACACCCAGGTCAAGACGGCCTATGTGAACCAGGCGCTGTAGGACCCAAGCGGACGACGCCCCTCACCCCTCCCGCAGTTTCCGGGAGAGGGTGCTGAGCGACAGCGAAGCGGGTGAGGGGAGCCAAGCCGGCCGCAGTCTACCGATCACTAAGGTCGTGTTGATAAATAATCGCTTCGGCTCTCTCGCTGTCATTCCCGCGAAAGCGGGAATCCAGAGTGGCAGAGATCTGTCACTGGCCCTGGATTCCCGCCCACGCGGGAATGACGGAACAATGAAGCGATAGACGCACTTATCTTTGGACGGATCCTAAGCATCAAATTCAGTGCCAAACCGGCCATGAGGGAAGTTCATCCTCCTTCGCAAAGGATCGCCCGTCGCAATTTATGATTCGGGCTGTCCACAGCCAGGACACGCCGGCGCCTCCCGCGAAATGTCGCTGGTATCGCCGCAGCTACCCGTCCCTCAGCTTCAAGATCAGTACCAGCCCGGCCAGCACAAGCGTGATGAAGTTCGGGATGATGATCGCCGGGCGCTCCAGCAGCAGGCCGTAGACCAGCCAGAGCGCCGCGCCGAAGGTGAAGGCGGAATACATGCCGAGCGAGATGCCGCGGGTGTTCTTTTCGCGCAGCGTCTTGATCACCTGGGGCAGGAAACTGGCCGTGGTGAAGCCGCCCGCGATCAGACCGAGGAGTTCGATCTCGTCCTCGGTCACGAATTGGTCCTATTTTTTGAAATCGGCGGAATAAGTCGGCACGACCCTCGTTGTGAGTCCATCAAACCGCTCTCACGCCGCAGGGGTCCGATCATGAAGAAACTCATCGGCTGGCTTACCATCTCCGCCAGCGTCGCCGCCGCCGCTCTCGGAGAAATCACCGTCGGCCTGCCGTTCTTCGGCGTGCTGCTGGGCGCGGGGCTGCTCGTCACGCTGAACGATTGAGGCTCATGCCCCGATCGAAAGCCTAGAACAGCGAAAGCCTAGAACAGATGGGCATGATAGGGCGTGCAGCGCAGCTTCCATTGGCTGTAGCTGCCCTTGTCGGCCGGAATCGACTGCTCGCCCAGCTTCTCGTAGCCATCGGTGCAGATCTGCTTGGCCAGCACGTCGTCGATCGCCGGATCGGTATTGGCGAACTGACTGGCGCCCGGATTGCCGATAGTGCCCGCGACGGTGAATTCCTGCGGTGTGCTGGCGCAGCCGGCTAAGCCCGTCAACACCAGGGCCATCGCCCCGACCAATCCCACGCGCATCAACCCTACTCCCGAAGCTTTCCAGCCCGTCAGCATAATGGTCGGGCCCGGCGAACGGAAGAGGCGGACGCTGGCATCAGTCGCAAAAGAAACGACGGCAATTTTCATCGCCATCTCGAAACCGCAAAAAGAAACGGCGGCGTTTTTCCATCGCCGCCCCGGAATCAAAAAGAAACGGCGGCGATTTTTTATCGCCGCCGTCCGATGCGTCTCGGATCCCGAACTCCTGAGCGCTATGCGTCAGGCGTTGCCTCCCGTTCCCCGAAGCGGGAATTGTTCGCTGTGCGAACTTATGTTCTAGTTGCGAACACCTTACCCCAGGGAGCTTCCGTGCCACAAGCAGATTCCGACGCCGATTTCGTGCATTCACTGGCGCGCGGCCTGGCGGTTATTCGCGCCTTCGGCGTCGATACGCCGCAACTGACCATGAGCGATGTCGCCAAGCGCACCGGCCTGTCGCGCGCCACGGTTCGCCGTTTTCTCCATACGCTGGTCGACCTTGGCTATGTCGGCCTAGAAGGCCGCTTCTATGGGCTGCGCCCGCGCATTCTGGAACTCGGCTATGCCTTCCTGTCCTCGATGTCGATGTGGGACGTGATCCAGCCGGCGCTGCAGGACGTGTCGAGCCGCCTGCGCGTGTCCTGCTCCGCCGGGTTGCTCGACGGTCACGAGGTCGTGCATGTCGCGCGCGCCGGCCGCAGCGAGCCGGTCGCCGTCTCGTTCGGCGTCGGCTCGCGCCTGCCGGCGTTCCATACCGCCATGGGCCGCGTACTGCTGGCAGCCCTGCCCCAGATCGAGCGGGAGCAGCGCATGAGCCGGGCGGACCTGCGGGCCTATACCCCGCTGACCATGACCGACCCGACGCAGCTGATGGCCGAATTGGACGCGGTCGCCGACCGCGGCTGGTCGATCGTCGACCGGGAATTCGAGCCCGGCCTGATCGCGCTGGGCGTGCCGCTGCGCAACCGGGCCGGCAAGATCGTGGCGGCGCTCATCACCAGCGCGCGCGCCACCCGGCTCGATGCCGCGACCATGCGGAGCGACCATCTGCCGGTGCTGCTGGAGACGTGCGAACGCCTGACCCCGGCCCTGCATCTGGCGGGGTGAGGGCGGCCGGCCGGTTTATTTCAGAAGAGGACGTCCCCTGAGGCTTAGGCGCCCAGTGGCTCGGCCGGCTTCGCCGGCATCGGGGTCGGATCTTCCAGCCGGATCAGCAGATAATCCAGATCCTCGGTACCCATTTCCTCGAACTGGGTCAGGATGCGCTCGATCATGGTCCGGCGATAGCGCTCGCGGTCGTATTGGCCGCCGTCGAGCGCGGTTTCATGGGCGACCTGGGTCGCGACGCGGAAGGCCGGGAAATAATTCTGCGGCATGCCGGTGCGGTCGTAGAGCGATTTGAAGCCCAATTGCCCGGCGTCGTGGATCAGCAGGCGGGCGTTGTGAACGGCGATCCCGGCGAGCTGCGACATGGCCGCCTCGAACAGGCTTATGTCGCCGACGCAGAGCGCGCGCAGAATGAGCGAGGGCGTGAGGCGCTTGGCCGCGTGCAGATGCTGCACCAGCTCGATCGCCTCTTCGGCCGGGAAATGGGCCGAGCGCAGATCGACCGTGACCTGTTCACGCGTCTTCAGGACGATCTGGGTGATGACCGATTCCGGCATGTCGGTGCGACGACCGATATAGGCGCGCAGGCTTTCGACCGTGAAATGCACCAGGCGCTCGGCGACCGACAGCGGCAGATTGGGCCGCTGGGACAGTTGCTGCGACACGCGCTCGTCGGACCCGAAGCGATTGGCCGCCTGTTCGATCAGCGTGTCGTCGAGGGCGGCACCGGCATTGCCGATCAGCGTGGCGACGGCAAGATTATTATCAGTCTGAATGAGCTCGCCCGCGACCGCTTGCGACACCGCGGCCCGGCCGGCGATGGCGACCTGCTTCGCCGGCGCACCCGACCGGACGATCGCGATCAGATCCTCGTCGCTCAAGACCTTGGAGAATTGCAGCACCGGCAGCGCCACGGACTCGACGTCGTTGGCAAGTGCCACCGCGATGTCGTGGGGCAGAAACGGACTGTCCTTGAGCGTGTCGGACAGGACCTTGCGGACCTGAACCGCGGCCCCGGCCATCATGGCACGCAGCACCTGCTCGGCGACCTGGCGCTCGGCCTCGGTCAGCGTGCCTGCCGCGACCTTGGCACCCAACCGCCCCGCCGCCGCTTCCGGCGCCGAGACATCGTTCAGCAGCGCTGAGACCTCTTGCTGGCTTAGACCATCGCTCATAGCCGTTCCTGCATTCCTTCGCCGACGCGTTCACACGGACCAGTCTAGCGGAAACCGGCACGGAGAGGCGCGGCATTATCGGGCCGCACCATATCAGCCTCGGCCCGAAGGGCTTAAGGCCCCGTTAAACTTCGGATATCGGCTCCTAGAGAGTGCGAGTCAAGCACCCCCTGCACGCGCATCGGCCAACGCCGCGGCGAAATCCACTTCGCGCTCCGATGTCACCTCCAGCCGGCGATCATCGAACACGTGGGATTGCCGGCTGCGGCGCCTTCTCCAGTCCATCACGGCCACGTCGCGTTCCATAATCAGTTCGATGATCGGCTGCCGCAGCAGGCGCAGCACGGCGACCAGCCAGCGGTCCGCCAGAACGGTCGGGCTCGGTTCGGCAAAGGCGAAGCGGTCGAGCAGGCGGATGACATCCTCGGCCCGATACCAGGTCTCGCCGGTGACCCAGCGGTTCGTGGTGAACAGCGAGAGGGGCGTGCCGAGGGCATCGACAGAAATACCGATCAGGTGGCTGAACACGCCACGGTCGCGCGCCGACCGGTGGGTCATCGAGACGCCGCCCTTTTCCTTGACCGGCAGCTTCAAGGGCGCCAGCGCCATTTCCGGCAGGACCAGGGGCAGCAGGCCGCGCGGCATGCCGCCCTGGCCCAGAAAAGTATGGAAATGGCCGACCTCGTCGTCGTGGCGGTCGCCATCGGGGTGGGCATGGAAGAAATACTGCGCGTGGGTGACCTGGTCCCAGACCTCGCCGGCCGGATAATGCGCGCCGACCGACGGCTCGGCGCCTCCCTGCACCGTCGCGATCAGGCCGCTGCGCGCCGCCGAGAAAGCCTGGAATACGGCCAGAAACTCCGCCGCGGCCTCGGCGTGCGTCAACGCGCCCACGGCGATGGGGTTCGGGTCGATCGGGGCGGCGTTCGGTGCAATCATGCCGTCGTCACATCGGTTGCAAGGTTCTCCGGGGTTCGGGCGTCGCTACAGCGCCCGGAAACCGGCCTCGGTCGTCTCGCGCAGGTCATCGGCCGTGGCGAGCGGGCGGCCGATCCGGATTGTCAGCTCGGCCATGGCCCGCACCAACGTCGCATTATTCGGTGCGATGCCGCCGTCCGCCAAGTGGAAGTTGTTCTCGAAGCCGACGCGGACATGGCCGCCCAGGCTGGCCGCGGCGGCACCGACCGCTCCCTCGCGCCGGCCGAAGGCGCAGATCGCCCAAGGTCCGATCTCGCCCGCCGCGCGCCAGGTTTCTATAAAGGGCAGCAATTCCAAAGGGTCGGACTGCTGGCCATCGACATACCGGCCGAGCACGAACAGCACCGGTGCTGCATGGCCGGGCACGATCCCCCGCCGCTTCAGCTCGATAAAGCGCGTCACGTCGGCAACGTCATAGAGGATGTGCTGAACGGCGACATGGGCCTCGTGGGCCCAGGCCAGGAAGGCGGCGGCCTGCGACTCGGTGGACGGGTCCGGAATCAGCTCGCGCACCGCCATCGAGACCTGTTCCGGCCGCAGATCCCGGACGAGCGCCATCTGCTGATGGCAATCATAGAGGCCGACCGCCTCGGTCGTCGGCTGAATGACCAGCGCGCGCCCGACCCGGGCCTGGATCGCTGCCATCGCCGCGCGATAGCCGTCGACATCGAGCAGATGCCCGCCGGCGCGGTCGCGAATATGCAGATGGATCATCGACGCCCCGGCGTCGAGGCAGCCGGCGGCCGTGTCCGCCAGTTCGGCGGCGGTGATCGGAAGGGCCGGATGATCGGCCTTGCCGCGCCGGGCGCCGTTGGGCGCGACGGTCAGGACCAGCGGCGCCCATGCCGTCATGGCTTCACTCATGGCTTCATGGGCGGCGTGGTGCGCAGCGTCCATTGCACGATCATCTTCATGGCGTTGCCGGTCGCCTCGCCGAACGCGGCGACGATGCCGTCGAGGTCGTTCTTCTCGGCATCGGAGACCTTGACCGCGTCGAGCCCGCCGATGATCTCGCGTTCGGGCATCTTGATCAGCTTGGCGGTGATGCGGACCCGCACCTGGGGCGGCTTGTTGGTGCCTTCGTAGTAGCGCGCCTCGAAATCGCGCAGGTCGGTCAACAGGACATAATCGGCGCGGAGCCCGCTGGTGTCGCGGCCGACCGAGACGATCTTGCGCGTGTTCTCGAAGGATTCGACCAGCAGGTCCTGCACCATGACCGGTGCCCGGTCGGTCCAGGACGCGCCGGCGAAATAGTCGATCGTGGTCGGGCTGCGCGCCAGCGCGATGCGCTGGGTGTCGAGGCTCTGCGGCGCGTCGGGCACCTGGATGACCAGCTGATAGCCGACAGCCGGCAGGTTGGTGTCGTAGGTCGTCTTGGGTTGCAGCACATAGAGCGACGGCGGTGGTGCGGTGAGCGTGGAGCAGCCGGCGAGGCCGAGCGCCAGCACGAGGACGCGGATGGATTGCGTGATCATCGCGGATTGAACCCTTCGCGGCGGTCGCCGAACAGGAAACGTTGCGGATCGCGCTCGAGCGAGCTCGACACCTTGGTCAAGCTGGCGACGAGCGTGCGCACCTCGGACAGAAGCTGGGTCAGCTGTGGCAGCCCGACCGTGGTGAAGTCGCGCACCTGCGGCCGGCTGTCGCTGACCAGGCCGTTGAGCGACGTCGACAGCTGATCCAGTTTTTTCACGGTCTCGCTTGCGGTCACCAGCGCCTGGTTCGCATGATCGGCGATGTCGTCATACTTCGCGACCGTCGCGCGGAACTCGGTCAGGGTGTGGTCCAGATTGGCGGTGGACTTGGCGCCATTGGCCAGGATCGCCTTCAGATCGTCTTGACGGGCGGCGACCGCGCCGGTGATCTGGCTGACGCTGGTCAGCGTGTCGGACAGCGACGCGATGTTCTTGTCGTCGAGCAGCAGCGACAGGCGGTCGGCGATGATGACGAAATGGGCCAGCAGATCCGGCGCGCTCTCGAACACCTGCTGCAGCGCCGAGGGCCGCGACTTGATGATCGGGAAATGATGGCCGGGCTTCGGCTCCAGCGGCGGCGACCCCTGCTTGCCGCCCGAAATCTCGACATAGGCGACGCCGGTCAGGCCCTGGCTTTCCATCGAGACGACCGAATCGGTCTTGATCGGCGTGCCTTCCTTGATCTTCAGGCCGACCTGGACCTGAAGCGAATTGTCCGGATCGAACGCGATGTCATCGACCCGGCCGACGTCGATGCCGTTCAGACGCACGATGGCGCCGACGCCGAGCCCGGTCACCGGTCCCTGGACGAAGGTCTCGTAGCGCTTGAACTCGTCGCGGAACTGGATGCGTGCGACCCATAGCACCGACACGAACAGCACGATCATGATGCCGAGCACGAAAGCGCCGACCGCGACGTAGTTGGCTTTGGTTTCCATCGGCGGAGGCTCCGTTCCTCTCTTCGCTCGCTAGTGGATAAAATCAGACGGATGAATCCGTCTGATTTTACCACAACTCATTGGTCCACTAGGGTCTGCGGATGTCAGGCTTCGGCGCGCGCGGCCCGGCCGCGCACCCCGCTGAAATATTGCTGGATCCACGGATGCGGATCATGCACCAGCGTCTCGAACGTGCCGATGCGAAGCTTCTTGTCGATCAGCACCGCGATGCGGTCGGTCGTCGCCTTGAGCGTATCGATATCGTGGGTCACCATGAAGACCGTCAGATTGAGGCTCTTCTGCAGGTCG
Source organism: Rhodospirillales bacterium (assembly GCA_028288725.1). Taxonomy (GTDB): domain Bacteria; phylum Pseudomonadota; class Alphaproteobacteria; order ATCC43930; family CGMCC-115725; genus Aliidongia. Next base: position 9,460 of record JAQGIC010000140.1, read on the forward strand.
CGCACCAGCGTATCGAACTGCGCCGCCGAGATCGGGTCGAGCCCGGCGGTCGGTTCGTCCAGGAACAGGATTTCCGGATCGAGCGACAAGGCCCGCGCCAGGCCCGCCCGCTTGCGCATGCCGCCCGACAGTTCGGACGGGAATTTCGTTGCCGCATCCGGCGGCAGCCCGGCCATCGCCAGCTTGACCGCCGCCAGCTCGTCCATCAGCCGGGGCCCGAGATCGGTATGTTCGCGCATCGGCACCTGGATGTTCTCCGCCACGGTCTGGGCGCTGAACAGCGCGCCGTCCTGAAACAGCACGCCCCAGCGCGTCTGCAGCCGGCGCAGATCCCGCTCGTCCAGTTTGCCGACATCCTGGCCCAGCACCTCGATCCGCCCGCCGACATGGCGATTGAGTCCGATGATGGTCCGCAGCAGCACCGACTTGCCAGTGCCGGAACCGCCGACCACGCCCACGACTTCGCCGCGCCGCAATTCCAGATCCAGCCCGTCATGCAGGATGCGGCCGCCGATCCGGGTAACCAGCCCCTCGACCTTGATGACCGGGGGTCCGAATTCCTTTGCCTCGGGGATGAGCGTCATGCGGCCTCAGACCCCGAGAAACGAGAACAGGATGGAAAAGATCGCGTCGGCCACGATCACCAGAAAGATCGATTCGACCACGGACCGGGTCGTCAGCATGCCCACGCTGGCGGCGTTGCGCTCGACCTGCAGCCCCTCGTAACAGCCGACCGTCGCGATCAGAAAGGCGAAGATCGGCGCCTTGATGATGCCGACCCAGAACGTCCAGCCGGGGCCGACGGCGCCCTGGAGCTGGCGCAGGAAGGCCGGCGCGCTGATGCCCAGGTCGAACAGGCTCATCAGTGCCCCGCCGAAGATGCCCATGACGTTGGCGAACACCGTCAGCAGCGGCAGCGTGATGATCAGCGCCAGCATGCGCGGCAGCACCAGCACCTCGACCGGGTTCATGCCGAGCGTCTGCAGCGCGTCGATCTCCTCGTTCACCTTCATGGTGCCGATCTGCGCGGTGAAGGAGCTGCCCGAGCGGCCGGCGACGATGATGGCGGTCATAATCGCGCCGATCTCGCGCAGGATCGAGATGCCCAACAGATTGACCGTGAAGATCTCGGCACCGAAACGGCGCAACTGGTCGGCGCCCTGGAACGCGAACACGATGCCGAGCAGGAACGACAGCAATCCGACGATCGGCATGGCGTTCAGGCCAACCTCTTCCATCTGGCGGACCAGGGCGGGGATGCGCAGCCGGCGCGGATGAAAGATCGTCGCGACCGTCTCGGACGCGACCATGCCCAGAAAGCCCAGCAGCGAGACGGCCTGCGCGAAGAAATGCATCTGCGCCCGGCCGAGCCGCTCCAGAAACGCCCGCAGGCCATGGTCGTCCAGATGGCCGACCGGCGGGCCGTTGCATTCCTTGTCGATCGTGCTGATCAGCGGCTTGAACGCATCGGGCACGTCCAGCCACATGGTCCTGATCCCGGCCATCGTCGCCAGCCGGCGCGTCCGCATCAGCAGCCAGGCGCCCGTGGTGTCGAGCCGGTCGAGCCCGGCGCAATCGATCTCCAGCGTCGCGACGCCGGCGAAGCTGAGTGTGCGGAGTGCCGCGTCATGCGCTTCGGCAACTCCCAGCACCCACTCGCCCCCCGCCAGAATGGTCATGACGTTGCCGCGCCGCTCGGTCTTGAACCGGGCGGCGGTGCGGGGGCGGTCGACTTCCTGAAGGGCGGCCATTGCGGCCAAAACTCTACACGAGGCACGGGCGGCGATGCCAGGACCGCAAGGCCGATGTGAGGGCAAGCCGCGCAAAAAACCTATGCGCCGGCGCCGGAGCAGGTAAAGTGCGCCGCACACTCGAGCAGAGGTGCGCGATTTCGACCCGCCTGAATGTGAGAGCGATGGACATCAAGGACTATATCCGCCACGTGCCGGACTTCCCGAAGCCGGGGATCCTGTTCTACGACATCTCGACCCTGCTGGCCCATGCGGGCGCCTGGCGCGAGACCGTGCGGCAGTTGGCCGATATCCTGGCGCCGGCCAGGCCCGATGTGCTGGTCGGAATCGAATCGCGCGGCTTCCTGGTCGCGGCCCCGCTGGCCTTGGCGCTCGGCTGCGGCTTCGTCATGGTCAGGAAGCCCGGCAAGCTGCCAGGGCCCACCGTGCCCTACAGCTATGATCTGGAATATGGCAGCGACACGATCGAGATCCAGACCGACGCGATCAAGGCCGGCCATCGCGTCATCGTGCTCGACGACCTGCTGGCGACCGGCGGCACGCTCGAGGCGGCGATCAACCTGTGCCGCAAGGTCGGCGGCGACGTGGTCGCGGCCGCCTGCATCATCGAGCTGAACTTCCTGGGCGGCAGGAAGCGCATCGACGTGCCGGTGCATTCGATCGTGTCGTACGACGCGTGAGGGTGGGAGGGTTCGTTTCGGAGGCGGAACGAGCCCTTTTC
>JAQGIC010000068.1 GCA_028288725.1 Rhodospirillales bacterium
ACCGCCCGCTGCCGGCCGACGACCCGCTGCAGCGCTGCCCCGACATCACCGAGGCCCAGCGCGTGCTCGACTGGCAGCCGACCGTGCCGCTCGAAACCGGCCTCGCCAGGACCATCAGCTATTTCGAGCGGCTGCTGGCGCGGAGCAACGAACGCGCGGAGTAGCACGGCGAGCCGGCGGCCGACGCCGCCCTCAGTTCGCGCGTAAATCCCACGCTTCGCCATCATTGGCCGCGCGCACCGGCGCAAGCATCCGATGCGCCACGTCATACATCCGGTAGAGGGCCAGCTTTGTCTGGTCCGCCGCCACACCGGTGCCCGGCGGTTTCGGCAGCAGCCCGAGCCTCCGAAGGCGTCGGTTGACCTTGTGCAATCGGGCCGTTCGCTCGATCGAACGCAGATCGAAATTGAAGCTGACCGCGATGGAAATATCGTCGCCATTCTTCGCCCAATGCGGCGCCATGGCGGGAACATGCGCGCCCAGACCCGCGTCCAATTCATAGGTCACGGCGTCGCTCAACCGCTCCGGCTTGTAGCGGGCGCCATTGGCGTCGCCGGCAAAATACCGTTCGAGTTCTTCGGCGGTTATCAGGGTCGGGTCGCTGTGATCATAGACGCGAAACTGCTTCTTTCCAGCTACTTGCATCAAGAAATTAACATCGGAATCGATATGATATGCGGTGATCCGATGCGGCGATGCGATCAGAATCGTCGCACGCGCGCGCGTGGCATCGTCGCGCAGCGCCGTCCCGACGCGCTCCGTGATCACGCTCAACCAATGGCGCACCACCGGACCCAATTCGGGGTCATGAACGACGCTTCGCAGCATGACGAGAGAATCGTTTCGCGCGATATTCTCAAGCGTACTCATCAACGGCTGGCGGCGCCCCGTTCCCGTCTCCCACCTGTCGGACACGCCTACGGCGCCATTGGACCAGTAGACGGCATCGCGCTTCGACAGGCGCTCGGCCAGCCTGGTCAAGCTGCTCAACCCAAAGCGAGGGTCGTCGCTCAATTCATGTCGAAACCCAAAGGTCCTGCGGTTGAAGCAAGTTTCGAACAAGCGCTCGCCATCCAGCAGCAAAGGATGATGTTGTGTCGAGGTCCGTTCAACGGGCGATATGAAGGATCGTTCGGGTTGGTTGCCCATGAGACTGCCGGAACATGCCGCCTCCCACCTGGATTGGTATCGAACTGCGATATCTCAGTCTATCGGGCGGTCACCGGGCTCTTGCCCTGGTCTTCGCCCGATAAATAACTCGGTGCGTGAGCAACTTGTTCCCTAAGCCCGGTCCCCTTCAAGTCGACCGATTGCCGCATGGTGCCGCCCCCAAAAACCTCAACAACCCGTTCCGCTCCAGCGTTTCCACCACCGCCCGCATCTCGCCGATCGGCGCGCCGCATTTGGCCGCGATTTCCAGGCCATCATGCCGCCCGTCGGCATAGTTGAGCGCATAGAGGACGCGGTTCAGGAACGTCCTGCCGTCCGTGACATTATCCGCCGAGGCACCCTCGTTCGCGCGCGAGTTCGTGTTGGGATAGAGGTCGCGGCTGCCCAGTTGCGGCTCGCCATAGGGGGCGAGATTGACGTAGTGGGCGCTGATCTCGGCCAGGCTCAGCACCCGCTCCAGCGCAAGGGTCGTGCCCAGGACCGTGTCGATGCCCATGTAGTCCTTGGTGTCGAGCGAGGTGTGATAGGCGGCATAGGCGCCGGGCGGCGTGCGGGCCAATTGGCCGAACGGGAAATTGAAGCCCGGGGCATTGTACTGGCGCTCGTCGGAGCCGCCGGTCGGATCGAACGGGCGCAGCGTCACGGGCAGGCCGACGTCGGCGTGGCCTTGATCGGGCAGGGCCGCCAGATGCCCCATCAGCCGGTCGAGCAGGCCGTCGCCGCGCCGGCTCAGCTTGTAGCTGAGGCTCTCGCCCGTGCCGCCGGTGCAGTTCAGCACCATGCCGGCGGTCATATGGGCGCGGACATGCGCGCCATGGTTCGCGAGGAAACACAGGCTGCCGATCGTCTCCGGATGCAGCACGAAGCGATAGGTGAAGCGGCGGCGCGGCCAGGCGGCGAGGCGGCGATAGAGGCCCAGCAGCGTCAGGGGCCCACTCAGTTCGTTATTCGCCATCGAGGGGTGGCAGACATAGGACGAGAGCAGGATCTCGGCCTCGCTCTCGCCCGGTAGCACGGCCTGGGCGATCTGCACGCCGGAATCCGTGCGGAATTCGCTGTCGATCCTGGCATGGTAGCGGCCGGGGGGCAGCGCCGTGCGCACCGTATGCGGCAGGCAGAAGCCCCAGGCGCGCTTGTAATAGCTCGTCACATAGGGCACGGCCTCGGGCAGTTGGGGCAGACTATGCAGATGCGGCTGCAGGTCGGCCAGATCGAACGTCGCATCGACCGGCTCGGAATAATTCACCACCGCGAGCGTGCTGGCGGCGAGATCCGCCAGCACGGCGCCGTCCGGTCCGGTCAGCACGGCGCTGCGGCAATGCCAGCTCGGCGGCACGGTCCAATCGAACACTTTGGTGCCGCTGGCGATCGTCTCGATCTCCAGCGGCATATGGCGGCCGAGGATCGCCAGGCTCTCGGTCACGCCCGGTCCGGTCAGGCTGCGCAGGATCGGGAACAGCGCGTCATAGAGTTCGGACAGAAGGGACGCGTCGGACATCACGGCGTTTCCAGCTTGGCGAGGGTGAGGGGGCGGCCGTACCGCGCGTAAAGCTCGGTCGTGATCGCGCGCGACGCCGGCGTCAGCAGGCACAGTTCGTCCCGGGCCAGCCGTTGCCGCATCAGGTCGTGATAGGCCCGGGCGCCCATGGCCATGCCGCGGGTCAGGCCGATCTCGAACTCGGTCAGCAGGCCCGCCGCGCGCAGATCGGCCTCGCCCAGATCGCCATAGGCGACGGCGCCGGGCACGCGCGGGCGGACCGGAAAGGCGAAATCGATCGGCAGCCGCCGCTCGCCGTCCACGACCTCGCCCGGGAACGGCTTCAGGTAGCGATAGCCGATGTCGGCCGCGGTCTCGACGAAATGCACGAAGGTGTTGGCGATCATGCCGGCGCCCAGGAACAGGATCGCGCCGTCGCGGTCGAACAGGGTGCCGAAGGCGGAGGCGGGCGAGAAGGGATGGGCGACCGGGGCGCGGGGAAACGGGGCCTCGCCGAAGACGCAGAAATTGAAGATCGGAGTCAGCGTTCGCCGGGGGGCATGGGCCTGCGCGCAATGAACGCCGAGCGAGCCGACCTGGCCCGGCGTGTTCGCCGGGTCGTACAGCCGCGTGCCGGTGAAATCATAGTTGAAGGTCGGAATGAGGATCGGTCGATCCCCCGCCGCCGCGCGGAAGATCGCCAGCCACCCTTCCGCGATCGCCTGGCGGTTGGTGGCGCCGTCGGGCATGCCCAGTTGCATCAGGTCGGTGTGGATCAGCAGCGGCGCCTTGGCCGGCACGGATTTGAGCGCCGCCTCGAGCGCCGCGATGGGCGGGCCGGCGGGGGTGGCGAAACGGTTCATCAGCCGATCGCCACGCGCCGGGTGAACTCGTCGATCAGGTCATAGCCGTCCCAGACCAGATCGAACGCCAGCGCCTGCCCGAGCGGCACCATACGATCGATGCCCTTGCCGGCGAGCGTCCGGGCGAGCGCTTCCAGCGTCGCGCGATCGATGCCGAAATGGGTCAGGGTCTGGACCGAGCGGTCGATCATCGGCGCGATCTCGGCCACGGCGTCGACCCGGCAGCGATAGAGCAGGCCGGCCCCGGGATGGCTGTCGTCCGGCGGCACGGCCGGGCCGTCGCCCAGATCGACCAGCACCCAATCGGTCCGCGACCGCTCGATCGCGCGCACCGATCCCCGGATGGCGGCACGGCAGGCGGCGGCATATTTTTCGAGCGCGGTCGCGGTGGCGATCCGATAGTCGCGGCGCCGGATCTCGGCCGCCATCGCGGCGGTCAGCAGCATTTCCGCCGGGTCGGCCGCGTCGGCCGGCCCGAGCCAGATCAGGCGGCGGGGGGAGGAGCAGGCCATCTGGTCGAAGGTCAGTACATCATTGAACAGGCGCCCGGCCACATCCGCCAGCGCCTTGTCGTCGAGGTCGAGCACGGCCGCGGCCGACAGAATCGAGAGCGACAGTCGGTCGGCGAACACGGTCTCCTTGGCGTGGGGCGCCAGCGGAATGGCGCGGATCGCGGCCACGGTCGCATCGCCGCCCCAGATCACGCGCAGGTCACACCGCGCCGAGATCGCGGCGGTGATCGCATCGTCCCGGTCATAGTCGATGAAGGCGGTACCTTGAGCGATGACCGAGCCCGCCAGCGCCTGGCCGATCACCGCCAGCAGCCGGTCGGCCAACTCGCCGCGCCGGCGCGACAGGCGGACGATCTGGCGGTTGCCGGCCAGCAGGCCGGCGGCCCAGCTATAGGCGAACATCATGTCGACGTTGGATGGCGGGATTTGGAACGCCACGCCGGCCGGCACGCGCAGACCGCCGTGGGCGAGCGGCGGATAGCGTTCGCCCAGGCGGGCGAGGTTGGCCGGCCGTAGCCAGTAACCGAGCGCCACCGCGTCGGGTGCACGGGCAAGATCCTTCGCCCCCAGAATCCGGCGCGACAGATCGGCCAGCAAATGCAGGGCGTCCGGGGCGAACGGCAGCAGCGACGGGGCCGCGTCCAGGCGGTTCAGGATGTCCCGGACCGGGCGTTCGGCGGCATCGGGTAGCAACTCGGTGACCCTCATGCCGATAGCCTCGCCGCGGCGACGTCGCTGCAGCCGCGCAGCTCCGTCTTCGGCACCCGGCCCAGGATGCGCAGCCCCTTGCCGCAGCGGGCGGGGGCGGCACCGTCGATATGCTCGATCACGCCCAGATCCTCGGTCAGCAGCGAATGGCCGGGATAGCTCAGAGGCAGCAGGCTGAGGACCTGGACCACGCCCGCCTGGCCCGGCGGCAGCGGTTCGAGCGTCAGCGGATCGCGGATGATCACGTCGGCGAACCAGGGCGGATAGAGCAGCCCGTCCTCGCCCTCGACGAACACGCTGCCGACCTGTTCCGCCATGCCGTAAAAATTGCGCACGGCGCCGATGCCGGTCATCCGGGCCAGGCCCGCCTTGAACACGGTGTTATCGACCGCTTCGTCCGCCAAGCGCTTCCAGCCGCCGGAATGGACCAGGATGGCCTCGTCGAAGCGCAGGCCGGCCTTGGCCATCTCCGGCGCGAAATGCTTCCAGACCAGCCAGGTGAAGCCGAACAGCAGCACGCGGCCGCCGGCGAACCGGTCGAGGAAGGCGGTCAGGCCGCCGACGTCCAGCCGCAGGTCGTCGTCCAGCGCGTAGAAATGCTGCCGGCCGAAGGTCATCATGCCCAGGATGCCGGCGGCGCGCGCGTTGAAGCGGGCGCGGTCCTTCAGGGTCGCGGCGCAATCGACGATCACCATCGGCAGGCGCCGGGGGCCGAGCAGATCGGCCATGATGGCGCCCAGCGCGCGGGATTGCAGCGCCGCGGTCTCGCGGTCGAGCGTGATGCGGCTCACCGCCTGGCCGGTGGTGCCGCTGCTGGTGACGGTCTTGAAGATCTCCGCGCTCGGCACGCTCGTGAGCCAGTCGGTCTTGAACAGCGACACGGGCAGGAACGGGATGTCCGCGACCGCGGTCGGCGTTGTGCCGCCCAGCGCCCGGACCAGCCGCGCATAGGCCGGGCAGCGGTCCTGATGATGCGCGGTCAAGGCCGTCAGATGCTCCAGCAGCAGCGCGTCCTTCGCCGGATGGCGCAGACCGTAGGGCGGATGGGCTTGCGGGTCGATCATGCGACCAGCCTGCCGACCGCGTCGCGATCGATCTTGCCGTTTTCGGACAGCGGTAGACGGGCCACGCATTGGATGCGGACCGAGGCCGGCGGCAGGGCCAGCGCGGTCGCGAGATCGCGACGGATCTCGGCCGAGCGCCGGTCGTCCGCCTCGATCAGCAGGGTCAGGCGCTCGTCGGCCGCGATCACGGCGGCCGGGGCGAAGCGGGCAGTCACCAGCGCCTCGACCTCGTCCAGATTGAAGCGCAGGCCGTTGACCTTGGCGATGCGCTTGGCGCGGCCGGTAATCCACAGCACGCCATCGTCATCGAGATGTCCGAGGTCGCCGGTGGCGAGCCGGCCGCTGAGCCGGTCGCCCAGCGTCAGATCCTGGGCACTCTCGGCATAGCCCAGCATGACGTTGGGGCCGTGATAGATGATTTCGCCATCCTCGATCTCGAACCGGCCGCCGGGGATCGCGCGGCCGACCGCGCCCAATTTTTCCGGCGCCCGCAGCACCGCCATGCGCGGGGCGGCCTCGGTCGCGCCATACATCACGAAGAACCGGCCGCCCCTGGCGGTCATGATGTCGCTGAAATGCCGGATCAGCGGTGCCGCCAGCTTGCCGCCGGCCTGGGTCAGGGTGACGAGGCTCGGCGGCGCCAGGTTCTCGAAGCCCAGGCGCCGCAGCATCTCGTAGACCATCGGCACGCCCGGCATCGACGTGACCTGGTGCGCCGCGAGGCGCTGCCAGAAGCCGGCGCCGGTCAGGCCCTCGCGGGTCAGCAGCACCGAGGCGCCGGCGGCGAGATGGCTGTTCAGGACCGAGAGGCCATAGGAATAGGAAAACGGCAGGTTCAAGACGCTGCGCTGGTTCGGCGCGATGCCCAGGCTCCGGACGATCGCGGCGGCATTGCTGTCGATGGCATGGCGCGAGAGCCGCACCAGCTTCGGGCTGCCGGTGCTGCCCGAGGTCGAGAGCAGCAGGGCCAGGTCCGGATGCGGGACAGGGGCGTCGTCGCCCAGGCGGCGATACCAGCCGGCTTGGCCGGCGACTTCGGCATAGCCCGCCTCGGGCGCATGCCCCACGACCAGATGCGGGCGATAAAGCCGGATCAGCGCATCGGCGCGGCCGGGCGGCAGGCCGGCGCCGAACAGGCCGGTCGGGGCGCCGGCCTCCAGGCAGGCCAGATAGGCGACGCAGCCGGCAATGGTCAGTCCGGTGAACAGAAACACGAGCGGCCGGTCGCCGAGCCGATCGGCCGCCGCGCCGACCGCCTGGGTCAGCCCGCGATAGTCGAGCCAACGATCGGTGCCGTCTTCCAGCAGGGCCGGTGCCGCCCCCCGCTCCGCGAATTGCGCGCAATTCATCATGGCATGCCGCCATCGACCCCGATGACCTGGCCGGTGATGTAGCGGGCCCGGTCGGAGGCGAGAAACAGCACCAGGTCGGCGACTTCCTCGGGCGTGCCGACGCGGGCGAGCGGGATGGCCGCGACCCGTTCGGCCCGCTGCTCCGGCTTCAATCCCGCCAGCATGTCGGTCTCGATCAGGCCCGGCGCCACGGCATTGACCCGGATGCCGTGCGGCCCCAATTCGCGTGCGGCCGACCGGGTCAGGCTGGCGATCGCAGCCTTGGTCGCGGCATAGGCCGAGGCACCGACCGCACCGCGCTCGCCCATGATCGACGACAGATTGACGATCACGCCGCGACCCCTGCGGCGCATCAGACGCGACGCGGCCTGCAGATGGAACAAGGTACCCAGCGCATTCACGGAAAAGGCGCGCCGCGCCTGATCCGGCGCGATCATGCCGAGCGGGCCGTCGCACAGGACGCCGGCATTGTTGATCAGCGCGTCGAGCCGCTTGAAGCGCTGGAAGATCGCGCGGTAGCACCCGTCGACCGCCTTGTCGTCGCCCGCGTCGCCGGCGACGGCGAGCGTCGGCACGCCATGTTTGTCGGCGATTTCGGCAGCGGCCTGGGTGGCGCCCGCCTCCGTCGTGCAATTGACCGCGACGGCCCAGCCGGATGCCGCGAAGGCCTCGGCGCAGGCCCGCCCGATACCCCGGCTGGCGCCGGTGACCAGGACGACCGGACGGTCGTCGGGTTCAGACGCCGGCGCCATGGCGCTGCAAGATCTCCACGGCCTTGTCGAAGCTGCTCATATCGAGAACTTCCTGGGTTTCCAGCATCACGTCGAACGACATTTCGATTGCCGCGATCAATTGCATATGGCCGACCGAATCCCATTCCGGAATGCCCTGGAACTGCAGGCTCCGGGGATCGGTGCCGGGCTCCAGCGCGAAGGTCTCGACAAAACACGTTTCCAGCTCGGCTACGCCCGCCATTCCACACTCTCCATCCGCATCCGTTGCGGCGGCTAAGTGAAGCCCGGGATTGGTTAATTTAGTGCTGTCGGACGGAACCGGACAGGCCGATCGGCGGTTTCCGTAGCGCCTGGGAGATCGCGAATGACCGAATGCGTGCGAATTGGACGCTGATCAGCCGGTTCAAGCAGCCGGCCAGCCGGTTCAAGCAACCGGCCGGGCGATTCTGGAAACGGACATTCCCGCCCGCCTGGATCGGCTGGTCTGGAGTCGCTTCCATACGCTCGTCATCGCCGCACTCGGCATCACCTGGATCCTGGACGGGCTGGAGGTCACGCTGGCCGGGGCCGTGTCCGGCGCGCTGCAGGCCAGCCCCCGGCTGCATCTGAGCGACGGCGACATCGGGCTCGCCGCCAGCGCCTATCTGATCGGCGCGGTCGGCGGCGCGCTGTATTTCGGTTGGCTGACCGACCGGCTCGGCCGCAAGAAGCTGTTCAACATCACCCTGCTGCTCTACCTGATCTCGACGGTCTTGAGCGCCTGCGCGGTCGATTTCTGGAGCTTCGCGCTGTTCCGCGCGCTGACCGGCGCCGGCATCGGCGGCGAATATGCGGCAATCAATTCGGCGATCCAGGAATTGATCCCGGCGCGGCTGCGCGGCCGGACCGATCTGCTGGTCAACGGCAGCTTCTGGCTGGGAGCAGCGGCCGGGGCGGGCGGGGCGGTCTGGCTGCTGCAGCCGGGCTTTCTGCCGCCGGACATCGGCTGGCGCCTCGCCTTCGGCATCGGCGCGGTGCTGGGTCTGGTCGTGCTGCTGCTGCGCCATTGGGTCCCGGAAAGCCCGCGCTGGCTGATGACCAAGGGGCGGCTGATTGAGGCGAGCCGAATCCTGGCCGATATCGAGCGGCGCTGCGAACAGCCGGCACCGTCCGGCCTGTCCCGGATCAGGATCCACGCGCGGGTCCATTCGATCGGCTTCGTGGATCTGAGCCGGGCGCTGCTGCGCGGCCATCCGCGCCGGGTCGTGCTGGGCCTGGTGCTGATGACTGCCCAGGCCTTCTTCTACAATGCGATCTTCTTCACCTATCCCCTTGTTCTAGGACGATTCTACCAGGTCCCGGCCGATCGCATCGGGCTCTATATCCTGCCGTTCGCGGCCGGCAATTTCTTCGGGCCGATGATCCTGGGGCGCTTCTTCGACACGGTCGGGCGCAAGGCGATGATAGCCGGCACCTATGCAATGTCCGGGCTGCTCCTGATCCTGCTCGCGGGATTGTTCGTGCGCGATCTGCTCGACGCGACGGAGCAGACGATCGGCTGGAGCGTGATCTTCTTCTTCGCCTCCGCGGCGGCAAGCTCGGCCTACCTGACCGTGGCCGAGAGCTTTCCGTTGGAGATCCGCGCGCTGGTCATCGCGCTGTTCTATGCCATCGGCACCGCGGTCGGCGGCGTCGCCGGACCGGCGCTGTTCGGCCATCTGATCGGCACCGGCGAGCGGCTGCAGGTCGGCGGCGGTTATGTCTTCGCCGCGGCGCTGATGCTGGTCGCTGCTGGGGTCGAGCTGTGGATCGGGCTGAAATCCGAAGGCAGGTCGCTCGAGGATATCGCCCGGCCGCTGGCGGGTGTCGACTGAGCAGCGTTGCGTCGCCTTGGGTTCCCCGGGCCGCCCACTGCTGCTAAATCACCGCCCATGAGCTTTCACGTCGTCGCCTTCTATCAATTCGTCCGCCTGCCCGATTGCGCGGCGCTGCAGGCACCCGTACGCCAATTCTGCGCGGACCGGAGGCTGACCGGCACGCTGCTGCTGGCGCCGGAAGGCATCAACGGCACGCTCGCCGGCAGCGCGGCGGCGATCGACGCGCTGATCGCGGCGTTGACCGGCCCGGGTTTGTTCGGCGGCCGCCTCGACAATCTGGAACTGAAGCGTTCGACCGCCGCCGCGATGCCGTTCGGCCGGCTCAAGGTCCGGGTGAAGCGCGAGATCGTGGCGCTGGGCGATCCCGCGACCGATCCGACCCGCCGGGTCGGCACCTATGTGGAACCCGCCGACTGGAACGCGCTGCTGGCGACGCCCGACCTGGTGCTGATCGACACGCGCAACGCGTTCGAGGTCGCGATGGGCAGCTTCGACGGCGCGCTCGACCCGGGAACCGAGCGGTTCAGTCAGTTCCGTGATTTCGTGTCCCGGACGCTCGACCCGCGAACCCATAGAAAGGTCGCGATGTTCTGCACCGGCGGCATCCGCTGCGAAAAGGCGAGCGCCTATATGCTCTCCCAGGGGTTCGACACGGTCTATCATCTGAAGGGCGGCATCCTGAAATATCTGGAACAGGTGCCAACCGAAGCGAGCCGCTGGTCGGGCGATTGCTTCGTGTTCGACGAGCGCGTGGCGCTGGGACATGGGCTGGTCGAACGGCCGGACGCCGCGCGCGGCCAGCGGAAAGGACAATCCGATGAATGACGCCGAAGCGCTGGCCCAGCGGATCGATGCGTTGGAGATGCGCCTCGTCCATCAGGACGAGATCATCGAGGATCTGAACAAGACCGTGATCCAGCAATGGAAGCAGATCGATCTCCTGACCCACCGGGTCACCCGCCTGGGCGATCGGTTGGAGGCGGCCAAGGAAGGCGCCGGCCCGGATCCGCAACGCGAACCGCCGCCGCCTCACTACTAAGCGCCGCATTATTGATCCCGCGAACGCCGGCCCCGTGCTAGATTCGCATTCAGATCCCGCTCCGGCGGACCGCAAGTCATAGGAGACTCCATGGCCTTCAAGCCGAACTACAATCAGCAGCGCGCCGAGCGCGACCGTCTGAAAAACGCCAAGAAGGAAGAAAAGCTGAAGCGCAAGCAGGAAGCTTTGGCCGAGCGTCGCGGCGCGGACGGTGAGCTTTTGGGCGAACCCGGATCCGACGAACAAGCCGAGCCGTCGGCATGAGCCGTTTGGTCACCCTTTTTTCGTATCGAGCAGTCTGATCATGGCCCGCAAGAAAGCGACCGACAACGCGTTCGTATTTTTCGACGTCGTCTATGAAGACGGAGCCCGCACGTCCAATCGGAAGGTCGCGAGCAGCGAGTTGCTGGGGATGGACGGCGATTTGCCGGCCCGCACCATCATCGAAGCCGAGGACGAGAAAATCGGCCTCATGTCGGGCAAGCCGCGCGGCCCCATCAAGAGCTTCAACCGCTCGCCCGGCCAGTAACGTCGCTCCGCCCTCCACCAGGAACGGCGGTAGAGAGAGTTTGGCCTAAACCGGGATCCAGGCCTCGGCCAGGATACGGATCGGCGGCAGCACCGCCAGATGGAATTCGAATTCGATCTGAACCGGTTCGAAGTCGGTCGCACTCTGGGCGCAATCGAGCGCCAGGGCCGCGGCCCCGGTGGCGCTGCGCGCGCTGCCGATGATCGTGGCGCCGGTCGGATCGGGCCAGCGCGAGAACACCGGCGCGCGACCATTGCGGAGCGCGGTCAGCAGGTCGCCCGCACGTTGCTGGTCATGGTCCAGAATCACGCGTAGCGGCGAGGCGGCGAGGCCGGGGTATCTTGCGGTATGGGGCGCGGCCAGACTCATGTTCGACCCTCGGAAACAGGGACGGAGCCGATCTCCATCGAACGCACAACACCCGAGATCGGCCGAAAGTTCCTCCCCCCAGTTCCGCTCATCAGTTCAACAAACAAATTGTTTGACGATAAAACATAATTTGCTCTAATCCTGCCGGATCGGCAGCGAGGGAGTATGGGGATGCGGACGCAGGTCGGGATCGTCGGGGCGGGACCCGCAGGGCTGCTGCTGTCGCATCTGCTGCACCTTCAGGGCATTTCCTCGGTCATCGTCGAGGCGCGCAGCCGCCGGTACGTCGAAGAGCGCATTCGGGCCGGCGTGCTGGAGCAGGGCACGGTCGATCTGCTGAACGAGACCGGCGTCGGATCGCGCATGCGGCGCGAGGGGCTGGTGCATCACGGCATCGAACTGCGCTTCGGCGGGCGCAACCATCGCATCGATTTCGCGGCCCTGACCGGCGGCCACGGCGTCACCGTCTATGGCCAGCATGAGGTCGTAAAGGATCTGATCCAGCAACGCCTCGCGGACGGGGGCGACATCCGGTTCGAGGCCGCGGACGTGTCGGTCCACGAGACCGACAGCGCGCGGCCGAAGATCCGGTTCACCCACCAGGGTGAGGTGCAGGAACTCGACTGCGATTTCATCGCCGGCTGCGACGGCTTTCACGGCATCTGCCGGCCGTCGATCCCGCCGGCGCAGCTCAAAACCTATGATCGGGTCTATCCGTTTGCCTGGCTGGGCATCCTGGCCGAGGCGCCGCCGTCGCAGGACGAGCTGATCTACGCCAACCATCCGGACGGCTTCGCGCTCTATTCTATGCGCTCGCCCCAGATCACCCGGCTCTATCTGCAATGCCGGCCGGACGAGGATCTGGCGCAATGGTCGGACGACCGGATCTGGAGTGCGCTGCATACGCGGCTGGGTGACGGGGCCGGCTGGCGGCTCAACGAAGGGCCTATCCTGCAGAAGAGCGTGACGCCGATGCGCAGCTTCGTGACCGAGCCGATGCGCCGGGGCCGCCTGTTCCTGGCCGGGGACGCCGCCCATATCGTGCCGCCGACTGGGGCCAAGGGCATGAATCTGGCGGTGCATGACGTCAAGGTGCTGGCCGCCGCCCTCGACGGCTTCTATCGCAAGGACGCCGAGCAGGGGCTGGAACTCTATTCCGAGACCTGCCTTGCCCGGATCTGGCGGATGCAGCGCTTCTCATGGTGGATGACCTCCATGCTGCATCGCTTCGACGATAAGAGCGATTTCGACCAGCGCGTGCAGCTGGCCGAACTCGAATACGTCACAAGCTCGCGCGCCGCGTCGGAAAGCCTGGCGGAAAACTACGTCGGGCTGATGCGCCGGTAGCGGCGGGTCGGCAGCCGTCGGACCGCCGGTGGTACCCGCGGTCACGTAACCTCACGCCCATCGGATACCTCGTATCCCTGATCCCAGACGACCGCCGCAGGGTGCCGCGGCGGAGCCGCTTTCTTGCGCTGTCGCCGCCCGTCGCCCGACTTCTCAGCCGGCCTGGAATTGTGGTCTCCGGCGATCGCTATTTATGGTTAAATTTATTCCAAATAGACTTCAGTAATCGTTCCAACACCTTAAAAAAAATAAAACCAAGAATCTCCCGATAAACGTGGATCTAATATTAAAAGAAATTGTTATTCATCGGATGTTAAATAAAATGACGCTGTTGGCGTAAGGGGTACTTTTTATGAAGCGAGCAACTTTTGTTTTTTCTTCTCTTGCGGTGGGTATGGCGATTTCATCACAAGCACTTGCCCGGCAACAGGCGGTGGGCCCCGGCGTCATTCCCTTGAATGCGACCGGCATGCTGAGCGGCGTGGACATGTCGGCGTCCGGCACAACCGGTACTCTGGGCGTCGGGGTGCCCGGCGGGCCGGAGACGGATATTCTGAGCAGCAACAACCCGTATGTCCCCGGCATGCTCGCCGTGACGACAGCTGTGTCCAGCCAGGGCAACATCGTTTTCAACAGCAGCTCGACCGTCTTTGGCGGCATCGGCGTGACCCAGCCGGGCGGGCCGTTTCTGCTCAATGTTTCCGGCGGCAACACCGGCGCCACGGTCAATCTGCTGGGACCGCTCTATGCGACCACGCTGAATGTGACCGGCACCGGCGCGGTGAATTTCAATAGCGGCTCCACCAACATTACCGCGACCAATTTCGCCGCCGACGGTACGATCAGCCTCGCGCCCAACACGACCGTCATCGGAGCGCTGACCACGACGGCCGGTGCCGATACCGGGACCCTCCTGCTGGGCGGCGGCAGCGTGCTGAACGGTGCCGTGGGCGGTGCCGTCGGTCTGAGATCGATCAGCGTCCAGGGCGGCAGCGCGATCGCCGGCGTCACTGCGACCATCACCGGTGCGGTCAGTGCCTATTCCCTTTCGCTCGGCACCAACACGCTGAACATCGGCGGCGCGCTCACGATCGCCAATCTCGGGCCGGCCGGCGTGATCAACACGACGCTGGCCAGCCCATCGGTCTATGGCAACATCCGGCCGGTCGGTGCCACCAATCTCGGTGCGACGCTCCAGGTCAACGTCACCGTTCCCTCGAGCGCCGTCATCCCGGTCGGAACGCAGTTCAATATCATCCAGACCCAGCCGGGCACGCAGCAGAGCGGCACCGACGGCAGTGTGGTGGCCGTCACGGTCAAGGACCCGACGAACCCGCTCTACTCCTTCCAGGCGACGCCGACGGCGGGCACGCTCGCGGGCGAGGTCACGATCCGGACCACCAGCGTCCCGCTGCTGGTTCCCCTGGCGCCGCCGGTCGGAGTGGTACTGCCGCCGACATTGCCGGTCGCGGTCGTCGTCGCACCGGTCCTGGTGGCGCTCACGCCAACCGTGGCACCGGTCGTGGTCGTCGCGCCCACTCCGACACCTACTCCCACTCCGACGCCTGCCCCGAGCGCCCCGTCCAATCCGGATCTGGCATCCGTCATCGCCCCGATAAACGCGCTGACGGATGCCGCGGCGGTGGTTCAGGCCGTGTCCCAATTGGCACCGTCGACCGCGAGCGAGGCCGCTCCGCTGGTTGCCTTCCAGGCCGCGCGCCAGTTCCAAAATCTCTGGCAGTCGCATCTCGAGACGGTCTTGTGCAACGAGAGCGCCCGTCCCCAGACGGATACCCAGGCCTGCGCGGGCAACGTCGAGGCCAGCAATTGGTGGCTCAAGGGCTTCGTCTATAGCGGCCGCCAGGACGCCCGGCAGTCCTTTGCCGCGTATGACACGACCATCCTCGGCACCATGATGGGCTATGATTTCCCGATCGCCCCCGACACGCGGGTGGGCTTGAGCATCGGCTTTGCCGACAGCTCGATCGACGAGAGCGGTGTCGCCAACAAGACCGATTTCCAGACCTATCAGGCGACCGCCTATATCGGCCACCGGAGCGGGCCCTGGTTCATCAACGGCGACGCCTCGATCGGCCTCAACGACTATACGGGGAACCGACAAATCGTGTTTCCCGGCGTCGATCGCACCGCCCGGGCCAAATACAGCGGCCAAACCTATGGCGTCTCGGCCTATACGGGCTACGACATCCCCGTCGATCAGTTCACGGTCACACCGCTCGCGTCGCTGCAATACACCAACATCAGGACCGACGGCTTTCAGGAAACCGGCGCCGGCGCGATCGATCTCCGCATCGCATCGCAAAATGACAGCTTCCTCGAATCCGGGCTGGGCGCGAAGGTCGCGCGCGATTTCAACGTTCCCTACGGCGTGCTCAAGCCCGAGGTCCACGCGAAATGGCTGCATGAGCTGAGCAACCCTACCTTGTCGCAGACCGCGGCCTTCACGGCGGCGGGATCGCCGTCATTCACCAGCCCGGGCCTGAAGACCAGCGCCGACACGCTCAATGCCGGCGCCAGCCTCACGCTGTACTCCTGCACCTGCGGCCCGCAGAGCTGGTCGATCGAAGCGGGCTATGACTACTTCGGTCGAAGCGATGGCTATGCGGCGCATCAGGGGATGATCAAGATCACCAGCCGCTTCTGATCCCACCCGCAAAGCGGGATGGCAGGCGGCGGGACAGGCCCCGGCTCGAACTTGGCTCGTTCAAGGGCGCGCCGGGGAATGTCTCGCATGTGGCGACGGTCATGGTATGGCGCCCGTCGCCGCCTATTTCTTCCTGCAGGTCGAACGACGGCGCTGCACGGGCGCCGTCCGGCCGGCGGCCGGAGCGCCGCGCCTGAAACGGAGGATCCCTTCATGCCTGCCCCCCTGTCCGCCCTGCGCAAAGTTGCGGCCACCGTCCTGCTTCTCTTCGCCCTCGGCGCCAGCCTCTCGGCCTGCGCCGACATCCATCCCGACAATACGCCGCGCAGTCCTAAGTTCAGGGCCTATCTGCCTTATTGAGGAAGCGTTTCCTCTCCGGGCGTTTTGTGGCATGAAGAGGCCACGTGAAACTGGCACGCCGCCTGCAGATTGAATCTCGAATTGGTTCGGGCCTGCCGAACCGCAGGCCCGTTTCGCGTTTTGAGAGAGAAGAACCATGAATTTCAACGCTTTCTGCAAGGCTGCCGCCCTGACGCTTGCAGTTTCGGCCATCGCTTCCCCGGCGTTCGCCGCCGTCAGCCCGGCTCCGGCCCCGGTCGCCGGTGCCAGCCTGCTCGGTCTCGGTGTGATCGTCGCCGGCGCGCTGGCCCTGCGCCGCCGCAACCGCGACAAGACCGCCGCCGCCAAGCATTGAGCGCCCACGCGCGGCCTCGGCCGCGCGCGCGTTTCCATTCATCGGAGCCGCCTCGCGCAGTGCCGGTGCCTGATTCTCGCAGACCGCATCGCGGGTTGCGAGAATTTGCATTTTTAGGCTTCGAAACGCCCGCTTCATGACGGTCGCATCCCCCACGCCGGCGAACCCGCTCAAGACGGCACTCCGATCCTGCCGGCAAGCCCTGACGGTGGTCGGCGGCTTCAGCCTGGTCATGAACCTGCTGATGCTCGCGATGCCGCTCTACATGATGCAGGTGTTCGACCGGGTTCTGACCGGTCAGAACCTCGACACGCTCGCCTTCCTGACGCTGCTCGCCGTGATCGCGATCGGGCTGATGACGGTGCTGGAAGTACTGCGCGGCCGCATCCTGACGCGCACCATGCAGTGGCTCGACCGGGTGTTGGGCGGTCAGACCATCGAACGCTTGATCGAGGCGCGCCTGATCGGCCGGGCCGATGCGGCCGAGCCGTTGCGCGATCTGGGCGCGGTCCGCAGCTTTCTGGGCGGCGCCGGCATTTTTCCGCTGTTCGACGCGCCGTGGGTTCCGATCTACCTGATCGCGGTCTATCTGCTGAACCCGTGGCTGGGTCTGCTCGCCACAATGGGCGCGGTCGTGCTGTTCGCGCTGGCCATCGCCAACGAACTCGCTCTGCGCGCGCCGCTCGGCCGGGCGAGCCTGCTGATCCAGCGCAATCTGCACGCCATCGATTCCGCGGTCCGCAACGCCGAAGTGGTCGATGCCATGGGCATGCTGCCGGGTATTCTCGCCCGCTGGCAGGTCGGCAACGACGCGGCCCAGGCGGAACAGGAGCGGGCGTCCGACCGTGCCGGCCTGCTGATCGCGCTGACCAAGGGCGCCCGCCTGCTGGTCCAGGTCGCGACCTATGGCTTCGGTGCCCTGCTGGTGGTGCGCCAGGAACTGACCGGGGGCGCCATGATCGGCGGCTCGATCATCATGGCCCGTGCGCTGGCGCCGATCGAACAGGCGATGGGCACCTGGAAGCAACTGGTCTCGGCCCGAGAATCCTGGCGCCGGCTCGACCGGTTCTTCGATCTGCCGCGGCTCCGGGTCGGCGACATGAGCTTGCCCTCGCCCGAGGGCCATCTCTCGGTCGAGCAATTGCTGTTCGGCTTTCCGGGGTCGATCGAGGCGACCCTTCGCGGCATCAGCTTTACGCTCGAGGCGGGCGAGTCGCTTGCCATCGTCGGGCCGTCCGCGGCCGGCAAGACCTCGCTCATCCGCCTAATCGTCGGCACGCTGCGGCCGACCGCGGGCCATGTCCGGCTCGACGGCGCCGATGTGTTCCAGTGGCGCCGGGACGCGTTCGGGCGACATGTGGGCTATCTGCCCCAGGATGTCGAACTGTTCGCCGGCACCGTGCGCGAGAATATCGCGCGCTTTTCCGAAGCGACGGACGAGGCCGTGATCGCGGCCGCGCAGAGGGCCGGCTGCCACGAGATGATTCTGCGGCTGCCGCTCGGCTACGATACGCAGATCGGCGACGGCGGCGCGCTTTTGTCCGGCGGCCAGCGTCAGCGCATCGGGCTGGCGCGCGCCGTGATCGGCCGGCCGCGCCTGGTCGTGCTCGACGAACCGAACGCCAATCTGGACGGGGAGGGCGAGGCGGCCCTGATGCAGGCGCTGATCGCGCTGAAGCATGAGCGGGTGACGGTCGTCGTCGTGTCGCATCGGCCGAGCCTGGTCGCCCATGTCGACAAGATGCTGGTGATGCGCGCCGGCGCGCTGGAGCTGTTCGGCCCGCGCGAGCCGGTGCTGGAGCGGCTCAATCGCCCGGCCGGCACCGCCGTCAAGGTGTCGGCATGAGACTGCAGGATCGCGCGATCCAGCGCGCCGAGCCGGCCGTCGTCACGCTTCTGCTGCCCGCCGCGCCGCCGGTGCAGCACCTGACGCGCATCGGCATGATCGGCGTCGCGGCCTTCGTCGGCGGCTTCGGCCTGTGGGCGGCATTGGCGCCGCTGTCGACCGCCGCGGTCGGGGCCGGCCAGATCAAGGTCGAGGGCAACCGCAAGACCCTCCAGCATCTGGAAGGCGGCATCATCAGCGAGCTGCTGATCCACGACGGCGACAAGGTCGCGCGCGGCCAGCTGCTGATGCGCCTGTCCAATGCCCAGCCGGTCGCGCAGGTCGCCTCGTTCTCGAGCCAGCGCCTGGCGCTGCTGGCGCAGGACGCGCGCCTGATCGCCGAGCGGGACGGGGGCGGCACCATCGGTTTTCCGCCGGATCTGATGGCGAGCGCCGATCCGCGCGCGGCCGAGAGCATGGCCGGTCAGCAATCGATCTTCACCAGCCGGCGCGCCGCGATCGAGGGGCAGGTCGCCATCCTGAATCAGCGCATCGCCGAGGCCGGCTCCGAAATCGACAGCCACAAGGCCCAGGTCCGCGCGCTGGATCAGCAGATCGCGCTCATGCGGGAGGAGCTGGACGGGGCGCAGCAGCTCTTCGCCAAGGGCTATGAGCCCAGGACCCATATCCTGGCGCTGAAACGCGAAGCGGCGGGCCTCGACGGCGCGCGGGGCGACCAGTTGGGCCAGGTCGCCCGGGCCGAGCAGACGATCTCGGAGGCCCGGCTGCAGATCGCCGAGACGACGAAGCAGCGCGCGAGCGAAATCGCGACCGAGCTGACCGATGTCGAGACCAGGTTGACCGAGACGACCCAGCGGCTTCGGGCGGCCAGCGACATCGAACAGCGCACCGAGATCCGGGCGCCGCTCAGCGGCTCGGTGGTCAATCTGCGCTTCTTCACCAACGGCGGCGTGATCCGCCCCGGCGACGCGATCCTCGACATCGTGCCCGACAAGCTGGGCCTGGTGGTCGAGACGCGCATCAAGCCGAGCGAGGTCGCCAGCATCCAGCCCGGACTGCCGGCCAAGGTGCGCCTGACCGCGTTCAGGCAACGGGTCGTGCCCCTGCTCGACGCGACCGTCACCATGGTCTCGGCCGACGCGTTGCGCGACCGGGACAACGGCGAGCCCTATTATTCCGCCGAGGTCGAGATCGATGCGGAGCAATTGGCCCGGCTGAAGGATGTGAAGCTGATCTCCGGCATGCCGGCCCAGGTCGTCATCCCGACCGGTGAGCGCACCTTGCTGGACTATCTGCTGTCGCCGCTGCGCGAGAGCTATTCCCGGGCATTGAGCGAGCGGTAATACCGAGCGGCGCGCGCCCCTCAAACGTAAAATGGGGCGCCCCGCAAGGGGCGCCCCATCTGTTTTGTCCGACCCGATCAGACGCCGAAGTGGTGGGTCTGGTGCGACAGGTCGATGCCGGTCAGCAGGGCCTGCTGGTCCGTGGCGCTGAAGTCGAACAGCTTCGACAGCGTGGCCAGGCCGGAGGCCGTCGCCGGGCTGATCGCGCTGTTGGCGAACAGGTGCGACGGATCCTGGCTGGCGAAGTTCAAGAGCGTGATCGTGCTCGCGGGGGTGCCCGACGTGCCGCCGCCGATGGTGATCAGCAGGTCGTTCTTATCGTTCTGGTTATGGTCGGTGCTGTAGGCCGAGTGGACGTATTGGAACTGATCGGCCGGCATCGAGCCGAGCGAACCGCTCGTGACGCCCGCCAGCATCAGCTTGTCCTGGGCGGCGTTGAAGCCGGAGATGACCGTGTCGCCGAACACGCCGCCGAAGTAGAACGCATCGGTTCCGTGGCTGCCGGCGGTGATGACTTCGGTGCCCATGTTGGCGGTCGTACCGCCCTGGATGACGACCTGGTCCGTGCCGCCCGAGCCGAGCGTGATGTGCTGTGCTTCGCCATCCGTCGTCTTCAGATGCGTCGGGTCGGTCGTGGACGTGGTTTCGGTGTGCAATCCCACCACGATCGTGTCGTTGCCCGTGCCGCCGACGACCTTGTCATTGCCCGTGCCGGTGTAGACGAGGGCGCCGCCGCTGCCGGTGTAGATCGTGTTGTTCTCGCCATTGCCGGCATAGATGGTGTCGTGGCCGGCGCCGCCCTGGACCACGTTGTTGTTGCCGTCGCCGACATAGACCACATCGCCGGCGCCGTTACCGGTCTGGGCGTAGTTGTGGTTGCCGGCGCCCAGCACCAGCGTCGTGTTGGCGCCGTCGGACGAATAGATCGAATTATAGTTGCCGGCACCGATCGTCAGGATGTCGCCGGTCGGGTTGGTCGCCGTCTGGGAGGAGCCGCCATGGCCCCCTTGATGATTGTCGCAACCGCCTCCGTCTTCGCCGCCTCCGCCACCCGAGGAGGAATTCACGCTCTGGAGGATGATCGTGTTGCCGTTGCCGGCACCGATCGTCAGGACGGCGTTCGAGCCGGTGCCGCCGTAGATCGTGTTGCCGTTGCCGCCGGCGAGGGTCGCCACATCGCCGGCGCCGTTCCCCATCACGACGGTATTCCAGTTGCCGGCCCCGATCGAGACGGTATCGCCGGTGCCATTGCCGATCTGGACGTAGTCGTAGCTGCCGGTGCCGAAGGTGACGACGTCTTGATTGCCGTTGCCCACGAATGCCCCGGTGCCGTTGCCGGCGCCGACGGTAAGGAGGTCGCCGTCGCCGTTGCCCGCCACCAGCGTCGTGTTGTTGCCGTTGCCGGCCGTCAACGTGTCGCCGTAGCCGTCGCCGACGGTGAGGTTGTTCCAGTCGCCGTTGCCGGTGGTCAGAATGTCGAGATTGCCGTTGCCGGTGGTCAGCGCGTTGTGGGTGCCGTCGCCGATCGTCAAATGGGCGCTCCAGCCGTTGCCCGAGGTCAGCTTGTCGAAGCTGTTGCCTGTGCCGTCGACCGTCAGGACGTTGTAGTCGCCGTTGCCGGCGGTCAGCTTGTCGTGGCTGCCGCTGGTGACGTAGATCTTGTCTTCCTCGCCATTGCCCAGCACGAGCGTGTCGTAGGACGAGTTGGCACCGGTCCAGATCGCGTCCTGGATACCGTCACCGGCGTGGATGTTGTTGTGGTTGAGCGTGACATAGACGGTGTCGAACGCGCCGTTGCCGATGGTGAACGTGTCGTAGCCGCCGTTGCCCAATAGCGTGTAGGTGCCGTCGGCGCCATTGATGGTCAGCGGTGTGTAGGTGAACTGGGTCGAGGTCAGGTCGATCAGCACCGGACCGTTGCCCGTCAGGTCGATCGTCTTGATGCCGACCAGGAACGGCTGGTTCATCACGCCGTTCTGGTTGGCATGGACGCCATCATCGAGGAACAGCGCCTCGCCCAGCGAATTGTTCGGATCGGTCGCGACGACCAGGGTGTAGGCGTTCGCCGCCGTGCCGATATACTGGGTCGTATTAACATCCATCCCCTGCATGCTGATGTTCTGCCCAGTCCCCGGAGCGCCGGGGCTGCCGTCATCGGTCGCGCCGTAGCCGTTCCAGGTGCCGTTCGCCAGAAAATCCAGAAAGGACATGCCAATATTCCTGCCAACCCATCAAAACTTACCTAAACGTCTGCAATGGTTGCGCCATTTGCCTGGCCTTTTCGATACCGCGGGGCGGCCGATCGAAAAATTGGCTCAAATGCTGGGTTTTTTCCTTGTGCCATCGGGGCACGCTAAATCACCCGGCCAAATTCGATTTTCCAAATGAATCCAACTCTTTGCAAAACGAAATTTGTCCTGCGAGGTCCGGGCCGCGGGCTGCAAAATGACCCTCGCGTTTCGCGAGGCCGCGCCGCGCGGCAAGGTAGGCCCTGCTTGCCATGCCGTCGTGCGCGGAATCGCGCATAGGAATTTCGATTGCGAACATTCGCATGCAGTCTTAAATATAACCGGGAACGCAGAACGGGAAAGCTGGCATGAGCGCGAACGAACAGGTCGATCTGTTGGTCATCGGCGGCGGCATCAATGGCGCCGGCATCGCACGGGACGCAGCTGGCCGGGGACTTAAGGTGGTGCTGGTCGAGCAGTCGGATCTGGCCAGCGCCACCTCGTCGGCCAGCACCAAGCTGATCCACGGCGGTCTGCGATATCTCGAATATGGCGAGTTCCGTCTGGTGCGCGAGGCGTTGATCGAGCGCGAGCGCCTGCTGGGTCTGGCGCCGCACATCATCTGGCCGCTGCGCTTCGTGTTGCCGCATCCCCCCGGCCTCCGGCCGGCCTGGATGATCCGGCTGGGCCTGTTCCTTTACGATCATCTGGGCGGCAGGCAGCGGTTGCCCCGCTCCCATTCGGTCGATCTTACCCGAGACCCGCGCGGGGCCGGGCTCGCGGCTTCGATCACCCGGGGCTACGTCTATTCCGACTGCTGGGTCGAGGATGCGCGCCTCGTCGTGCTGAACGCGCGCGACGCGGCGGAGCATGGCGCGGAGATCCTGACGCGCACCCGCTTTGTCACCGCCGAGCAGGCCGGCGACCATTGGGTCGCGACGATCGAGAATGTGGTGGATGGCAGCCGACGCCGAATCGAGGCGCCGATCCTGGTCAATGCCGCCGGACCCTGGGTCGGCGACGTGCTGCGCCGCCGGCTGGGCGATCCCGCGGGCAAATCGCCCCGTCTGGTCAAGGGCAGCCATATCGTCGTGCCGCGTCTGTTCGAGGGCGACCACGCCTATATCCTGCAGAATCCCGACAAGCGCATCGTCTTCGCCATTCCGTACGAGGGCAAGTTCACCCTGGTCGGCACGACGGATATCCCCTACGAGGCGGACCCCGCCGAGGTCGCCATCGACCGGGACGAAACCGCCTATCTGGCCGAAACGGTCAGCCGCTATTTCAAGAAGAAGGTCACGCCGGCCGACGTGGTCTGGACCTATTCCGGCGTTCGGCCGCTGTATGACGATGCCGCCGCGAACGCCTCGGCCGTCACGCGCGACTATGTGCTCGACGTCCAAGGATCCCGAGGGCAGCCGGTGCTGTTGTCGATTTTCGGCGGCAAGATCACCACGTCGCGGCGCTTGGCGGAGCATGCGCTGGAAAAGCTCGAGCCGTTTCTGCCGCGGCCGACCAGGCCCTGGACCGCGACGGCGCCGCTGCCGGGCGGCGATCTGCCGGGCGCCGATTTCGGCGCGTTCCTGGCCGGGCTGCAGCGGATGAAGCCCTGGTTGCCGGCGGATCTCGCCCGACGCCTGGCGCGCGCCTATGGCAGCCGGGTCGTGCGCATCCTGGGCGATGCCGTGGATCTGGCCGGTCTCGGCCAGGATTTCGGCGGCGGCCTGACGCAAGCCGAGGTCGTCTATCTGCGCGACCAGGAATGGGCGCTGACGGCCGAGGACGTGCTGTGGCGCCGATCCAAACTGGGCCTGCACGTGCCGGTCGGCACGCGCGAGGCGCTGCGGGCGTTCTTCGGAACCGCCTCAGCCGGCGCGGATATGGGCCAGGAACGCGCCGACCTGGCTCTCAAGCTGGCTTGACTGGCGGGCGAGGGCGGCGGCGGCTTCGGCGACGGATGAGGCTTCCAGGCCGGCCTCGGTCGCCGCACCGCTGACCTCGGCGATCGTCGTCGACACGGCCTCGGTGCCGCGGGCGGCGCCATCGACATTGCCGGCGATCTCGCGCGTCGTCGCTTCCTGTTCCTCGACCGCGGCCGCGATCGTCGTGGTGATCTCGTCGATCTTGGCGATGGTGGTGCCGACGCCGCGGATGGCGGCGACCGCCCGGCCGGTGGCGCTCTGGATCGCGTTGACATGGGCGCCGATCTCGTCGGTCGCCTGGGCGGTCTGCTGCGCCAGCGCCTTCACTTCGCTCGCGACCACGGCGAAGCCCTTGCCGGCATCGCCGGCGCGGGCCGCCTCGATCGTGGCATTGAGCGCCAGCAGGTTGGTCTGGCTGGCGATCTGATGGATCAGCGCCACGACCTCGCCGATCTTCTGGGCGGTTTCGGCCAGCACGCGCATTTCGGTGTTGCCGTGCTCGGCCTCTTCGACCGCGCTGCCGGTCGCCCGCGTCGCCTCCGACACCTGGCGGGCGATTTCGGCGACGGAACTGGCCATTTCCTCGGTCGCGGCCGCCACCGCCGACACGCGCTCGGACGCGAGCGTGGCATCGGATTCGACGCTGATCGCCCGGTCGCGGGCGTGCGAGGTCCGGTCGGTCAGCATATTGGCCGCCCGGGTCATCTGACCGGCCGATTGGGAGACGGAGGAAACGACGGCGCCGACCGTTTCCTCGAACTCGGTCGCGAGCGCCATCAGCGCCGCGCGGCGGCTCGCCTCGGCGTCCCGGCGGGTCTGCTCCTGCTCGCGACGCAAATTCTCGGTCTCGCCCAGACCATCCTTGAAGATCTGGACCGTGCGGGCCATTTCGCCGATCTCGTCCCGCCGCGCCAGGCCGGGGACCGCACTGGCGAGATCGCCGCTGGCCAGCCGCGCCATGACCTGACGCAGGTTTTCCAGCGGGCGGGTGATCTCGTTCCGGATGATCATCCAGGCCAGCGCCATGCCCAGGGCCGAGCCGCCGAACGCCAGCAGCATCAGCAGATTGCGATTGGTCGTGTAGTCGCTCCGCGCCTTCGCCACCTCGCCCTGCATGGCCTGGTTGGTCTCGTCCAGCCAGGATCGGGCGGCGGTCTCGGCCGCATCGAGCGCCGCCTTGCCGCGGGTCGTGGCGATCGTCTGCGCCTTGCCGTCGCCGTTTTCGCGGGTCAGGCGGCGAATCTCCTTGTCGATGGCGAGCCATTGATCGAACCCGTCGTCGACGATGTTCATCTGCTCCATCATTTCGGGCGGGGCCAGTTGCGAGCTCGAAAAACCGCGATTCTTGTCGCGTAGGTCGGAGACCCGGTTGGCGACTTCGTCGAGTTCCTTCTCGAGCTGATCGAGGCGCTTGTCGTCGATCTCCGCGATCGTGTCCTTCTCCAGGCCATAGAAACGGTTGAGTTCGGACACGAGGCGCAGGCCGGTGCCGATCATGCGCTGCACCAGAACGTTGCGCTCGCTGTCGGCGATCTTGGTCTCGGCGTCGACCATGGCGGCAACCTGGCCCTCGACCTTATGGAAGGATTCGGCCCCCTTGCTGGTCGAGAGGGCGAGCGCCCGCGACTTCGAGTTCAGCTTGGCCAACCCGCTCATCTCGTCGACGATCCCGCCGTACTTGTCGGCCTGGTCGAGGAAATCCTTGAGCTTGGCGGATTGCGCCGCCCCCGGCAGCGCTTCGAGACTGTTGCGCAGGCCGGCCAGGTTGTTCTTCTCGGCGGCGATCTCCGCGATGGCCGCGGCCTTGCCCGTATCGGTCCGTTCGATCACCAGATCGCGGGCGGCGCGGGATGTCTTGACCAGGCTGAGCACGGCGTTCTGCGCCAGCGCCATCTGGCGGACCGGTCCGGCCGAGAGGGCTTCGAGCCGGGCGTTCTGGGCGGCCAGTTGGCTCAGCGACAGAATGATCACGGCGACTACGGTGACCACCAGCAGGCCGACTGCGGCACCGAGCTTCGCGGAGAGGCGCAAATTGCTGAAAGCGGCGAACATGGACGTCCCTCCCCGGGACCTGGTGAGTGGCCATTCTGTCAAGTGGTCAGGCCAATTTTGCCATTCATATTACATTTCGACGAGACCGAGGCAAGCGCGCCCGGGCGATCGCTAGCAGCTTCCGTCGGCGAACCGACTGAGGGTAGAGTGATTTTACGACTGGGAAACTGCCAGGATGTTAACGCGCAGTCGGGCAAGCCCCTGTTTCGATGGAAAACAGCGGGACAGTATCCGACGAACTGTAACGAAGAGCCGCTAACCCTGGCGATCGACATGGCTTCGCATTTTAGCTTTGGGGGGAATTCAACATGACGGTTTTTATCGGCAAGGCGGCAACCGGGGCCATTCTGGGCGCGCTCGCCATGACGGCGGCCGGACAGGCTCAAGCCGCCGACACGCTACGGCTTCTGACCTGGGCGGATTATGCGCCGAAGGACGTGATCGACGCCTTTACCAAAGAGACCGGAATTACGGTCGAGGTGACGCTGTCGAACAACGAGGAGATGATCTCCAAGCTGCGCGCGACCGGCGGCGCCGGTTTCGATCTGGCCCAGCCGAGCCAGGACCGCATCCTCGGACCCCAGCAGGATTTCCATATCTACAAGCCGCTCGACCTGTCGAAGGTGATGGTCGCGGAATTCAAGCCATCCATGCTCGAAGCGACCAAGAAGAACACGACGGTCGCCGGCAAGGTCTATGGCCTGCCCGAAATCTGGGGCACCGACGGCCTGGTGGTGAATTCCAAACTCGCCCCGCAGGTGAAGAACTATAGCGACCTGTGCACCGACGCCGTCGCCGGCAAGGTCAGCTACCGCCTGAAGCGCCCGACGCTGATCGCCTTCGCCTTCGCCTCGGGCGCCGACCCGTTCGCGGCCTATGGCGATGCCAAGGCCTATCAGGCGCTGATGGAAAAGGTCGGCGCGACGCTCGCGGCCTGCAAGAAGGACGTGAAATTCTACTGGGACGGCAAGGACGCGCTCTTGAACGGCATCCGGGCCGGCGAAGTCGTGGCGGCGATGGCATGGGACACGGGCGGCTGGAAGCTGAACAGCGAAAACCCGGATATCAAGTTCGTGGCACCGAAGTCGGGCGCGCTCGGCTGGGTCGACACTTTCGCGATCCCGGCCAAGGGCCGCAACGACGCCGCCGCCTACAAATGGATCAACTTCAACCTGCGCCCGGACATCGCCGCCAAAGTCGCGGCCTCGGCCGGCAACTTCACCGCCTCGCAGGGGGCTGAGGACAAGATGGATCCGAAGCTGAAGGCGCAGTTCGCCGCCAGCTTCCCGGACGCGGACTTCAAGAACATCAAGTGGTATCCGGCCGTGCCGGCCGGCCTGGAAGCGATCGAGGGCAAGGTCCTCGACCGGTTGCAAGCGTCCAATTGATCTGACGCGCCACGGCTTACCAGCCGTGGCGCCCCTTTTCAGGGCAAGCATGAGCAAAGATCTGGACGTTCAAGGCGTCGTCAAAAGCTTCGGCGGTCCCGCCGCGGTCGACGGCGTCAGTTTTCATGTGCCCGAAGGCAGTTTCTTCTCGATCCTCGGACCGTCGGGCTGCGGCAAGACCACGCTGATGCGGATGATCGCCGGCTTCATCGAGCCCGACAGCGGCTCGATCACCGTCGCCGGCAATTCGATCCTGGGCCTCGCGCCCAATCGGCGGCCGGTCAATATGGTGTTTCAGAACCTGGCCTTGTTCCCGATGATGAATGTCGCGGAGAACGTCGCCTACGGCCTCAAATGCCGAGGCGAGGCGAACGGGGATATCGGGCCGAAGGTCGATCGCATCCTGGGTCGCGTCGGGCTGGCCAGCTTCGGCGAGCGGCGGGTCGACCAATTGTCCGGCGGCCAGAAGCAGCGCGTGGCGATCGCCCGCTGCCTGGTGCTGGAGCCGGCGCTGGTGCTGCTCGACGAGCCGCTGGGCGCGCTGGATCTGAAGCTGCGCGAGCATATGAAGATCGAACTGAAGCAGCTGCAGGGCGAATTCGGCACGACCTTCGCCTATATCACCCACGACCAGTCCGAAGCGCTGGTCATGTCCGACCAGGTCGCCGTCATGGCGCGCGGCCGGTTCGAGCAGGTCGGCAGCCCGCGCGAACTCTATTACCGACCGGCGACCCCGTTCGTCGCGGGCTTCGTCGGCCAGAGCGTGCGCTGGGTCGGCAAGGTCGAGCAGCGCGACGGCGGCTGGGTGCTGCTGCGCACGGCCGAGGGGCTGCCCGTGGTGGCCGCCTGGGATGGGGCAGGGAGCGAGGCGCAACTGTTCGTGCGCCCGGAGGCGATGCAACTCGCCCGGACCGAGGCGGAACTGGGCGCGCTCGAAAATCGCTTCGAGGGCAGCCTGACCAATCTTCTGTTCGACGGGGCCGCCTCGAGCGTGCTGATCGCAGAGCGCTCGACCGGGACCGAGGTGCGCGTGGCCCTGCCGCAGAGCGGGCCGATGCTGCAGCTGGCCCAGGGCGACACGGTCTGGTTCGGCTGGGCCGGCGAGGCCGGTGCCTGCTTCGCGGCCGACGCATGAGCGGCGCGGGCCGGCTGTCGACCTTCCTGCTGTTCTGCCCGGCCCTGCTTTGGCTCGGCCTGCTGATCGTGGCGCCGCTGATCGATATGGGCGCGCTGTCGGTCAGCGAGCGGGTCTCGTCCGACGAATTCCGCTTCGGCTTCGCCAATTATGCGACCTTCTTCGAAGAGCCGGTCTATTGGCAGACCTTCGCCCGGACGGCCATTTTCGCCGTGGTCGTGACCGCCGCGACGCTGGTCGTGGCCTTTCCGGTCGCCCTCTACATCGCCAAGCAGTCGCGCGGCATGGGGCGGGTGGCGCTGTTCACGCTCAGCCTGCTGCCGTTCTGGGTCAGCGAGCTGGTGCGGACGCTCGGCTGGATGATCCTGCTGCGCGAAAGCGGGCTGATTTCGGGCCTGCTGCAGTGGCTGGGCCTGGCCCAGGGCCGAGTCGAACTGCTCTATAACAACGGCGCGATGCTGGTGGGACTGGTCTATGGCGGGCTGCTGTTCATGCTGATCCCGCTGATCAACGCGCTCGACAGCCTGGACGACAATCTGGTCGAGGCGGGCTTGGATCTGGGCGGCAGCCGCTGGACCGTGATGCGCCGGATCATCATTCCCCATGCCATGCCCGGCATCGTCGCCGGCTCGATCGTCGTGTTCATGCTGACCATCGGCAATTTCGCGACGGCGGTGCTGCTGGGCGGCAAGAACAGCCTGTGGTTCACCCAGGCGATCTACGATCAGTTCATCACGCGGTTCGACTGGCCGCAGGGCGCCGCCTTCGGCTTCCTGCTGCTGGGCCTGTCCTCGGTACTGGTCTGGCTCGGGCTGAAGCTGACCGGCCAGAGCCTGACGCGGAGCCTGCAGCAGCCATGAACCCGAAATCATGAATCCCACTGGTCTGCGCCTCATGCTCTGGCGGCTCTATGTCGCGCTGTTCTATGGCTTCCTGTTCGCGCCGCTGGTCGTGGTCGGCGTGTTCGCCTTCAACGCCAGCCTGTTCCCGTCGCCGCCTTGGAAGGGCTTCACGCTCGACTGGTTCATCGGCCGCCCATTCGGCAAATCCGGCGTGCTGCTCGATCCGGACATGCTGGGCGCGGTACTGACCAGCATCTGGGTCGCGATCCCGGTCGCCGCCCTGTCGGTCGGCGTCGGCACGGCCAACGCCTTCCTGCTCGAACGCCGCACGTTCTGGGGCAAGTCGTTTCTGTCGGTCGCCATGCTGTGGCCGCTGGTCATCCCGGGCGTCATCCTCGGCATCTCGATCCTGGCCTTCGCCAGCCTCATGGCGAATGGTCTCGAGGATGCGCTCGATGTCGAGCTCGACTTCATGCGGCCGGGCCTGCCGCTGGTGATTTTGGGACAGGCGTCGTTCATCGTGTCGATCGCGACGCTGATCGTGGGCGCCCGCCTGCGCAAATTCGACAAAAGCCTGGAGGAAGCGGCGCTCGATCTGGGCGCCAGCAGCGGCCGCGTGTTCCGCACCGTGCTGATGCCGTTCCTCAAGCCCGCCCTGATCGGTGCGTTCCTGATCGCGTTCCTGATGTCGTTCGAGAATTTCAACACCACGCTGATGCTGGTCGGCTCCGATTCGCCCCTGCCGATCTATATGTACGGCCAGATGCGCGAGGGGGCGACGCCCGCGATCAATGCGATCAGCCTGATGCTGGTGCTGGCCACCGGGCTGCTGGCCGGCGGGGCGACCCTCATATCGAATCGCCGACGCTAAATATTTGGGCTTAGAGCACGATGATATGAGGCCTGCTCGGCCTCATATCATCGTGCTAGTCCTCCGATCGGCGACGCTGGTCGTCCGAGGCGGCAACGCCGATCAATGCCGAGTCGCGGCAGCGAGTCGCGCGGGAAACCGACCGAAACCCACTGAAACCCTTCAACAACAAGATCTCTTTGTGGGTTTTGGCGCGCGAATTCACCGCACCGGACTCAACGCCAGCGGATCGGTATCGCCACACAGTGAGGCATTCTTGCTACGGTCGGCCGCGCGATGAAATATGCGATTCGCGACCGATTGATTTCGGTTCTGGCCCAAGCGTACAACGACAAACAGACGAGCCGGTTTCGTTCCGAGCGCGGCGCACTCCGCTACCATTGACTTGATGTCTAGTATGCGCTGAACGCTCGATATTTGCGTAAAGACAGTCGTTGTCAAATTTTTCGCGGATTTTTAAGAATTTCTCGCAATAGCCCGTGTCAAAATTTGGGAAATCCCTTGTGAAAGGTGGTTGCCAAGTCTTGGCAGCGTGGTAATAGTGCTATTGTGAACAATGGGTGGGTCGTCAGGGCCGGCCAAACACCGGAACACCGACCATTCTCGCACCCAAGAACAGTCTATCGTAAAGTCAGGAGATCTCCATGAAGGCCCTCGTTACCGCTCTGTCCCTGCTGGCGTTCGTCGGCGCCGCCACCGTTCCGGCCGTCGCGTTCGCCCAGGACGCGACCACGAAGACCAAGAAGCCGGCGAAGAAGCATACCGCTCATAAGAGCGCCAAGAAGTCGAAGAAGAAGGCCGCCACCCAGTCGTAATCGACGGGTCGGTTCTTTCCGATTCAAACCCCCGGGGCGACGGCCTCGGGGGTTTTTTTATTGTCGGGCCGCAGATCTATTGGACGAGAAACGATCGGTCGATGATGCGCCGCCGCCGGAATACGACCGCAGGCTGAATCCAATTGCCAACCAATCGGCATGGCGGAATCGAGCGGAAATATCGGCGGCACCGCCCAGGGTTTGAGCGCCGTCTGGATCGGGCGGTCGAAACTGCCGTCGGCGCGCGTTGCCGCGAGGGTCGTGTCCAACCGCGCGAGGTCGGCCCGCCTCCAGGGCGCGTGCTCGCTGGATGCTACCCCGCGCGCGTGACAGTCGTATCAATTTCCTTTTCCACCGCCGGCCTTTGACGGCACCGCCGCTGCCGCCCTAAGTTGGGGTCATGAGCCGCGAATATCCCCCCCTGCCGATGGTCGGCCTGCTCGCGATCGTCCGGCGGGGCGACCGCTTCCTGCTGGTGCGCCGAGCGAAGGAGCCGAACAAGGGCCGCTGGGGTTTTCCGGGCGGGATCCAGGAGTTGGGCGAGACGGTGGTCGACGGCGCGCGGCGGGAATTGGCCGAGGAGACCGGCCTCGCCGCCGCCGCTGGCCAGGCGATCACGGCGCTCGACGCGATGGATCGCGATGACGCCGGCCGCATCCGCTATCACTACACGCTGATCGTCGTGGCCATGCGCGACGTCACCGGCGAGCCGGTCGCCGGTGACGATGCCGCGGAGGTCGGCTGGTTCGGTCTGGCCGATCTCGAGACGCTGCCTGTCATCGCCGCGGTCGGGCCGTTGATGCGGCAGCTGCTGGGTCAAGCGGCCGCCTTGGGCATCGGCCCCACATAGGCTGACGCCGGCCGGATGATGCGTCCGCCCTGGGTCTGCTCCAGGATATGCGCGGTCCAGCCGACGACGCGGCCGACGGCGAAGATCGGCGTGAACAAATCCCGGGGCAGGGCGAGCGCCTCCAGCACCAGGGCGGTATAGAACTCGACGTTGGTATCGAGCCGGCGACCGGGCTTGAGCCGGGCCAGCACCCGCAGCGCGCCGGCCTCGACCGCCTCGGCGAAGCGGATGCGGTTGGCGCCGCCGCGCAGCGACAGGGCCACGCCCTTCAGCACGTCGGCGCGCGGGTCGCGCACCCGATAGACCCGATGACCGAAGCCCATCAACCGGTCGCCCCGGCCGATCGCCTGTTCCAGCCAGGGCTCGATCCGGTCGTCGGTGCCGATCGCGTCGAGCATGTCCAGCACCGGCCCGGGCGCGCCGCCGTGCAGCGGCCCCTTCAGCGCACAGAGGGCCGCCACGACCGACGAGAACACCCCGGCCCGGGTCGATGCGACCACGCGGGCGGTGAAGGTCGAGGCATTCAGCCCATGGTCGGCGACCGTCACCAGATAGGTTTCCAGCGCTGCGACATGCGCCGTCTCCGCTGGCGCGCCGCGCAGCATGCGCAGGAAATCCGCCGCCTGGGACAGGGTTGGATCGGGCAGGATCGGCGGATGACCCAGGCGATCGCGTTGCAGCGCCGCGACGAACACCGGCATGGCGGCGGTCGCCAGCACAGGGTGCGGTGTCGTTGCCGTATCGGGCAATGCCGCCAGCAGCAGGCGCAGGCCCTCGACCGGGCTGAGGCCGCGCGCCAGCGGCAGCAGCGGCCGCGCGATCTCCAAGGCGACACCGCGTGCCGTCCCCAGCGCGCCGGCGATCGCCGTCGGCTCCGCCGCGACAAAGCCGCTCCACAGAAGGGCGGCGACGGCTTCCTGGCTGGTTCGGCCGGCCAGATCCCCGATGTCATGGCCGCGAAAGATCAGGCGCCCGCGGTCGCCGTCGACATGGCTCAGCACGGTCTCCGCCGCGACGATGCCTTCCAACCCATCCGATGCTACCGACATGGCGAAGTCTCCCAATTCGTTGCTCGTCACAGATCGGGCAGCCTGCTAGTATCGTCAATATTGATTCATCATATCAATGTATGTGGTTCAATGACCCGTGACCTGATCGATGCGGCGGATGCGGTGGCTTTGCTCGGGGTCGGGCGGGCGACGCTCTATGCCTATGTCAGCCGCGGCCGGATCCGGGCGGAGCCCGATCCGACCGACCCGCGCCGTCGGCTCTATCGCCGGTCCGACATCGAGGACCTGCGCCAGCGCAAGGCGCGCGGACGCCGCCCGGAGAAGGTGGCGGCGGCGACGCTCGACTGGGGGTTGCCGGTGCTCGAGTCCGGCGTCTCGCTCATCGCCGAGGGCCGGCTGTCCTATCGCGGCCAGGACGCGACCGTGCTGGCGCGGGCCGCGACGATCGAGGCGACGGCGCGGTTGCTGTGGGACTGCGGCCCGCTCGATCCGTTCGACGCGCCGCCGCCGCCGGTACCGTCGACCTGGGGACCGGTCCTGCCGCTGCTGACCGGTTTGACACCGATCGATCGGGCGCAGGCCCTGCTGGCGCTGGTGCCGCCGGCGCTGCCGTCCTGGCGGCGGACGGCGACGCGGCTATGGCCGGAGGCGGCGGCACTGGTGCGGCTGATCGCGGCCGCGGCTCTGGGGCAGGCGCCGTCGGCGCTGCCGGTCCACCGCATGCTGGCCCGGGCCTGGGGCTTGGACGCCGAGGGCGCCGATAGGCTGCGCGCGGCCCTGGTGCTGTCGGCCGATCACGAATTGAACGCGTCGACCTTCACGGTGCGCTGCATCGCTTCGACCGGGGCGGCGCTGCCGGCGGCCCTGCTGGGCGGGCTCGCGGCCCTGTCCGGCCCGCGCCATGGTGGCATGACCGGGCGCGTCGAAGCGCTTTTCACGGAACTGGAACGGGACGGCGATCCCGAACATCTGATCGCCGGCCGGGTTTCCCGCGGCGAGACCGTCCCAGGCTTCGACCATCCGCTCTATCCCGCGGGCGATCCGCGCGGGGCGGCACTGCTGGCGCTGGCCGAACCGGACGAACTGACCGCCGGCCTCGTTCGCGCCGTGGCCGATTTGACCGGTCAATTGCCGACGCTCGATGTCGGGTTGGTCGCCCTGTCGCGGCAGTTGCGCCTGCCTGCGGGGGCGGCGGGAGCGCTCTTCGCCATCGGACGCACCACCGGCTGGCTTGCCCATGCGCTGGAGCAGGCGGGCCAGAACCGCCTGATCCGCCCGCGGGCGCGCTACGTCGGGCCGATGCCGGATTAGTCCCGGACCGACAACAACGTTCCGAAGTGTGGTGGAGCGCGATGGAGCGCAGTTCGGTCGTTCACATTGCGAGTAAGCGCGCAGCCAAACGCCTCATGTGAGGGCAAGGCTTGACATGGCGCTTCCATTATATAAATGTTTCGTTATATAACGAAAGATGCATTATGTCGAACCTCGATGCTACCTTCTCAGCGATGGCCGATCCGACCCGTAGGGCCATTCTGGCTCGCCTCGCGTTGGGTGAGGCTACGGTTATGGAGCTTGCGGAGCCGTTCGAGATGACCCAGCCGGCCATTTCCCGGCACCTCAAGGTGCTTGAGGTTGCAGGGCTAATTATACGTCGCGCTGAAGGCACCAAGCGGCCCTGCCGGCTCGCACCCTCGGCCATCACTGAGATCGACCAGTGGCTCGAAGTGCTGCGTCAGGCGCTAACCAAGAATTACGACCGGCTCGACCAGGTGTTGGCCGGAATGTAACCCCAGAAGCAACGAGCACGATGATGAGCAAACTGACGCTGAAAGCCGAAGGCGACCGACATATCGTCGTCACACGCCGCTTCGCGGCCTCGCCGGAGGCTGTTTTTCGCGCACATACCGAGCCGGCGCTTATCCAGAAATGGATGCTTGGCCCCGATGGCTGGTCGATGCCCGTTTGCGTAAACGATCTGCGGCCGGGCGGCAAATTTCGTTACGAGTGGTTGAACGGCAATGGCATGGGATTCCACATAACCGGCGAGTTCGTGGAGCTGACCCCGTTCAGCAGAATCGTTCATGTCGAGCGCATGCATCTGCCGGACCCGACTCCTGACAATCACATCGTGACGACGTTTGAGAAAGACGGCCGAGGCACGTTGATGACTATGCGCATGACGCTGCCCGATGCTGCGTCACGGGCTGCCCTGCTCGCGACCGGTATCGAGCAGGGCATGGAAGCAAGCTTCGCCCGGCTGGAGGCCATGGCCTGATCCGTTAGTCCGCGTACACTCCCCATAATGGAGTAAAAACGATGCTTGCAACACCACGGATCATCCAGGCCTCAGCTCAGGTGGCCGCTGTTATTCATCTCACTGTTCCGCGAAACGAGATGATGAGGGTATTCGGCCCCGCTGTTGGCGAATTGATGGCGGCCCTTGCCGCACAAGGCGTTCGGCCCATAGACGCGGTCTTCGCGCATCATTTGACGATGAGTCCGGATTTATTCGACTTTGAATTGGGCGTGAAGGTCTCTGCACCGGTGAAAGCAACCGGACGCGTAAAGCCAGGCGAGCTGCCGGCGGCAAAGGTGGCACGTAGCGTTTACAGCGGCCCCTACGAAGGCCTGCCAGCGGCATGGGGTGAGTTCGGCAGGTGGATCAAGGCCAACGGGCATGAACCGGCCACCAACTTATGGGAGCTCTATTCAGTCGGTCCGCAATCGACGCCTGATCCAGCGGGTTGGCGCACGGAATTGAACCGCCCTCTCAAGAACTGACGCAGCGCCACGGCGATTTCGGATAGGCGCGGTGACGCTGGGGGCGGACAGGCCTACAGCCGCGCCCGATCCAGGAACATGTCGAGACTGCGCTGCACGACCTCGCGCTTCAGGCCATGGGTGATGAACACCAGTCGGCTGTTGCGCGGCGCATCCGCCGGCCAGCCGGCGAGTTGGCCCGGCGGATGGAACAGGTGCTGGACGCCATGGACCACGACGGGCTTGTCGTTGCCGGCAATGTCGAGGATGCCCTTCACCCGCAGGATCTTCTCGCCCGAGATCGAGACCAGGCGGTCGAGCGCCTCGGCGACGGCGTCCCAGTCGAGCGGCTCGGCATAGGCCAGGCAAAAGCTCTCGATGCCGTCGTGATGGTGGTGGTGATCATGGTCGTGGTCATGATGGTGGTGATCGTGATGACGGTCATTGTGGGCGGCATAGGCATCGGCGGCCAGCCAGGCCTCAAGCCGGTCGCCGCGCGCGTCGAGCGCCATGCCGAACAGCTGGTCCGGGTCGACCGCGCCGTGGCTGGCTTCGATCGGCACGGCCGCCGGATTGATCTCCTTCAGACGCGCGCGCACCCGCTCGACCATCTCGGGGCTCGCGATGTCGGTCTTGGTCAGCACGATCCGGTCGGCGACCGCCGCCTGCTTCACCGCCTCGCGATGGACGTCCATCTCGGCATCGGCATTGACCGCGTCGATCGTGGTGACGACGCCTTCCAGCCGATAGCGCGCCGCCGTCATCGGCTCGACGATCAGCGTGTGGAGCAGGGGGGCCGGATCGGCCAGGCCGGTGGTCTCGACGATGACCCGGTCGAACTCGGGGATCTGGCCTTTGACCCGCTTCAGGAACAGTTCCTTCAGAGTGTCGGCCAGATCGCTCCGGAGCGTGCAGCAGACGCAGCCGCTTTCCAACAGCGCCACCGTCTCGTCGCCGGTCCGGATCAGCTCATGGTCGAGCCCGACCTCGCCGAACTCGTTGATGATGACGGCCGTGTTCTTCATCTCCGGCCGCCGCAGCAATTGGGAGAGCAGCGTGGTCTTGCCGCTGCCGAGGAAACCGGTCAGCACGGTGACCGGCAGACGCTCGGTCATTGCACGACCCTGACGGCGTCGGCGCCGATCCGGCCGCAATCGGCGCACAGCCCGCGCACCTCGATCGTCTGGCGCTCGGCCCGGAAGCCCAGCCGGGCGGCGCGTTCGCTGACCGAATCGGCGATTTCGGGATCGTCCAGCTCGCCGATCGAGCCGCAGTTGCGGCAAATCAGGAATTGTCCGCTGTGCGCCTGCTCCGGATGGGGGCAGCCGACATAGGCGTTCAAGGATTCGATGCGATGGACCAACCCATGCTCCATCAGGAAATCGAGCGCGCGATAGACCGTCGGCGGTGCCGCGCGGCGGTGGGTCGCGCGCAGCTCGTCCAGCAGATCATAGGCCCCGATCGGCTCGTGCCGCTTCCAGATCAGTTCCAGCACGTGGCGGCGGATGTCGGTCAGGCGCGCGCCGCGGGTGCCGCACACGATCACGGCGCGGTCGATCGCGTCTTCGATGCAATGGGCGTGATTGTGGCTCTTCGGCTCGAACATGGCTCAGCCAGCCTTCGCCGGCGGCGTCGCCGATGCTACGACCGGGCAGCCGCAGATCGGACAGCGCAGCGCGGCCAACGCCGCATCGATCTCGGCCGGACTCAGCGTCGCCGCTAGGCGCGTCCGCTCCTCGATGGCCAATTCATCATGATAGCCGTCATTCGCCAGGCGGCACCGGTCGGCATAGAGCTTGTGGGTCGCGGCGTTCATCGGCTGCTGGGTCAAGGCTTGCGCCATCGGGGCACCGACCAGCAGGCCCAGCCCGCCGAGCGCGGTCGAACTCAGGAAGCGGCGCCGTGCCTTCGATGGCAGGCGGTCGGTCTCGCGCATGGCACTCCTTCGCGGGCAATCGGCCCCCGGCTAAAATAGGCATGCGCCGCCCGGGGGTCAACGGAACCTCCTGGATAGAGATCCGATTACGCGTAACCGGATCTCGCTCAGGCGTTATTGATCCGGCGCGAATTCTCGTCGTTCGAATAAAGCTGTTCGAACAGTTTGGATCAAGTGATCCAAACCGGAAAACGCGCTGGTCGCACGGCCGGCTCGGTATAGCTTGATCCTGCGAAGAACATCGATGGAAAGCGAAGATATGGCGCGTCTTGTGTGGATTACCGGGGCCAGCACCGGCATCGGCCATGCCACGGCCCTGGCCTATGCGCGGGACGGCTGGACCGTCGCCGCCAGCGCGCGCGACGCGACCGCGCTCGCGACCATGGCGGCGGGCAGCGCCGGGCGGATCCATGCCTTTCCGCTGGATGTGACCGACGAGCCCGCGACGCTGGCGACCCATGCCGCGATCGAGCAGGCGCTGGGCCAGATCGATTTGGCGATCTTCTCGGCCGGCACGCATTTGCCGGTCAGGCTCGAGCCGTTCGAGACCAGGGCCTTCCGCAAGCTGGTCGAGGTCAATCTGATGGGCGTGGTCTATTGCCTTGGGGCGGTCCTGCCGGCCATGACCCGGCGGCGCGGCGGGCAGATCGCCATCGTGTCCTCCGTTGCCGGCTATTTCGGCATGCCGACGGCGGCGGCCTATAGCGCCACGAAATCGGCGCTGATCAGCCTGGCCCAATCGCTGAAGTTCGATTGCGACCGCTATGGCATCGCCTTGAGCGTGATCAATCCGGGCTTCGTCAGGACGCCGCTCACCGACAAGAACGAATTCCCGATGCCGTTCCTGATCAGCGCGGAAGAGGCGGCCAAGCGCATCGTCGACGGCCTGGCGGCCAAGCGGTTCGAAATCACCTTCCCGCGCCGCTTCGCGCTGATCCTGAAGCTGATCCGGCTGCTGCCCTACGGTCTGTTCTTTCCGCTGGTCGCACGCGGAACCAGGATCGAGAAGCCTTGACGCGCGATGCCGACCGTCCCATCTCTTAGATGATCCTTTGGGATCATGTAGATGCTTGTTCTCAGGGCAGGGTGCAATTCCCGACCGGCGGTAGCCGTCTTCGATGAGAGGACGGGAGCCCGCGAGCGCTTCGAGACCGCAGGGGTCGCCTTGGGGTTTCGGGGGTCAGCAGACCCGGTGAGATGCCGGGGCCGACGGTACAGTCCGGATGGAAGAGGACGAGTTGGCGACCTTTCGCGTCGGGAACGGCCCGCGCGGTTGGAAGCCTACGCCCATGGTTTGTCCGCGTCTGTGGGCGGCCATGGTAACTCTTTGTCGCGCCCTGATTCAGGCTCGCCCCGTTGGTGGAGTGAGTGACATGAATCAGAATGACAAGACCGCGCTGACCCTCGCCGATTTCGGAACGGCGGAACTACGGGTCGAGCGGGCCGTGGCCCAGATCCGGGCCGGCGGCGGCGTGATCGTCGTCGATGACGAGGATCGCGAGAACGAAGGCGACATCATCTATGCCGCCGAGACGATCTCTCCCCAACAGATGAACCTCTTGATCCGGGCCGGTTCGGGCATCGTCTGCCTCGTGCTGACCGAGGAACGGACGCGTGTGCTCGACCTGCCGCCGATGGTGACCCAGAATACCGGGCGCTACGGCACGCCTTTCACCGTCTCGATCGAGGCGAAGGTGGGCGTGACGACCGGCGTCTCGGCCGCCGACCGGGTGACCACGATCCGCACCGCCGTCGCCGACGACTGCCAGCCGTCGGATCTGGCGCGACCGGGCCATGTCTTCCCGTTGCGTGCCCATCCGGCCGGCGTGCTTGGCCGGCGTGGCCATACCGAAGGCACGATCGAGCTGATGCGCCTGGCGGGCGCCAAGCCGGCCGGCGTGCTGTGCGAGGTGATGAACGAGGACGGCACCATGGCGCGCCTGCCCGAACTCATGGAGTTCGCCCGGCTCCATGCCATGCCGGTGGTGACGATCGAGGACCTGGTCGCTTACGTCGAACAGCGCGCGGCGGCTTGAAAACCGAGCGGTGATGAGGGGGAGATTTTCCCCCTTCTTCGTCATTCCCGCGAAAGCGGGAATCCAGAGAAACCACAAGATCGCTCCGGCAATCCTGGATTCCCGCCTGCGCGCTAGGCTATGTACATATCTGTTTTCGTCTTTGGAAATCAGCAGGTTACCCTAACACTCCGTCATGCCCGGGCTTGACCCGGGCATCCACGCCCCTCCGCCGGAGCCCTGTTTGGCCGTGAAATCGGCTTGCCCAACCACGTGGATGGCCGGGTCAAGCC
>JAQGIC010000144.1 GCA_028288725.1 Rhodospirillales bacterium
TCATCGCCGTCTACATCCACATGTTCCGCGGTCTCTATTACGGCTCGTACAAGAAGCCGCGCGAGCTGTTGTGGATGTTCGGCGTCGTCATCTTCCTGCTGATGATGGCGACCGCGTTCATGGGCTATACGCTGCCCTGGGGCCAGATGTCGTTCTGGGGCGCCACCGTCATCACCAACCTGTTCTCGGCCTTCCCGATCGTAGGCGAGCATATCGTCACCTGGCTGTGGGGCGGTTTCGCGGTCGATAATCCGACGCTCAACCGGTTCTTCTCGCTGCATTACCTGCTGCCGTTCGTGATCTGCGCGGTCGTGGGCCTGCATCTGGTGGCGCTGCATCAGCACGGGTCGAACAACCCGCTCGGCATCGACAAGAAGGGTCCGCAGGACTGGATCCCGTTCCATCCGTACTACACGGTCAAGGATGCGTTCGGCCTGGCGGTGTTCCTGCTGATCTACTGTGCGATCATCTTCTTCGATCCGAACTTCTTCGGCTCGCCGGACAATTATATCCCGGCGAACCCGATGGCGACGCCGGCCTCGATCGAGCCCGAATGGTACTTCCTGCCGTTCTACGCGATCCTGCGCTCGCTGCCGGACAAGCTCGCCGGCGTGCTCGCCATGTTCGGTGCGATCGCCGTGCTGTTCGTGCTGCCCTGGCTCGACACCTCGCCGGTCCGCAGCGGCAAGTTCCGCCCTGTCTTCCGCGTGTTCTTCTGGCTGCTGCTGATCGACGCCGTCGTCCTGGGCGTGGTCGGCGCGCATAAGCCGGAAGGCTGGTGGGTGCTGATCGGTCGTCTGTCGACCGCCTGGTACTTCCTGCATTTCATCATCATCCTGCCGATCCTCGGCAAGCTCGAGCGGCCGCTGCCGCTGCCCACGAGCATTGCCCAGGCGGTTCTGAAGGGTGGCGCCAGCACCGTTGCTGCCGGCGCCCGGATGGAGAAGCCTTAATGATCCGTCGGTTCCTTCTCGGCGCGGCGATCGCTGTCACAGCCGCCGTCACCCTGCCGCTCGTCGCCCCTGTCGCTCACGCGCAGGAAGCGGCGGCCGAACCCGA
Source organism: Rhodospirillales bacterium (assembly GCA_028288725.1). GTDB lineage: Bacteria > Pseudomonadota > Alphaproteobacteria > ATCC43930 > CGMCC-115725 > Aliidongia. Next base: position 1,060 of record JAQGIC010000144.1, read on the forward strand.
GTTGCTCAAGGGCGACTGGTCGTTCAGCGGCATCTTCGGCACCATCGACAAAGCATCGGCCCAGCGCGGCTTGCAGATCTACAAGGAGGTCTGTTCCAACTGCCACGGCCTCTACGAAATGAGCTACCGCAACATCGGTGGGCTCGGTTACAGCGAAGCGCAGGTCACGAACTTCGCGGCAGCGTTCCAGGTCGCCGATACGAACGACGACGGTGCGGCGGTCCAGCGGCCTGCCAAGCCGTCGGACAGGTTCATTCGCCCGTTCCCGAACGAAAAGGCGGCACGCGCGGCCAATAACGGCGCCTATCCGCCGGATCTGGCCTTGATCGTGAAGGCCCGTGAGGGCGGCGTGAACTACGTCTATTCGCTGATGCAGGGCTACAAGGAAGCGCCGGCCGATGTGAAGCTGGCCGATGGCCAGTATTACAACGCCTACTTCGCCGCCGGCGGCCAGAAGATCGGCATGCCGCAGCCGTTGACCGACGGGGCGGTGACGTTTGCGGACGGGGCGCCGAACGACCTCAAGAGCGAGGCGCACGATATCGCGACCTTCCTCGCCTGGGCGGCCGAGCCGGAACAGGATGCCCGCAAACGCCTCGGCGTGCGCGTCATGCTGTTCCTGATCGTGCTGACCGGCGCGCTCTACTACGCCAAGCGGAAGATCTGGGCCAACATTCACTAAGCTCCGGTCTTATCCAAAACAGGCCGTTCCCTGGGAGGGGAGCGGCCTTTTCTTTTGCGCCGACGGTCAGTCCGGGTTGGTCTTGCCCGCCGTGCCGCCGTCGTCGCCGCTGGGCGCTTGCGGGCGGGCGGGCACGATATAGGGCAGGCTGGTGCCGTTCGGTGCTCCGCTCTTGGCCTTGTCGCTGCTGTCCGGGGGCCCGTTCGGGCTGCTCGGCGCGGTCGACCCGGTCGCGCCGCTGGAACTCATGCCGGGCGTCATGCTGGATCCGCTCTGGCTCATGCCCGGAGACGATGCGGTCGGCGCGGTGGAACTGGGGCTGCCGGTCTGGGCCAAGGCCGCGCCCGACAGGGCCATGGCGCCGGCGATCGCGAGAATTTGGGCTTTCATCTTGGTCCTCCTCGATGTCTGCAACGCTGGAAAGACAATCCCTCCGCCGGGTGCCGGGTTCCGGCGGAGCCCTGTCCCCGGAGCCTTTTCCAGGCGACCGCGCCGGATTTGATGGCTAATATCCGGCCGACCTCATACCCAAGAATTCGAACGAAGGAAGACAGCATGGCGCGGCCGCGGATTGGCATTATCGGGGGCAGCGGCCTCTATCAGATCGATGGGCTGAGCGATGTGGAATGGCGCAAGGTCGAAAGCCCGTTCGGCACTCCCTCGGATGAGCTGTGCTTCGGTCGTCTGGCCGGCGTCGATGTGGTGTTCCTGCCGCGCCATGGCCGCGGCCATCGCATCTCGCCGACCGAGATCAACTACCGGGCCAATATCGACGCGTTGAAGCGCTCGGGTGTCACCGACATCCTCAGCCTGTCGGCGGTCGGTGGGCTGCAGGAGCGCTATGCGCCCGGCACCTTCGTGATCGTCGATCAGTTCATCGACCGCACCTTCGCGCGCGAGAAGAGCTTTTTCGGCACCGGCTGCGTCGGCCATGTCTCGGTGGCACGCCCCGTCTGCTCGCGCCTGGGCGATGCGCTGATCGGCGCCAGCGACGGGCTGGGCATCGATATGCTGCGCGGCGGCACCTACATGGTCATGGAAGGCCCGCAATTCTCCAGCCTGGCCGAGAGCGAGCTCTACCGCAGCTGGGGCTGCGCGGTCATCGGCATGACCAACATGCCCGAGGCGAAATTGGCCCGCGAGGCCGAGATCTGCTATGCCAGCGTCGCCATGGTGACCGATTACGATTGCTGGCATCAGGGTCATGACGATGTCTCGGTCGAGATGGTCGTCCGCGTGCTCCTGGGCAATGCCGAAAAGGCGAAGAGCCTGGTGAAATCGGTGCTGCCCCGTCTGGGCGGTCACGAAGGCCCGTGCCATGCCGGCTGCCAGACCGCGCTGGAGCACGCGCTCATGACCGCGCCCGACGCGCGCGATCCGGCCGTGCTGGCCAAGCTCGACGCGGTCGCCGGCCGCGTGCTGAACCGATAGGGACGGGATCATGCGTGTCGACGGCACCCCCATGCGGACCATCTGGCCGGTCGCGGACGGCCGCGTCGGCATCATCGATCAAACCCGCCTGCCGCACGAGTTCGTCACGCTGGAGCTGACCAGCCTCGAGGAGGCGGCCCACGCGATCCGCGCCATGCTGGTGCGGGGCGCGCCGCTGATCGGGGCCACGGCTGCCTATGGCGTGGCTTTGGCGCTGTCGTCGGACCCGTCCGATGCGTCGCTCGCCCATGCCGTCGCCGTGCTGGCCCGGACCCGCCCGACCGCGATCAACCTGCGCTGGGCGCTCGACCGGGCGCGCCGGCATCTGGCCGAGCTTCAGCCCGCCGACCGCGCCGCCGCCGCCTGGGCCTTCGCGGCCCTGATCGCCGACGAGGATGTCGGGATCAATGCCGCGATCGGTCGTCATGGCCTCGATCTGGTCAAACGGGCGCGCAAGGGCGACCGGGTCGTCAATATCCTGACCCATTGCAATGCCGGCTGGCTCGCGACCGTCGACATCGGCACCGCCACGGCACCGATCTATGCCGCCCATGACGCCGGCATTCCGGTCCATGTCTGGGTCGACGAGACGCGACCGCGCAACCAGGGCGCCGGTCTGACCGCCTGGGAGCTGGGCCGGCACGGCGTGCCCCATACCGTGATCGTCGACAATGTCGGCGGCCATCTGATGCAGCACGGCCTGGTCGATCTCTGCATCGTCGGCACCGACCGCACGACCGCGTCGGGCGATGTCGCCAACAAGATCGGCACCTATCTGAAGGCGCTGGCCGCCCATGATAATGGCGTGCCGTTCTATGTGGCGCTCCCCTCGCCGACGATCGATTGGACGCTGGATGATGGCGTGAAGGAAATCCCGATCGAGCAGCGCGACGGGAGCGAGGTATCGCTCGTGCCGGGCCGTCTCGCCGACGGGACGATCGCGACCGTGCGCGTGACGCCGGAGACGAGCCCGGTCGCCAATTATGCCTTCGACGTCACGCCGGCCCGTCTGGTGACGGCGCTGATCACCGAGCGCGGCGTGGCGCCGGCGTCGCGCGAGGGCTTGCTCGGCCTGTTCCCGGAGCGCCGCGGTGCTTGAGGATACGCTTGAGCTTCGTCAGGCGCTGATCCAGCATGCGCGCAAGCTCACCAGTGCGGGCCTGACGCGCAACACCTCGGGCAACCTCAGCCACCGGGTCACCGGCGGCTTTCTGGTGACGCCGTCCGGCATGGATTACGACCGGCTGGAACCGGACGACATCGTGTTCGTCGATTTCGCGGGCCAAGCCACGGGACGGCGCCTGCCTTCGTCGGAATGGCATTTCCATCGCGAGATCCTGGCCCGGCGCAACGATCTGGCGGTCGTGCTCCATGCGCATTCGCCGTTCGCCACCAGCCTTGCCTGCCTGCGCGAGGGCATTCCGGCCTTCCATTACATGGTCGCGGTCGCCGGCGGTGCCGACATCCGCTGCGCGCCCTATGCCACCTTCGGCACCGAGGAACTGTCCCATCACGCGGTCGCAGCGCTCGATGGCCGCAAGGCCTGCCTGCTCGCCAACCACGGGCTGATCGCGCTCGGCACCGATTTCGCGTCGGCGCACAAGCTGGCGGTCGAGGTCGAGACCCTGGCCGAAATGTATTGGCGCGCCCGTCAGATCGGCCGGCCGGTCATCCTGGACGCGACGGAAATGGCGGTCGTGCTGGAGAAATTCCGCAGCTACGGCAAGCAGCCGGAATTGCCGGCTTAACGAGTTGGTTCGTCATTCCCGCTTTCGCGCGAATGATGGTTGAGAACGGCTTCAATCAACGGATAGCAGACGAATGGCGCACGGCATCCTCGGCATCGATCACACGCTCGTCGGCGTGGAGGATCTGGATCAGGCGGCGATGGCCTGGACCCGGTTGGGATTCACGCTCAGCCCGCGCGGCCGCCATATCGGCTGGGGCACGGCCAATTACTGCGTGATGTTCGAGCGCGACTATATCGAGCTCCTGGGCATTCTCGACCCGACGCAGTTCGTGAACGGGCTCGACCGGTTTCTGGCCCGCCAAGGCGAGGGGCTGATGGGCTTCGCCTATGCCAGCGCCGATGTGGCCGCGACCGCCAGATCGCTGGGCGCCGCCGGCCTCGCCCCCAGCGATCCCAAAGACCTGGCGCGCCAGCTGGAGCTGCCCGAGGGCACGGTGCTGCCGCGCTTCAAGCTGGTGTTCCTGCCGCCCGACGCGGCGCCCGGCGTGTCCAGCTTCGTGACCCAGCACCTGACGCCCGATCTGCTGCGCCGGCCGGAATGGCTGATCCATGCCAACGGCGCCGTCGGCCTCAAGGGCATCACCATCGCCGCCGAGGACCCGGTGGCATTGATACCGGCCTATGAACGCCTGTTCGGGCCGCAGTCGGTCAACCGGACCGACGATATCGTCACGATCCACGCCGGACGCCACACCATCCTGTTCGCCAATCGCTGGGATCTGGAGGCACTGCATCCGGAGCTGGAACTGCCCGACGGCGACCTGGCCGACCCGCGCATCGTGCTGATGACGCTCGGGTCGGCCGACCTGGAACGGACCATCGACCATCTGACCTTCGGTCAGATCGAGTTCGAACAGCGGCGCGGGTATGCCGTGCTGGTGCCGGGCTTCACGGCGACGGGTGCCGCGCTCGAGTTCGTGCCGGCATGACCGAGCGTCTGCTGTGGCGCGCGTTCGACGCGCTCGCTGTCAGCGAGCTCTACGCGCTGTTGCGCCTGCGCGCCGATGTGTTCGTGGTCGAGCAGAATTGCGTGTTCGGCGACATCGACGGCAAGGACCCGGATGCCCGGCATCTGCTGGCATTCGCCGGTGAGACGCTCGGAGGCTATCTGCGCGTCTTTCCGCCGGCGGGGCTGGAAGCTGCGGCGAAGATCGGCCGGGTCGTGGTGGCGCCCGCATGCCGCTCGACCGGTCTCGGCCGGCGGCTGATGGCGGCGGCGCTCGACGAGATCGCGGCCCGGTGGGGCGCCGTGCCGGTCGAGCTGGCGGCCCAGGCGCATCTCGAACGTTTCTACGCGAGCTTCGGCTTCGTGCGCTGTTCGGCCGATTATCTGGAGGATGACATCCTCCATTGCGACATGCGCCGGGGCGCATAGACTCTCAACCATCGCGCAATATTCCTTTCAACCGACGCTGGCATGGGCTTTGCGGTGCTTTGTCGCACCAGCCGTTCGTCGGCGACGTTGAAAGCGGCCTCAAGAGCCGCTCGGGAGAGGTTTGCACGCTATGGGGCATCATGCCATTTGGGTAGGCGCTATGGCCGCGCTCGCGGCCGGATCCATCAACACGGCCGACGCGCAGACCGCGCCGGCCACCGACCCGACAAGTGCCAGGAATTCCGGCCAGATCGAAGAGATCACCGTCACCGCGACCAAGCGGACGGAGAATGTCCGAGCGGTGCCGCAGAACATCTCCGTGCTGACCGGGACGCAGCTCCAAGATCAGCATGTCGTCGACTATGCAGATCTCGCGCAGGCGGTCCCGGGCCTCGCCTTTACCAGCGGCGGCGCCGGCGGCCTCGGCAATATCGAGCTGCGGGGCGTCAGTTCCATCGCCGGCGCGGCCACGGTCGGCCTCTATCTCGACGACATCTCGCTGTCGGTCCGCTCCGTCGCCGGCCTCACCGGTGCCGCGCAACCGAAGCTGCTCGACATCGATCGGATCGAAGTGCTGCGCGGTCCTCAGGGCACGCTCTACGGCGCCGGGTCCGAGGGTGGCACGATCCGCTTCATCAGCAACCAGCCCAAGCTCGATGAATTCGAGGGCAGCTTCCATTCGGAACTGGCGGGGACCGATCGCGGCGGGCTCAGCTATGACGAGGAGGGCGTGGTCAATGTTCCGCTGATGGCGGGCATCTTGGCGCTCCGTCTGTCCGCCGGTTACAGCGAGGATGCGGGCTATCTGAAGCGCCTGGGCCTCAACGGCAACGTGCTCGCCACCGGCGCCGGCGGCACCGGCACCGGTGTCATCCGGGTCTCGAGCAAGTGGCTGTTGGGTGACGGTTGGACCGTGACGCCGTCCATGTTCTATCAGAACAGCCGGCAGGACGATCAATCGATCTATTATCCCAACGCCGGCCGGTTCGAATCGATCAAGCAGCTGCCGGAACCCGATCACGAGCAGATCGCGGTACCGACTCTCGTCATCACGAAGGATCTCGGCTGGGCCGATTTCACCTCCGTCTCGGGCCTCTATTGGCGCAAGAGCGATATCCAGGTCGACGGCACGTTCCAGAACAGCTCCTACCTGGCGTCGATCTCGCCGGCGCCGTTCAGCACGGATCTCTCCAACCTCGCATCGCCGATCAACTATCGGATGATGACCAACCAGATCTCGCAGGAATTGCGGCTGGCGTCGAAATCGATGCAGGAGACCGGGTTGCCGTTCGCGTGGGTCGCGGGCTTCTACTATTCCGACCAGCATCTGACGACGTCGGACTATGAACACGTGACCGGCTTCACCAGCCTGTTCGAGAAGCTCTACGGCCAGACGCCGGACGCCTTCTTCGGGGCGCCGTTCCCGAACGACGCCGTCTACCACAGCGTCCGTCACTATGACGAACGGCAATATGCCGTGTTCGGCGAAGCGAATTACGCCATCCTGTCGAATCTCAAGGCCACGGCGGGTCTGCGCTATCTCTACGCGCGCGAGTCGCTCAACCGCTACGGCGGCGATTTCTTCGACCTCGGCGACCCGTCGCCGGTCAGCAAACTGTCGCGCGCCTACGCGGCGACACCCAAGTTCGCGCTCAACTACGACATCACCGACGATTCATCGATCTATGCCAATGCGACCAAGGGCTTCCGACTCGGCGGCCCCAACCGGCCGGTGCCGAGTTCGATCTGCGCTGCCGATCTCTCGGGCCTCGGCGTTTCTTCCGCCCCGGATTCGTACAATTCAGACTCGCTCTGGAATTACGAGGTCGGCACCAAGAACCGGTTGTTGAACAATCGGATGACGGTCACCCTCGCTGCCTTCGATATCGAATGGAAGAATATCCAGCAGACGGTCTCGCTGCCCGGATGCGGCTTCGATTTCGTGAAGAATGCCGGTACCGCGCGCAACTACGGGGCCGAATTGGAGCTGCACTACAAGGTGACGCCGGACGTCACGCTCGGGCTGAACGGCGCCTATACCCACGATCGCCTGATCTCGGTGACGCCGAACACCGGCGCGGCCGTCGACGACCGCGTGCTGGGGACGCCGGACTACACGATCGGTGTCAGCGGCGAATACCACCATTCGGTCACGGACTCGCTCGAAGGCTATATCCGCAGCGATTATAACTTCAACGGCAAGAGCAGCGGTACCTTCGCCAAGAGCGATCCGGACCACTATCGCCCGACCTACGGCATTGCCAACGCGAGCATCGGCGTCGAATCCGGCAGTTGGCAATTCGAGCTGTTCGCCAAGAATCTGGCGAACGAAACCAAGGTCATTCAGCGGATCTACTACAGTGCGTCGGACTCGAACGTGACGCCCCGGCCGCTAACGATCGGCATGTCGTTTACCAAGCAGTTCTAACCGGTTTGGAGACTGAGTAAGATATGAGGCCGATTCGGTTCTCATATCATCGCGCACCGATAAAAAGAGGCCCGGCGGGAGCGATCCGGCCGGGCCTTTGCTTTTTTCAGACGGCGCGGCTTGGTGCCTTGACCAAGGCTTCGCCCTCGATGACGACCAGATCGCCGACCGAACAGACGGTGGTGAGCACGACCCGGCTGCGCTCGGGCAGCACTTCCTGAACCGTCACCCGCGCCTCGACCATGTCGCCGATGCGGACCGGCGCCTTGAACGACAGATTCTGGCTGAGATAGATCGACCCGGGGCCGGGCAGTTGCAGCGCGATCGCGGCCGAGATCAGGCTGGCCGAGAGGAAGCCATGGACGATCCGCCCGTTGAACGGCGTCGTCGCGGCGTATGCCTCATCCAGGTGAACCGGGTTCGTGTCGCCCGAGAGCTCGGAAAAGCTGATCACATCGGCGTCGGTGATGGCGCGGCTGAAGAAGGCGGTCATGCCGACCTTCAGTTCCTCGATGTAGTAGCCCCGGTGCTCGGGCTCGGAATAGAGAGCGTTCATCTGGCTTCCTCCTGCCGATTGTTGCTTTGCTGGCAGGGGGGTCGAAAACCAGATCTGCCAAATGCACAACATTTGACAGTTATGTTGCGTTGCAAAATAGGCAGTTTGCAACATTTTTATGCTGCAGCGCACACCGGCGCCCCGGCTCGCCGGGACGCCGGTCCGGCTCAGGCCAGATGCCGGTGGAAGAATTCCAGCGTCCGCGTCAGCGCCAGCTCGGCGCTCGGCTTGTCGTAACTGCCACGCTGGTCGCAATTGAAGCCATGGCCAGCCGGGTAGACGTGGATCGGTATGTCCTCGTAGCGATCGATGATCTTCTGCACGTCGGTCAGGGGAATGCCGTGATCGGTCTCGCCGAAATGCAGCATGGTCGGGATCTTCGGCTCGACGTCGAGGAAGGACGAGGCGATCTGGCCACCGTAGTAGCCGACGGCCGCCGACAGGCCGGCGAGCTTGCCGGCCGCCAGATAGGCCAGCGTGCCGCCCCAGCAATAGCCGACGATGCCGACCTTGCCGGCATCCCTCACTGCGTCGATCGCGGCTTGCAGGTCGGCAAGCGTCTCCTCGATCGGAATCGCCGCCCGCGCCTTCAGGCCCGCATCGATGCCGGCCTGGTCATAGCCGAGCTCGATCCCGGGCGTCGCGCGGTCGAAGAGGGCAGGCGCGATCGCGACATAACCCATCTCGGCGAAAGTATCGGCGACATTGCGAATATGGCTGTTCACGCCGAAAATTTCCTGCACGACGACGAGGGCGCCCTTGGGCTTGCCGATCGGATCGGCCCGATAGGCGCCGAGTGTGAAGCCGTCGTCGGCGGTCAGTGCGAGCATCTGGCCCATGTAAATCTCCGGGTTCGGAAAAGCAGAGTGCCGAAGTTGGGGACGGCGTCCGAAAGCGCCAACCCCCAAACGGTCGGTTATCGATCATTATCCTCGTCGCCGCCGAACAGGCCTGCGGCAAGTCCGCCCAGCACGCCGAACGCGGCGCTGGCGACAGTCGCCGCGGCGGTGACGTCCGAGCGGTCGCGCGCGTCGGCGCCGCCGCTCATCAACAATGGCGAGGCCGACTGCAGGCCGATCCGCCCCGGCCCGGTGAAGCGGTTGAGGGTGATGCTGCTGCCGGCGAGGAAGCCGGTCGACAGGCCGGCGAGGTTGGTTTCCAGCTGGACACTCGGGTCCTTGTAGAGCCAGCCGCCGGGCTCGACATCGATCTGCTCGCCCGGGGCCAGCACCTTCTCGAACACGTTGCCGTGGCCATGCAGCCAGACGATGCCTTCGCCGCCGTTGGCGTGAAACCGGTCGATGAAGAACCCGCTGCCGCCGAACAGCATGTTGGCGATGCCCGCGACCCGTTCCCAGGTGTAGTCGATGGTGGCGGTGCCGGCGAGGAACTGATGCTCGCGCACATGCAGTTCCTGGCTGGGGGCGAGCAGGACCGGAAAGATCTGGCCGACGCCGTCGCGCGACACGGCGATCTGGCCGGGCCCGCGCGCCTCGGTCACCAGCACCTGCATGCCGGCGATCATCCGTTTCAGCATGCCGGCGAGCGGCCGCACGCTGATTCCGAGCGACGGCTCTTTCCATAACAGAATGTGATGTTCGAAGAAGATGGTCTGGCCGGGCTGGAGCTCGACCGTCAGGACGGGCACCAGCTCGCCCGACAGGTGGAAGGTGTAGCCCGCGGCGATGGCGTCCTCGAGCTGCGTCGGCAGCGGCGTCGGACGGCGGTTCAGGAAGGCCATGATCGGAGATGCTCCCCTAGGTAGACCCAGTGGCGCCGATCATGACCCAGAGCCTGATCCGATCAAACCATTTCGGTTTGATCGGTGCATCGGTCTCTTCTTATTCGATTTAGAGGCTACACGTTGAAGCGGAAGTGGAAGATGTCGCCGTCCTTGACCAGATAGTCCGAGCCTTCGAGCCGCATCTTGCCGGCTTCCTTGGCGCCGGCCTCGCCGTTGCACGCGACGAAATCCTCATACGCGATGGTCTCGGCGCGGATGAAGCCCTTCTCGAAATCGGTATGGATGGCGCCGGCGGCCTGGGGCGCCTTCGAGCCTTTTTCGACCGTCCAGGCGCGGGCTTCCTTGGGGCCGATCGTGAAGAAGGTCAAAAGGCCCAGAAGCCCGTAGCCGGCGCGGATGACCCGGGCGAGCCCGGTCTCCTCGAGCCCCAGCGTCTCCAGGAACTCGGTCTTCTCGGCCTCGTCCGACAGCTGGGAGACCTCGGCCTCGATCGCGGCGGAGATGACGACCGAGACGGCGCCCTGCGCCTTGGCGAAGGCTGCGACCTTGGCGGAGAATTCATTGCCGGTCGCGGCCGAGGCCTCGTCGACGTTGCAGACATAGACCACCGGTTTGGCCGTGATCAGGTCGAGGTGCTTCAGGATGATCTGCTCGTCATGGTCGAGCTTGACCGTGCGCGCGGCCTTGCCTTCGCGCAGCGCTTCCAGCACCGGCTCCATGACTTCGAGCTGGGCCTTCGCCTCCTTGTCGCCGCCGCGCAGCTTTTTCTGGGCGGCGTGGACGCGGCGCTCCAGGCTGTCGAGATCGGCCAGCATCAGCTCGGTCTCGACCGTCTCGGCATCGCGTACCGGATCGACCGAGCCCTCGACGTGGGTGACGTTGCCGTCCTCGAAGCAGCGCAGCACATGGGCGATCGCGTCGGTCTGGCGGATGTTGGCCAGGAACTGGTTGCCCAAGCCCTCACCCTTGGATGCACCGCGCACCAGGCCGGCGATATCGACGAATTCGAGCTGGGTCGGGATGATCTTGGCCGACTTCGCGATCAGGGCCAACTTGAACAGCCTCGGATCGGGCACGGCGACGCGGCCGACGTTCGGCTCGATCGTGCAGAACGGATAGTTGGCCGCCTCGGCCGCGGCGGTCGCGGTCAGCGCGTTGAACAGGGTCGATTTGCCGACGTTCGGCAGGCCGACGATGCCGCAATTGAAACCCATGGCTCGTCTACTTTCCGGTTCTGTCTGCGCTCTTCGCTTGAGAGTCGCGCTCTTCCTTGAGGGTACGTTGCGGCGGATCTATCAGCAGCGCCACCTTGCTCATGAAGGCGGAATCCTGGCCCGCCAGCATCAGCGGCAGCGCTTCGGCGATCGCCGGCATCTGCTTGTCGATCCACACCGTCTCGTCGGGCAGGAAATTCTGCAGCACGTAGTGCAGCACCAGATCCTTGCGGCCGGGATGGCCGATACCGAGCCGCATGCGCCAGTAATCCTGGCCCAGATGGGCATCGATCGACCGCAGGCCGTTATGGCCGGCGGCGCCGCCGCCGCGCTTCACGCGCAGCTTGGCCGGCGCCAGATCCAGTTCGTCATGGATGACGATGACGTCCTGGGGCTCGATCTTGAAAAAGCGGGCGGCGGGGCCGACGCTCTCGCCTGAATTGTTCATGAAGGTCATCGGCTTCAGCGCGATCACGCGTTCGCCGCCGATATCGCCTTCGTAAAGCTCCGCATTGAACTTGTCGCGCGGGCTGCGGAATCCATGGCGGCGGACGATCGCGTCCACCGCCATGAAACCGATGTTGTGCCGGGTCCGTTCGTATTTGAGACCCGGATTGCCCAGGCCGACGACCATTTTCATCAGATTAAGGCCTTCAGCGCTGGAGCAGTGACGTTAGACGGCCGCGGCTTCGCCTTCGGCCGCCGTCTCGTCGGTCTTCACGGTCGGGGCCGCGATGGTCGCGATCGTGAAGTCACGATCGGCGATCACCGGATGGGCACCGGCCGGCAGCTTGATCGCGCTGATATGCACGGAATCGCCGATTTCCAGACCGGTCAGATCGACGTCGATCCGCTCCGGAATGCTGTCGGCCGACACCGACAGTTCGATGTCATGGCGCACGACGTTCAGCACGCCGCCGCGCTTCAAGCCCGGGGAGGCCAGATGATTTTCGAAATGCACCGGCACGTTGACGTGGGTCTTCGTGTGGGCCGTGACGCGCACGAAATCGACATGCAACGGCTCGTCCGTCACCGGATGCAACTGCACGTCGCGCGGCAGGGCGCGGTGCTTCGTGCCATCGATGTTGAGATCGAACAGATGGCTGAAGAAGCCCGGCTTGTGCAGCTGGCGACCGAACAGCTTCGGGTCCAGGCTCAGCATCACGGGCTCTTTCTTATCGCCATAAAGCACGGCGGGAATCCGGCCTGCACGGCGAGTGGCCCGGGCGGCCCCCTTTCCAGCCCGGTCACGAGCCTCGGCCTCGAGAACGATGATCTCGCTCATTACCTACTCCTCAGTGATACGGGATCAGACCCAATGTCCGACCTCCGCGACGCCGACGGCCTCCAGGGGTGCCGCTCGGCGCTGCCGTCCCAGCTCGTTCACGAGCATGGTCGGCGAAACCAAAATGCGGCCAGCACCGCCCCGCCGAGGGGTGGTCCTGACCGCGAAACTCTCCGTTCGGAGCCGGGGTGAGCCTAGTCGAACAGGCTCGAAACCGACCGTTCCTCCGAAATCCGCCGCATGGCCTCGCCGATCAGCGGCGCGACCGTCAGCTGACGGATATTGTGCGACACGCGCACCGCCTCGGTCGCCTGGATCGTGTCCGTCGCGACCAGGGTCTGGATCGGCGACGAGCTGACGCGGGCGACGGCACCGCCGGACAGCACGCCATGCGTGATGTAGGCCGACGCGCTCAAGGCGCCGGCATCGATCAGCGCGGCTGCGGCGTTGCACAGCGTGCCGGCGCTATCGACGATGTCATCGACCAGCACGCAGCGCCGGCCCTTGACGTCGCCGATGATGTTCATGACCTCCGAGACGCCGGCGCGTTCGCGGCGCTTATCGACGATGGCGAGGTCCGCGTCAAGTCGCCGTGCGATCGAGCGGGCGCGCACCACGCCGCCGACGTCGGGCGATACGATGACCAGGTCGTCGCCGGCGAACTTTTCCTTGATGTCGTTCACGAACACCGGTGCCGCGACCAGATTGTCGACCGGGATGTCGAAGAAGCCCTGAATTTGGCCGGCATGCAGGTCCATGGTCAAGACGCGGTCGGCGCCGGCGGCCGTGATCATGTTCGCGACCAGCTTGGCCGAGATCGGCGTGCGCGGCCCGGATTTGCGATCCTGGCGGGCATAGCCGAAATAGGGCAGCACGGCGGTGATGCGGCGGGCGGAGCCGCGGCGCAGCGCGTCGAGCGTGACCAGCAGCTCCATCAGATTGTCGTTGGCCGGGTACGAGGTCGACTGGACCACGAATACATCCTCGCCGCGGACGTTCTCATGGATCTCGACGAAAACTTCCATGTCGGCGAAGCGGCGGACGCTGGCCTTGGTCAGCGGCAAATTGAGATACGCCGCAATGGCTTCCGCGATCGGCCGATTGCTGTTGCCGGTGATGATCTTCATGGAAGGCTCTATCCAGGGCGTCGGATCGGAACGCTGTGCGGGCCCAAGCGGCGCACCCTCCCGAAATGGCACGGACTTGTAACAAAACGTGCGTCCGCAAGCAACCCATCACCCATGCATGGAGGGGATGCGGAAGCGGCCCGAAATGCCAGGCGGCGCGCATGGTTCCGGTCCCGATCCCCGGAGGCTATCGTACAATCCAAGGCCGGGTTCGGCCGCGTCCGCGCCATGTGCTGATGGTGTGGATCTATGCCGCCGATGCCGGTTATCACGGTGCGATCAACCGGGTCTAAGCGCGGCATTTCCCCGAGCATCCACCGGCGCGGACCTTCATGCCGGTGGCGTCCTGGCCGATGGAATTCGACTTCGAAATCGAGTGTACGGCGCTGGCAGGGGATTAGTTCGAGATCGGGTTCTTCAGCGGGATCGTCTTCATCACGCCCAGGATCTGGTCGATGCCGGCGGTGGCGACCGCCATGCCGATATCGCCCCAGGATCCGTCGAGCGAGCCGATCGGCACGTCATTCTCCTGCGAGACCTGGCCGGCCTCGGTGCCGTCGGCCCGATAGATGTGCCAGACGATGCGGACATGCTGCTTGCCCGAGCCGCTGGAGCTGAGTTCGACGGTCGGTCCGATGATGACCGCATCGGCCGTCTGGCTGTCCGGCGTGACCTTGACCCCGGCGCGACCCAAAAGGAACGCGAGCGAGCGGGGCAGCGCGGTCCGGCCGTCGCCGGGAGCCCCCTCGGTCGGGCGGATATAGACCTGACGGCCGGGGTTGCGTTCGACCGGCGGCGCCTCCTGGATCATCGCGGCGATGCGCGGAGCCTCGGCCTTGGCCAGCGGGGCCAGCAGCTCGGGCGTGCCGCCCGCCCAATCGGCCGCGGCAAGGGTCATGTGCTGCAGGTCGCCGCCGACCTTTTCGCCTTTGGCGTTGGCGAGGGTCCATTGGATTTCGACCATGGCGGCACCGGCGGACACGCTGGTCGCCGAGGCATCGCCGCGCAGGTGATAGCTCTGGCGATTGGCCGCGCGGGTGTCGGCCGGAACCTCCCGGTTCTGCAACGCCGTCGCCATCGCCTGGGCGAGCGCCGCGTCGGCCGGGGCATGGGCGACCGGCTCGACCAGGATGCCGACCGTATCGGCGACCTGCAGGATCGGCGCATCCGGCGGCAGCTGCTGATCGGCGAACGGATGCGGCAGCGGCTGGCAGCCGGCCAGCAGCAGACCGAGGCCGGCCAGGCACCCGAGGACGCGCGCGGAACGGAACATCGGCACGAGGTTCTCTCAGAAAAAGCAGCTGGCGAGCAGGCCCAGCAGCAGAATGCAGGTGAAGATGATCAGATGGGGCAAGCGGGTCTCATTTCACCACCAGATCGAGCGCCGCCGCCGACAGGGCCTCGGCCTTGCGCGTGCCCACGACCGAACTGCGGCCGAGGCTCATGGCGAAGCCCGTGTCGGCGTCGAACAGGATGATGTGGATGAAGAATACCATGCCCGGCTCGGCTTCGACCGGATTGCCGGTATAGAACATCGGCCAATCCATCCAGTTGGGCGCGAAGGTCGTGCCAAGGCCATAGCCGCAGGCGTTCATCCGCGCATGGCGATAGCCGCGGGCGTCGAGCGTGCGGGCATGGGCGTCGAACACCTGGCCGATGGGCGCGCCGGGCTTCAGCGCTTCCTCGGCCGCGAACAGCGCGTCCTGGGCGGCCGAATGCATGTCGCGCAAGCGCGGATCGACCCGGCCGACGCCGATCGTACGCATCAGGCAGGCGTGGTAGTGCCGATAGGTGCCGGCGAATTCGAGCGTCAGCTGATCCACGGGCGACAGATGCCGGCGCCCGGTCTTGTAGCGGCACAGGAGCGCGTCGGCGCCGGAGCCGATGATGAATTCGTTGGCCGGATCGTCGCCGCCGCCGCGGAACACGGCGCCATGCATGGCGGCCAGGATGTCGCCCTCGAACGCGTTCGGCCGGATCTCGGCATGGGCGGCGTCGAGCGCCGCATCGGCGAGCCTGGCGGCCTCGCGGACATAGACGAGTTCCGCCGGGCTCTTGATCGCCCGCAACCGGGTCACGAGGTCCGACGCATCGATCAGCGCGGCGAAGCCGTCGAATGCCGCCGACAGGCGCTGGCCGTTGCGCGCGGTCAGGCCGTAGCTGTCCCATTCGACGCCCAGCTTCTTGCCGGCGGCCCCCAGCCCTGCGAGCAGCGCCTTCAGTTCCTGCGCCGGCTGGGCGTCGGGGCCGTCGACCCAGATGCGGATATCCTCGATCACCGAGGTATGCTCTGCCTGCAGCAGGTCGGGCGCCCGGGTCAGCAGCACCATCCGGTCGTCGCTGCCCAGATAGAGGCATTGAAAGAACACGTAGCCGAACGTGTCGTAGCCGGAGAGGTAATACATGCTCTCCTGCCGGAACATCAGCAGGCCGTCGAGCCCGCGCCGTTTCATTTCGGCGATCGCCGCCGCGCGGCGACCGGCCAGTTCGTCCGGGGTGAAGTGGATGGCCATCAAACGTTTCCTTGAACCAGAGCGATCGCCGACAGGCCGCGACCATAATCGGGCTCCTGCCGTAAGGTTGCCCGGCGGTAGCTGAAGAACAGCTCCGCCTCGGCGGCGGTGTCGTGCGGACTGCGCTCGACCGAGGCCAGGTCCAGCGCCCGCAGGCGGGCCTCGACCAGGCCGGGCAGGTCGAACATGAAATGGCCGGGGCGGGCCGAGGGGATGAAGAACCGCTCGGTCGCGGTATCGAGGCCGGTGAAGCGCTCCGGAAACTCCGGGCCGACCTCGTAGGATTTCTGTTGGATGGCCGGGCCGATCGCGGCATGGATGCGGCCGCGCCGGGCGCCCAGCCGCTCCATGGCGACGATCGTCGCCTCCGACACGCCGTCGCGGGTGCCTTTCCAGCCGGAATGGGCGGCCCCGATCACGCCGGCCTCGGTATCGGCGAACAGGATCGGCACGCAATCGGCGGTCAGGATGCCGAGCGCCACGCCGGGCCGATCGGTCACCAGCGCGTCGGCTTTCGGATTCTCGGCACGCGGCCAAGGTCGTTCCACCACCGAAACGTTGGGTGAATGGACCTGATGCACCGTGACCAGCGCGTCGGCGGGCAAGTTCATCAGCGCCATGGCATGGGTGCGATTGGCTTCGACCACGGCCGGCGCCTCGTCCGACCCGAAGCCGCAATTGAGCGAGGCATAGATCCCCTCGCCGCGGCCGCCCTGGCGGGTGAAGAAGGCATGGCGCAGACCGGGACGGTTCGACAAAGCGGGCAGGGTGACGAAAGACTGGGTCAGAGCGGGCTCCGTTCGGGAGAAGTGGCCGCGAGGACCTTGAACAGCCTGCCCATTTCCATGGGATCGAGCAAGCGGCGCACGCCGGTCTTGAGCGCCAGCGCCGTCGTTTCGTCCTTGCCGCGTAACAGCGTGTCCAGCCTCAACTCGGCGCCATGGTCGATCAGGAACCGGCCCTGCTGTTCCAGCGCTGCGACATTTGCGCCGGCGGCTCCCAGCGCTTGGCCCAGCGCGTCGAAATCGACATGCGCGGTCAAGTCCGCCTCGCCGGGATCGGCCAGGACGGGGGCATAGGCATGGCCTTTGAGCGCCTGCAGCGTGTCGCCGACGGCGCTCCGCCCATGGCCGTAGTCGATCAGCACGGCGGCACCCGGCGCCGCCGTCAGGCGGCGGCCGATCTCGCCGGCGATGGCGAGCGCCGGCTCGCAGGTCTCGAACAGATCGCCGTCGGTCGCGACGAGCGGGACGATCGGCGGCACGCCGACGGGGCCCGCCACGAAGGCGAGGGCGCCGGTGCCGTCGAGCCCGATCCGGCGCTCGCGCCAGTGCTCGCCGCGGCGCAGCCATTGGCGGATCGGCAAGGCATCGAAAAATTCATTGGCGACCAGCAGCATGGGGCCGGCCGGTACCTGCGCCAGCGTGTCGTGCCACTCGGGCGTCAGGTCCGGGTGGCGGTGGCGCAGCGTCTGGGCTTGCGCCGCGCGCAACGTCGGGCTGGTCTCGACGAAATGAACCTCGACCGCCTGGCGCAAGGCCGGCAGCACTTTGAGCGCCCGCAACAGGTCGGCCATCAGCGTGCCGCGCCCGGGGCCGAGTTCGATCAGCTTGAGCGGCAGCGGCCCGCCCAGTCGTTGCCACCGGTCGGCGCCCCACAGGCCGATGATCTCGCCGAACACCTGGCTGATCTCGGGCGCGGTGGTGAAGTCGCCGGCGGCGCCCAAGGGATCGCGCGAACCATAGTAATGCGCCAGGGCCGCGCCCATGAACCGATCGACCCCGATCGGGCCGGACGCCCGGATTTCCTCGATCAGCTGCCGTTCGAGCGGGTTCATCGCCCTAAGCGATGACGGACGTCGTCACCGGCTTGGCGCGCAGGATCATCCAAAGCCCGGCGACCAGCAGGGGAATCGACAGAAGCTGGCCCATCGTCGTGCCGAAGACCAGGAAACCCAGCTGCTTGTCCGGCTCGCGGAACAGCTCGCTGATGCTGCGCGCGGCGGCATAGCCGATCAGGAACGCGCCGGTGATGATGCCCGGACGCAGGCGGGCCTTGAACACCCGATCGAGCACCACGGACAGGACGAACAGGCCGATGCCCTCGAGCCCGGCTTCGTACAACTGGCTCGGGTGGCGCGGCTCCGGGCCGCCGTTCGGGAAGACCATGGCCCAGGGCACGTCGGTCGGGCGGCCCCAGAGCTCGCCATTCACGAAATTCGCCAGGCGGCCGAAGAACAGGCCGAGCGGCACCGCGCACGTCACGATGTCGGAAAAGGCGAACAGCGGGATCTTGCGGTTGCGGCAGAACAGGATCATGGCGATGGTGACGCCGGCGCAGCCGCCGTGGAACGACATGCCGCCGTGCCACAGGCGCAGGATCTCCAGCGGGTCGGTGCTGTAGAGATCGAACTGATAGAACAGCACGTAGCCGGTGCGGCCGCCCAGCACGACGCCGAGCGTGGCCCAGGTCAGGAAATCATCGAGATCGACGGTCTTGACCAGGGTCGGGGCCCGCTTGGCCAGATGGATGCAGTAGCGCCAGCCGAGCAGCAGTCCGACGATGTAGGAGAGCGCGTACCAGCGAATGCCGAACGAGCCGACATGGATCGCGAACGGGTCGAACTCGGGATAGGGAATGACGCCGATCATCGGTAACGGTCCGCCTGGGTCAGGTAGTTCTGGACATAGGCCGTCACCCCGTCTTCGAGCGACGTCGGCGCCACCGGACAGCCGGCTTCGCGCAGCCGGTCCATGCGGGCCTCGGTGAAATACTGGTAGTTCGTCCGGATATTGTCCGGCGTATCGACGAAATGGATGTCGGGAGCCTTGCCGATCGCGGCGAACACGACATTGGCGAGGTCCAGGAAGCTGCGCGCCTTGCCGGTGCCGAGATTGAAGATGCCCGACCGTTTCGGCGTGTCGTACAGCCACATCATGACCGCCACGACATCGTCGACCGAGACGAAGTCGCGCAGCTGGCCCCCGTCGGCATAGTCCGGGTGATGCGAGCGGAACAGGGTCGCGCGGCCGCCCCCGATGATATGGGTGGCGATCTGGGCCACGACGCTCCGCTGATCGGCCTTGTGATACTCGTTCGGCCCGTAAACGTTGAAGAATTTCAGGCCGGCCCATTGCGGCGGGGTCGGATAGCCGCGCTCGATCTGGCGCGCGACCCACCGATCGAACAGATGCTTGGACCAGCCGTAGGCGTTGAGCGGCGCCAGCTTGGCGAGAGCGGCGCTCGTCCAGTCGTCCTCGAACCCGGCCGTGCCGTCGCCGTAGGTCGCCGCCGATGAGGCGTAGATCAGCCGCACGCGGCTTTCGGCGCACCAGCTCCACAGCCGCTGCGACAGGGTGAGGTTGGTTCGCACGATCAGGTCGGCATCGGTCTCGGTCGTGGCCGAGACGGCGCCCATGTGGAACACGGTTTCGATGTCGCCGCGCCGGCTTTCCAGATAGTCGAACAATTCCTCGGGCGGGACGATCGCCAGCAGTTCGCGCTTGCCGAGATTGCGCCATTTCTCGCCGGTGCCGAGCCAGTCCGAGACCACCAGGCTTTCGCCGCCGCGCGCTTCGAGAGCCGCGACCAGGTTCGAGCCGATGAAGCCCGCGCCGCCCGTAATGACGATCATGTCGGTCCATTCTCCGCGTTTGACAGCGCCGCTTGGTGTCGCTGACCGGATTTATGGCGGAAGGCCGTCCCGGCGGCAAGCGCGGCCGGGCGCCCGCTCTTCACCATCGGTTCAGGCTTTGCGGATCTGATGTGACCCCAGCAGCGTTTGCGAGAGCGACGAAATATGCTAGCGCATGCGGGCAGGCGATTTCTGAGGAAAGGTTGACGCACCATGCAGACCGACAATCGCCTTCTCGATGACCTCTCCAGGGTCGCGACCGGCGCCTTCTCCGCGCTTACCGGTGTCCGCGAGGAAATCGAGGGCAGGATGCGCGAGCAGTTCGAAAAGATCCTGGCGCGCATGGACGTGGTGACGCGTGAGGAATTCGACGCGGTCCAGACGCTTGCATCGCGGGCTCGGGTCGAGCAGGAAGCGCTGGCGCTGCGCGTCGAGGCGCTGGAGTCGCGGCTCGCCGAACTGCTCGGCGGCCCCGCGAAAGCGGTCCCGAGCCGCGCCAAAACGACCGCGACTCGGGCAAAAAAGGCGTCCGAAGCGTCGTAACCCTGGGCGGGAGGGTGCGACGCTTGCACGCCCCGAGAGCCTTTGGCACCCTACCTTATGTTGGGGTTTTGCTCTCGGATCGATACATCATCTCGGGTTCGAAGCCGCTGACACCTTGGCGGATGCTTCGGCCCCACGCTCCCCTGAAGGAGGGCAGCAATGACCGCGCTTTCCACTGAAACCGAAATCGTCGCAACGAATCCGATCGACTTGGTCGAAGAGATCGTGCTCGCCAATGAATGGCCGCACGATCGATCGAGCGACGAGGAGATGGTGGTCGAAATTTCCGGCCGCTGGTGCGATTACCGCCTGCTGTTTGTATGGCAGGAGGAGATCAGCGCGCTCCATTTCTCGTGCAGCTTCGACATGAAGGTGCCGAAGGCCCGGAAATTGTCGGTCTACGAACTGCTGGCGATCGTGAACGAGAAGATGTGGCTGGGCCATTTCGACGTCTGTTCCGACACGGGCCTGCCGATGTTCCGCCACGCGGTCCTGCTGCGCGGCGCCATGGGCGCTTCGGTCGAGCAGATCGAGGATCTGGTCGATATGGCGCTGACCGAGTGCGAACGGTTCTACCCCGCTTTCCAGTTCGTGATCTGGGGCGGCAAGACCGCGGACGAGGCCGTCATCTCCGCCATGATCGAACCGGTCGGCGAGGCCTGATCGCCTCATGACACCGGAGAAGACCGAGGTTCTGCTCGTCGGCTGCGGCAAGATGGGCGGTGCGTTGCTGGCCGGATGGCTGAAGGGAAAGGCGGTCACGCGTGCCGTGGTCGTCGATCCCGGCCCGGGGCCCGATGTGTTCGCGGGCGACCCGCGCGTGCTGGCGGTCAAGTCCGGCAATGAAGTGCCGGCGGGTTTCGCGCCCGATGTCGTGGTCATCGCGGTGAAGCCACAGATGATGGCCAGCGCGGCGCCGGCCTATCGCGAGGTCGTCGCCCGCGGCGCGGTCATGCTGTCGATCGCCGCCGGCAAGACCATCGACCATTTCGAGACGCTCTACGGACCATCGACCCCGATCGTGCGCGCCATGCCAAACACGCCGGCGGCGATCGGGCGCGGCATTTCCGTGGCCGTGCCGAACGGTCGGGTGACGGCGGAGCAGCGCGCGCTGTGCGACCGGCTGCTGCAGGCCGGCGGTGACGTCGAGTGGGTCGAGGACGAACAGCTGATCGATGTCGTCACCGCGACCTCAGGCGGCGGCCCGGCCTATGTCTTCCTGCTGATGGAAGCGATGGCCGCAGGCGGCGTCGCGGCGGGCCTGCCGCCCGATCTCGCCATGAAGCTCGCGCGCACGACCGTGTCGGGCGCCGGCGAGCTGGCCGTGCAATCGCCGAACGACAGCGCGGAGCAATTGCGCAAGAACGTCACCAGCCCGAACGGCACGACCCAGGCGGCGCTCGGCGTGCTGATGGCGGAGGGCGGCGTGTCGGACCTGATGATCCGGGCGATCGCGGCGGCGACCCGCCGGTCGCGGGAACTGGCCAATTGACCAGCCTCGCCCATCCCGGCATCGACCGGGTTGCGACGCTGCTGCGGGCGGCGGGTCATCCCGGTCAGGTCCGGGTGCTGCCGGATGCCTGCCGCACCGCCGCCGAGGCGGCGGCCGCCGTCGATTGCGCCGTCGAGCAGATCGCCAAATCCATCATCTTCCGCGGACCGGAAGGCCGCGCCGTGCTGGTCGTGACCAGCGGCGGCAACCGGGTGGTCGAGCAAAGGATCGTGGAGGCGCTCGACGGCCAGCCGCTCGGCAAGGCCGATGCGGCATTCGTGCGCGAGACCACCGGCTTCGCCATCGGCGGTGTCGCCCCCATCGGCCATCTGCGGCCGCCGGTCGTGTTCATCGATCGGGATTTGCAGCGCTATGACGAGATCTGGGCCGCGGCCGGCCATCCGCACGCGGTCTTTCCGCTGGGGTTCGACGATCTCGTGCGCCTGACCGGCGGGACAATCATCGCGGTCTGCTGAATCCTTCCGGATAGCTCTGGCCGCTCCGGCCGCGCGTCGCCATATGATATGGTGACCCGCGCCAGCGCGATAGGAGAGCATCCGGATCATGGCCCGCAAACCCAGCAGCTCAAAATCCAGTTCCGCCAAACCGCCCGGCGATGCCGAAGGCGCCGTGATCGATGCCGCTCTGACGCTCGCCGCCGAGCGTTCCTGGCATGATCTGGCCCTGGCCGACATCGCCGCCGCCGCCAATATCGGCCTGATCGATCTCTATCGCGGCTTTCGCTCCAAGCCGGCGATCCTCGGCGCCTTCTCCCGGCGGATCGATGCCGCTACGCTCGATCTGCCGGTCGAGCCGGACGCGTCTGCGCGCGATCGGCTATTCGAACTGGTGATGCACCGGTTCGATCTGCTGGCGCCCTACAAGCCGGGCCTGAAGGGGCTGGCCCGCGATGCGCGCCGCGGTCGCTTCGACGGGCTGGCGCTCGCCTGCCATCTGCCGCGCTCGCTGGCCTGGATGCTCGAGGCGTCGGGCGTCTCGGCGAGCGGTCTCAAGGGCAAGGTCCGGGTCAAGCTGCTCGGCCTGGTTTATCTTGCAGCTTTGCGCGCCTGGCTGCAGGACGACAGCCCGGATTTGGCCAAGACCATGGCGGTGCTCGACAAGGCACTGAAGCGGGCCGTACCTTTCATGCGCCTCGATCAGACGCCGGCCGCGGCGTCCGGCGACGAAGCGATGGCATAAAGCAGTGCTTTTTGGGGGAGGTTCGACGCTCGACGCCGGGCTTGTTGCAGTGCAGCAAAAATACTTGACGGAGTGGCGGTGCCGGTAGATGGTCCGGCGCAACAGTTGCCCCTTCTCTCGTGCAACCGACTTTCAGTGGAGGATTTACGTCGATGGCCAAGCTTCCGAACCCTTTCGATACGGATGTCACCAAGCTCATGGCGGAATTCAAGCTACCGGGCGTTGACATGGAAACCGTGCTCGCCACGCAGCGCAAGAACATCGAAGCGTTGACCAAGGCGAACCAACTGGCGATCGAGGGTCTGCAGACCGTCGCGCGCCGCCAGGCCGAAATCCTGCGCGCTGGTTTCGAGGAGGCGTCAGCCCTCGCCCGGGACCTGTTCCAGACCAAGTCGTCTTCCGAAGATCGCGTGGCCAAGCAGACCGAAGCCACCAAGACGGCGCTCGAAAAGGCGTTCAGCAATGCCCGCGAGCTGTCCGAGATCGTCGGCAAGGCGCAGCAGGAAGCGTTCGAGATCATCAACAAGCGCATGACCGAGAGCCTAGACGAGGTCCGCGACCTGGTGAAGAAGAAAGGCAAGTAACCGCGTTCGACGCGTTACGTGCGAAAGGGTCGGTCCGAATGGACCGGCCCTTTTTCTTTGATATGCTCCGGGGCCAGCGAGCAACCGGAACGGACGGGCGATGACCATCAGTTACGACGATTTCATGCAGGTCGATATTCGGGTCGGCACCGTCGTGGCGGCGGAACCCTATCCCGAGGCGCGCAAGCCGGCGATCAAGCTGACCATCGATTTCGGCGCGGAGATCGGCCGCAAGAAATCCTCGGCGCAGATCACGGAGCATTATCAGGTCGAGGGCATGGTCGGGCGCCAGGTCGCCGCAGTGGTCAATTTTCCGCCGCGTCAGATCGGAAAATTCATGTCCGAAGTTCTGGTGCTGGGCTTTCCGGACGAGCAGGGCGCCGTCGTGCTGATCGGCCCCAGCCTGGCCGTGCCGGACGGCGGGCGGCTGTTCTGAGTTAGCGCGATGACATGAGGTCGGACCGACCTCATGTCTGAATCGCCGTCTAAATCATATATTTAGAGACTGATTCACCGATCAAACCGAGCCGGTTTGATCGGATCAGGCTCTAGCCCCCTCGTCACCGCGGCAGGATCAGCCGCGCACGCAGCCCGCCCTGCGGCGAGGTCTCGAGTTTCAAATCCCCGCCGTGGCTCAGCATGATGTCGCGGGCGATGGTCAGGCCCAGCCCGATGCCGCCGGTCGCCTGGTTACGGGAGCTTTCCAGGCGGAAGAACGGCCGGAACACGGCTTCGCGCAGCGCCTCCGGAATGCCCGGGCCGTCGTCATCGATCATCATCTCGACGCCGCTCTGCGTCGGCACCACGGTCAGCCAGACATGGCCGCCATAGCGGTTGGCGTTGTCGATCAGGTTCATCAGGCAGCGCCGGAGCGCGTCGCGCCGGATCGGCACATGCAGTTCCTTGGGCCCGATCAGGCTGATCTCGGTACCGCCACGCCGGGAGGTCGCGACCGCTTCCTGCAGGAATTCCATCAGATCGACCACGGTCGGCTGTTCGTTGCCCTCGCCGCGTGCGAAGGCCAGGTAGCCTTCGATCATCTGCTGCATCTCGGCCACGTCGCCGCGCAGGCCCTGGACCTCCTCGGCGTCGCCCAGCAGTTCCAGCTCCAGCTTCATCCGGGTCAGCGGCGTGCGCAGATCGTGCGACACGCCGGCCAGCATCTCGGTGCGCTGGCTGATCTGGCGCTGCAGCCGTTCGCGCATGATCAGAAAGGCGGCGGCGGCCTGGCGGACCTCGGTCGCCCCTTCCGGCTTGAAATTGGGCACGTCGCGGCCCTTGCCGAACGCCTCCGCCGCATTGGCGAGGCGGCGCAGCGAACGGACCTGATTGCGCAGGAAGCGGGTGGCGAGCGCGAAGGTGATCAGCGCCGTGCCGACCATCCACAGGATGAAGATATAGGGCGCGCCGATCAGCACGCGCGAGCGCGGCACGGCGACGTCGAGCACGCCATCGGGCAGTTGGATGGCGATGTCGATGACGTGCTGATCGGCTTGCGATTTCTCATCGATCTGGAACGGCCGGCCGACCCGTTCGGCCAGCGCGTTGGTCAGATGATGCTCGGTCAGGCTGCCGCTCGGCGCCGGAGCCTGATCCGGCAATTGCGCGCCGGGCAGCATCTGAAAGCTGAACTCGGTCGAGCCATGGGCCAGCTCGAACAATTGCGCCTGTCGGCCATCGGCGAACGAGCGCGCATCGATGGTCAGCGCGATGTCGCCGGCGGCGGCGCCCGCCAACCGGCGGACCACCGTGTCCCACAGCCGGTCGTAGAAGACCCAGGTCGCGACCGCCTGCACCAGGATAAGCGGCGTGATCAGGATCAGAACGGATCGGCCGAACAGGCTGCGCGGCAGGATGCGCTTCAACAGGCCGTTCCGTCGGCCGCCCAGCGCCGCCCGCGTCGGCTCAATCCGGTTTGAGGACATAACCGGTGCCTCGAACGGTCTGGAGATAGCGGGGATATTTCTGGTCGCGCTCGATCTTTCGGCGCAACCGCGTGATCTGCACGTCGACGGTCCGCTCGTTGCCGCTGAACTGGCTGTAGGCCGACAGCGCCTCGCGCGAGACCGGTTCGCCCACGTGATGGGCCAGCGCCAGCAGCAGCGCCTGCTCGCCGGCGGTCAAATGGACCAGCGCGCCCTGGCGGGTCAGCTCGCCGCGTTTCAGATCCAGCGCGCAATCGCCCAGCTGCAGGGCGGCGACCGGCTCGACCGTCGTCATCGGCGGCGGCAGTCGGGCCAGAATGTTGCGCAGACGCAGCACCAGCTCGCGTGGCTCGAACGGCTTCGGCAGATAGTCGTCGGCGCCCCGTTCCAGGCCGTTGATCCGGTCCGACGGTTCCGACATCGCGGTCAGCATCAGCACCGGCACGCGCGTATCCTTGCGCAGATGGGTCAGCAGCTCGAAGCCGGTTTCTCCCGGCATCATGACGTCCAGGATCAAGAGATCGAATTCGAGCGACTTGAGCTTGGCCCGCGCGTCGCCCGCGTCCGACGCCTCGGTCACCAGAAAGCCGTTCTTGACCAGATAGCGTTTCAAGACCGAACGCAGGCGGCTGTCGTCGTCGACGATCAGCAGGTGGGGTGCCGCCAGGGGCGGCTGCGGCTCGTCGTCGATCGGAATCATCGCCGCGGGCCGGCGTCGGTCGGGCGCTCGAAACGGCGCCGGTCCTGAGGCGAGGCCACCAGTCCCAGCAGCACTTTCCGGAAACCGTCGACCGCCGCGGCCCCGGCATCGCGATACGCGCGTGCGATCCGGGCCCGCTGCCGGTCCGACAGGGCTTTCTCCAACCCCGCCCCGGCCGGTGTCAGGGTCAACAGCCGCTGGCGCCGATCGTTCGGGCCGGGCCGCTGGTTCACCAGACCGCGCTCGATCAGCAGTTCCAGCACGCGACCCAGGCTCTGTTTGCTGAGCGCGGTCAATTCGACCAACGTCGAGACGGTGATTTGCGGCTGCCGCGCGATGAAATGCAGGGCCAGATGGTGCGGCCTACCGAGGTCTTGCTCCTCCAGAATCGCGTCGCATTCGGCCGCGAAATCGCGAGTGGCGAAATACAGCAGCTCGACGCCCTGGCGCAGGTCCTCCTCGCGGAGGAACAGGAGGGTCGCGGCGGGGGAGGGATCGGGCATGGCGGCGAGTATGGCGCCGTCTCGTCGGGGCGTACAGCCTTGGAGCAACACAAAAGATTTCCAACTGTGACGAAGTGGTGGTGCGGCAGGGAATTGAGTCGGGCGGTGCAGCGTTCATCTATGCTGGGAGCGATGTCGCGACAGGTACGCCGCCCGGCCTTGAAAGGGATGCGCCATGATGCGCTTGTTTGGAGGTCTCTCGCTTGCCCTGATCGCCGGACATGCCTCGGCGCAGGACGACGGTCTGCATGTGCCGGCCAACATGATGCTCTGCCGCACGCTTCTGGCCGCCGCATCGGCCAGGCACGAGGGATGCTGGCTCGCCCGCGGCGGCCAGCGGGTCGAGATCGTGGCGCCCCTGCCGACCTATACCCAGTTGCGCCTCTGGTCGACGGACGGCAGCGAGACCACGATAGTCTATGCGCTCCGGGTGGATGCCGATCGGTTGCAGCAGCGCGAGGCGGCGAAGTAAGCGGGATTTAGGTGGGCAATCGACCATGCAATTCTTATAAGAATTGCGATGCCCGTTTCATCTGCTTTCCAGACGACTATTGCCGTGATCGGTGCCGGGCCCGCCGGGCTGATGGCGGCCGAAGCTGCGGCGGGGCAGGGCTGTTCGGTCACGCTGTTCGACGCCATGCCATCGGCCGGCCGCAAGTTCCTGATGGCCGGTCGCGGCGGCCTCAATCTGACCCATAGCGAACCGTTCGCACCCTTCCTCGCCCGCTATGGCGCGGCAGCCGGGCATCTGGCCCCGATGATCGAGAGCTTTCCGCCGGAAGGCTTGCGCCGCTGGGCCGCGGAACTCGGCATCGAGACCTTCGTCGGCTCCAGCGGGCGGGTCTTTCCCAAAGGTCTGAAGGCATCGCCGCTGCTGCGCGCCTGGCTCGCCCGGCTCGGTCACGTCGGGGTCCGGCTCCAGACGCGGCGACGCTGGGTCGGCTTCGCCCCGGACGGCGCGCTGCGGTTGCTGGATCCGGCCGGCACGGTCGAGCTGTTCCCGGCCGCGGCCACCGTGCTGGCGCTCGGCGGCGCCAGTTGGGCGCGGCTCGGGTCCGATGGCGCCTGGACCCGGACATTGGCGGACCTCGACATCGCGTCGGCGCCGTTCCGGGCGGCCAACTGCGGCTTCACGGTCGCCTGGCCCGCCGAGTTCAGCCAACGCCATGCCGGCACGCCGTTGAAAAATATCGCGCTGTCCCTGGCGGACACCCGCGTCCGCGGCGAGGCGGTCGTCGCCGGCTACGGCATCGAGGGTGGGGCGGTCTATGCGCTGGGGTCCGCACCGCACCGGGCCTTGGCCGAAACGGGTGCCGCCCGCCTGCTGCTCGACCTCAAACCCGATCTGGCGCCAGCCGATCTCGCCCGACGGCTGGATCGGCCGCGGCGCGGTGCCAGTCTGGCGAGCTTTCTGCGCAAGGCGGCGAACCTGCCGCCGATCGCGGCCGCCCTGCTGCGGGCGGTTCGGCCGGACATCGTGCATGGATCGCCGGGGCAAATGGCCGAGGCGTTGAAGGCGCTGCCGCTGGATCTGACCGGGACGGCGGCGATCGATCGCGCGATCTCTACGGCGGGCGGCGTGCGGTGGGACGCGCTCGGACCCGACCTGCAGGTCAGGTCGCGTCCGGGGTTGTTTCTGGCGGGCGAAATGCTGGATTGGGAGGCGCCGACCGGCGGCTATCTGCTCCAGGCCTGCTTCGCCACCGGACGCTGGGCCGGCGCCGCGGCGGCAGCCTACGTCAAGCAGGCCGACCTAAACGGTTTATAAGCATTTCCGGTCGTCAAATTCGCTGGCAGAAGCGGTGGCGATTCGGGCTATGAGCATCTTCATGAACACACGACGCCGTTCCATGGCGCGGAGCCTTCGATGATCGGCCGGGGCAAGACCGTGCTGGTGGTCGATTGCGACGAGGCGATCCGCCAGATGCTCGGTGCCGCCTTGCGCAGTTTTCGCTTCGAACGCGTGGTCCAGGCCCGGACGATCGACGAGGCCAAGGGGGCGCTCGGTCCCGGCGGCACGATCGACCTGGCGTTGATCGACTGGCAGGTCGGCGATCAATCGGGCTTCGACCTGGCCGCCGATATCCGCACCGGCCGCGTGCCGCCGCGTCGCGACCTGCCGATCATCATGATGTCCTGGAAGGCGGAGCCCAAAAGCGTGCTGGCGGCCCAGGGATTGAAGCTGAACGGCATGTTGATCAAGCCGCTGTCGCGCGACACGCTGGAGAGAAAAATCGCCGCGGCGCTGGAGCCGCCGGCCAAAACGCCGCCCAACCGCTTTTTGGGACAAGCCTCTTGAGCCGCTGGAAACGCTTTCTGATCCTCGTTCCGGCCCTGGCGGTGCTCGGCGTCGGCTGGGGCGAACCGGCGGCGGCATCCATCCTCCGGCGCGCCAGCGCGGTCGAGCCGGAGACGCTCGATCCGCATAAATCGGGTGGTGGCTTCGAACAACTGATCGAAGCGGATCTGTTCGAGGGGCTGACGACTTATGACGCCGCGTCGCGCGCGATCCCCGGCGTCGCGTCGCACTGGGATGCTTCGCCCGACGGTCTGACCTGGACGTTCCATTTGCGGCCGGATGCGAAATGGTCGGACGGCACGCCGGTCACTGCCGACGATTTCGTTGCGGCGTTTCAGCGCTTGGTCGACCCGACGGTCGCGTCGCCGTCGGCCGAAATGTTCGAGGTTTTGAAAGGCGCGTCGGAAATCATCGCCGGCACCGAAAAGCAGCTCTCCGCACTGGGCGTCACGGCGGTCGATCCGGCAACGGTGCGAATGACGCTGGTCCATCCGATGGCGCTGTTGCCCGAACTGCTGGCGACGGCCGTGGCGGTGCCGGTATACCGGCCGGCTCTCGCGAAATTCGGCGATCAGTGGACGCGTCCGGGCAATATGATCTCGAACGGACCCTATGTCTTGACGGCCTGGGCACCGCAGTCCGAGCTGGTGTTGAAGCGCAATGCCGCGTTCCACGACGCCAAATCCGTTACCTTCGACGAGGTGCATTGGGTCGTGGTCGAAGACGATCAGACCGCGCTGAAGCGCTATCGGGCAGGCGAGCTGGACATCTCGCGCGTGCCGGCGGGCGAACTCGATTGGGCCAAGCGGACGATTCCCAACCATCTCCATGTGGCGCCGCAATTCGCCGTCGTCTATCTATCGATCAACATGCGGCAGGAGCCGTTGGCCTCGAACCTGAAGCTGCGCACCGCGCTGTCGATGGCGATCGATCGCGAGGTGCTGAGCGACAAGGTCGAGCCGGCCGGCGAGATCGCCGCCTATAGCGTCATCACAGACGGTATCGCCGGATACGAGCCGCAGACGCTGAAATTCAAAGGGATGAGCGAAGCCGATCGGCTGGCGGCCGCCCGCAAGCTGTTCGATGAGTCCGGGGCTGGCAAGGCCGGGCCGCTGAAGCTTTCGGTCATCTATTCGACCGATCGTGACAAGAAGCGTCTGCTGCTGGCGATCGCGGCGATGTGGAAGGAATGCTGCGGTGTCGAAGTGACGCTGATCAACCGCGAATGGCAGGTCTTCCTAAGCAATCGGCGGCAACATGATTTCCAGATCTCTTTCGATCAGATCGCCGGATCCTATGCCGATGCCTATGACGTCCTGTCCGGATTCGTCTCGACCGCCGGCGAACTGAACGATGCCGGTTATGCCAATCCGGCTTACGACGCGTTGATCGGCAAGGCTTCGCTGACTGTCGATGCCGTCGAACGAGAGCGACTGCTGGGACGGGCGGAGCGCCTGCTGCTCGACGACGCTGCCATGCTTCCGCTCAATTTTCCGGTCTATCGCGCGGTGGTCAATCCTCGGATCAAGGGCTGGGAGGAGAACCTCCTGAACCTGACGCCGAGCCGCTTCCTCAGCCCATAAAAAAGCCGGCTGCGGTCGGCAGCCGGCTTTCCGGGGCGTCGATCGGCAGCGATCAGACCTTGCCGATCTGCAGGATCCACAGGCGGGCGAGTTCCGCCGTGCCGTCCGTGCCGCCGACGGTCTTCAGCATCTGCACGGCCTTCGCCTTCTGACCTGCGGCCAGATAGGCCAGACCCAGATGCAGCTTGGCATCCTCGGGACGCTTCAGCGCATCCTTGCGGATCGCCTGCTCCATGTCCGGGATGCCCTTGTCGAATTTGCCGTAGCTGACGTATTTCGCGCCGATGTCCAAGAGGGCCTGGCCGTCCTTGGCCGCCAGCGCTTCGGCGTCGCCCTTGCCCAGGCTCTGCTGATCGTCGGCCATCGTCCGGTTCACCAGATCCTTCAGGCGCTGCTGACGGGCGGCTTCGGCGCCGGTGCCCAGTACGCCCGCGGCATAGCCCTTGTCGACGATCGCCTTGGCTTCGCCGGTCAGGCCTGCCTGCAGCGAGATCTGCGCCATGTCCATGTATTGGGCGGGGGTCGAGAGCGTGCCGACGGCCAACTGCAGCCGGTCGAGGTCGAGCGTCAGGCGATCGGAGAAGCCCGGCTTGACCTGCAGGCCGTGGATCAGCTGTGCCCAATAATCCTTCTTCGGATAATAGATCACCAGCTTCTCCATCGTGCTGGCGAAACCGGTATTGTCCTTCGCCTGGGTCTGGCAGGCGGCGAGCAGCTGCAGCTGGTCTTCGGCCGGCTTCTGCCCGGCCTTCTCCTCGGCCAGGATCTGCTCGTTCTGGGCCTTGCCGGCGCTCGCATAGTCGCCCGACAGGTAATAAGACTGGATCAGCAGGGTCCGCATGGCGGGATCCGTACCGCCATCCTTGAAGTAGCGTTGGATCCAGGTGATCGCCTTCGGATAGTCCTTGGTCTGGTAGCTCATGCTGGCGACGGCCATGACGAGCTTGATTTGCTCGGCACCGGATACGTGGCCGGAGGCCAGCTGCGCCTCGTAGGATTTCGCGGCGCCGGCCAGGTCGCCCGATGCCTGTGCGATCGAACCGCGGACCTGTTCGATCACGAAGCTTTCATAAGCCGTCTTGTTCTTGGCGTTCTCGGCCTCATGCACCTGGGCGGTCGCCTCCGCCAGCTTGTGCTGCTTCACGAAGTCCTGCGCCTTCTGCAACGGCTTGCCGACCTCGGGACGGAGCTTGTCCGTTTCCTCGGCATGGGCGGCCGGAATGCCGAGCGGCGAATGGGGAACCAGGGACAGGCCGAGGCCGGCGCCGACAAGACCGACGTACAGGAGGCGGAAACGCGTCATTGAGGCAAATTCCGAATGAGGGCGGGAGGGCAATGGACAATACAAAAAGTGAGGCTGCGGTACAGCCTCACTTTTTCGATCGTACCGCTTTTAATTCCCGTCGATGAACTGTTCGTTTCCGACGAGGGATAGTTTGGTGAGGCCGAGGCGCTGGGCGTCGGCCATGACGGCGGCGACGTATTTGTAGGTGACGAGTTTGTTGGGGCGGAGGTGGAGCTC
>JAQGIC010000007.1 GCA_028288725.1 Rhodospirillales bacterium
CGATCAGGCCGCGACGCAGCCCGAAGTCGATCAGCACCAGATTGACGTTGAATTTGAAATCGTCGGTCTCGCGCACCAGCCGCAGGCATTCCCGGGCGGACAGCACACGGAAATCCTCGATCTCGCCGTCGGTGTTGCGCGGGATGAAATCGGCCGGCATCTCGATGTCGTAGAGGAACAGCACGTCGTCGCGCATGCCGTCGGGCAGCTCCATGCGATAGCGGATGGCGCCCGCGGCCTGGGCCCGGACCGTCAGCGCCTCGGGCATGTCGGCCTCCTCCGACGCCTCCTTCAGCAGCGTTTCCCAGGCGCCGTAGCCGGACCCCATGCCGCCCGCGACCAGATTGTCGAGCTGGCCCGGCGCGATCTTCTTGTCCTTCGCCCGCCTGCCGATCCACAGATCCGGCCCGTCGGCGCCGGGTCGCCAGCCATTCAGGTGGACGCCATAGGAGCGGGTGCCGAACAACGGCACGGCGCCGCGGTCGAGCTCGAACAGCAGCGGCCCGCGCCAACCGTCGGTGACCGCGAACAGCTCCTGGCGCCGCTTGTCGAGCAATCCGGCGCGGATCAGCCCGTCGGTCGCCTCGCCCAGCGCCGCCGTCACCGCGACCGATCCGGCGATGCCGTCGGCCAGCGCGATGCCATCGGACGAAATCCGGAAGATCCGGGGAAAGGCTTCAAGGGCGCGGGCATTGTCCCGGCGCACGAAACCGACACGGCGACCGGCCAGTAGCAGCGGCAGGAAACGCTCGGGGTCGAAGCGGTTGCAGGCTTCAAGATGGCGCAGATAGCTCATGGAGCCGAACAGACACCGAGCCGGCGGGAGGGTCAAGCCGGGACGGGAAGTGCCGCTTGACGGTAAAGCGAAACCTCCCATATTCCTGCCGTCCGGCCGGGCCGAAGTCAGGGCGCCTCGCCATACTCGAGACCGGCGGCGACTTCGCCGAGGGCGTCATCGCGTTTGAAGGGCGCCGTTTGGGTGGCGATGTCTTCGTGAGCTTCGATGCCGATGTGGTCAAGCAGCTCAAGACGAATGGCGTACAGGCGGGTTTGCTGTCGGTCTGACCGGTCCCCGACGCTAGAAACGCACCCGCGCGCCCAGGATCAGCGCCAGGCCCACGGCAAGGCCGCAGGGCAGCGCCGCCGCGACCAGCAGGGCCAGCGGCCGGGTCGGCTTCTTGCGCGCCAGCCGGTCGAGCACCGGCAGTCGCTGCGCGATCCCCGGAGCCCAGAAGGCGAGCGGCAGCGGCAGCAGCGCCCAGGGTGTATGCAACGCGCCGCGTGCCTGGGCCACCATCAGCCCGGTGAAGCCCACGACCAGCACGGCGAGCGCCATCGGCCCGAAGCTGCCGCGCTGGAACGGCCAGGCCCAGGCCAGGCTGCCGAGGCAGGCACCGGCCAGCACCAGAGCCAGCGCGCTGGTGCCGGCGGAATGGCCGAGCGAGGCGACCAGCGCCAGCGCCAGGGCGGCCAACCCCGTGATGGCGACCGGTGTCGCCCCCGGCCCCAGATCCTTGAGCCGCAGCGCGGCTGCGATCGCGACGGCGCCGTAGATCACGGCCGACAGCAGTTCCTCGACCGTCGGTTCCACCATCTGGCGCCAGCCGATGACCCAGACGACCGCGAGGGCGCCGCCCGCGACCGCGACGATTGTCATGATCCGCGGTCCGGCACCGAACAATGCCGCCAGCAGCCCGATCAGCAGCGCCAGCAGCACGGCCTCGCCCAGCGGGTGATAGGCGACGTCGCGGCCGAGGAACGGCAAGCCGCCGGTCACCGCCCAGAATCCGGCGAGAAATCCGATGCCCAGCCCGGCCTCCGCCAGCCTGCCGTCGCCCTTGCGGCCCCGCGCGAAGCGGATCAGACCGGTCGCCCCGAACGCGACCAGGGCCGGGAGGGCGAGCGCCTCGACGAGCGGTGATAGAACCATAAGGCAGCGGAATCCCGACTAGCGAAGCATATCCAAGCGGCATAGCCTGTCCGTCGCTCCGGCGAAAGCCGCCATTGCCGATCTTATCGTTTTGATTTCGAAACAAAATTTGAGGAATCCTGAAAAATGCCGGCAATTGCCAGCCCTGTGCGCGTGCACGAGATCGAAGCCGCCGCCGCCCGGATCGCGGGCCATGTGCGCGAGACGCCGCTGCTGGCGCTCGAATCGGGCGCGTTCGGCGTCGAATCCCCGATCGTGCTCAAGCTGGAATCGCTGCAGCATTCCGGCTCGTTCAAGGCGCGCGGCGCGTTCAACAGCCTGTTGTCGCTGGAAGTGCCCGAGGCCGGCGTGATCGCGGCGTCGGGCGGCAATCATGGCGCGGCCGTCGCCTATGCCGCCGGCCGGCTCGGTCATCGCGCCGAAATCTTCGTGCCGGAGATTTCGGCACCGGTGAAGGTCCAGCGCCTGCGCGACTATGGCGCGATCGTGCATCAGACCGGCGCCAACTACGGCCTGGCGCTGGCCGCCTCGCGCCTGCGCCAGGCCGAAACCGGCGCGCTGACCATCCATGCCTACGACCAGGCCGAAGTACTGGCCGGCCAAGGCACCGTCGCGCGCGAGTTCGAGCGCCAGGCGATGCCCCTGGGCGGCATCGACACGCTGCTGGTCGCGGTCGGCGGCGGCGGGCTGATCGGCGGCATCGCCGCCTGGTGCGGCGGGCGCATGAATGGACCGCGCATCCGGCTGATCGCGGTCGAGCCCGAGCGCTGCCCGACGCTGCATGCCGCCTTTGCCGCGGGCGAGCCGGTCGATGTCGCCATCGGCGGGCTGGCGGCGGATTCGCTGGGCGCGTCCCGCGTCGGCAATCTCATGTTCCCGATCGCCCAGCGCGCGGTCGACGAGGTGCTGCTGGTGCCGGACGCGGCGATCCGGGCGGCCCAGATGGCACTCTGGAACAATCTGCGCCTCGCCGCCGAGCCGGGCGGCGCCACCGCGCTGTCGGCGCTGATTTCCGGCATCTATCGGCCGGCCAAGGGCGAACGGGTCGGCGTGCTGCTGTGCGGCGGCAATGTCGATCCGTCCACGCTGATCTAGACCTCGCATATCCTGGAGAATCCCATGTTCGCCGTGATCCTGACCTATATCCGCCCGCTCGAAGAGGTCGACCAGGCCCTGGCCGCCCATCGCGCGTTCCTCACCCAGTTCTATGCCGACGGGTTCGGCATCGCATCGGGCCGCCAGGTCGGCGCCACCGGCGGCGTCATCGTCGCCCATGCCCCCAGCCGCGCGGCGCTGGACGCCGAGCTGGCCAAGGACCCGTTCAAGGTCAAGGGCCTGGCACGCTACGACATCTACGAGTTCGAGGCCCGCACGGTGCATCCGGCCCTGAAGAGCATCGTCGGCTGATGACGCGCTGCCGGATCCTGCTGGGCGCGCTCATGGCCCTGTGGGCCACGGCCGCGCACGCCGAGGATCTGGTGACGCTGCCGACCCGGCCGGCGTGACGCAGCCGTTCTACGTCACCCGGCCGGCCGGACTGCCGCTGGCGAGCCTGCTGCTGTTCACCGGCGGCGATGGGCGTCTGGCGCCCTATAGCCGGCCGTTCTGCAACACCGCAATTTCCTGGTCCGCTCGCGCGAGCTGTTCGTGCGGCACGGCTTCCTGGTCGCCGTGATCGACGTGCCGTCCGACCAGACGGCCGGCATGAGCGGCTTTCGGTTGAGCCCGGACCATGCGGCCGACATCGCCGCCGTGGTCGGCTGGCTGCACGCGGCCGCGCCCGCCGGGGTCTGGCTCGTCGGCACCAGCTGCGACGCGATCTCGGCGGTTATCGGTGCGGGCGAAATGACGCCGGCGGAATAGCCGAACAGGGCGAAGCGATCGAAGCGCCCATCATATTTTTCCCCGATCTCGTCGACCATGGCCAGCAGCACCCGGTCGTAGCGGATATCGGCCTACGCCATATATTTGAAGCCGTCGCGATTGCCGTCGCCGCGCACGCCGACCGGGAACAGCGGCGCCAGGATGATGCAATTGTTCCAGCCGCCGAATTCGGCGAAGGCATCGCGATAGTCGACGAAGGACCGGCCGGTGCCGTGCATCGCCACGACCAGCTCGGGCGGGGCGGCCGCCGTGGCGAAGCCGGGCGGGACATAGAGGCAATAGCTGAACCGGGCATCGCCGCGACTGGCAAAAATGATCGTGCTGCCCAGGTCGTACATCGCGCTGCCGCGCTCGGACTCGCTGGATTTGATATCTGGCATTTTTCCATCATGGCATCGGGATGACGCATATTGCCGCCAATCTTTGGCAATTCCATAAACGCCCGCCAGGGACCATCATCGCTGATCGGCCGCAAGAGCCGCCACAGGGAGGATGAGCATGACCGAGATCCTGATTACCGGCGGTGCCGGCATGATCGGCCGTAAGCTGGCCGACCGGCTAGCCGCCGACGGCAGCGTCGCCGGCGAGAAGATCGACCGGCTGGTGCTGCAGGATATCGTCCAACCGGCCACCCTCGCGGCCCCGTTCGAGGTCGGCACCGTCGCGGGCGATTTCGCCCAGCCCGGCCAGGCCGATGCCCTGGTAGCTTCCCGACCCGATGTGGTTTTCCATCTGGCCGCGATCCCGTCGGGCGGTGCGGAGGCCGATTTCGACAAGGGTTATCGGATCAATCTCGACGGCACGCGCCTGCTGCTGGACGCGATCCGGCAAGTCGGCGGCGGCTACAGGCCGCGCCTGGTGTTCACCTCGTCGATCGCCGTGTTCG
>JAQGIC010000008.1 GCA_028288725.1 Rhodospirillales bacterium
CGGACCGGCAATCAGGCGCGGTCGATCAGATGCAGGAACGAGCCGCACACGCGGCCCACGACGGCACCGGCGGGTCCCTGGCCGTCGCCGTCGCAGAAATATGGGGCATCCTGCCGGGCGATCTCGCTCGCGAAATGGAACTCGTGGCCGCGATACCGGGCACCGGCCCGCCCGAGCGGGGTTTCGGCGGCGAGGGTGATGCGGCGATAGCCCAGCTGCCGGCGCGGGGCGGCATAGCTGGTCTCGACCGGCAGCAGGCCCAGCATCTCATGGCGGACGCCATCACCATCGACCAGGCCGGCACCCAAGATCATGTAGCCGCCGCACTCACCATAGATGACGGTCCCCTGCGCCGCCGCGGCCCGCATCGCCTGGCGAAACCGGCCGGCGTCGGCGAGGCGCCCGGCATGGAGTTCCGGATAACCGCCGGGCAGATAGATCGCATCGGCCGACGCCGACGGCGCCTCGTCGCCAAGCGGCGAGAAGAAGCTGAGTTCCGTGCCGGCCAGCCGCCAGCCGTCCAGCACATGTGGATAGGCAAAGGCGAAACCGATGTCGCGCGCCACGGCGATATGCTGCCCGAGCGGTGGGATCGCGACCGAGCTTTCGCCCCGTCGGCCGAGCGGCTGCGCCGCGGCCATCAGCCGATCGAGATCGACCGCGGCATCGATCGCGTCGGCGGCGCGCTCCAGGAAGCCTTCGAGATCCGCCTGCTCGCCGGCCTGGACCAGGCCCAGATGGCGCGACGGCAACACGATATCGTCCGTGCGGGCGAGCGCGCCCAGCACCGGCAGGCCGAGGGCCTCGAACGCCGGCCGGATCAGTTCGGCATGGCGGGCCGAGCCGACCCGGTTCAGCAGCACGGCCGCGATGCGGACATCGTCCCGATAGGTCGCGAAGCCCTTGGCGACGGCCGCCGCCGAGACGGTCTGGCCGCGCACGTCCTGCACCAGCAGGACCGGCAGCCCCAGCAGCGCTGCCAGATCTGCGGTCGATCCGCCGCCGTCGGCGGCACCGTCGAACAGGCCCATGACCCCCTCGACGATCAGCAGATCGGCCCCGTCCGCCGACCGATCCACCTGGCAGAGCAGGGTTTCCGGCCGCATCGCCCAGGGATCGAGATTGCGGCACGGGCGGCCGCTCGCGGCCGCATGGAACGCCGGATCGATATAGTCGGGCCCGACCTTGGCCGAGGCGACGGCGATGCCGCGCCGCTTGAGCGCGCGCAGCAGGCCGAGCGTGACGGTCGTCTTGCCGGCGCCCGAGGCGGGCGCCGCGATGATGAGGGCGCGGGTCATGGCCGCGACCCTAATGCAGCCGGTCGCCCATGGCGACCGTGAACGGGATTGCGCGGCGGCTTTGCACCGGTATGATCGGCGCCACCATGACCCAGGCTCTCGCCGATTTCTGTCCCGGCATCCTTCATGCGGTGCCGGCGAAGGACGGGCTGCTGATGCGCGTGCGCCTGCCGGGCGGCCAGTTGCCGGCCGCGACCCTGGCGGCGATCGCCGGTCTGGCGGCACGCCATGCCGACGGCGGGCTCGACCTGACGGCGCGGGCCAACATCCAGTTGCGCGGTATCCGGCCGGCGGCATTGGCACCGTTGGTCGAGGGCCTGTGCGCGGCCGGCCTGCTGCCGTCCGCCGCCCACGACCGCATCCGCAATATCCTCGTCAGTCCGTTCGCCGGGGTCGATCCCACGGAGCTGATCGACCTGACGCCCCTCGCCGCCACCTTGGACCGGGCGCTGATCGCCGACGCCGCGCTCGCCCGCCTGCCGGCCAAGTTCGCCTTTACGCTCGACGGCGGCGGGCGCGGCTTCGATCCGGGTGGCGGCGACCTGACGCTGACCGCGGTCGCGACCGGGGCGGGGCCGCGCCTGCACCTGAGCCTCGCCGGCCGGCCGACCGGGTTGGGCGTGACGGCCGACGCGGCGACCACCCTGCTCGTCCGGGCATGCCACGCGCTGCTGGCGATCGCCGCCGACCGGGATCTGCCGGCGCGCGGCCGGGTGATCGTCAGGGATCCGGCGGCGTATGAGGATTTTCTTCGGCGCGTGGCGGCGGGGGCTTGTCCCGCCCCGCCCCGCCGCAAGCCATCCGCGGCCTTCGGCATTCTGGCGGAAGCGACCGGGCACGCGACGCTGCTACCGACGATAGCGTTCGGGCGGTTGACCGCGACCGAAGCGACGAGATTGTCGGAACAAGCAAATCGTTTCGATTTCGATATAAGACTGACACCGTGGCGCAATCTGGCCCTGCGGCATGTCGATCGTTCGGACATTCCGACGCTCGGCGTGCCGCTTGACGGATCGACCGGGTTTGCCGGGCTGGCCGCCTGCGCCGGCAGCGAGGGTTGTGCGCAATCGCTGGCCGACGTTCGCGGCGATGCCCGGATGTTCGCAAACGCCATCGCCGGAACCGCGCCGCCCGACGATTGGGCCATTCATTTCGCCGGCTGCGCCAAGCGCTGCGCGCTGCGTGGGCGAGCCAGGGTCGATCTGATTGCGACCCAAAACGGCTATGATGTGCTATTCGACGGCACGCTCGCCCATGCCGGCCTCCCGCCGGAGCAGGCTTTGGCCGCCGCACGCACCGCTTATCCGACGAAAGCGCCTTGATGCCCCGCGATTACCTGACCGACGGCGCCGAGATCTACCGCCGCTCCTTCGCCATCATCCGGGCCGAGGCCGACCTCGACGGCCTCGCGCCCGATCTCGCCCGCACCATGGTGCGCATGATCCATGCCTGCGGCATGACCGACCTGCCGCGCGACCTGGCCGCCTCCCCCGGCGCCGCAGAGGCGGGCCGCGCCGCCCTGCTGGCGGGCGCCCCGATCCTGTGCGACAGCGCCATGCTGGCTGCCGGCGTCACGCGCGCCCGCCTGCCGGCCGCGAACGCGGTGATCTGCACGCTGAACGCGCCGGAGGTGCCGGATCTCGCCGCCCGGATGGGGACGACCCGCAGTGCGGCCGCGCTCGAGCTGTGGCGCGATCATCTGGCCGGCGCCGTCGTCGCCATCGGCAATGCGCCAACCGCGCTCTACCATCTGTTCGACATGCTGGATGCCGGCGCCGCCAAGCCGGCGCTGATCCTGGGCCTGCCCGTCGGCTTCGTCGGCGCCGCCGAGTCGAAGGACGCGCTCACGGCCGACAGCCGCGGCGTGCCGTTCATCACCATCCTGGGTCGGCGCGGCGGCAGCGCCATGGCGTCGGCCGCGATCAACGCGCTGGCGAGCGAGGCGGAATGACCGGCGTGAAGCCCGGCCGGCTGTTCGGCGTCGGCGTCGGTCCGGGCGATCCGGACCTGATCACGGTCAAGGCGCTGAAGGCGGTGCAATCCGCCGATGTCGTGGCCTATCTGGCGGCGCGTCATGGCCGCAGCAACGCCCGCGCCATCGTCGCCGGCACCTTGACCCGCGGCCAGCCCGAACTGGCGCTGATCTATCCGCTGACCACCGAAACGACCGACCATCCGGACGGCTATGACGGCGCCATCGCGGAATTCTATGACGAGGCCGCCGCCAGGATCGCCGTCGAGCTGGACGCCGGCCGCGACGTCGCCGTGCTGTGCGAGGGCGATCCGTTCTTCTACGGCTCCTACATGTATCTGCATGATCGGCTGACCGGGCGCTACGAGACCGAAGTCATTCCCGGTGTCTGCTCGGTCATGGCCGGCGCGGCGCGGCTCGGCCGGCCGCTGGTCCGGCGCGACACCGAACTCGCGATCCTGCCCGGCACCCTGCCCGAGGCAGAGCTGGTCCGACGTTTGTCTCAAGGCCAAGCGGTGGCGGTCATGAAGCTCGGCCGCAATTTCGCGAAGGTGCGCCGCGCGATCGAGCGCGCCGGCGCCGCCGATCGTGCGCTCTATATCGAGCGCGCGACCATGAGCGCCGAGCGCGCCATTCCGCTGGCCGAGGTCGATCCGGCCCAGGTACCGTATTTCTCGCTCGTGCTGGTGCCCGGCGCCGAAGTGGTCCCGGTCAAATGCGTGCCCGGCGCCGCCGGACAGCTGGTCGTGCTGGGCCTTGGCCCCGGCGCGCCGGAATGGCTGTCGCCCGAGGCGCGCGACGCGCTGGCCGACGCGACCGACCTGGTGGGCTATCAGCCCTATCTGGACCGGGTGGCACCGCAGCCGGGCCAGATCCGCCACGGCTCCGACAATAAGGTCGAGGCCGCCCGTGCGCGCCATGCCCTGGAATTGGCCGTGGCCGGCCGGCGGGTCTGCGTCGTCTCATCGGGCGACCCCGGCATCTTCGCCATGGCGAGCGCCGTGCTGGAGCAGGCCGAGGCCGGCCCCGAGGCCTGGCGCGCGCTCGATATCAAGATATTGCCCGGGATTTCGGCGATGCAGGCGGCGTCGGCCCGGGCCGGCGCCATCCTGGGCCATGATTTCTGCGTCATCTCGCTGTCCGACCGGCTGAAGCCCTGGCCCACCATCGCGGAGCGGCTCGATGCCGCCGCCAAGGCCGATTTCGCCCTGGCGTTCTACAACCCGATCTCGTCGGAGCGGCAA
Source organism: Rhodospirillales bacterium (assembly GCA_028288725.1). GTDB lineage: Bacteria > Pseudomonadota > Alphaproteobacteria > ATCC43930 > CGMCC-115725 > Aliidongia. The sequence continues at coordinate 4,515 of JAQGIC010000008.1, forward strand.
TGGCAGCTGGGCGAGGCGCGCTCGATCCTGGCCCGCCATCGCGCGCCCGAAACGCCGGTCATCATGGCCCGCGACGTCGGCGGCCCGGGCGAGCGGATCATCGTGACTGACCTCAAGGGCCTCGACCCGGCTTTGGTTGACATGCGGACCATCCTGCTGATCGGCAATTCCCAGACAAGGCGCTTCGAGGGATCCGACGGCAAGCCGGTCGTCTATACGCCGCGCCGCTACGGCGTGTGAGGCAGGCGGCCGAGCCAACCGGCAACCGCGTCCAGGCTTGACGCCTGCTCGGTCGCCGGGCGGGCCGGCCGTTCGACCATGACCACCGGCAGACCCCGCGCGCGGGCCGCCGCGATCTTGGCATGGGTCGCCGGGCCGCCGCTGTTCTTGGACACGAGCAGATCGATCTGATGGTCCCGCAGCAGAGCGATCTCGTCGGCGAGGGTGAAGGGGCCGCGCTTCAGCATCAGTTGGTGATGGGCCGGCAGGGGGCCGTCCGGCGGATCGATGGCGCGGATCAGGAACCAGGCATCGCTCGGAGCAAACGGCGCCAATTCCTGGCGGCCGACGGTCAGGAACACGCGTCCCCGGCATAGGGCCGCCGCCGCTGCCATATCGGCGACGGGCAGCCAGCGATCGCCCGGTTCCGGGGCCCAGGCCGGGCGCACGAAGGCGAGCAACGGTACGCCCAGGCGCTTGCAGGCCTCGGCCGCATGGAAGCTCATCCGAGCCGCGAACGGATGGGTCGCGTCCACGACCGCATCGATCCCTTCCGCGGCCAGATAGGCCGCCAACCCCTCGACGCCGCCGAAGCCGCCGATGCGGACGGCGCCCGGCGGCAGCACGGGTGCGGCGACCCGGCCGGCCAGCGACGAGATGACGTGCAGGTTGGGTCGGTCGGCCAAATGACGGGCTAGAGCCGCGGCCTCGCCGGTGCCGCCGAGGATCAGGAGGCGGATCATGGGGATAGGCCCTCACTCTCCCGCTGACGCGGGCCCCCTCCCTCTCCCGCAAGCGGTAGAGGGCGAAGAAAACTCCCTCCCCTGCTTGCGGGGGAGGGTCGGGGTGGTGGACGTGCCGATACTCACATCCCGCGCCGGGGCCGATCGCGCTCGGCGGAATAGAGATGGCTGGCGCCGAAGCTGGGCCGTCCCAACCCGCGCCCGACCAGGATCAGCGAGTTCTTGTCGATGCCGGCGTCCTTGACTTGCGACCCGATGGTTTCGAGCGTGCCGCGCAGCACCCGCTGGTCGGGCCAGCTCGCGCGGAACACGATCGCGACGGGGCAGTCGGCGCCATAGAGCGGCGTCAGATCCGCCACGACCTGGGCGAGGTTCATGATCGACAGGTGGATCGCCAAGGTGGCGCCGGTCGCCCCCAGGCTTTTGAGATCCTCGCCCGGCGGCATGGCGGTCGACCGGGTCGAGGTCCGGGTCAGGATCACGGTCTGCGCCACCTCGGGCAGGGTCAGTTCCTGGCCCAGCACGGCCGCGGCCGCGGCGAAGGACGGCACGCCCGGCGTCACGTCATAGCCGATCCCGAGCGCGTCCAGGCGGCGCATCTGTTCGGCCATGGCGCTCCAGACCGACAGGTCGCCCGAGTGCAGCCGCGCGACATCCTGGCCCGCGGCACGGGCCGCCGCCATCTCGCCGATGATCTCGTCCAGATGCATCTCGGCGGTATCGACCAGGCGCGCGCCGGCCGGGGCATGGGCCAGCATGCCCGGAGGCACGAGCGAGCCGGCATAGAGGCAGACCGGCGAGGCCGCGATCAGATCGCGGCCGCGCAGGGTCAGGAGGTCGGCGGCGCCGGGGCCGGCGCCGATGAAATGGACGATCATGGAAGCTCCGCGAGCGCACAGGTACAGAGAATGCCGGTCTTGCGCGGAATGGCGAGCCAGCCGGTGGGGCCGAGCGCGGCCAGGGCCGCCGCCTCCGCCACGCTGGGGCTGCCGACCGCGTCGGCCGAACGGGATGAAATCGTGACGGTGCCGGGCGTGGCGGCCAATTGCTCGGCCGGAAACAGGCGCAGTTCCAGATCGAGCCGCTCGGCAACCTGCCGCGCCAGATCGGCCCGCCGGTCGAGGGTGGCGAGACAGGCCCAGGCGCCGATATGCCCGACGGTGGCCTGGATCAGCGCCAGCACGTCCTCGAGCTTGGCATCCGACGAAGCGCCGATGCCGATGGCGCGCTGGATCCTCATGGCTTCACGACCGCCCATTGGGTGACCGGCGCCAGGCTTTTCCAGCCGAGCATGCCCCCGACGGCACGAGCCCGCGACACGGAGATCCGGGTCAGCTCGCCGCCGAGCCGCTGCTGCCAATCTGCCAGCGTCGCCTCGCCGCCCACGGTCACGACATTGGCGACCAGGCGGCCGCCGGGCTGGAGCGCCGCCCAGCACAGCGCGACCAGCCCCTCCGTCCCGATGCCGCCGCCGATGAAGATCGCATCCGGTGCCGGCAGCCCCTCGAGCGCGCCGGGCAACTCGCCCTCGACCACGCGGAGCAGCGGCACGCCCAGAGCCTTGGCATTGCCGGCGATGCGCTGCACCCGGTCCGGCCGGCGCTCGATTGCGATTGCGCGGCAGGACGGATGGGCCCGCGACCATTCGACCCCGATCGTGCCGGTGCCGGCGCCGACGTCCCACAGCAGTTGGCCCGGCAAAGGGACCAGCCGGGCGAGCGTGGCGGCCCGGACCTCGCGCTTGGTCATCTGGCCGTCGCTCTCGAACGCCTCGTCGGGCAATCCCGCGAGCGTCGGGAGCGGACGGGTGCCGGCATCCGCGAGGCAGGTCACCGCGACCAGGGCCAGATCGGCGGTTGGATCGGCCCAGTGACGGGCGATGCCGTCCCGGCGCGCCTCGGCCGGGCCACCCAGATGCTCCAACAGGGTGAGGCCGCTGTCGCCATAACCCATCCGGGTCAAGAGGCCGGCGACCTCGGCCGCGACCGCGCCATAGATCACCAGCCGCCGTCCGGGCTGCACCGCCGGTCGCATCAGGTCGAGCGGACGGCCGACCGCGGAGACCAGCGCGACCTCGGCCTGCGGCCAGCCGAGCCGGGCGCAGGCGAGGCTGAAGGCGGAGACCTGCGGGATGACGCGATAATCGCCCGCCTCCAACCGCGACGCGAAGGTGGCCCCGACGCCATGCAGCATCGGATCGCCGCTCGCCAGCACGATGATTTTGCGGTCGCGCGGGCCCGCAACGATCTCGTCGACCAGCGGCAGCATCGGCGAGGGCCAGACCCGCCGTTCAGCCGTCGCCTCGACCAGCGCCAGATGGCGCGCGCCGCCGACGATCAGGTCGGCCCGGTCGATGGCCGCGCGGGCCTCGGCCCCCAGCGCGCCATCCTCGCCGATACCGACAATGGTCAGCCAAGGGCTCAAAATTCGATGCCCCGCTGCGCCTTGACCCCGGCGGCGAACGGATGCTTGACCGCTTCCATCTCGGTCACCAGATCGGCGGCCTCGATCAGTTCGGGCTTGGCGTTGCGGCCGGTGACGATGATGTGCAGGCCCTCGGGCCGGCCGACGAGCGCCGCCACGACCGCGTCGATCGGCAGATGGTCGTAGCGCAGCGCGATGTTGAGCTCGTCGAACACCAGGAGATCATAGGCGCCGCTGGTGCGCGCCGCCTCGATCATGCCGACGGCGAGCGCCCAGGCCGCCTCGGCGCTGGCGATGTCGCGCGCCCGGTCCTGGGTTTCCCAGGTGAAGCCCTCGCCATGGGCATGGATCGTGACCTGATCGCCGAACCGCGCGAAGGCCGCGCGTTCGCCGGATTCCCACTTGCCCTTGACGAACTGCACGATGCCGATGCGCTTGCCGTGACCCAGCGCGCGAAAGGCGACCCCGAACGCCGCGGTCGACTTGCCCTTGCCCTTGCCGGTATGGACCATCAGCAGGCCCTTCTCCAGGGTCTTGGTCGCCATCATCCGGTCGCGCATTTCCTTGCGCTTGCGCGACTTCTCGTCGGCGCGGGCGAAATCCTCGTCACTCATACTTGAAGCTCCTGAAGCAGATCATGCGCGCGGTTGTGGCGCGGTTGCCAGCGCCCGGCCGCGATCATCGACGATAGGCGACGACCGACCGCCCGCGCGGCAGCGGGATTGCGGGTAATGAGGAAATTGCGCACGGCATCGTCGGCGACATAGGCGTCGTAAATCGCCTCGAAATGCTGCGGCGTCACGACCGGGACCAGGCCCGCGAAGGCGGCCAGGTAATCCACCGTGGCGGCGATCTCGGCCGCCCCCTTATGGCCGTGGCGCATCACGCCGGCCAGCCATTTGGGATTGGCCGCCCGGCCGCGCACGACCCGCGCCATCTCCTCGGCCAAGGTCCGGATGCGCGGATGTTCCGGGTTGGCCGTATCGGCATGGAACATCGCCGGTGCCTGGCCGCGCAGCTTGGTGACGGTCGCCGCCAGCCCGCCCTCGAAGCCCCAATAGGCGTCGCTGTCGAGCAGGTCGTGCTCGCGATTGTCCTGGTTCTGCACCACCGCCTCGACCCCGGCCAGCCGTTCGGCGAAACGGTCGTGCAGGCCTGCGCCGGCGAGGCCGGCGCCATAGGCATAGCCGCCGGCGGCCAGATAGGCGTCGGTCGCGTCGATCTCGGCCAGCGCATCGGTCAGCAGCGCCTCGAGCCCGCTGCCGTAGCGGCCGGGTGCCGCGCCGAATACGCGCGCACCCGCTTGCAAGCGGGCCTGCTGGGGGGCCATGCCGACCGCCTCCAGGGCGGCGACCTCGCCCCGGACGCGCGCGGCGAGCGGGTTCAGATGATCGGGCTCGTCGAGCGCCGCGACCGCCCGGGCGGCCGCGTCGAACAGATCGACCTGGGCCGGAAACGCATCGCGGAAGAAACCCGAAATGCGCAAGGTCACGTCGACCCGGGGCCGGTCGAGGATCGACTGCGGCAGGATCTCGTAGCCCGTCACCCGGTTGGAGGCACCATCCCAGGTCGGACGCACGCCCATCAGCGCCAGCGCCTGGGCGATATCGTCGCCGCCGGTGCGCATGTTGGCGGTGCCCCAGGCGGTGATCGCCATGCGCCGGGGCCAGTCGCCCTCGTCCTGGCGATAGCGGTCGATCAGCAGGCCCGCCGCCCGCCAACCGAGCAGCCAGGCGGTCGGCGTCGGCACGGCCCGGCTGTCGAGCGCATGAAAATTGCGCCCCGTCGGCAGCACGTCGAGCCGCCCCCGGGTCGGCGCGCCCGATGGGCCGGACGGCACGAAACGGCCCGCGAGCCCTCGGAGCAGCCCGTCGAATTCATGAACGGCGCAGCCCTCGACCGCGGGCCGCAGACGGGCGTCGATCCCATCGAGCACGGCGCGGGTCCGGGTCCAGGCGCCATCACACGCCCGGCTGCCGCCGACCAGGGCGCGGGCCAGGAACTCGATCCGCTCGACCGTATCGCCGGTGCTGCGCCAGGCGTCCGGTCCCTCCAGCGCCCCGGGCCTCGGCCCCGTCCAGGGTGCGGCGAGATCGGTGATCAGCGGGTCGAAATCGAGCGCCAGATCCTGGGCCAGCGCGCGCGTCAGCGAGGCGTCGCCGCGCTGGCCCGTTCCGCGCGGCTGTCGCGTCAAGGCCACCAGCAGGTCGGTCAATTGATCGCCGGTCGGCGCGGCGCCGAAGATATGCAGCCCGTCGCGGATCTGCATTTCCTTCAGCTCGCACAGGTGATTGTCGAGCTTGGCAAGGGCCTGGTCCGACGGCTCGCCGGGCGCGATGCCGCAGTCGCGATCGAGGCCGCTGCGCGCCGCCAGATCCAGGATCGCGCCCTGCAGCAGCGCCAGCCGCCGCGGATCGACACCGGCAGCCTCGTAATATTCATCGACCAGCCGTTCCAGCTCGGCCAGGGGTCCATAGGCCTCGGCCCGGGTCAGCGGCGGGGTCAGGTGATCGACGATCACCGCCTGGGCGCGGCGCTTGGCCTGGCTGCCCTCGCCCGGGTCGTTGACGATGAAGGGATAGAGATGCGGCACGGAGCCCAGCACGACCTCGGGCAGGCACGCCTCGGACAGGGCCACCGCCTTGCCCGGCAGCCATTCGAGCGTGCCGTGCTTGCCCAGATGGATGAGGACATGGGCGTCGAATGCGCGGCGCAGCCAGCCGTAGGCGGCCAGATAGGCATGGGGCGGCACCAGGGCCAGGTCATGATGCGCCTGGCGCGGATCGAGCCCGGGGCCGCGGCTCGGCTGGACCAGCACCGCGACATGGCCGACGCGCAGGATCTTCAGCCGGAACGCACCCTCCAGCACGTCCGGATCCTCGGCCGGCTCGCCCCAGCGTGCGCGCACGGCCTCTCGGACCGTGGCCGGCAGGGTCGCGAAGAAACCGAGATAGTCGGCAACCGGATAGAGTTCGGCCGAAGCCGCCAAGTCGCGCATCAACCGGTCGCCGTCCTCGCGGGCATCCGTGACGTAACCCTCCTCGGCCAGCCGGCGGAGCATGCCGATCGCAGATGCCGGCGTGTCGAGCCCGACGCCGCAGCCGATCCGTCCGTCCTGTCCCGGATAGGAGGCGATGATCAGACCGACCCGCCGCCCGGCCGCAGCGGTCCGGCGCAGGCGGACCCAACCGGCCGCGACCCGTGCGACGAAGCCGACCCGGTCGGCGACCGGACGATGGCGCACCAGCGCGCTATCGACCAGCGGATCGAGCGCGCCGGCCGATTTGAACGAGATCGCCCGGGTGATGATGCGCCCGTCGATCTCGGGCAGGGCCACGTTCATCGCCAGATCGCGCGCCGGCAGTCCCGCCTTGCCGGCCGCCCAGGTCGCCTCGTCCTGGCCGGCGAGGATGACTTGCAGCACCGGGCAGTCGGCCGCGGCGAACGGGTTGGCCGCCCCGTCGCCGCCCTGGGCCGAGACCGCGAAGCCGGTCAGGTTGAGGATCACGTCGGGTGGCCGGCGCGCGAAACTCTGGGTGACGAGAGCGGCCGAGATCGGGTCCTTGAGGCTGGAGACATAGATTGGCATCGCGGCCAGACCTTGGGCGTCGAGCGCTTCCACCAGCGCGTCGATCGGCGCCAGATCGCCGGCCTGCAGCAGCGCGCGATAGAACACGATCGGCACCAGCGGCCGGTCGTCCGTCTCGTTCGGCCGATAGAGCCCGGCGCGCGGCAGCGGCACGGGCCCGGCCGCCTCGACATCATGGCCGAGCAGGCCGGCGGCGTGATCCAGCAGCGCGCGCATATTGGCTGGGCCGCCTTCCAGGCAATAGCGCCACAGCCGATCGACCTGGCCCCGATCGAGGCTTGAGGCCGCGCACAGATCCGGGTCCGGCCGCTCGTCGCCCGGCAGGAAGGCGCAAGGGATGCCGCTGGCCGCGATCCGCTCGACGCCGTAGGACCAATATCCCAGGCCCCCGATCACGCGCACGATCACCAGCTTCGCCCGGGCGATCACCTCGTCCAGATAGAGATCCACCGTCATCGGGTGCGACAGCTGCAGCAGGCTGGCGACCCGCAGGCTCGGATAGGCATCCGGGCAGCCGGCGCGGGCGGCGGCCAGGGCGGCCAGCTCGGTATCCGCCGCCGACAGAAACACGATGTCGCCCGGCGACTGGACGAGCCGGACGGCTTGGTCGGCCGTCGGGGCCTGCCCGGGGGTCGCCTTGAGGAGATGCATCAGCCGGCGAGCTCGGCCCGGATCGCGGCCTGATCCAGCCCCTTGAGCCCGATCACGACCAGCCGGCCGACCATCGCCTCGCCCGGCGCCCAGGCCCGGTCGAAATAATGCCCGAACCGCGCGCCGACACCCTGCACCACCAGCCGCATCGGCTTGCCCGCGATCGCGGCGAAACCCTTGATGCGCAGGATGTCGTGACGGCCGGCGACCGACTTCAGCCGATCGACCAGCAGGGCCGGCGAGACCGCTTGCGGGATTTCCAGCCAGAAGCTGTCGAAATCATCGTGATCATGCTCGCCCGCGCCGTCATGGACCGACTTGCGGCCGGCGACATCGTCCTCGGCCGCGGCACCCAGGCCCAAGAGGACCGCGGCCGGCAATTCGCCGAAGCTCGCCCTCACCGTCTTGACCCCGGGCCGGGTGAATTGGTCGAGCTGGCGCTGCGCCGCTTCGATCCGGCCGGCATCCAGCAGATCGGTCTTGGTCAGTACGACCAGATCGGCGCAGGCGAGTTGATCGTGGAACAGCTCTTCCAGCGGCGCGTCATGGTCGAAATTCGGATCGGCCGCGCGTTGCGCCGCGAGCAATGCCGGATCGGTCGCGAACCGGCCGGCGGACGTGGCTTCCGCGTCGATCACGGCGACGACGCCGTCGACCGTGACCCGCGTGCGGATCGAGGGCCAGTCGAACGCCTGTACCAGCGGCTTCGGCAGCGCCAGGCCCGAGGTCTCGATGATGATGTGATCGGGCAGCTGGGCACGGCCGAGCAGCGCCTCCATGGTCGGCAGGAAATCGTCGGCGACGGTGCAGCAGATGCAGCCGTTCGCCAGCTCGACGATGTCCTCCTCGCGGCAGGTATCGGACGCGCACCCTTTCAGCAGATCGCCGTCGAAGCCCAATTCGCCGAATTCATTGACGATCAGCGCCAGGCGCCGGCCGCCGGCATTGGCGATCAGATGGCGGATCAATGTGGTTTTTCCGGCACCGAGAAAGCCGGTGACGATGGTCGCGGGAATCTTCTTGATCTGGCTCACGCTCGTCGAACTCCACCCGTTCGCCATCGCGTGCAAGGCCGGTCCCGGAGAGTTCGTCCGAAACCATCCCGCCGGTGCACCCCGCCCGTCGTTGCCGCTTTGGCGCGTTTCGACGGCAGGTCTCCTGGCTCGCGGGTCGGCGCCATCGCATCCGCCTTCCCGGGAAATCCCAGTGGCGCTTCGGATGCGGGCTCGTCGCTTACAGTTGCGGGGGCAGCCGCGGTTTTACGCGTTCCCTTTTGATCCCCCGAGGGGGAACCGTCGAACCGACATTCTAGGCGACCTCGCCGCCCGGCGAAAGGGGGGCCGGACCGGGGGCCGACCGGAGAACGGTTGCGCGCGGAACCGGCGGGCGGCAAGGTGCCGGGCAACGAGGGCCGAGATGCCCCCTTAGGAGACGCTTATGAGCCTGCCCGCCATCCTCAGCGATCGTCTGCGACTGCCCGTCATCGCCTCGCCGCTGTTCATCATCTCGTGTCCCGATCTGGTGATCGCGCAATGCAAGGCCGGTGTGATCGGCAGCTTTCCGGCGCTGAACGCGCGCCCGGCCGAGGTGCTCGAAGAATGGCTGCAGCGCATCACCAGCGAACTGGCGGCCTATGATGCGGCCCACCCGGATCGCCCGTCGGCGCCGTTCGCGGTCAACCAGATCGTCCATAAATCGAATGACCGGCTGGAGCATGACCTGGCGCTCTGCGTCAAATATCGCGTGCCGATCGTCATCACCTCGCTGGGCGCGCGCGCGGACCTGAATGCCGCGATCCATTCCTATGGCGGCATCGTGCTCCATGACGTGATCAACGACAAATTCGCCCGCAAGGCGATCGAGAAGGGCGCGGACGGCCTGATCGCGGTCGCGTCGGGGGCGGGCGGCCATGCCGGCGTGCTGTCGCCCTTCGCGCTCATCCAGGAGATCCGCGAATGGTTCGACGGGCCGCTCGTGCTGTCGGGGGCCATCGCCACCGGCAGTGCCGTGCTGGCGGCCCAGGCGATGGGAGCGGATCTCGGCTATATCGGTTCCGCCTTCATCGCGACCAAGGAAGCGAACGCGGCCGAGGCCTATAAGCAGGCGATCGTCGACGGGCGCGCCGACGATATCGTCTATACCAATCTGTTCACCGGCGTGCACGGCAACTACCTGAGGGCCTCGATCGTCCAGGCCGGGCTCGATCCGGAGCATTTGCCGGAATCCGATCCGTCCAAGATGAATTTCGGCACCGGCGGGAGCAAGTCGAAGGCCTGGCGCGACATCTGGGGTTCGGGCCAGGGCATCGGCGCGGTCAAGGCCGTGGTCGGCACCGGCGAGCTGGTCGAGCGCCTGAAACAGGAATATGCCGCGGCCCGGGCGCGTCTTCTGCCCGCGCGCCTTGCGGCCGAATAGCAACAGAAAGACCCCGATTTTGACCAGGATCCACCGCTCCTTCGCAGCACTCGCCCTCGTGCTGGCGCTTGCCGCCTGCAACGGCGACGACGGACACAAGCCGTTTACCATCGCGGTGACCACACCCAACGGCGAACCGCTGCCGACCCCGCCGCTGCAGGGCTTCGATTCGCCCGGCTGCCCGGCCATTCTCGGGACCTGGTTCGAACGCATCGACACCAACCACGACGGCGTGGTCGATCGGGCCGAGTTCATCACCGATGCCGAGGCCCAGTTCGCCCGGATGGATCTGAACCATGACGGCATCATCACGCCGGGGACGCTTGCGCAATATCGCGCCGGCTTTGTCGGTCACGCGCAGCCCGATCTCAGAAACAGGACGGGGGGCAGCGATGAAGGCACGACCTTGCCCAGGCAGATCGCCGATGCCAGTTCGAGCGCCGGGGGATCGAACCCGCTTTACGGCAAGAAGCCCCGTGGCCTGACCGACCTGCAGCAAGGCGGCGGCAACGATCCCCGGGTCGAACCGGATCCCGTGATGTCGGCCGACACCAGCCTGCGTTTCCAGGTCACCAGGAAAGAATTCATGGACCAGGCGGCCCGTCGCTTCGCCCGGTTGGACATGGATCACAACGGCCGCGTTACCAAGGCGGAAGCGATGTATTGGTGCCTGAAGCCGGTCCGCTGGCCCGATCAGACGCCGCAATAGCCGTTCAGGCGCGGTAGCGCCTGTTAATAGTGGAATTCGGCGACCACGACCTGTCCGTCGGCGAGCGGGGCCGTCCGCACCGTCAGCTGCTCGCCGTTCAAACTGACCGGGACCGAACGGGCGGGGCCGGCATCGTAGGTTTTGGAGACCGCGTCGACCGCCGGCACGCCGCTCGGGACACCGTCCGGCACCGCCCCGTCGATTGCATAGTGGTCGCGGCCTTGGGCGATATAGCCGCGCGGCCGCGACAGGATCACCAGGCTACCCGCCTTGGCATCGGCCGGCGCGACCGGCGCCAGTCTTAGCTGCAGGTACCGCAGTGATCGGGGAAACGGCGTGCGGTAGATATGCCGCGTCGGATAGCCTGCGGCGGCCACGACGAATTCATAATACGCGGTCGAACTGCCGGTGAACGGTCCCCAGCGGCCGTCGGTCTCGGTCACATGGCGGTAGGCGGCATCGCCCAGGCGGAGGCCGGTCTTGGGATCGACCTCGTAGAGTTCGACCGTGGCGCCGGCGAGCGGCAGATTGGTAAACTCGCCATTCTCATAACCGCTGACCATGCCGTCCAGCACCGGATGATCGATCGGCGTCGGATCGAGCGTCGCGGGCTCGTGCCCGGTCACCGCCCGGTAGATCTCGCGGAAGGCCTGGCGATGGAATGCGACCTCGCGGTGATCCAGGCCGGGCAACTCGATATTCTCGGCCCCGTCCAGCGCCGGCCCCATATGGTCGACGAATGTCGGGAGATAGGGGAACCCGACGAATTCTCCGGTCCATTGGGCGAACTTGTCGTAGCGGTCGCTGCGCAGCGTGACGAAGCGGACGCCGGGGTCCGTCTCCCGCGGCTTGTTCAGCCCGGTCAGAAACGGGCCGTCGCCGTTGAATTCGGACGCCAGCTTGAACGGCAGCGCGAACACCCCGTGATTGGGCACGCCGGCCAGAATGGCGAGCGAGACCGTGGCCGTCCCGCCGCCGTTGCGAAGGTAGTTGCGGACCGGATAGCCGCCGCGCGACGAAGCGACCAGCACCAGCTTGTCGCGGCCGGCCGCGGCCAGCACCCGATCGACCGCGCGTTTCAGCTCGGCCATCTCGTCTGCCGTGCTGCTGCGATTGGCCTGCGGCACGTCATCGGCGGATCGTGCCGCCGGATGCGGGAAATCGATCGCCGACAACAGGGCCGGATCATAGCCGTTGCTCTCGAACCGCCAGAGGTCGGTTTCCCAGAGGGCGGCACTGTCGCCGTTGCCGTGCACGAACAGAATCGGCGCATCCGCTACCGCCGCTGCCGCTACCGGCGATGTGGCGAGCAGGATCGCGAGTGCCCAGAACCCGTGTTTAAGCGCGCTTCTCATCATTGCCCCTTCCGCCCGATGGCGGCGCCATCATCGGGCAGGTTCCGGCTGGAGGCTAGTAGGCGTTCTTCGGTCGCATCGAGGGCCGGCTGTTCAACGGCCGGGCCGGGCTGGTCTTCTTCGTCCTGCAGTGCTTCTGGTTCACCTTCCTGATCCACGCCAAGCTGTGGGAACGGCGACAGCTTACTTCGTCTGGTAAGGATACTGCGCCGCCTTGATGAATTGGCCGTAGAACCGGTCGAGATCGACGGCCTGGACGATCGTGACCTTCTGCTCACCCTGATGCGGCGTGATCGCATCCGGCCAGACATGGACTTGGCCGTAGTGCATGCCATGCTCCAGATCGACATCCATATTGGCCTCGATCGACCGGGTAATCAGGCTGCGGTCGATCGCGACCGCAGCCGTCATCTCGTCCCAGAGCGGCAGGTTGACCGCGTATTTCGCCAGGAACTCGGTCACCGGTGTCTTGACCGATGCCATGCGGGCGATCAATTCCGGCGTCATCATGGTCTGGTTGGTCACGTCGCCCAGCACCGTGATCCTGGCCCAGGGCGCGGTCAGCACGATATGGGCGGCCTCCGGGTCGAACAGGATATTGAAGTCGGAATTGATGTCGGCGTCGCCGGAGACCTGCAGGATATTGGCACCGAGGAAAGCGCCCATGAACACCAGTTCCTTGGCCAGGCCGGCGAACTGCGGATCGAGCCGGATCGCCAGTGCCAGGTTGGTCAGCGGTCCGCTCGCCAGGATCGTCACCTGATGCGGATATTTATGGACCTGCTGGATCATGAAGTCGGCGGCCGTGCCGGGCGCGGGCTTGGTCGTGGGATTGCCCGACGGATTGTCCGGCACCAGGTAGGGATCGTCGGGATGGAAATTCTCCCCCGGCTTCGGGTCGTTCCAGGCGCCCTTCCACGGCAGCTTGCCATAGGCCTGCTCCCAGGCGCGCATCCGCGCCACTGAATTGATCAGCGGAAACACCGCGCCGTTGACGACCGGAATGTCGGTCCGGCGGGCGATTTCCAGGAAGCGCAGCAGGTGGGCGGTTTCCTCGTCGCGCCAGCCGTCGCCGCTGACCACGGTGAAGCCCAGCACCTTGACCGAGGGATTGGCCAATAACATGACGACCGGCTGGATATCCGGGCCGCCGGGGCCGACGAAGTCATTGTCGTGGATCACCAGCATCGGCGCGACCTCGGCCCGGGCCGGGGCCGCGACGACGCACAGGCCGGCCAGAGCCGCGAGGAGGAGGCCTTTGGGAGACGAGCGCATGGAGCGAAATTCTTTTCGTGAGCGTGGGAAAAGTCGGGAAGCAGGCATGATCATCCGCCCGGCCGGGCGTTCGGGTTGCCCCAGCCGGCCGGGCTCGGCACCTCGACGTCGTCATCCTCGGTCCAGGCGGGCGCGGTGATGGCGTAGAATTCGAACGGCTCCACCCCGGTGACCCGCAGCGACCGGATCACCAGCGCCGGAACCCGGATGACCGATCCGGGTCCGACCGGAATGATGTCGGCGCCGCGCAGCACCTCGCCGTGGCCGTGGGCGACGATGAAGATTTCCTCGCCCAATTTGTCGTAGGTCGCCCGAGCGACGGTGCCGGGGGTGAACCGGAAGAGCGCGACGCTGACGCGTTCGCTATGGTCCGCCGCCGCGCGGCCGACCAGTTCCTGCAGCGAAATTTCAGGGTGGGGTGCGGCGGCGGCACAGGCCCCGACGGCGACGAGCGCCCCGGCGGACAGCCCCGTCCGGATCCAGCCGTCGATCAAGCGATGCATGATGGTTGGTCTCGGCTTCGACGGGTTCGAAAGGAGAAAGGGGCCGGGCGCCTGCCCGCCCCCCTGGTCTTCGTCGCTAAGATCTAGAACTTGTACCGGAGCTCGAACCCGTAGGTGCGGGGATCGTTGACGAAACCGGTCAGGTTGTCGAAATCGATGGCGCCCGTCACCTTCACCTCGTCGAGGATGTTGTGGACATAGGCCGCGACTTCGAACCCGCGGGCATGGTCGATGTAGCCTACGCGCAAGCCACCCAGCAACAGGGCCTGGCCTTTGAATTCCTTCGCCTGATAGAGGAAGAAATTCTCCGTGCCGCGATAGGACCAATCGGTCAGGCCATAGATCTCGTTGTCCTTGTTCAACGGGATGCTATAGCGCGCGGAGCCGCTCACCACCCAGCGGGGCGCGTTCGGCAGCGGATTGCCGTTGATCTTGACGTTCCCGGTCACGGGATCGATCGGGTTGGTGATGGTACAGGCGCCGCACTGGCTGACCTCCAGGCCGGAATCCTGGATCTGGGTGAAGTTGTAGCTGCCGCTGGCCGTCAACAGCAGAGCATCGATCGGCTTGTATTCGAATGCCGCCTCGAAGCCCTCGCCGATCGCGGTCTTGGCATTGATCAGATTGGTGCCCTGGGACGAACCGCCGACCGCGGCCAGCTGCAGGTTGTCGGTGTTCCAGGCATAGGCGGTCAGGTTGAGGTTGGCGCGATGATCCAGCAGGCTCGACTTGAGACCGATCTCGTAGGAGGTCGTGGTCTCCGCCTTGGCGACCGAAAGCGGCGCGGGTCCGGAAAAGCCGTCGAATTCCACGTTGCGGCCATCGAGCGCCGGCGCCAGATAGCCCGTGGCGACGCGGCCGTAGACGTTCATGTCGGGTGTCAGCGCGTAAGTCGCGCTCAGGTCGAACGTCGTGGAGGAATCATTGATGTGCAGCGTCGGAACCAACGGGTTAAAGCAGCCGACGAAGCAGCCGACGTTATAATCTTTGGAGTCCGTGCTGAAGCGCACGCCGGCACCGAGGGTCAGGTTCGACGTCAGCTTATAGGTCGCGGAATCGAATATGCCGAAGGACTCCGTGCCCTGCGTCTGATTCATCGAAACCGCGGTCGAGCCGTCCGTGTTGTAGGAGTATGAATTGAGCCGCAGATATTCGTGAAAATAGAAGAAACCGCCTTGGTTGAAAAAGCGGCCGTCGCCATTGGTCGACAGCCGCAGTTCCTGGGTGATCTGATCGAGGCCGGGCACCGAGTCGCTGGTCTCATCGCTGAAGAAATTCGGGCCGGGGGTCAAAAAGGGCGAGCCGGCGGGCGCGGAGAAATTGCCGCCGTCGATGTCGCCGCGGCTGCGGATGCTGCCGTGTTCGTAGGCGCTGACCGAGGTCAGCGTGACCGGACCGAAGTTATTGTTGACGGTGAGATGCGTGCCCCAGGTTCCGAGATTCTGGTAATTGTCGCCATCGAGATTGACCTGATCGACCTTGAAGCCCGGCACCAGGTTGTTGGTACCCTTCTGGATGATGTTGGCCCGGAACACGCGCGCGGTGCCGTCGAGCGAACGGCCGTCGACTTCGAGCAGGGCATCCAGCGTATCGCTCGGCTTGAACAGCAGCTGCAGGCGGGCGGCCGTATCGGTATAGCCTTCCAAATTCTTGTTGTAGGCCGTGGTCGGATTGATGTTGTGGACCCAGTCGTCCCGGCGCTCTTCCAGGATCGAAACTCGGAAATCCAGCTTGTTCGGCACGATGGCGCCGCCGACGGCCGCGGTGAAATCGACCGTGTTATAATTGCCGTAGCTGAGATCGGCGAAGCCGCTGTATTCGTCGTTCGGCTTGACCGAATCGACCTTGACCACGCCGGCCGGGGTATTGCGGCCGAACAGCGTGCCCTGCGGGCCGCGTAGCACTTCGACGTCCTGCACGTCGAACACGGGGAAGGCCTTGAGGATCGGATTTTCCACGACCACGTCGTCGTAGACGACCGAGACGGGCTGCTGGGCATTGTAGGTGAAGTCGGGATTGCCGAGACCCCGGATATAGAAGCGCGGATAGGTTCGGCCGAACGAGGATTCGATGTTCAGGCTGGGCACGCGCGCCGCCAGGAAGCGGATGTCGTCGCCGCTCGAGCTCAGCGCATCCAGCGTCTGGCCGCTGAGCGACGTCACCGCCAGCGGCACGTCTTTTTCATATTCCGGCTTATGTTCCGCCGTGACGACGATCTGTTCGAGCGCCCCACTGGACGCCGCCGCGTCCTGCGCCAGCGCCGGTTGCGCCATTCCCGCCGTCAAGGCCATCGTCGAGACGCCGCAGGTGCTCAACAATGTCGCCCATCGGCCCGTTGCCGGACCGTGCCTGAAACCCCTCATCCTCAATCCCCCGAATTAGCTTGCTAGACAGGCAGCGCCGGCTCCGTCGATCTCTTTGGATCGAACGGGACCGGTGCCGCGTAGAATTCAGAAAACCCCCAACAGGACGCCTCGTGCATTTCGCGACTTACTATTCGCGACGCTCGATCGACAAACCTTCACAAATCGGTAGCAGGAACCATGCCAGCGGGCGACCCAAAAGGCCCGGCATCCGCATCGTGCGGATCGCCTGTATCCGCGAGATCACAGTCCCGCGACCGACCCGCTCGAAAACCGGTCAACCGTTTGAAAACGCGACCTGTTCGAAGGCTTCGCGCGTGCGCATATCGGCAACGGTCTCGGATAATTTCTACATGGATTCGAAGCGTGGCGGCCCGACGGCCAAATCGACGGCAGGCTGCATCCCGATCTGCCCGAATTCTATCTGTTGCTGGAACGGCAACAGGGCGGGTCGATTTCCCGCCCTGTTGATCCGTGTGGGTCCTCACCCTGCTCCGCATCGGCGGGTGAGTGAGGGCCTCAGCCTCTTAGAACTTGACCTTCATGGTGAAATTGACGCTCGCCGGCGGGAGGACGGTGAGGAAGTCATTGCCGTAGAAGGGGTTGTCGTTCACCAGATTGCGCTGATTGGTGATGTTGTTGCCCGCCAGCTTGAATTCGTACCGGCCGACATCCCAATAGACCGCGGCGTTGAGCGTGTACTGCCACGGGATTTCCGGCGAAACGTAGTGACCGCCGTTGGCGACGAGGTAGGCCGGCACAAAGCCGGGGAAGCCGGCCTGCGTGGCGGCCACGTCGATCGTACCCGAGGTTGTGGTCGGGATCGGACCGGTGACCTGCATGCTGGTCTGGATGCCCACGCCATTGTCGAAGCGATAATTGCCGAGGAAGTTGAACACGTGCTCCGGAATGCCCGGATCCTTGAACTGCTGGTTCGGGGCCCACACGATCGACGCGGCGGCGCCATCGACATTCATCCCCGCCTGGGCCGGGAAGTTGTAGAAGCCCGCCGGGGTCTCGAGGATGGTCCGGGCGAAGGAGTAGCTGGCGGTCAGGAAGAGATGCGGCTGCGGCTGATAGTTGAGCTCCGCTTCGACGCCCCGAATATGCGCGAAGGAGGAGCTGGCGCCGCCGGGCCCGGTCGGAACCGACCGGGATTGGCTGAAGGCGGCCGTCGACAGGAACAGCGTGTTTTCGATCAGCGAGAATTTCAGGCCGCCCTCATAGAGCCGCGTGGTCTGCTGCAGCTGCGACTTGTCGGCGGTCCCGAAGGTGGCAATGCCGCCGTCATTGGTCGTGGAGTTCGTGTACTGGGCATAATTATAGGTGAAGTAGGCCGTGCCCCAGGGTGCGAACTGATAGACCGGGCTGATATTGCCGTTGCCGAGGGCGTACCAAGCGGAGGTGTGATGGTCCGGGATGCCGTTCAGGACGGCACCGCCGAGCGGGTCGCGCTCGTCGAGCTGCACGACGTCGCCGCGCAGGCCGTACAACAGGCTCACTTCCGGCGTGAACTGGATGCGGTGCTCCAGGAACAAGCCGAAGTCGTAGGTGTCGGAGTCGACCGTGTTGTTGGGCAAGGCCGCGTTGCGGCCGGCGGCGCCATACACGAGGCGGCCGAAGGCGTCCGTATATTTCACGGTGCCGAACTCGAGACCGCCGCCCTGCAAGGCGGCCGGGAATACGAAGGTGCTGGGCGCGCCGCTCAGGTCGAAGATGCTGATCGGCTCGTTGACGAAGTTCTGGATGTTCTGGACATGGGCGTTGCGGAACGTGACGCCGGCGTCGATCTGGCTGTTCGGCTTGAAGCTGTCGCTGAACGGCGTTGAGAATTTATATTGGAAGTCGGTCTTATTCTCGATCGTGTAGCTGCCCTTGGTCGAATCCGAGAAATAGTCCTGAGTCTGGTTGTCACGATTCATCAGGTTGAAGAACGTGTTGTTGCTGACGCTCGTCGCGTCGTTGAACTGATAATTCTGCTGGACCTGGACATTGAAGCGTAGCGAGTGCGCCTGGGTGTCCGGCGGCTCGTCGATATTGACCTGGCGACCGAGCTTGACCGGATTGCCGAGTACGAACTGAGTGCCGAAGCCCGCGACGGCCACCGGCGCCGGACTGCCGGTGAGATACTCGCCGTTGTTGATAAGCTGCTGGTTGACGCGGTTGATGCCGTCGTTTTCCTTGTAGTCCGCGTACGCGATCTCGCTGTTGACGTTGATCGTGTACTTGTCGTTCACGTTGATCGTTGCGGCGCCATAGACGGCCTGCTCGCGGAAATACATGCCGGTGTAATAGCTGCCGCTATCCTCGCCGGTATAGCTGAAGCGATAGGCGACCCTGTCGTTGACCGGCCCGCCGAAATCCAGGCTCCAGCGGCGCTTGTCGTTGCTGTCGAACTCCGCCGTCGCCGCGCCCTTGAACTCGTCGAAATAGGGCTGCTTCGTCGAGATATTGATCGAACCGCCGACGCCGGCGCCGGGACCGGCCTGGACGCTGGCCGGCCCTTTGATGATGTCCATCGTGTCGATGCTGTTGTAGCTCAAGGGCGCGCCATAGCCGTTCAGCGTGAAGCTGTCGCGCATGCCATTGAAGAAGACGTCGGCGAACTGGCCGCGGATGCGCGGAATGTTCGGCGTGCCGAATGACGCGTCGGTGTAGGCGCTCGAGGTCAGATAGGAGAGTTCCCTCGGATCCTGGATATTGAGCGCGTCGAGCTGGGCGTGGGTCAGCACCGTGTTGTTGCGCGGCGTCTCCATCACGTTGAGATCGAGGCCATAGGCCGTGCTCGAACTGAGCGAGGTCGGCAGAACGCTCAAATCCTTCGAAACACCAACGACGGTGATCTGCTCGGCGCCGCCTTGTTGCGTCGCGCCGGCCGGAGGTGTCGTCCCCGTGACGGCCTGTGCCGAGGCTTGTTCGATCGACGCGGCGCCGGTCAGCACCGTCATCATCATCAGATTGATTTTATATCCCATGTATCGCCCCCAGTTTCATTAATGTAAGCCCCCGCCGCGCCCCTCTTTTTGTGCAAGCATTTGCGGCAGTACTGTTCGCCCGGCCGCCAGACGTAAATCCTGTGAAAGTTTCACCGAAATCTTCGATCTCTTCGGATCGCAGGGAACCAGCCCGAGCGGAATTCGAAGAAATCCCATTCAGCCCATTCTGAACTTTTATTTTTTGCGGCTGACGCCTCGCCCGCGCCGGTCCAGATCCGAGACGGGCGAGCGGAAAACTTTCACAAATCGGTAGCAGGAACCGTGCCAGCGGAAGGCGCTGGAACGCGCCGATCCCTTCATGCGGAACGGCTGTAGCGGCCGGGCCACACTCGGACGCGAGACACGCGGAAAAGGCGAGCGAACGCCCTTGGATTCAGGCCGGCCGGATGGCTATCGCGCCCGCCGATCGATACCGCCCCGTGGGCCTTTTCGAATGGGTCCGGAGCAATGCGCCGAAATGACCAAATCGACGGCAGGTTGCGCCTGGATCTGCCCGAAGGCTGCCTGTTGCCGATCCGGCAACAGGGCGCGACCCAACTCTCTATCCAAGCCGGGACGGAATGGCGTCGCCGATCAACTGGATGGCGCGGTCGATGTCGGCCTCGCCGGTAAACCGCCCGAGGCCGATCCGCAGCGTGCTCTGCGCCGCGGCGGCATCGAGCCCGATCGCGGTCAGCACCGAAGAGGGCAACCCGCTCGCAGCATTGCAGGCCGCACCGCTGGAAAGCGCCAGATCCGGCAGATCCTCCATCAACGCCGTCGCGTCGATGCCGGGAAAGCGGAGGCTGAGCAGGCCCGCCACGCTGTGCGCCGGATCGCCGTTCCGGCGGATATCGGGCAGGCGTCGGCGTAGCCCCTGCCACAGACGGTCGGTCAGGGCGGCGAGCCGGACCTGTTCAGCCGTCCGCGCCGCCCCCGCAAGCGCCGCGGCCTGTCCGAAGCCGACGCAGAGCGGCGTCGGCAGCGTGCCCGGCCGCACGCCCCGCTCCTGCCCGCCGCCCTGCAGCAGCGGCACCGGATCGCCCGCGCGCAGATAGAGCGCGCCGATCCCCGGCGGGCCATAGAGCTTGTGTGCGCTCAGGCTCATGAGATCGATCCCGAGCGCATCCACATCGAGGGCCAGGCGGTCGGCCGCCTGGGCCGCGTCGCTGTGCAACGGGATGCCGCGCGCCCGGCACAGCGCACCGATCGCACCCAGGGGCTGGATCGTGCCGATCTCGTTGTTCGCCGCCATGACCGAAACCAGGATCGTGTCAGGCCGCAGCGCGTGGGCCACACGCTCCGGATCGACCAGACCGGCCGCATCGACCGGCAGGACGGTGATATCGAACCCGTCCCGCGCCAGCGCCCGCAGCGGTTCGAGCACGGACGCATGCTCGCTCGCCACGGTGACGATATGCCGGCCCCGCGCCTGCCGGGCGCGCGCCATGCCGTGCAGGGCCAGATTGTTGGCCTCGGTCGCCCCCGAGGTGAAGAGGATCTGGGCCGGCCGCGCCCCGATCAGGGCCGCGATCTGCGACCGGGCCTGCTCGATCGCCGCCGCGGCCGCCCGGCCCGCGGCATGCTGACGGTTATGCGGATTGCCGGCCTTGGCCGAGAAAAACGGCAGCATCGCCTCGATCACACGCGGATCGCACGGCGTGGTCGCCGGGTAATCCAGGTAGATCGCGGGCGCCGCCATGATCAGTAATGGACCTTGTCCATCGTCTCTTCCCAGGTGGTGAAGGCGGCGATCGCCTCCTCGTGCAGCAACTGATCAATGGGGATGCTGCGCTGGTCGAGCGGGAGCGGGATTTCGTCATAGAGAAACGCATCGTCGAAGCCGACCCGGGCCGCGTCCGTCCGGCCGTTGCCGTAATGGATCCGATCGAGCCTGGCCCAATAGATCGCGGCCAGACACATCGGGCAGGGCTCGCAGCTGGTGTAGATCTCGCAGCCGGCCAGGCTGAAATCATGCAGCGCCGCGCACGCGTTTCGGATCGCGACGATCTCGGCATGGGCGGTGGGGTCATGCGACGCGGTCACCCGGTTGGCACCCTCGGCGATGATGCGCCCGTCCTTGACGATGACCGCGCCGAACGGACCACCGGCTCCGGATTGCGCCTGCTCGACCGATAGGGCGATGGCCCGGCGCATGAAAATTTCGGCACTCACGAGAATATTCCCCCCTTCGACGCCGCCGGGGCGTCGGTTTCGATCGGTTTGACCCGGACGGACTGGTCGATCTGCAGAATTTGCGCCGCGACCGCGATCGCGATTTCGGCGGGATGCTTGCCGCCGGCACCGGCGATGCCGATCGGGCAGACCAGCCGCCGGATCGCGTCCGGCCCATGGCCGCGCAGACCCAGCCGCTTGACGAAGCGGGCCCGTTTGGTCAGCGAGCCGATCAGCCCGACCGCGGCGAAATCGACCCGGCGCAGCGCCGCGTCGACCAGATCCAGGTCGAGCTGGTGACTGTGGGTCATGACCAGCACCTGGCAGCCGCCCGGCAACGTGTCGATCTCATGCACCGGCAAACCCGAGACCCGGACCTCGACATTGGATGGGACCGTCGCCGGGAATTCGTCGGATCGGGGATCGATCCAGATCACCCGGGCCGGCAGGGTGCCCAGCACATGGGCCAGCGCGCGGCCGACATGGCCGGCGCCGAACAGCGCGATTTCCAGGCCCGGCGGCAGGATCGGTTCGAACAGCAGGCTGGCCGCCCCGCCGCAGCATTGGCCCAGCGCCGGCCCGAGCGGAAACTCCCGCAGGGTCGGGCCGGCAGCGGGATCCGCCAGCAACGCGCGCGCGATCTCCAGCGCGCGGAACTCCAGATGGCCGCCGCCGATCGTGCCGTGGAGCCGGTCCAGGGTGACGACCATCTTGCAACCGGCGTCGCGCGGGGTCGATCCGGTCGCCGTCACGACGGTGACCAGCACGGCCGCCTCGCGCCGGGCCTTGAGGCGGGCGAGCGCTTCGATCCAGTCGCTCATCGATTGGCCTCGATCGCCAGCAGCACCCGCTCCGGCGTCGCCGGTGCGTCGAACCGGACCGGTCCGGCGGCGGCCGCGACCGCATCCTTCAGGGCGTGGAACACCGAAATGCCGAGCATCAGCGGTGGCTCGCCGACCGCCTTGGAGCGATAGATCGCGTCCTCGCGATTGTCGCCCCGATAGAGCGCCACGCGGAAATCCCGCGGCACGTCGGACGCGGTCGGGATCTTGTAGGTCGAGGGGGCATGGGTCGTCAGCCGCCCGGCCGCGTCCCAGGCCAGCTCCTCGGTCGTGAGCCAGCCCATGCCCTGGACGAAGCCGCCTTCGACCTGGCCCAGATCGATCGCCGGGTTCAGCGAGCGGCCGCAATCATGCAGGATATCGACCCGCAGTATCTTGGTTTCGCCGGTCAGCACATCGATCGCGACCTCGCTGACCGAGGCGCCATAGGCGAAATAGAAAAACGGCCGGCCCTGGTGGGTCGCCTCGTTCCAATCGAGCCGCGGCGTGGTGTAGAAGCCGGTCGCCGACAGCTGGATGCGCGCGAAATAGGCCGCCTTGACCAGATCGGGGAACGCGATCACCTGGCCGCCGCCGCTGACCTGCCCGTCGCGGAAGGTGATCGCATCGGCCGGCACGCCGAACCGGGCCGCGGCCAGGTCCGCCAGCCGCTCGCGGATCGTCCGCGCCGCCGCCTGGGCCGCCTTGCCGTTGAGATCGGCGCCGGACGAGGCCGCGGTCGGCGAGGTATTGGGCACCTTCGCCGTGCTGGTCGCCGTAAGCTTGACCCGATCCAGCGCCACGCCCAGTTCCTCGGCCACGACCTGGGCGACCTTGACGAACAGGCCCTGGCCCATCTCGGTCCCGCCATGATTCAGCTGGATGCTGCCGTCGGTATAGACATGGACCAGCGCACCGGCCTGGTTCAGATGCTTCGCCGTAAACGAGATGCCGAACTTGACCGGCGTCAGCGCCAGGCCTTTCTTCAGCCAGGGGCTGGTCCGGTTGAATTCATCGACCGCGGCCCGCCGGGCGGCATAATCGGAACTCGCCTCCAGTTCGGCGACCAACGCCGGGATGATGTTGTCCTCGACCGTCATGCCATAGGGCGTGACGTTGCGCTCGGTCGTCCCGTAGAAATTGGCCTTGCGCACCTCGAGCGGATCCAGCCCCAGATCGCGCGCGATCTCGTCCATCACATATTCGATCGCCATCATGCCCTGGGGTCCGCCGAAGCCGCGGAACGCGGTGTTCGACACCGTATGGGTCTTGCAGCGGTGCGAGACGATCGTGACGTTTTGCAGGAAGTAGCAATTGTCGGCATGGAACATGGCGCGGTCGTTGATCGAGGCCGACAGGTCCGGCGACATGCCGCAGCGCGAGGCCAACATGAATTCCACGCCCGCGATCCGGCCGTCCGCGCCGAAACCCACGTCGTAATCGATCAGGAAATCGTGCCGCTTGCCGGTCAGGATCATGTCGTCGTCGCGGTCGAGGCGGAGCTTGACCGGCCGGCCGGTCCGCCGCGCCAGCAGCGCCGCGACGCAGGCGACGATGGCCGCCTGGGTCTCCTTGCCGCCGAAGCCTCCCCCCATGCGCCGGACCTCGGTCACGACCGCATGGTCGGGCAATCCCAGCACCTTGGCGACCAGGTGCTGCACCTCGGTCGGGTGCTGGGTCGAGCTATGGATCAGCATGTCGCCATCCTCGCCCGGCACGGCCATGGCGACCTGGCCCTCCAGGTAGAAATGATCCTGGCCGCCGACGCCGAAGCGCCCCTTCAGGCGACGGGATGCCCCGGCCAGCGCCGCCGCCGCATCGCCGCGCCGCAGGATCCTGGTCGGCAGGATATAGCTTTCGTCGGCCAGCGCCTGCTCGATCGTCAGCACCGCCGGCAGATCCTGATACTCGACCCGGGCCAGCCGGGCCGCCCGCCGCGCCGCGCCGACGCAGTCGGCTGCGACGGCGAAGATCGACTGGCCGTGATATTCGACCAGCCCGTCGGCGAACACCGGATCGCCCGGCAGCACCGGCCCGATATCGTTGCTGGCGGTCAGATCCCGCGCCGCCAGCACCGCGACCACGCCCGGCGCCGCCGCGACCGCCGCCAGATCGAGCGACAGGATGCGGGCATGCGCGCGGCTGCTCCAGCCGATCGCGGCATGGAGCAGATCGCGCGGCTCGGGGATATCGTCGACATAGAGCGCCGCCCCGCGCACATGCTTGTCGGCACTGTCATGGGCGATCGCGCGATGCACGGTTTCGGGGATTGCCGGCTCCGGCAGGGCGTTCATGGTTGCGCCTCGGCCAGGGCCAGCACACCGACCGGACCCGCCCCGCTCGTCTCGATCTGGAACTTGCGGACCAGGTTGGCGGCGACGCGCGCGCGATAGTCCGCACTGGCCCGCATGTCCGACAGCGGTGCGAAATCCTGGGTCAGCAGCGGCAGCGCCGCCAGGACCGCAGCCTGCGTCCAGGGCTGGCCGATCAACGCCTGCTCGCAGGCCCGCGCGCGCGCCGGAATCCCGGCCATGCCGCCGAACGCCAGCCGGAGGTCGACAACCCGGTCGGCGCGGATCGTCACCGCGAAGCCGGCGCACACGGCCGAGATATCCTGGTCGAAGCGCTTGGCGATCTTGTAGGTGCGGAACCGTGTGTCGGCGGCGGCCATCGGCACCCGGATGCGCGCCACGAACTCGCCCGGCGCGAGCGCGGTCTTGCGATAGGCCAGGAAGTAGTCTTCCAGCGGCAGCGTGCGCTCGACCGGCCCCCGGCGCAGCACGAGGCTGGCGCCCAATGCGATGAGCGCCGGCAGGCTGTCCCCGATCGGCGAGCCATTGGCGATATTGCCGCCGATCGTACCGGCATTGCGGATCTGGACGGAGCCCAGGCGGCGCAGCAGCCCGTCGATCTCGGGATGGTATTTTGCCAGCACCGGCATGGCGTCGGTGTAGGTGACGCCGGCGCCGATCTCGATCCGATCGGTCCCGACGGCCAGGTCGGCCAGACCGGCGACCCGGCCCAGATAGATCACTGTCGGCAGCCGGCGCTGCTGCTTGGTCACCCACAGGCCGACATCGGTGCCGCCGGCGAGCAGGACCGCATCCGGATGGGCCAGCACCAGGTGGGCCAACTCGTCGAGGCCGGTCGGCGCGAGGAACCGGCGGCCGTTTTGCTCGATCGCCAGCATTTCGGTCGGCCGGATCGCCCGGAGCTGTTCCGCGGTCGCGACCCGCCGGCTCTCGCTGCGGTCGCTCGCGGCGCAGGCCCGCTCGGCCGCGGCCACGATCGGGCGATAACCGGTGCAGCGACAGAGATTGCCGGCGAGCGCCTGCTCGATCCCGGACCGGGTCGGCGCATCGCCCTCGCGCCACACCGCGTAGAGCGACATGACGAAGCCGGGGGTGCAGAAGCCGCATTGCGACCCATGGCACTCGACCAGGGCCTGCTGGACCGGATGGGCCGGGGCCTCCGGCTTGGCCAGACTTTCGACCGTGACCAGTTCCTTGCCGTCGATCGCGCCCAGGAACAGGATGCAGGCATTGACGGCGCGATGGCGCACCGCCCCGTCGACCAGCTCGCCCAGCGCCACGGTGCAGGCGCCGCAATCGCCCTCGGCGCAGCCCTCCTTCGTGCCGCAGCGCCCCTCGGTCTCGCGCAGATATTCCAGCACGGTCCGGGTCGGGTCGAACCTTTCGACCGTCCGGACCTCGCCATCGATGACGAAGCGAATGCGGTCCATCAGCTGCCCCGGTAGGTCGTGTAGCCGTAGCGCGCCAGGATCAGCGGCACGTGATAATTCTGCGTCGGATCGCCGACGCGGAAGCGGATCGGGATCTGGTCGAAGAACAGATCGGCCGCCGGCACGCCGGTGGTCTGCAGATAGGCGCCGGCCTCGAACCGGATTTCGTAGAGCCCGGGCTGGAGCGCCTCGCCGGACAGCAGCGGGCCCGCGCCACGGCCGTCCGGTCCGGTCTTGCCGGCCGCGAGCGGCTCACCGTCCCCGACCCGGTACAGCGCATAGGCCAGGCCCTCGGCCGGCAGGCCCAGGCTGGTATCGAGCACATGGATCGACAGACGGCCGCTCATGATGCCAATGCCTCCAGCCGGAACCGGGCGATCCTGGCGACCTCGGCCAAGGCCGTGGCCAGTTCGGTCGCCCGGTCGTGCCCCGCGCGCGTCTCCAGCGCGTCGAGGATCGCGCGCCGGTCGCGCTGGGCCTTGACCGCGATGATGAAGGGAAAGCCGAACCGCGCGCGATAGATCTCGTTCGCCCGGTCGAACCGCGCGATCTCGTCCGCGTCGAGCCGATCCAATCCGAGGCTGGCCTGTTCGCCGGCCGAGGCCTGGGTGAGACCGCCCGCGCGCGCAAGCTTGCCGGCCAGTTCCGGATGGGCCTGCAACAGCGCCAATTGCCGGTCGGGACCCGCCGCCATCACGACCGCGACCATGGCCGCGTGCAGCCGGTCGAGCGTGCCGAACGGCCGAGCGTCCGCGACCGCTTCTGCAACCCAGGGCGAATGTTCGAAGATGCCGCCGAGCGTGGCGACGAAATCCTCAGGCGATAGAAGATCGAGCTTCATCGGACCGCCCTCGCGCACGGATGCTCGGCGATCCAGTGCCGGGCGATATCGACGCGCCGGCAGACCCAGACATCCTGGTGCGCCCGGACATGGTGCAGGAAGCGGCGCAGACCCTGGGCCCGACCCGGCCGGCCGATCAGCCGGCAATGCAACCCGACCGACATCATCCGGCCGCCCTCGGCATAAAGCGCGTCGAACGCGTCCCGGGCGTAGATGAAAAAATCGTCGCCCTGGTTGAAGCCCTGGGCCGTGCCGAATTTCATGTCGTTGACGTCGAGCGTATAGGGCACGACCAGATGCGGCCTGCCGGCCTCGGTCACCCAATAGGGCAGGTCGTCGTTATAGGCGTCGGCATCATAGAGAAAGCCGCCATGCTCGGCGACCAGCCGGCGGGTATTGGGGCTGAGCCGGCCGGTGTACCAGCCCTGGGGCGCCGCACCGGTCAGGCGAGTCAGCACCTCCACAGCGCGGCGGATCTGTTCGCGCTCCTCGTCCTCCGGCATGTGCTGATGATCGATCCAGCGCCAGCCATGGCTGGCGATCTCGTGGCCCGCGGCCAGGATCGCGGCGCAAGCATCCGGATGGCGCTCCAGCGCCATGGCGACCGCGAACACGGTCACCGGCATGTCGAACTCCTTGAACAGCCGCATCAGCCGCCAGAAGCCGGCGCGGCTGCCGTATTCATAGATCGATTCGACCTGCAGGTTGCGGGCTCCCTGGATCGCCGGCGCGCCGACGACCTCCTGCAGATAGGTCTCGGCATGGGCGTCGCCATGCAGAATCGATGCTTCGCCGCCCTCCTCGTAATTCATCACGATCTGCACAGCCAGCCGCGCGCCGTCCGGCCAGCGCGGATCCGGCGGATGGGCGCCATAGCCGATCAGGTCGCGTGGATAGTCGCCGCTCATGGGGTCGCGTGCCGCATAAAGTCCCATCCATCAGATCTGCCTATCGGATCAGCGTCGGTCCGGACTGCCCAAACGGCAAGCACCATTTGGCGAGCGGCCCGAGCGCGTTTCGGCATCGATGGATAGGATACTGCCATCGAATAGAGATCGGATAGGATGAGCCAATGCACCGCCGGCTTCACATCCAGGAGCTTCGGTGCCATTTTATATGCTTCACGCCATGGGATGGGCGACATGACGACGATCGACTTCAGCCACCTGTCACCGGAAGAGCGGCTCGACCTAATCGGCGAGATCTGGGACAGTCTTGAGGCGGAGCATGTGCCGTTGACCCCGGAACAGGCGGCCGAGATCGACCGACGGCTCAAGACGGCCGACGCCGACCTGGCGACAAGCGTGCCTTGGGAAACTCTCCGCGCGGAACTTGCCAATCGTTATCGTTAATGCTGCCGGTCTTCTTCACCGCGTCAGCCCGTACAGAGATTCTGGAAGCGCGCGATTGGTACGAAGCTCAGCAGAGTCATCTGGCACAACAGTTTGACACCGATCTGGAAGCTGTGGTTTTGCGCATCAGCGAAAACCCGCTCCAATTCCGTATCGTCAGCAACAAGGTCCGCAGAGCATTGTTGCGCCAATTTCCCTACGGCGTGTTCTTCCGGATTTTGACGGATCGCGTCCATGTAATTGCTTACCTCCATACACGCCGCGATCCGAGACGGTGGTAGCACCCTTCCGCGACAAGCTCGCCCGCGCGCTCTATGGCCCGGCGCTCTATTATTTCGCCGCCGTGTGCGAGAGCCTGTCGATCCGCGCCGCCGCACGCCGGCTCAACATTGCGTCCTCCGCCGTCAATCGGCAGATCCTGCAGTTGGAGGAAACCATCGGCGGGCCGCTGTTCGAGCGGCAGGGGCGGACGCTGCGGCTGTTGCCGATGGGCGAGATCCTGGCGCGCCACGCCCGCATGACGCTCGGCGATCTGGACGCGACCGCGGCCGACATGGACGCGGTGCAGGGCCTGCGCCGGGGGCTGGTGCGGGTCGCCTGCGTCGAGAGCATCGCCAGCGACCTGCTGCCGGCGATCGTCGCCGAATTCGCCCGGCGCTTTCCACTGATCCATGTCGCCGTCACGGTCGAGAGCTCCAGCGCCGTCACCGGCCTGGTCGCGCGCGGCGAGGTCGAGATCGGCCTGACCTTCAACCCGCCGAAGCAGACGCAGCTGAGCGTGGCACTGGCGCGCGATCTGCCGATCGGCGCGGTCGTGGCGCGCGACCATCCGCTGGCCGGGCGGGCGGGCGTGACCGTGGCGGACTGCCTGGATTATCCGCTGGTGCTGCCGACCAAGGGCATGTCGATCCGCGATGCACTGGATGCCGCCTTCGCCGCGACCGGCCTGGTGCCGCGCAGCTTCGTCGAGGCCAATCTGCTGCGCTTCATGGCGACGCTGGCGCTGCAGGGCCGGTTCGTCGCGTTCCAGACCCGATTGGGCATCGCCCGGCAATTGGCCGACGGCAGCCTGGTCTTCGTCCCGCTCGCCGATGCCGGCCTGCCGGTCGATCGCCTGGCCGTGGTGACGCGCACCGACGCGACGCTCAGGCTGGCGCCGGCGATCTTTTTCGACGTCAGCCGGCAGGTGCTGGCCGAGATGCTGCCGCTGGATTAGCTGTCGAGCCCCACAACCGCGAACCGGTCGACATCGATCAGGCCGTGGTCGGTGATCTTGAGATGGGGAATGACCGACAGCGGCAGAAATGCCATCTGCACGAAGGGTTCGGACAGGTGGCAGCCCATCTCGCGCACGGCGGCGCGGAGCGACCTGAGGCTGGCCTCGACCGCCTCGGCCGATTGGTCGCTCATCAATCCGGCGATCGGCAGGGCCAACTCGCCCAGCACCGCGCCATCGCGCGCCGCGACGAAGCCGCCCTGCAACTGGATCAGCCGGTTGACCGCCAACGCCATGTCCGCATCGTCATGGCCGACCACGATGATGTTGTGGGCGTCATGGCCGATGCTCGACGCGATGGCCCCGCCCTTGAGGCCGAAGCCCTTGACGAAGCCGCGGCCGATATTGCCGTTCTTGCCATGGCGCTCCAGCACCGCGACCTTGGCGACATCCTGAGCCGGGTCCGGATGGCGATGGCCGTCGCGATAGGGCAGCGACAGGCGGAGCGCGTCGGTCACGATCTGATTGACGCGCAAGCCGATGACCGGCCCGGTCGGCCCGTTGCAGGGCACGGCGAAATCGCCGGCGGAGACCGGCGCCCGCTTGACCGAGCCATAGCCGACCGGGGCCGGCAGAGGACGGTTCCGGAACGTCTCGGGCCCGACCAGCTTGCCCTGGCGGATGACCTGGGCGACCGCGCAGCTGTCGAGATCGTCGAGCAGCACGATATCGGCCAGTCGCCCCGGCGCGATGATGCCCCGGTCCTTCAGCCCGAAGTGATGGGCCGCCGACCAGGTCGCCGCGCGATAGACGGCATGGGCCGGCCTTCCCTCCGCGATGGCGGTGCGGATCAGATAGTCCAGATGGCCGTGCTCGACGATATGCAGCGGCGTGCGGTCGTCGGTGCAGAAGCACAGGAACGGCGAATGGGCGATATCGATCAGCGGCGCCAGCGCATGCACGTCCTTGGTCACGCTGCCGTCGCGGATCAGCACCTGCATGCCCTTGCGCATCTTTTCGTGCGCCTCGACCAGGCTGGTCGATTCGTGGCAATTGCGGATGCCGCAGGAAAGATAGGCGTTGAGGTCGCGCCCGAGCAGCAAGGGCGCATGGCCATCGATATGGCCGTCCTGGAACGCCACCAGCTTGTCCAGCACCTCGTCGACCTTGGCGAGCACGCCCGGGAAATTCATGAACTCGGCGAGGCCCAGGACCTGGGGATGATCGCGGAGCGCCACCAGCGCCGCCGCGTCCAGGCGGGCGCCGGAGGTCTCGAGCGGCGTCGCCGGCACGCAGGAGGCCAGATTGATCCTGAGATCCATCGCCAGGCCGGCGGCCGCCTCGATGAAATATTGCAGGCCCGGCGTGCCCAGCACGTTGGCGATCTCGTGCGGATCGGCGATCGCCGTCGTGGTGCCCCGAGACAGCAGCAACCGGTCGAACTGATCGGGCAGCACCAGGGTCGATTCCGGATGGACATGGGTATCGATGAAGCCCGGCACGGCGAAATACCGGCTGCCGTCGATCTCCTGGACCCCGCGATAGTCATTGTCGTAGGTACCGACGATCAGGTCGCCGCAGATCGCGATGTCGGTCCGCACGATCTCGCCGGTCACGATATCCAGCATGCGCACATGTTTGACGACCAGATCGGCGGCCCCGGCCCCCCGCGCCTGGTCGATCCGGCGTTTCAGATCGTCCCGCGTCAAGCTCATCGGAACGCCGTTTCCGAGAAGCTGCGCAGCTTGCGGCTATGCAGTCGCTCGAGGCCGCCGTCGCGCAGCATCTCCATGGTCTGAACGCCGATCTTCAGGTGCTGGTCGACCCGCTCGCGATAGAACCGGTCGGCCATGCCGGGCAGTTTGAGGTTGCCGTGCATCGGCTTGTCCGAAATGCACAGCAAGGTGCCGTAGGGCACGCGGAAGCGATAGCCGTTGGCGGCGATGGTGGCGGATTCCATGTCGAGCGCGATGGCGCGGGACAGGTTGAAGCGGGCGACCAGTTCCTTCTGGTCCTTCAGCTCCCAGTTCCGGTCGTCGGTGGTCGCGACCGTGCCGGTCTGCATCAGGGCCTTCAGGCCGTAGCCGCTGACGCCGGCGACCTTGGCGACGGTCGCCTCCAGCGCTTGCTGCACTTCGGCCAACGCCGGCAGCGGGACCCAGGTCGGCAGCGCGTCGTCCAGCACATGATCGTCGCGCACATAGGCATGGGCCAGCACATAGTCGCCCAGCTTCTGCGAACCGCGCAATCCCGCGCAATGGCCGAGCATCAGCCAGGCATGGGGCCTCAAGACGGCGACATGGTCGGTGATGGTCTTCGCGTTCGACGGGCCGATGCCGATATTGATCAGCGTGATGCCGGCGCCGTCGGCGCGCTTCAGGTGATAGGCCGGCATCTGCGGCAGGCGTGGCGGCTTGGCCCCGCTGGCGGCCGCCGCAGGGTCGAGCGCCCGGCTGGGCGTCAACACGTTGCCGGGCTCGACAAACGCGACATAGCCGTGCTCCTGGCCGTCCTGCATCATGGCCTGGCCGAAGCGGACGAACTCGTCGACATAGAACTGATAATTGGTGAACAGCACGAATTGCTGGAAATGCTCCGGCCCGGTCGCGGTGTAGTGCTTCAGGCGCTGCAGCGACAGATCGACCCGGGCGGCGGTGAACAGGGCGAGCGGCTGGCGATTGGCGGTCGGCAGGAAATAGGTCCCGTTCGGCACCGCATCGTCGACATAGGTCAATTCGGGCAGATCGAAGAAGTCACCGACCAGATCCAGCCGGTCCAAATCGAGATTGGCCTCCGGATGCATGTTTTCGCCGAGCGCGAAATGGATCGGGATCGGCCGATTGGACAGGCCGACCTCGAGCGAGACCTTGTGGTTGTTCAGCAGCAACTCGAACTGCGTCCGGTAATAGGCACCGAACAGATCGGGCCGGGTCAGCGTCGCGCGATAGGTGCCGGGCGCCAGCACGAAACCGTAGGACAGGCGGCTGTCGAGCCGCGCGTGGGTCGTGGTCGAGATCTCGACATAGGGATAGAAGCCGCGCACCCGCCGGGGCAGATCGGTGCCGCGGACATATTCCTTGAACCGGGTCACCAGATAGGTGGTCTGCGCGTCGTAGATCG
The DNA here is from genome assembly GCA_028288725.1 of Rhodospirillales bacterium. Taxonomy (GTDB): domain Bacteria; phylum Pseudomonadota; class Alphaproteobacteria; order ATCC43930; family CGMCC-115725; genus Aliidongia. The sequence continues at coordinate 37,003 of JAQGIC010000008.1, forward strand.
CGCGCACGGCCGACAACGCCAGGGCGGCATCATCGAAACGGGTCGGAACCGGCCGCGGCTTGGACATGTCGATCAGCGACATTCAAACAGACTTTCCAAATCTGGCATCCCGCCAACGCATGAGACCGTCATGCCGCGGCATCCTGGCGCTCGAGCAATGACAACTCGTCGCGCACCAGGGCGATAAAGGCGTCGAGCGCCACCGGCAGCGACCGCCCCTCGCGCAAATATACGCCCAATTCCGTGGTCAGCGCGCCGGCGCCGTGCAACGGCACATGGACCAGCCGGCCGGCGGCCAGTTCCGCCTCCAACCCGATCCGGGACTGGAACGCGACGGCGCCCAGCCGGATCGTCAGGTTCTTCATCAGTTCGAGCGAACTCACCTCGGCCAACACGTCGAGCTTACCCCGAAACCGCCGGAGCTGCGGCTCCAGCAGCGTGTGGATCGACAGGTCCGCGCTGGGCAGGATCAGCGGATAGCGCACGCAATGGGGAAACGTGACTTGGGCCTCGCCCGCCAGCGGATGGTCCGGCCGCATCACGGCGCCCAGCCGGAACCGGCCGACTGCGACCTGGGTCAGGCCCGGATGATGGGCCAGCGAGAAGGCCAGCCCCAGATCCGCGTCGCCGGCCGCCAGCGCCTGGGGGATCGAGTTCGAGCCGGCGGTGCGGACCTTGAGCGAAATACCGGGATATTTCCGGGCCATGCGTTCGATCAGCCCCGGCAGGAAGGCCGCGTTCAGCGATTCGACCGCGATCATGCTGACCTCGCCCCGGCGCAGGCCTTTCAGCGCGTCGAACTCGCTGGCCGCGCGCTTCTCGTCCTGCAGCACGGCGATCGCATGGCGGGCGAAGATCTCGCCGGCCGGGGTCAGCTTCATGCCGTCCGACAGCCGCTCGAACAGGGGCAATCCCACCTCGCCCTCGAACTTCAGGATCTGGCGATTGACGGCGGAGGCCGCGACGTCGAGCCGGCGCGCGGCCTCGCGGATCGAGCCGTAGCGCCGGACGGCATCGAAATAGCCCATGGAGCGGTAATGGATCGGCCGGCTCATGGCGGCGGCCCGTCCAGATGCAGCAGTTCCAGCTCCTCGTACGCCATCAGGCTGGCGCAATGGGTCTCGGCATCCTCGGTGAACAGGGATTTCGCGATGCCGCCGACCAGGCGCCGGACGCCGTATTTCAGCCCGCTGATCGACCCGCCGGTCAGGCCCATGCTGGGCATGGTGGCAAAGGTGAAATCATGGATATGGGCCAGATGCGGATGGGTTCCCGGCTGCTTTGCGGTGAAGGAACAATCCGGCGCCAGATAGGGGAACTGGCCCAGCGCCGCATGGCCCTCGCCGGCCGGCGGATCGAAGCGGTCGGCCCAGGTCGCGATGTCGGGTGCGAGCGCCGCCAGTTCTGGCCGAAGCGACAGATCGACGGTGAAGCCGGTGCCGATGATCAGGAAATCGAAGGCGAATTCGCCCTTGGGCGTCCGGGCCGCGACGGCATCGCCCACGATCCCCAGACCGGTCCAGGGGCTGCCGGTATGCAGCGCGAAATTGGCGAAATGCTGGCAGCGCCACAAAGTGTCCTGCGGCGGCGGCTGGTTCATATCGAAGATCCGGCGCGTCATGCGCCAGCGTAGCGGGTCCGGCAGATCGGCGAAATGGCCGAGATAACCGACGTTTTCCATCCAGCGGTAGGGATTGATCCGGGGCAGTTCGGGCCGCCGGACGAACAGATCGACCGAGGCGGCGCCGGCTTCGAGCGCGGTCGCCGCATTGTCGAATGCCGAGGCGCCGCCGCCCAGCACGCCGATGCGTTTGCCCGCGAGCGCCGCGAAATCGATCGCCTGGGCGGTATGGGCATAGCGATCGGCCGGCACATTCTGCGACACGATCGCCGGGATCTGCCAGCGGCCGCCGCCTTCGAGGCCCGTCGCCAGCACGATGCGGCGCGCCCAGCGCCGTTCGCCGGTGTCGAGCACGGCCACCAGCAGGTCGCCGTCGGGCCGGATCTCCGTCACCCGCACGCCATTCACCACCGGCAGACCCAGCACCCGGCGGTACCAGCCGAGATAGTCCTGCCAATCCCGCCGATCGATCTTGTTCAAGGCGTTCCAGGCCTCGGCACCATGGCGGGCCTCGAACCAGGCGCGCGGCGCCAGGCTGGGCAGACCCAGATCCGGCCCGGTCACGGTCTTGGGCGTGCGGAGCGTCACCATCCGGGCGAAATCGATCCAGGGCCCTTCGAGCCCGGCCGGTTTCGCGTCCAGCACTTCGATATTGTCGATCCGTTCGCGGCGCAGGCCAAAGCAGGCGGCGAGACCAGCCTGTCCGCCGCCGACGATCAGCACGTCGAGCACACGAACGCCGTCCCGTTGTCGCGGCGGCACCCAGTTGCGCGCGGGATAGTTCAGAAATTCCAGTTCCTGCCGCACGCGGCGTTCGAGGGCCTCGAGGCTCATGGGCATCGTCCGGGATCGAGAGGTCGCAGGTTCATCGTCCTATTCTGCGCGATTGCCCGCTGCCGTCTATGAAAATGAAGAGCGCCATCCGTTGCCGAAACGGCAACGATGCCTTTTGATGCAGATCCGGCAGGCAACCTGCCTTCCCCGGCGCCAAGCGCCTCGCGGCAAAGGGTTTCACACTCGGGTGCCGCCGCACTGGCACGCTTCCTGCGGAGATGCCACGATGCGAGCGATGAGCCCTATTCCATCCATCAAGCCGGCCCCCCGCCTGGAAGCCCGCGGCATCACCAAGCGGTTCGGCGCGCTCGCGGCCAATGAAGCGATCGATTTCGCCGTCGAGCCCGGCGAGATTCATGCGCTGCTGGGCGAGAATGGCGCCGGCAAATCGACCCTGGTGAAAATCCTCTACGGCCTGCTGCAGGCCGACGAGGGCGAGATGCTTTGGAATGGCCGCGAAACGCGGATCGCCTCGCCGCGTGCCGCCCGGGCGCTCGGCATCGGCATGGTGTTTCAGCATTTCTCGCTGTTCGAGGCGATGAGCGTGCTGGAGAACGTGGCGCTCGGTCTCGACCGGCCCGGGCCGGGCCTGGCGGAGCGCGTCCGGGACGTGAGCCGCACCTACAGCCTGCCGCTCGACCCCGACCGCATGGTCAGCACGCTGTCGATCGGCGAGCGCCAGCGCATCGAGATCGTGCGCTGCCTGCTGCAGTCGCCGCGCCTCCTGATCCTGGACGAGCCGACGTCAGTCCTGACCCCGCAGGAGGCCGACGCGCTGTTCGGCACGCTGCGGCTGCTGGCGGCCGACGGTTGCGCCATCCTCTATATCAGCCACAAGCTGGACGAAATCCGTGCGCTGTGCGACCGGGCGACGATCCTGCGCGGCGGCAAGGTGGTCGGCCGGTGCGTGCCGGCCGAGACACCCGTGCGGCAGATGGCGCAGATGATGATCGGCAGCGGGTTGCGCGATGCCGTCGCCAAGACCACCCGACCGGCCGGTGCGGTGCGACTCAAGGTCCAGGGCCTGGACCTGCCGCCGGCGACGCTCCATGGCACCGCCTTGCGCGATATCGGGTTCGAACTGCGCGCCGGCGAGATTCTGGGCATCGCCGGCGTCGCCGGCAACGGCCAGGGCGAGCTGCAGCAGGCCTTGAGCGGCGAGCGCCCGGTCAGACAGGCCGACGCGGTCATGATCGACGCCGTTCCGGCCGGCGATCGCGACGCCGCCTGGCGCCGCCGTCGCGGTCTGTGCTGCGTGCCGGAGGAACGCAACGGCCATGCCGCGGTCCCCGAGTTCAGCCTGATCGACAATGCCTTTCTGACCGCCCACGACCGGGCCGATCTGGTCAGCCGCGGCCTGGTCCGCCGGGACCGGGCCAGGGCGCTGACCCGGCGGATCATCGCCGACTGCGACGTGCGCGCCGCCGGGCCCGACGCCGCGGCCGCGACCCTGTCGGGCGGCAATCTGCAGAAGTTCATCCTGGGCCGCGAGCTGGCGCAGGACCCGGCCGTGCTGGTCGTGGCGCAACCGACCTGGGGGGTCGACACCAACGCCGCCGCCGCGATCCACCAGGCCCTGGTGGGTTTGGCCGAGGCGGGCGGCGCCGTCGTGGTGATCAGCCAAGATCTGGACGAGCTCTTGATGTTGAGCGACCGGATCGCCGTGCTGCAGGGCGGCACCCTGTCGGCGACCCTGCCGACCGACGGGCTGTCGAGCGAGCATCTGGGCCTGCTGATGGGCGGTGCCGGGGCCGCGGCGGCACCATGAGGATCCTGGTCGAACCTCGGCGCCAGCCGTCGCGCCGGCTGTGGACGCTGACGCCGATCCTGGCGCTCGTCCTGACCATGGCGATCGCGACCGCCCTGTTCGCGGCGCTGGGCTATGACGCCGCCGACAGTTTCATGGCCTTTTTCGTCTCGCCGCTCACCGATCTCACCGGCCTGACCGAGCTGGCGGTCAAGGGCGCGCCGCTGCTGATGATCGCGGCCGGCCTCGCCATGGCGTTCCGGGCCGGCGTTTCGAACATCGGCGCGGAGGGGCAATTGATCATGGGCGCCGTCGCCGGCGGCGGCGTGGCGCTGGCGTTCTGGGAGCAGTCGGGCCCCTGGATCCTGCCGCTGATGGCGCTGGCCGGCATCGGCGGCGGCATGGCCTGGGCCGCCATCCCGGCCTTCCTGCGCGTGCGCTTCGCAGTAAGCGAGATCCTGACCAGCCTGATGCTGACCTATGTCGCGGATCTGTTCCTGAACCTGCTGGTCTATGGCCCCTGGCGCGATCCGGACGGCATGAATTTCCCGCAGTCGCGCCTGTTCAACGACGACGAGACCCTGGGCATCCTGGTCGACGGCACGCGGCTGCATACCGGCACCCTGGTGGCGCTCGTCCTGGCCCTGGCGGTCTGGGTCGTCATGACCCGCTCGCTTCTGGGCTTCCGCATCCGCACGGTCGGCGCCTCGGCGGCGGCCGCGCGCTATGCCGGCTTCGGCAACGACCGGGTGATCTGGTTCACGCTGCTCGCGAGCGGCGGGCTGGCGGGCCTGGCCGGACTGTTCGAGGTGGCGGGGCCGATCGGCCAGATCATTCCCCAGATCACGCCCGGCTACGGCTTCACCGCCATCATCGTCGCGTTCCTCGGCCGCCTGCATCCGCTGGGCATCGTGCCCGCGGCGCTGGTCGTGGCGCTCTCCTATATCGGCGGCGAGAACGCCCAGGTGCTGGTGGGCCTGCCCAAGGCGGTGACCGGCGTGGTCCAGGGGCTGCTGCTGTTCATCCTGCTGGCATCCGATTTCCTTGTGCGCTACCGCCTGCGCCTCGCCCGCCGCGCCGGGGCCGCGGCATGAGTGCCGAGATGCTGGTCTCGCTGCTGCTGACCACCATGACGGCCGCGACGCCCCTGCTGCTGGCGGCGCTGGGCGAGTTGGTCGTCGAACGCGCGGGCGTGCTCAATCTGGGTGTCGAGGGCATGATGCTGACCGGTGCCGTTTCAGGCTTCGCCATCATGTCGCTGACCGGCAATCCCGCCCTGGCGATCCTGACGGCCGTCGCGGCCGGGGCGCTGCTGGCGGCGATCTTCGGCTTTCTGGTGCTGAGCCTGATGAGCAACCAGGTCGCGACCGGCCTGGCGCTGACCATCTTCGGCACGGGGCTGAGCGCGCTGATCGGCACCGGCTTCACCGGCCGTCCGGTGCCGGGGCTGGCCAAGCTGCCCGTGCCGGTCCTGAGCGCCATCCCGCTCGTGGGCCGGCTGTTCGATCAGGACGCGCTGGTCTATCTGGCGATCGTCGCGGTCGCGGCCATCGCCTGGTTCCTGAAATCCACCCGCGGCGGCCTGGTCCTGCGCGCGGTCGGCGAGGCGGATCTGTCGGCCCATTCGATTGGCTATCCGGTCCTGCGCATCCGCTTCCTGGCGATCCTGTTCGGCGGTGCCATGGCGGGCCTGGGCGGCGCCTATCTGTCGCTGGCCTACACGCCGATGTGGGTCGAGAACATGACGGCCGGCCGCGGCTGGATCGCGCTGGCGATCGTCGTGTTTGCCGCCTGGCGGCCCTGGCGGGCGGCGGGCGGCGCCTATCTGTTCGGCGGCATCACCGTACTGCAGCTCTATCTGCAGGGCAGCGGCCTCTTGCCCATTCCACCGCAATTGCTATCCATGTTGCCCTACCTGGGGACGATCCTGGTGCTGACGCTGATCTCGTCGGGACCGTTCCGCGCCCGTTTCAGCCCACCGGCCTGCCTCGGCAAGCCGTTCCGACCGCCCACTTGAGAGGATCCGCCATGCTCCACGTCGATCGCCGTCGCCTGCTGCTGGGTGCGGCCGCCCTCGGAACCACCGCGCTCGCCGGCCGCATTCTGCCGGCCCGCGCGGCCGGGCCGTTCCAGATCGGCTTTCTCTATGTCGGTCCGGTCGGCGATTTCGGCTGGAGCTATCAGCACGACAAGGGGCGCAAGGCGGTCGAGGCCAAATTCGGCGATCAGGTGAAGACGAGCTTCGTCGAGAGCGTCGCCGAGGGACCGGATTCCGAACGGGTCATCCGCCAGCTGGCCAGCGGCGGCAGCCAGCTGATCTTCTCGACCTCGTTCGGCTTCATGAACTCGGCGCTCAAGGTCGCCAAGCAATTCCCCGCCGTGAAGTTCGAGCAGGCGACCGGCTACAAGACCGCACCCAACGTCGCCGAATACAACGGCCGGTTTTACGAGGGCCGCGCGGTGTGCGGCGCCATCGCCGGCCATGTCTCGAAATCCGGCGTGATCGGCTATGTCGGGTCCTTCCCGATTCCCGAGGTCGTGATGGGCATCAACGCCTTCACGCTCGCCGCCCGCAAAATCAACCCGGCGATCAAGGTCAAGGTGATCTGGGTCAACAGCTGGTTCGACCCGGGCAAGGAGGCGGACGCGGCCAAATCGCTGATCGACCAGGGCGCCGACATCATCTGCACCCATACCGACAGCTCCGCCATCGTGCAGACCGCCGAGGCGCGCGGCGTCCATGCCTTCGGCCAGGATTCCGACATGAAGCAGTTCGGCCCGAACGCCCACTTGACCGCCATCGTCAACCATTGGGACGATTATTACATCGCGCGGACCAAGGCGGCGATGGACGGCAGCTGGAAGGAGCAGAGCGTCTGGGAGGGGCTGAAGGACGGCATCGTCGAGATGGCGCCGTACGGTCCAGGCGTGACCGACGCCGCCCGCGCCGCGGCCGAGGCGACGCGGACCGGCATCATCGCCGGCACGCTGCATCCCTTCACCGGCCCGGTCAAAGACAACAAGGGCACCGTCCGCATCGCCGCCGGCGCCACGCCCGGCGACGCCGACCTGTTCAAGCAGGACTGGTACGTGGAGGGCGTGCAGGCCTGATCGCAGCAGACAAAGGGCACTCTCTGATGGCCGTTGACGGCATCAGACGGTCATGACCGACAAGAGGCACGAGCTTCTGCGCCATCTCCATTCTCATCCGGCGCATTCTATTCGTGCGCTCGCCCGCGACCTCGGGCGTGACTACAAGCGGGTCCACGACGACGTGGCAGCCCTGGTTTCGGTCGGTCTCGTCGAGAAGGACGGCCGGACGCTTCGTGTCGATTACGCGGAGATCCGATCGGTGATCGCCGTCTGACGAGCGTCAAACGCGCTTCGTGCCCACGACCTTGTTCACCGCCCGACCGAACTTGGCCGAACCGGGTTTGGTCGGGCTGGCGAACCAATCCTTCAACTGCCCATCGCGGCCGATCAGGTACTTGTAGAAATTCCAGCGCGGACGGGAAAAGAACCCGCCCTCGGCCGCGAGCCAGCGGAACAGCGGATGCGCCTCCGGTCCGCGGACATGCACCTTTTCCATCATCGGAAAATCGACGCCGTAATTGATCTCGCAGAATGAGCCGATATCGTCGGCGCTACCCGGTTCTTGGGCTCCGAAATCGTTGGACGGCACGCCGATCACGACCAGCCCTTGGGCCTGATGCTGCTTCCAGACCTCGGTCAGCCCGGCATATTGCGGGGTGAAGCCGCATTTCGACGCGGTGTTGACGACCAGCAACGGCCGACCGGCGAATTGGCCCAGCGCGAACCGCTCGCCCTTCAAGGTCGCGAATTCGAAATCATAGGCGGTCTTGCCGTCGGCCATGTGCGCTTCCCCCTATCGATCAAGGCCATACTATCTGCAACCGGATGACGCGTAATCGGGTATTATTCCTGACCGCCGCCCGTCCGGAACGGGCAAGATGGTCGATCAATGACCGCCGGCGGCGAACATGCGACCAAGGGAGGCTTCCATGACCACAGCGGCCGATATCCTTCAGTCCAAGCCTGATGCGACCGTGCATTCGGTGACGCCCGAGACCTCGATGTTCCAGGCCATCACGCTGATGGCGGAAAAGAACATCGGTGCGCTGCTGGTCGCCGAAGGCGAAACGATCCGGGGCATCGTGTCCGAGCGCGACTATGCCCGGAAGATCATTCTGGCCGGTCGCTCGTCTCGTGAAACACCCGTGCGCGACGTCATGACCTCGCCGGTGATGTATGTCGGTCCCGCCACCAGCACCCAGGAATGCATGGCCCTTATGACCGGCAAACGGCTGCGCCATCTGCCGGTGATGGAGAACGGCAAACTGCTGGGCATGATCTCGATCGGCGATCTGGTGAAGGATATCATCTCCGAGCAAAGCTTCATGATCGAGCAGTTGCAACATTATATCTCCGGTCGGCCTGCGTAGAATCGACTTAAACCACACAACTCGCGAAAATATCGCGGCAGGGTCACGAAATATGACGGTTGCCGCCCGGCCCCGCCTTATGGTTCGTCCTGCCATCGATCGAGCGAGGAAACCAGGTTGCAGTCCGGTCCCATTCAAATCCCCTCTACCGGCGCGCTGACGCATCTGCAGCGCCTGGAGGCCGAGAGCATCCACATTCTGCGCGAGGTCGTGGCCGAGGCCGAGAACCCGGTGATGCTCTATTCGATCGGCAAGGACAGCGCGGTCATGCTGCATCTGGCACTGAAGGCCTTCTTTCCGGGCAAGCTGCCGTTCCCGCTGCTGCATGTCGACACGACGTGGAAATTCCGCGAGATGATCCAGTTCCGCGACCGGATCGCCGAACGGTTCGGCGTCGATCTGCGCGTCCATATCAATCCGGACGGGCTGGCCCAGGGCGTCGGACCCTTCACCCACGGGTCGGAAATCCACACCCACATCATGAAGACCGAGGGGTTGAAGCAGGCGCTCGATGCCGGCCGGTTCGACGCGGCTTTCGGCGGCGCCCGGCGCGACGAGGAGAAGAGCCGCGCCAAGGAGCGCATCTTCAGCTTCCGCTCGGCCCAGCATCGCTGGGACCCCAAGCACCAGCGGCCGGAACTCTGGCGGCTCTACAATACGCGCAAGAACAAGGGCGAGAGCATCCGCGTCTTCCCGCTGTCCAATTGGACCGAGCTCGACATCTGGCTTTATATCCATCGGGAAAGCATCCCGATCGTGCCGCTCTATTTCGCCAAGGAGCGGCCGGTGGTCGAGCGCGACGGCACGCTGCTGATGGTCGACGACGATCGCCTGCCGCTCAAGGCCGGCGAGGTGCCTCAGCTGCGCCGGGTGCGCTTCCGCACGCTCGGCTGCTACCCGCTGACCGGCGCCATCGAAAGCGATGCCGACACCCTGCCCAAGATCATCGAGGAGATGCTGGCGGCGACCAGTTCCGAGCGCCAGGGCCGCATGATCGACAAAGATGCATCGGCCTCCATGGAGCAGAAGAAGCAGGAGGGCTATTTCTGATGGCCCAAAAAATCGACCAGGGCAGCCTGCTGCGCTTCATCACCTGCGGCAGCGTCGACGATGGCAAGAGCACGCTGATCGGCCGGCTGCTGTATGAAGCGAAGATGCTGTTCGACGACCAGTTGGCGGCGCTCGAAAGCGACAGCCGGCGCGTCGGGACCCAGGGCGGTGATCTGGATTTCGCCCTGCTGGTCGACGGCCTGGCGGCCGAGCGCGAGCAAGGCATCACCATCGATGTCGCCTATCGCTTCTTCGCGACCGACAAGCGCAAATTCATCGTCGCCGACACGCCGGGTCACGAACAATATACCCGCAACATGGTGACGGGTGCGTCGACCGCCGACCTCGCCATCATCCTGATCGACGCGCGCAAGGGCGTGCTGACCCAGACGAGGCGCCATGCCTATCTGGTCTCGCTCCTGGGCATCCGCCGGGTGGTGCTGGCGATCAACAAGATGGACCTGGTCGATTTCGCCCAGGACGTCCATGACCGGATCCTGGCCGAGTTCACCGGCTTCGCCGAACAGCTGGGCCTCGCCGACATCGTCGCGATCCCGATGTCCGCGCTGCGCGGCGACAATGTCACCCAGCACAGCGATGCCATGCCCTGGTACGAGGGCCCGGCGCTGATGCCCTATCTCGACGACATGGAACTGCCCGGCGCCGCCGAGGGCCGGCCGTTCCGCATGCCGGTGCAATGGGTCAACCGGCCCAATCTGGATTTCCGCGGCTTCAGCGGCCTGATCGCGTCGGGACGCATCCGCCCGGGCGACGCGATCCGGGTCGTGCCGTCGGGCCGGACCAGCACGGTGGCACGGATCGTGACCGCCGACGGGGACCTGCCGCAGGCGATCGAAGGCCAGTCGGTCACGCTGACGCTCGCCGACGAGATCGACATCAGCCGCGGCGACATGCTGGCCGATGCCGCGCGCCCGCCCGAAGCCGCCGACCAGTTCGAGGTGACGCTGATCTGGATGGCGGAGGAGCCGATGCTGCCCGGCCGGTCCTATCTGTTGAAGCTGGGCGCCAAGACCGTCACCGCCACCGTGACCTCGGCCAAGTACAAGGTGAACGTCAATACGCTGGAGCATCTGGCCGCGAAATCGCTGGCGCTGAACGAGATCGGCATCTGCAACATCGGGCTGGACCAGCCGATCGCGTTCGACGCCTACAAGGACAATCGCGACACCGGCGGCTTCATCCTGATCGACCGCATGACCAACGAGACCGTCGGCGCCGGCCTGCTGCATTTCGGCCTGCGCCGGGCCCAGAACGTCCATTGGCAGCCGGTCGATATCGACAAGGCGGCCCAGGCCAAGCTCAAGGGCCAGCAGCCGTGCGTCCTATGGTTCACCGGCCTGTCGGGCGCCGGCAAATCGACCATCGCCAATCTGGTCGAGCAGGATCTGTTCGGGCGCGGCCGGCACACGGCCCTGCTCGACGGCGACAATGTCCGCCACGGGCTGAACAAGGATCTGGGCTTCACCGATGCCGACCGTGTCGAGAACATCCGCCGGGTGGCCGAGGTCGGCAAGCTGATGGTCGAGGCCGGCCTGATCGTCATGATCTCGTTCATCTCGCCGTTCCGCGCCGAGCGGCGCATGGCGCGCGAGTTGATGCAACCCGGCGAATTCATCGAGATCTTCGTCGATACGCCCCTGGCCGTGGCCGAGCAGCGCGACGTGAAGGGCCTGTATAAGAAGGCGCGGCGCGGCGAGCTCGCCCATTTCACCGGCATCGACAGCCCGTATGAAGCGCCGGAGCAGCCCGATATCACGGTCAATACCTCGGTCATGACCGCGCGCGAGGCGGCCGACGCCATCGTGCGCTATCTGGTCGATCACCGGATCGTTTAGGGGCTTGTCGGGACCGCCTCCTTCGCCAATCTATAGGGCCACGACAGGAGCGGTCACCATGAAAGCGATCTGGAACGGTACGGTCGTTGCCGAGAGCGACGATATCGTGACGGTCGAAGGCAACGCCTATTTCCCGGCGGCTTCGCTGAAGCGCGAGCTGACGATGGACAGCGCGCTCACCAGCGTCTGCCCGTGGAAGGGCAAGGCCAAGTACCTGAGCCTGAAGGTCGATGGCCGGACCAACGAGAACGCGATCTGGTATTATTCCGAGCCCAAGGAAGCCGCGGCCGAGATCGCGGGGCGCTTCGCGTTCTGGAAGGGCGTCGAAATCGTCTGACGCCGGGCTCGAATATCCAGGCGCATTCCGCTCAACAATGGTTTAAGACATCTGCTTCATAGAATTTTTTCCGGCGCGCCCGAACGGGATGGCGTCATCCGCATTTTCCAAAGAAAATAGCCTGACCATGAGCTCGAAAATCCCGCCAGCGGAATGGGACGCCATCGCCGCGCGTCGCGACAAGGGCGAATCCGTCGCCTATATCGCGCGTACCTATGAGACCAGCCCGGCCACGATCTATGGCGTCCTGAAGAAGGTCGCCGAGGCCAGGGGCGAAGAAGCACCGGCGCCCGAGCCGACGGCGCCGCCCGCGGCGACCGCGGCCGAGGCACCGCCTGCCCCGGTTCCGCCCCCGACGCCCGCACCTGCCCCGGTGCCGACCCCGACGCGCCTGACGCTGACCTCGTCGCGGCCGCAGCCGCCGGCACCGAGCGAGCCCGCACCGGTCCCGGCGCCCGTCGTCGCGACCGCGCCGGTCGAGCCGGCACCGCCGCCGGCGCCCCCGGCACCGCAGCAGCCGTTCAAATTCACCTATGAGAACCGGGCCGTCGATCCGCCGGTGCGTCAGCCGCGCGTGCCGGCGCCGCCCCGGCCCTTCGCCGACGTCGAGCCCAAGACCGCGCTGACCGCGAACCTGGATACGGAGCTGCGCGCCCAGGCCGATGCCGCCATTCTGATCTTCCAGACCGCGTTCGCCGCCGTGCTGGGCGAGGAGACCGTGGCGACCCGCAAGGAACTGCGCCAGGCCGCCTCGGACCTGATGCGCGTCGCAGCCCGCACGACGATCGCGCTCGAGCGCAAGGACGCCCTGGTCGATCGCGCTGCGATGCCGCCGATGCAGCGTCCGCGCAACGACGCGCCGAGCGAGCCCGGCGAATACCGGCAGAACCGTCGGCCGCCGCGCGGCTAGCCTGCCATCACCGGCATGAGCGGACGGGACGAAACGCCGCTGTTCGTCCCGCGTCCGCACCAGATCCTGGCGCGCGACGCGATCCTCGACGCGCGCCACCGGGGCCGCCCCGGCTTTCTGCTGGGCGACCTGACCGGGCTCGGCAAGACACTCGCGGTCTGGCTCGCCGTCGCCGCGATGCCGGAGGCCGACCTGCTGATCGTCTGTCCCAAGGGCGCCATGCCGCAATGGCGCCGCACGATCCTGCTGTCGGGCGGGACCGATAAAGCGGTCACAATCATCAATTACGAGCGGACCAAGTCGCTGTTCGCGCCGCCGCCCGCCAGCCTGAAGCGGTCGGTTCGGGCCAAGAACAACGAGCTGGCCAAGGCGGGCACGCCCAAGCGCACTTGGCCGCTGGTGATTTTCGACGAGAGCCATCGCCTGCGGAACCCCGGTTCGCAGCAAAGCATGGCCTGCCGGCGGCTCGCCGATGCGGCCTCCTTCACCGTCTATATGAGCGCGACCGCCGGGCAGTCGCCGCACGAACTGTCCTATCTGGGCCGGCTGCTGGTCCATGCCGCCGGCGGCGAGACCGACACGATCGGCGGCTTCCGCGAGCTGATGAAGCGTCTCAGGATCGGGCGGGCCAAGGGCCGCTGGAAGAATTGGAGCTGGGACCCGAACGACCGCGACCGGCAGATGATGGCCGACCTGCTCTATAAGGGCGGCGACGCGATCGGGCTGCGCCGGCGACCCGGCGACATCGTCGGCTGGCCCGAGGTCCAGCGCGAAGTGGCCCCGGTGGCGCTCGATGCCGCGGCCCGCAAGCTCTACGAGGCGACCTGGCGCGCGTTCCGGCACGAGTTGGGCCTGGCCGGGGGCAGCACGCGCACGCCTGTCGGCCGCGTCGTGGGCATCCGCTATCGCCAGAAGGCGAGCCTGCTGAGGATTGCCGGCACGGCGGAGTTCGCCACCGACCTGCTGGATGACGGTCTGCAGGTCGCCCTGTCCGTGGCGTTTCTGGAAACGGGGGCCGCGCTGGAGCAGAAGCTCGCGGCCGGCGGCTGGCGCGTCGGTCAGATCAACGGCGAGCGCGAAGCGGCCGCGAACGAGGCGACCCGCCTCGCGTTCCAGACCGGCCGGCTCGACGCGGTCATCTTCACCGTGACCGAGTCCATTTCGCTGCATCGGGGCGAGATGCCCGGCGGCGATCGGGACCGGGCACTGATCCTGCACGACATGCGCCATAGCGCCGTGCAATTGCAGCAGATCGAGGGCCGCTGCCATCGCGACGGCCAGCAGGCGACGATCTATTACGCCTTCGCCGAGGGCACCGTGGAAGAACAGATCGCGGCCCGCGTCGTCGGCCGCATGGCCGCGATGGACGGCATGGCCGGCGACGACACGGCGGAGTTGGACGACATCGCCCGCATGATTGACGATCTCGCCGCGGAACGAGATACCTGAGCTTCCATCTTGCTCGAAAGACGGCCTTCAACACTCAGATTCTAGAGAGTTATTGCTCTTTTATTCGGTCTATGGTTAACGTATCGCTTCGAAGCCAGTTGGGGGAGACATCTGGCGATGCGACACATGCTTTTCGTCCGAAAAATCAGGGGGTTGGTGCCGCAACGGCGCCAGGTCGAGCTGCGCCGGGCCATCGCCGGCGTGGCACTCATGTCCGGCCTCGCCGCCTGTTCCGGGCCACCGCAGACCGCCGCCCGCGCGCCGCTGCAACCCTCCACGCCGGTTTACACCGCCAGCTATGCCCCGCCGGGACCGTCCAGCGACCCGTGGGGTCCCTATATCAAAGAGGCATCGACCCGCTTCACCGTCCCGGAGAAATGGATCCGGGAGGTCATGCGCCAGGAATCCGGCGGCCACGAATATATCAACGGGGGCCTCACCACCTCGTCGGTCGGCGCCATGGGCCTGATGCAGCTGATGCCTGCGACCTATGCCCAGATGCGCGACCGCTACGGCCTCGGACCCGACCCGTACGCGCCGCACGACAACATCATGGCCGGCACCGCCTATATCGGCGAGATGTACGCCCGCTACGGCTCGCCCGGCTTTCTCGCCGCCTATAATGCCGGGCCCGGGCGGCTCGATTCCTATCTGGTCGGCGGCACGCCGCTGCCGCACGAGACGGTCGGCTACCTGGCCTCGATCGGGCCGCGGCTGGGCGATGCCTCGGCCCCGACCGGGCCGCTCGCCCATTATGCGTCGGCGGAAATGTCGGCCGACGCGCTGAACGCCCGGTCGCTGAACGGCACGCTGCCGGTACCGCGTCCGGTCGCGGCGCCGGCCGTCCAACTGGCCAGCTACCAGCCGTCGGTGCCGGCTCCCACCGGTGATCTCGGCCGCGAACTGGCGGCGCGCAACGCCAGGCCGATCGAAGCCTCGCCGCTCGCCCCCTATGCCCCGCCGCCGGCGCCGGCCCAGCCGGTCCGCCAGGCGGCGCCCGCCCCGGTAGCCCCCGCCCCGGTAGCCCATGTCGTGCTGGCTTCGGCCAATGTCGCCCTGCCCGCCGCCGCGTTCGCGGGCGGCGGCTGGACCGTCCAGGTCGGCGCCTTCAGCACCCAGGCCCAGGCCCAGGCTGCCGCGGCGGACGCCAAGGGTCGTGCCCATGGTGCGCTCGACCGGGCCCGCCCGGCCGTCGCCGCCGTACCGCGCGCCGGTGCCGCGATGGTCTACCGGGCACAGCTGACCGGCTTCACGGCCGATGGGGCGAACGACGCCTGCGACCGGCTCACGCGCGAACATGTCGCCTGCCTGGTCGTGGCACCCCGCGGCGAACTTTAGCTAGAGCGCGATGATATGAGGCCCCATCGGCCTCATATCTGAATCGCCCTCTAAATCAAATAACTAGAGCCTGATTCACCGATCAAACCGAGTCGGTTTGATCGGTGAATCAGGCTCTAGCGGCAGATGAAATCGTCGACGGTCCCGGCCTCGCCCGGGCTGATGCCGCAGAGCTGCGTGCCTTTCGCATACTCGACCCGATAGACCTCCAGCGGGTGCTCGCGCGGGTCGAACGGGTGGCGCGGCAGCAGCTGATCCAGATAGGTCATGCCCTGCAGCGGCCCCAGTTCGCTCTGGCCCGCCTGCATATCGCCCAGCTCGTTCTTCAGCCGGACCGCCGCCTCGGGCGCATAGCGCCCGGCTGTCAGGCGCCCGCCGCCGATATCGGCCAGCACGTCGCGCACCAGCGGCGCGCTCGGCCGTTCGGCCCCGTCCGGCGGCACGGTCAGCCTGGTCGCCTCGATCGGCACGCCGCCGGTCATCCGGGCGCCGAGTGCCCCGCCGCTGATCGATCCCACCAGCGACGAGCCGGAGCGCGCCGACGCCGTCAGGATCAGGTTGGCCGGACCGATCCAGGACGTGAGCGTGATCTGGTTGCCGTCGATGCTACCGGCCACGTTCCTGGCCAGGCGCAGGCAATGCGCGTCGAGCCGGTCGCCGGTCTGGCGCAGCTCGCAGATATCGCGGTCGCCGGTCTCCCCGCTGTAGCGGATATGCACGCCCGACAGCAGCCCGACATCCATGCCGAGCCGCTTGGGCGAATTCACCTTCCACAGGCCGGTAAAGCTGTGGCCAAGCACGGTGATCTGCTCGGTGGTCGGGTTGGGGGGCGCCGCGATTTCGGGTGGCTCGGCTGCCGCAGGCCCGGCCTGTTGCGCCGCGATCGGCGGTTCGGATCGAACGGGAGCCGCCGCCGGCTCGGTCGTCGCCGCGACCGGGATCGACAGGTCCGTGACATCGCCCTGGCGCGAGACGCAGCCACCGGCCAGCCCGAGGGCCAGCATCGCCATCCATCCTATCCGGCAACCCGAGGCCATCACCCTTCCCTCCAGAACGCCCAATATCATATAGAAACATCAAACGCGGGGCGCCCGCGCTTTCTTCCGCGACAAGTTGGATATCGCCATGAGCCTCGACGCCCTGTTTCGCCCGTTTTCCCTGAAATCGCTGCACCTGAAGAACCGGGTGGTCATGGCGCCGATGACGCGGTCCTTCTCGCCGGACGGCGCCCCAACGGCCGATGTCGCCGCCTATTATCAGCGACGGGCAGGCGAGGCCGGCCTGATCGTCTCCGAGGGGACGGTGGTTGACCGGCCGGCCTCGTCGAACGATCCGAACATCCCGCATTTCTACGGCGAAACGGCGCTGGCCGGCTGGAGCCGGGTCATCGACGACGTGCATAAGGCCGGCGGCGCCATGGCCCCGCAGATCTGGCACATGGGCATCGTCAAGCCGCACCGGTCCGGCTGGATGCCGCCGACTCCGTTCGAGGGGCCGTCGGGCCTGGTCATGCCCGGCGAGACCGGCGGCACCGCCATGAGCGAGAGCGACATCGCCGACACCATCGCCGCCTTCGCCA
Organism: Rhodospirillales bacterium; assembly: GCA_028288725.1. Taxonomy (GTDB): domain Bacteria; phylum Pseudomonadota; class Alphaproteobacteria; order ATCC43930; family CGMCC-115725; genus Aliidongia. The sequence goes on from JAQGIC010000008.1 coordinate 54,187, forward strand.
AAGCCGCCGCCGACGCCAAGCGCTTAGGCTTCGACACGGTCGAGATCCATGGCGCCCACGGCTATCTGCTCGACCAGTTCTTCTGGGCCGGCCTCAACAAGCGGACCGACCGGTACGGCGGTGAGAGTTTGGCCGAGCGCAGCCGTTTCGCAGTCGAAATCGTCAAGGCGATCCGTGCCGAAGTCGGCGAGGATTTCCCGATTATCCTGCGTCTGTCGCAGTGGAAGCAGCAGGATTTCGCGGTCAAGCTGGCGAAGACCCCGGCCGAGATGGAAACCTGGCTCACGCCGCTGGCCGATGCCGGCGTCGATATCTTCCATTGCTCGCAGCGCCGGTTCTGGCAGACGGAATTCGAGGGCTCCGACCTGAATTTCGCCGGCTGGGCCAAGAAGCTGACCGGCAAGGCGACGATCACCGTCGGGTCGGTCGGACTGTCGGGTGAATTCATCGCCGCCTTTCAGGGCGAAGCATCGCAACCGAGCCCGATCGACGAGCTGTTGCGGCGCCTTGACGCGGGCGAGTTCGATCTGGTCGCGGTCGGGCGCGCCCTGCTGTCCGATCCGCAATGGGTCACCAAGATCCGCGAAGGCCGCGACGAGCAGCTGCGCGATTTCTCGCGCGATCTGCTGAAGACGCTCTACTAGAGCCTGATCCGATCAAGCCTGCTCGGCTTGATCGGTGAATCAGTCTCTAAATATTTGATTTAGAGCGAGGCGGTGGCGGTCGCCCTGGCGAAGGGGCGCCGCCCGGCCAGCGCCAGCAGCGGTCCGACGATGCCGGCGGCCAGGATCACGATCAGCAGGGACCGGCCCAACGCCCGTTCGTCCTGAAACAGCTGGTCGGTCAGGAGACCGACCAGCGCCGGCCCGAGACCGAGGCCGACCAGGGTCACGATCGACAGGAACAGCGCGCTGAGCGTGCCGCGATACCGGTCGGGCGTCAGCAGTTGCAGGGCGGCTAGGCTGGTCGGCGTCGCGGCCGAGACCAGGAACGCGAACAGTGGATAGCTCGCCTGGGCCAGCCACAGCCGATCGGTCATGCAGAAGATCGCGCCGGGCACCAGTGCCAGGGCCAGGAATACCGCCATGACCAGATGCTGTGCGGCCGGGATGCCGCGCGCCTGCAGCCGATCGGTAAGGAACCCCCCGAAGAATTGCCCGGTCGGCGCCGAGATCAGGAACATCGTCCCGATCAGCATCGCGCCGGCCCCCGGTGCCAAGCCGAACTGCCGGACGAAGAACAGCGGCGCCCAGGCGCCCTGCGTCTGGGCGATCGTGACGTTGCAGCAGGCTGCGGCGGTCAGGAAGGCGTAGGCGCGCAGATGGGTGCGGACGTGACCCAGGGCCGCGCCAAGGCCGGCCTGCTCCTGCGGCATGGCCGCCCGCGCGGGTTCGCGGAGGGTCGTGACCAGGGCGGCAACCACCAGTCCGGGCGGGCCCGCGAGCAGGAACAGCACCTGCCAGGGGGCCACCATGCCCAGCAGCGGCAGCTCGATCGGGCCCGCGCCGCCGAGGCGCGTCAGCAGATAGCCGCCGCCCATCAGCGCCGTCGAGGTGCCGATCGTGGCGCCCATGATGAACACCGCCACCCCGCGCGCCATCTTCGGCCGCGGCATCACGCTGCCGAGCAGGGACATGCCGGCCGGCACCAGGCTGGCCTCGCCCAGGCCGACCCCGATGCGGGCGAGAAAGAACATCGCGAACGACCCGGCGAGCCCGCAGATCGCGGTCATGGCGGTCCAGAACAGGATGCCGAGCGCGATCATCGCGCGCCGATCGACCCGGTCGGCCAGCCGCCCGAACGGAATGCCGCCTAGGCTATAGAGGATGACGAAGGAGGTGCCGTGCAACAGGCCGAACTGGGTGTCGCTCAAGCCCAGATCGTGCTTGATCGGCACGCCGGCGACGCTGACGAGAGCGCGGTCCAGGAAGGAAACGGCATAGCCACAACCCAGCAATCCCGCCATATACCAAGGGGAACGGCGGATGCCGCCCCCGCGCGTCGAGCTCTGCACTGCGCCGGAATTCCTTGAAAGTGCAAACGATCGTTCGCTGAAACTTCCGCAAATTCATCGCTCCGTCAAGCGGGCGATGGAGCGGCTTCTTCCAGCAATGCCATGACCGCCGACTCTTCGGCGCTCAGCCCCTCCTGCGGCCGGGCCGTGAAGCGGGCGACGAGCGCCCGGTACCGCGGCGCGAGCGTGCCGGTCATATGGCCGTCGAGCACCGTCGGGTGAATATAGCATTTGCGGCAGATCGCCGGCGTATTGCCGAGCGCCGCCGACACCTGCCCGATCGCCTGCAGCATGGTGCGCTTGCGGGCGGCATCGCTGTCATCGACCGGCTGGGCCGCGAGGGCCATGACCGACAGATAGGTGCCGGCCCAGGTGCGGAAATCCTTGGCGGTGATCTCTTCGTCGCTGGCTTGGCGCAGGTATTCGTTGACGTCGGCGGAGCCGACGGCGTGGCGCTGGCCGGTCTCGTCCAGATATTGGAACAGCTCCTGCCCGGGCAGGTCGCGCAGCCGGCGCACCAGCGAGACGAGCTGTCGATTGCGTACGACCACGTGCCATTTGATGCCCGACTTCGCCTGAAACGACAGCTCGACCTTGTTGCCGTCGATGCGCGCGTGTCGATTGCGCAAGGTCGTCAGGCCGAAGCTTTTGTTCTGCCTGGCATATTCCGGGTTGCCGATCCGGATGAAGGTCGTTTCCATCAGGCGCACGATGGTGGCCAGCACCTTGTCGCGCGGCAGACCGTGCTTCGCCAGATCGGCCGCCACGCGCCGGCGCAACCGCGGCAGCGCCCGGATGAAGCTCGCCACCCGCTCGTATTTGGCGGCGTCGCGGAAATTGCGCCAGGCCGGATGATAGCGATATTGCTTGCGCCCCCGCGCATCCCGCCCGCTGGCCTGGATATGGCCGTTCGGGTCCGGACAGATCCAGACATCGCGATAGGCGGGCGGCACCGCCAGCGCGCGGATCCGGGCGAGCCTGGCCGGGTCGCGGATGATCGCGCCGTCCGGATCGCGATAATACCAGCCGCGCCCGGCGCGGTGCCGGCTGATGCCCGGTGTCGCGTCGCTGACATAAAGCAGCTTGACCGTAAGGGCGACGATCTCAGTCGGCGGCTTGTCAGTTCGAGGCGGCTTATCGAGCCTGAGCTCGCCCGCCGGCAGTTTGAAGACGGCCATCGGTCGTCAGGCGCTCGGGTCCCGGTGCCCGCGCGGACGGGGATTCTGCGCGGCGGTCGATTGAACCGCCGGCGGCAAGCTGTCGTTCATATTCCCACCATGCACCGTCGATTCCGCCGGGCCATATTCGCGCAGAATCGCATCGACTGCCGAGGCCTCGGCGAGGTCAGCCTCGACCGCGACCAGCGTCCGGCCCTGGCCGAGGCTCGCAAGATAGGGATCGATCGTCTCCGGCGGCAGCCAGTCCACCTCGATCCGTGCGGCCTCCGTGCCGGTCGGGTCGACCCGATGGACGATGGCGCCCGGAACCCGCGCCTTGACCGCACCCGCCGCCAGACCCGCGGCTTCCGCATTGTCGAACAGCGCCACGATGGTCGCGGCCGATGTGATCGCACTCGCCGACATGACATTTCTCCCGGGCGACGGCCCCGAACAGAAACCGTTGAAGCCGCCTCGGGTTCCGCCGAGGAACACGCCTCGACGGCTGCGTGTTATCCGGTCAGACGACGGCCCCATCCGGAGCGGAGCAAACCATGACCGACACCTATGACGCCTACGAAGAGCGGGTTCGCGCCCGGGCCCATGAGATCTGGGTCCGCGAAGGCAAGCCCGACGGCCGGGCCGAAGACCATTGGGCGCTCGCCCGCGAGGAGGTTTCTGAAGAGGAAGGCATCCCAAACTCGCTGAAGCCGATCGAACCGGAGGGGCCGATCGCCGAACCGCTGCTGGCGGTCGAAAGCCTGGGCGACCTGCCCGGCCGCCTGTCGGACCAGGGCGAGAGGCAGGACTATCCGGTGCGCCGCAAAGCGCCGAAGGCCACGGCCGACGCGACCAAGCCTTCCTCGAAGCGGAAATCTGTCGCCCTGTGACGCTAGAGTATCCGTTCAACCGCTGCGGTTTGATCGATGAATCACTCTAAATATCTGGTTTAGAGGGCGATTCAAACACGAGGCCGAGTTGTCCTCATCTCATCGCGTTAATCGGCCACCAGCGCCGGACCGGGCGGGCTGTCCGCCCCGCCGAGCTGGTAGTCGACCGCATCGCGCATCAGCCGGTACTTCACCTGGTTCAGGTTCACGTCGCGGAAGTAATTCACCAGATCGCCCCAGGGATCGGCCATCTTGCCGATGCCCGAGATGAAGGCGACGATGCCGCCGACCTCCAGCTCGCCTGCATGAACCAGCCAACCGCCGACCAGCAGCGCCGCGATGATCTGCAGCTGGGTGCTGAGATTCATCAGGAAGTTCATGGAGAACTTGAGCTTCAGAATGCCGACGTTGAGGTGGAATACCCGCTCGATCCGTTCGTCGTCGCGCAGATCGTCGGCATCGAGATCATCCTCGGCGGGGCGGCCCACCACGCTGATGCTGAGGCGCCGAATGATCTTCACCCGCTTCTTCGTCCGCCGGTTCATCGACCGCTGCATCAAGGGCACGAAGATCAGCTGGGGAACGAACAGGCCCAGCGCCGAGAGGCCCATACGCCAATCGACATGGACCATATAGCCGAGCACCGACGCCAGAATGCCGATCTCGAGCAGCGGTTCGGAGATGGCACCGCCGACGAAGCCGCCGATCGGCTCGACCTCGGAGACGACCATGGACGCTTGTATGCCGGTCGCTTCCGAGCTGCTCGACGCATCGGAGGCGGAACTGGACAGCAGGCGGACCCGATGGCGCAGGTCTCGCGTCGCCCATTCGCCGACCCAGCCCCGATAGACATTCAGGATCAGCTTGGTGCCGCCCTGCAATAGAACGGCGCCCAGATAGCCGCCGCACAGCACGACGATCATCTGGTATTCGCGATGCTTGACCAGATCGTTGATGACCCGGCGCTGGATTTCCAGCGGTACGATTTCCAGCAGGAACACGGCGATCGTCAGCAGCGCGATGCCGATCTGATGGCGGCCGGTCGCCCGGATGACATAGCCAAAGAGGCCGCGATGGAGCCGGATCGCGGTTTCGTCGAGCGGTTGGGGCACGGGACGGGAATCTCCGGAACAAGGGGCAAGGGCTTTCGATCAACACTCAACACCCGGTTACGTTCGCAAATGCCACGGAACCCACGGCGGGGGCGAAGAATTCCTTCTGATAGCGGCCCATCACTTGTCACAGGAGAGCAGGCCATGCCGGAAAGATATCCCCCGAAGCTCGCGACGGAAGACGCCCGCCAGGGCGAAACCAGCGGCCATATGCGCGTCGTGCTGACGCTGTCGTTCATCGGCGCCGTCATCGTGCTCGCGGCCTTGCTGGTCTGGTGGTCGAAGGTCGGACAGAACCATCTGCCCGCCGCAGTCGCGGCCCCGCCCGCGATCAGCCAGCCAGCCCATTAACCCCAGCCCGAGGAGACTGACTCATGGCCAATGAACTGGCAGGCAAACACATCGCCATCCTGGCAACCGACGGGTTCGAACAGAGCGAACTCACAGAGCCGCGCAAGGCGCTCATCGCCGCCGGCGCCTCGGTCGACATCGTGGCGCCCCAGGCAGGCCGGATCCAGGGCATGCGGCATCACGACAAGGGCGACCGGGTGACGGTCGACAAGCCATTGGACCAGGCCGACGCCGACGCCTACGAGGCCCTGGTGTTGCCGGGCGGTGTCGCCAACCCCGATACGCTGCGGACCGACGAACGGGCCGTCGCCTTCGTGCGCGCCTTCGCGACGGCGGGCAAGCCGATCGCCGCGATCTGCCACGGCCCCTGGACGCTGATCGAAGCGGAGGCGGTCCAGGGCAGAACACTTACCTCCTGGCCGTCGCTCAAGACCGATCTTCGCAACGCCGGCGCCGAATGGGTCGACCAGGAAGTGGTCGTCGATCACGGTCTGGTCACCAGCCGCAAGCCGGACGATCTGCCCGCCTTCTGCGCCAAGATGATCGAAGAATTTCGCGAAGGCAGCCACGCCTGAAACAGCCAACCGGATCGGAGGTGTGTCATGCCCCGGGGCGATAAATCGAAATACACCGACAAGCAGGAACGCAAGGCCGACCATATCGCCGAAAGCTACGAGCAGCGCGGCGTGTCGGAAGGGGAGGCCGAGCGTCGCGCCTGGGCCACCGTCAATAAGGAAAGCGGGGGCGGCAACAAGAGCGGATCGGGCCGCGGCCATGCGGAGAACCATGCCTCTTCGCGCAAGGGCGGCAAGATCGGCGGGAAGGCCGCCGCGTCGCGCACGGCCGCAGAGCGATCGGCATCAGCCAAGAAAGCGGCCGAGACCCGCAAGCGCAACGCCGAGCATCACACGCATTAAGCTCAGTCTCCAAGCAACCGGGAGCGGGTCGAAAGACTTGTTGTTCCTGATAGAAAACAGGAGGACGCCCCATGGCATCGACGCAGCACGACCTTGATATCCTCAACAATCTGATCGAGGTGACGCTCGACAGCGCGCACGGTTACGAGGATGCCGCCAAGGATACGCGCAACCCGTATTTCAAGACGCTGTTCGGCAAGCGCGCGATCGAGCGCAAGCAGGTCACGGCCGAACTGCAGACCGAGGTGCGCCGCCTGCTGGGCGGCAAGCCGGCCCAGTCGGGCACGACCGCCGGCAAGGCCCACCGCGCCTTCATGAACCTGAAGGCCGCCGTCACCGGCAGCGACAAGGGCATCGTCAATTCGGTCGAATCCGGCGAGGATCATATCAAGAAGGAATATGACGAGGCGCTGGCCGATCAGGCTCTGTCCATGCCGGCACTCGACCTGGTGCGTCGCATGTATGTCTCCATCCGAGCCGGACATGACGAGATGCGCGAGTTGAAGCACCATATGGAAGTCTAAGCGTTTAAAGCGTACGGCGGCGGATACGACACCCTCGGTGTCGGCCGCCGCCAAGCGTCACCGTCCCCGCTTCGCGGCCAGGATATCGGCGAAGAAGCCCCGGACGGTCTCGACCGCGCGCAACCCGTCATGCGCCATCCCGGCGACGAGATCGAATTGCACTGCGATGCCGGCCGCCACGAACGAGCGGCGCAGGTTGCCCGGCCGTTCCAGCCGGGTCTTGCCGGCGCCGTTGGCGCCGGGCGTCGAATGCTTGCCGCCCTCGCGGTGGGTGATTTCCCAGGTTTCCAGATCGGCACCGCCGACGACCATCTACACCTGGACTTTCGCCATGGTATCCGGATCGACCGCGATGCCGAAGCGCGCCTGAACATCGCGCGTGCCGACCCACCAATCGCGCGTCAGATCCAATAGCGTGACGGAGCCCGGCGCCCCGATCGAGGCCGCCCAGAGCCGGTCCGGATGCAGCATCAGGAAGCGATGGGTTTTGGTGCCGGGTCTTCACGGCGTGGTGCTGACCTCAAGCGTGACGCGCGACCCGCCACAAGACCCGGGCAGCGTCTTCGCGATCGATCTCAGCCGCATCACTCTGCCCACGCTCTTGATCAATCATCGCGACGATGGCTGCTTCGTGGCCGTCCCGGCCGACGCCCCCCGGCTGCTGGAGGCCTTGTCCCGGGCGCCGGCCAAGCAGGCGCTGCTCTATGACGGGGCGCCCCCGGCCCGCACCAGGTGTGCGAAGCCCTGTCGGTCCACGGCTACTACGGCATCGAGCCCCAGGTCGTGATCGGTATCGCGGATTGGATTGCGCAGCATTGAGCGCGGTATCCTTGTCGGCAACGCCGCCAACCGGCTAGTCTGGCACGCCAAAAAACGGCCGACCGGCCGAATGATAAAAACAGGGAGGACCTCGATGTCCGCATTCACCAAAGCCTTGACCATGGCTGGGCTTGGCCTGGCATTGCTGACGCCGCTCGACGCCGGAGCCGACCTGCTCGTCGTCGCCAATGACGAAAAGCTGGTCTGGGACGATGCCGGCAAGCCGGTCTACAAGGCGCCGGGCAATGACACGGTCACGATCCTGGATCTGGCCAAGCCGGCGCGGCCGGTGACGATCGCGACGTTCAAGCTGGAGAACACCGTGATCGGCCCGCCGACCAATCTCGCCATCACGCCGGACCAGCATCTGGCGCTGGTCGCCAATTCGCTGCATTGGATCGATGACGGCGCCGGCGGCTGGAAGGGCGTGCCCGATACCAAGCTCTATGTCATCGACCTTGCCGCCAAGCCGGCAGTGCAAATGGCGACGATCGAGGTCGGCAAGCAGCCGTCGGGCCTCGCCATCAACCGCAAGGGCGACCTGTGCCTGATCGCCAACCGCGTCGACAATACCGTGAGCGTGCTGTCGATCTCGGGCAAGGAGGTGAAACTGATCGACACGGTGGCACTCGCCGCTGCCGGCGCGCCCAATGAACAGCTGGCAGCCATCGCGATCACGCCCGACGGCAAACAGGCGCTCGTGGTCAAGGCGGCAACCGGCAAGGTGGCGCTCCTGAAGATCGACGGGCAGAAGGTGACCTATGCCAATTACGACATGAACGTCGGCATCTTCCCCTACAACGTCAAGATCCCGCCCGGCGGCCAGATCGGCATCGTCAACGTCAACGGCAATGGCGGCGCGTCCGACGGCCAGGTCGACACGGTCGCGATCGTCGACATGAAGGCAAACCCGCCCCATGTGATTGATCAGGTCGTCGTTGGCGATGGACCCGAAGGCCTTGCGGTCAGCCCGACCGGCAAGCTCGCCGTCTCGGTCATCCTCGACGGCGCCGGCAACGTGCCCAAGGCCGCGTTCTTCCATCACGGCCATTCCTATCTCGCCATCCTGAAGCTCGACGGCAAGAAAGTGACCAAGGTCGGCGAGGCACCGGTCGGCCAGCTGGCCGAAGGCATCGCGTTCAGCGCCGACGGCAGATATCTCTACGTCGGCAACTATCTCGACGCCGATATCGCCGTGTTCAAGGTCGAGGGCACCAAGCTGACCAAGCTCGGCGCCAACCTCAGGACGCCGGGCCAGCATCCGGCGGCGATGCGGGGCAGCACGCCTTAAATCTCATCCCTCTCCCGCCGTTCGCGGGAAAGGGATGCCCGTCACGCGCCGAACTCGTCCAACACCGCCTGCGGCAGCGGTTCGTCGAAATCGTCGCCGAGTTCCGTCACGCCCCGCGCATTCGCCGGCGAGCGGGGGATGACGTGTAAGATCCGCTGCACTCGCTCCATCACGCTTCCCGGTGCGATCCGGATGCAGCGATAGCCGAACGCGCGATAGGTCTCCTCATGGACCCGCTCGAAGCGCAACGCGTCTTCGAAGCTGATCCGCCGCGCCTCGGTCGCCGTGCAGAAACCCAGATTGTCGATGAAGAACACGTCGGCCTCATAGACGCGCTCGCGCTCGATCCGCGCCATCTCTTCAATCAACGAGATCGACGGTGAATAGCCCAGGAACAGAGCGAGCGCGTAGGTGCAGACCGGCGAGCGGTCGAAGAACTGCACAGGCGTCGGTAGGCCGGCCATGCGTTCCTGGCGCCGGCGCTGCAGCGTTGCGATCCGGTCGATGAAATCCGGTTGGCGCTAGGGTTCGGCGATGCCTTCGACTTGGTCGAGCGCAATGATATCGGTCGCCGCCTCCTCGACGACGGCGTGCCCCAGCACCTCCAGCCGGCGGACGATGGATGTCTTCCCGGCGCCGGGCGTGCCGGTCAGGATGTAGCGGCGCATGGAGTTCCCTTTGCTCTGCGGGGACGGCGGAGTCCGACTGCACTTACGCCGCCAACGCGCCCCGCTCGTCGATCAGCTCGACGATATCGGCGATGATCCGGGTCAGGTCGTAATCCTTGGGCGTATAGACCCGCGCCACCCCGGCGGCCTTCAAGGCCGCCGCGTCCTCGGGCGGGATGATGCCGCCGACCACGACCGGCACGTCGTCTATGCCGGCGGCCTTCAGGCCCCGCATCACCTCGCCGACCAGCGCCACATGGCTGCCGGATAGGATCGACAGGCCCACGACATGGACGCTTTCCTCCAGCGCCGCATTGACGATCTGGGCCGGGGTCAGGCGGATGCCTTCGTAGACGACCTCGAACCCGGCGTCGCGCGCCTTCAAGGCGATCTGTTCCGCTCCGTTGGAATGGCCGTCGAGCCCGGGCTTGCCGACCAGCATCTTCAAGCGCCGGCCGAGCCGGTCCGACACGGCGGTCACGCGCTCGCGCACCGGCGTCAAGCCATCCTTCGGCTGGAGTGCCGCTCCCGATGAAGACGCCGCGGCCACACCGGTCGCGGCGCGATATTCGCCAAACACCTGGCGGAGGGTCTCAGACCATTCGCCGGTGGTGACGCCGGCGCGCGCCGCCGCGATCGACGGCTCCATGATGTTCGTGCCCTGGGACGCCGCCTGACGCAGGCCCTCGATCGCGGCGGCGACCGCGTGCGCGTCGCGCGCGCCGCGCCAGGCGGTCAGGCGCTCGATCTGTTCCTCTTCGACCGCGGCATCGACGGTCAGGATACCGGCGTCGCCCTCCCCGGTCAGCGGCGAGGGCGCCGTCTCGGTGAAGCGGTTGACGCCGATCACGCTCTGCTCGCCGCGCTCGATCGCCGACAGGCGCCTGGCGTTGGATTCGACCAGGCGCTGCTTCATGTAGCCGGTTTCGATCGCGGCGACCGCACCGCCCATGGCCTGGATCCGGTCGAACTCCGCCATCGCCTCGCTCGCCAGCTCGGCGACCTTGGCGGCCACGACCGGAGAGCCCTCGAACAGGTCGCCATATTCCAGGAGGTCGGTCTCATAGGCGACGATCTGCTGCAGGCGCAGGCTCCATTGCTGGTCCCAGGGACGCGGCAGGCCCAGTGCCTCGTTCCAGGCCGGCAGCTGCACGGCGCGGGCGCGGGCATCCTTGGACAGCACGACCGCCAGCATCTCCAGCAGGATGCGATAGACGTTGTTCTCCGGCTGCTGCTCGGTCAGGCCGAGCGAATTGACCTGCACGCCATAGCGGAAGCGCCGGAAGCGCGCGTCGGCGATGGCGTAGCGGTCCAGCGTCAGCTGGTCCCACAGTTCGACGAACGCGCGCATCTTGCACATCTCGGTCACGAACCGGATGCCGGCATTCACGAAGAAGCTGATGCGGCCGACGACCTGGCCGAATTCGGCATCCGGCACCTGGCCACCGGCCCTGACCGCGTCGAGCACGGCCACCGCATTGGCCAGCGCGTAAGCCAATTCCTGCACCGGCGTCGCCCCCGCCTCCTGCAGATGATAGGAGCAGACGTTCACCGGGTTCCATTTCGGCAATTCCCGATAGGTAAACGCGATGACGTCGCCGGTGAGACGGAGGCTGGGCCCGGGCGGAAAGATGTAGGTCCCGCGCGACAGATATTCCTTCAGGATATCGTTCTGGGTCGTGCCCTGCAGCGCTGCTCGGGTCGCGCCCTGCTCCTCGGCGCAGGCGATATAGAGCGCCAGCAGCCAGGGTGCCGTCGCGTTGATCGTCATCGAGGTATTCATCCGCTCGAGCGGGATGCCGTCGAACAAGGCCCGCATATCGCCCAGATGGCCGATCGGCACACCGACCTTGCCGACCTCGCCGCGGGCGAGAATATGGTCGGCGTCGTAGCCGGTCTGGGTCGGCAGATCGAACGCCACGGACAGGCCGGTCTGGCCGCGTTGCAGATTCGTGCGATAGAGCGCATTCGAGGCCGCCGCCGAAGAATGGCCGGAATAGGTCCGGATCAGCCAAGGCTGCTCCCGCTCGGCAGATCCACGCTTTTCGTCGCTCATTCGGGCCTCCAATCCCTCGCGGCAGCAGTGCCTTTTTCTGTCATTATCTTGCTTGCCTATGCACAATTTCCTGTAAAAAGCATCATCTTAGTAATAAAATATCTCTCCGCAGGAACCATGAGTAATATTACGTCGTTTTGTGCATTGCAAACGGATTTGCGTCCGGGCAGGATGCGGTGCAATAGCAGGGTGATAACGCAGCGGCGCGCCAAGCGTTGCCTACGGTCACCGAGCTTGGAAGCATGTGCAACCCGAATGGGTGCGATCAAGGTTGAGGAACCGGGAGAAGAGCGATGAGCGGCACGGCCGAAGTCATCAAACTGCACAATAACGGGTCTGAAAATGTCGCAACGGCGCAACAAGTGACAAAGGACTTGTACGAGCTGGGCGAGATCCCGCCGCTGGGCCACGTGCCGGAGCGCATGTATGCCTGGGCGATCCGGCGCGAGCGCCACGGCGAGCCCGAGAGCGCCATGCAAGTCGAAGTGGTACCGACGCCGACCATCGGCCAGGACGAGGTTCTGGTCATGGTGATGGCCGCCGGCGTCAATTACAACGGCGTCTGGGCGGCGTTGGGCAAGCCGATCTCGCCGTTCGACGTGCACAAGGCCGAATTCCATGTCGCGGGCTCCGACTGTTCGGGCGTGGTCTGGGCCGTGGGCTCCAAGATCAAGCGCTGGAAGGTCGGCGACGAGGTCGTGGTCCATTGCAATCAGGACGACGGCGACGACGAGGAGTGCAACGGTGGCGACCCGATGAATTCGCCCAGCCAGCGCATCTGGGGCTACGAGACGCCCGACGGCTCCTTCGCGCAATTCGCCCGGGTCCAGGGCCGGCAGCTGATGGAACGGCCGCGCCACCTGACCTGGGAAGAAAGCGGCTGCTACGTGCTGACGCTGGCGACCGCCTACCGCATGCTGTTCGGCCATCGCCCGCATATCCTGCGTCCGGGCGACCATGTGCTGGTCTGGGGCGCGGCCGGCGGCCTGGGATCCATGGCGCTCCAACTGATCGCGACGGCCGGCGCCAACCCGATCGCGGTCATCTCGGAAGAGGACAAGCGCGATTTCGTGCTGCAATTGGGCGCCAAGGGCGTGATCAACCGCAAGAATTTCGATTGCTGGGGCCAGTGCCCCGACGTCGACGATCAGGCTGGCTATGCCGAATACATGAAGAAGTGCCGCGCCTTCGGCAAGGCGATCTGGGACATCACCGGCAAAGGCAACGACGTCGATTTCGTGTTCGAGCATCCGGGCGAGCAGACCTTTCCCGTGAGCTGCTTCGTGGTCAAGCGCGGCGGCATGGTCGTGTTCTGTGCCGGCACGACCGGCTTCAACCTGACCTTCGACGCGCGCTTCGTCTGGATGCGGCAGAAGCGCATCCAGGGCAGCCATTTCGCCAATCTGCTGCAGGCGAGCCAGGCCAACCGGCTGGTGGTCGAGCGCCGCATCGATCCATGTCTGTCGGAAGTGTTCTCCTGGGCCGACATCCCGCGCGCCCATACCAAGATGATGAAGAACCTGCACAAGCCCGGCAACATGGCCGTGCTGGTCCAGGCGAAGCATCCGGGGATGCGCACGCTCGACGACGCCATTCACGCCTGAGACGCGGATAGACCCTCACACTCCCGCTGCGCGGGGCCCTCCCTCTCCCGCAGGCGGTAGAGGGTAAAGAGAGCTCCCTCCCCTGCTTCGCGGGGGAGGGTTGGGGTGGGGGACGTGCCGCCTAAACCGGATCAATTCTCCATGACGCTCCTGCTGCCCGACCTGCTCGCCCTGACCGCGGCCGCCGCCAGCTCGGCCGACCGCCTGGTTGCGGCCGGCCGCAAGGCCGTGCTGTCCCAGGTCGCCCCCGGCGGCACGCTCGATGCCGATCTCCTGGAACAGCACCAATATGCCGCCCACGGCCTCGCCTGGGTTTCCACATATGCCCGCGCGCTCAGCGAAATGCGGGCCTGGGCACTCCGGCTGGACGCGACCGGGCGCCTGGGCGAGCTGGAAGCGCTGATCCTGCAGGTCGCGTTCGGCGAATATCTGGCCCAGCTCGAAGGCGGCGTGCCGCTGAGCCAGGTCGAGATGATCCGCCCGGCCGATCTGGGCATCGCCGACGAAGACGTGGCAACGTTCCGGACCGAACCGGTTCAGGCGCTTGTCAAAGCCGGCACGGCGGCCGCGGCGCGGCTGCGCATCGCCGAACTGATCCGCCACGGGCTCGACGGCGGCGGCTTCGGCAACGAGGCGCTCGACGACGAGACCCTGTCGATGGTGCGCGACCAGTTCCGCCGCTTCGGCGCCGAGGCGGTCGAGCCCCATGCCCATGACTGGCACCTCAAAGACGAGCTGATCCCGATCGAGATCGTCGAGCAGATGGCCGAGCTGGGCGTGTTCGGCCTGACCATCCCCGAGGAATATGGCGGCCTCGGCATGGGCAAGCTCGCCATGTGCGTCGTGACCGAGGAATTGTCGCGCGCCTATATCGGCGTGGGCTCGCTCGGCACGAGGTCGGAGATCGCGGCCGAGCTGATCCGCCTGGGCGGAACCGACCAGCAAAAGGAATATTGGCTGCCCAGGATCGCGTCGGGCGAGATCCTGCCGACCGCCGTCTTCACCGAACCCAATACCGGCTCCGACCTGGGTTCGCTCAAGACCCGCGCGACGCTCGACGGCGACAGCTACAGCGTGACCGGCAACAAGACCTGGATCACCCACGCCAGCCGGTCCGACCTGATGACGCTGCTGGCGCGGACCGACGCCAAGGATGGCGGCTACAAGGGCCTGTCGATGTTCCTGGCCGAGAAGCCGCGCGGTACCGAGGCCGATCCCTTTCCGGCCGCCGGCATGACCGGCGGGGAGATAAAGGTGCTGGGCTATCGCGGCATGAAGGAATACGAACTGGGCTTCGACGGTTTCGCCGTGCCGGCCGCCAATCTATTGGGCGGGGTCGAGGGCCAAGGCTTCAAGCAGCTGATGGCGACGTTCGAGAGCGCCCGGGTCCAGACCGCGGCCCGCGCCGTCGGCGTCGCCCAGAACGCGCTGGAGATCGGGTTGCGCTATGCGCTCGATCGGGTCCAGTTCGGCAAGGCGCTGGTGAATTTCCCGCGCGTTGCCGGCAAGCTCGCCTGGATGGCGGTCGAGACCATGGTCGCGCGCCAGCTGACCTATTTCGCCGCGCGCGAGAAGGACAGCGACCGCCGCTGCGACATCGAGGCCGGCATGGCCAAGCTGCTGGCCGCCCGCGTTGCCTGGGCCAATGCCGACAACGCCCTGCAGATCCACGGCGGCAACGGCTATGCGCTGGAATATAAGATCAGCCGCGTGCTGTGCGACGCCCGCATCCTCAACATCTTCGAGGGCGCGGCCGAGATCCAAGCCCAGGTCATCGCGCGCGGGCTCCTGGCGGGGCGGAACTAGTCGGCGAATGACTAAATTGAGCTCCCGTCATTCCCGCGCGGGCGGGAATCCAGAGTGGCCCCAACGGCTGAGCGACGCTGAGGGAGCCGACCGCTCGCCCTGGATCCTCGCCGTCGCGGGGATGACGGTGGGGTCAAAACAGCCCCGCGCCCAGCATCGACAGGTGCAGCGTGTCCAGCGGGTCATAGCTGACCACGCGCAGGGCCGGCAGTTGGGCGTCGATCGGCGCGAAGCTGGGCGCGAGCGCTTCGACCGCGCCGGCGAGCGACAGGCCGTCCAGCTCCTGGGCCAGCGCCACATGGGGAATCCAATTGCCGGTCTCGTAGAACGGCCAGCGCTGGGGCGCCAGATCGGCGAAGGCGGCGTGGAAGCTGTCGTGCAAGGCCAGCAGTTCGGGACCCACGATCGGCGCCAGGAACAGGGTGCCGGACGGGCCACCGAACACGCCGAGACTGCCCAGGCGGATGACCGGCGGCATTTGACCGGCGGCCCAGAGATCGAGCCGCGGCGCCACCTCGGCGATATCGAGGCTCTCATAGATGGCGAGCGCCATATGGGGCGACAGGCCGGTCTGGCGGTAGCTGGGCAGGCCGGCGCTATGTTCCAGCGTGCCAGCCAGCCAATCCACGATGGCGACGGCGCTCGGGTCCAGGTCCAGCGTGATGGCGATCGCCACGGAACGTCCAGGTCAGCGCTGGGACGCCGCGGCCGATCGGCCGGCAGCGAAAGGTTCGGCAAGCGGGGACAAACGCATCGGCGGGCCTCGGTCACAGGTTCGGACGGCACGGGGTCGGACGGCGGCAACAGCATAGGGCGAAGTGCCGCCGACGCAAAGCGCCAGAGCGACCTGGGCAGGGCGGCGCGCCCGGACTATATACCAGCGGATGCACACTCTTCTCATCATCGGCATCGTCCTCGCCGCCCTCGCCACCCTGGCCGTCCTCGTCCGGGGTATCATCCAGATGTTCCGCGGCAACGATCCCCGGCGCTCGAACAAATACATGCAGATGCGCGTCATCCTGCAGTTCGCCGTGCTGATTCTGGTCGTGCTGTTCATGACGCTCTACCGCTCGTGAGGGCGCCATGGTCACGCTGAACCGGATCTATACCCGCGGCGGCGATACGGGCCAGACCTCGCTGGGCGACGGCAGGCGCGTGGCCAAGCATGATGCCCGCGTCGAGGCCTATGGTACGGTCGACGAGGCCAATGCCACGATCGGGCTGGCCCGCCTGCACAGCAAAGACCTGCCCGAGACCGACGGCATCCTCGTGCGCATTCAGAACGACCTGTTCGATCTCGGCGCCGACCTGTGCACGCCCGAGGACGGCCGCAAGCACGAAGGCGCGCTACGGATCGTGGCCGCCCAGGTCGATCGGCTGGAGCACGAGATCGACCAGATGAACGCGCATCTGGCGCCGCTTACCTCTTTCATCCTGCCCGGCGGCACCGCCCTCGCGACCCATCTGCACCTGGCCCGCACGGTCGTCCGCCGCGCCGAGCGGCTGGTCGTGGCCCTGGCCGAGCGCGAGCCGGTCAATCCCGAGGCGGTCAAATACCTCAATCGCCTGAGCGACCATCTGTTCGTGCTCGGCCGCCACGTCAATGACGGCGGCAAGCTCGACGTGCTGTGGGTGCCCGGTGCCAATCGTTAGCCCCCCTCTTTCCTCCATCCCCGCGCAGGCGGGGATCCAGGGTGGCCGGCATCCGTCGCTTAGCCTGGATCCCCGCTTTCGGGGGAACGACGAGGGGTGTGACAGGGCCCGCGAATTGACTCGGGCGCACCCTCTCCCTATCGTTCGCGGTCCAGAGATGACCCGCGCGATCCCGCGCCGTCCGGCCGATCTCGGTCGGGCCGGCGCATCTGCCGAAGCCGTCGGGGGCAACCCCGATCAACGATAACCTGCCCAAGACCGGGTCCGCCGCTCAAGGACGCGTCCGGTCGGAGTGAACCGATGAAAGTGCTCGTCGCCGTCAAGCGGGTGGTCGACTACAACGTCAAGATCCGTGTGAAGGCGGACAAGACGGGGGTCGAGACCGCCAACGTCAAGTTCTCCATGAATCCGTTCGACGAGATCGCCGTCGAACAGGCCGTGCGCCTGAAGGAAGCCGGCACGGCGACCGAGGTCGTGGTGGTCTCGATCGGACCGGCCCAAGCCCAGGAAACCATCCGCACGGCGCTCGCCATGGGCGCCGACCGCGGCATCCATGTCCAAACCGATGCCGAGGTGCAGCCGCTGGCCGTCGCCAAGCTCTTGAAGGCGATCGTCGCCAACGAGAACCCGACCCTGGTCATCGTCGGCAAGCAGGCGATCGACGATGATTGCAGCCAGACCGGCCAGATGCTTGCGGCGCTCTTGGGCTGGTCCCAGGGCACCTTCGCGTCCAAGGTCGATCTGAAGGACGGCACGGTCGCGGTCACCCGCGAAGTGGACGGCGGCCTCGAGACCGTCGATCTGAAGCTGCCGGCGATCGTCACGACCGACCTGCGCCTGAACGAGCCGCGCTACGCGTCGCTGCCGAACATCATGAAGGCGAAGAAGAAGCCGATCGACGCCACGACGGCCGAAGCGCTGGGCGTCGACATCGCGTCGCGTCTCATAACGCTCAAGGTCGAGGAACCGGCGAAGCGCCAGGGCGGCAAGAAGGTCGGCTCCATCGCCGAACTGGTCGATAAGCTGAAGAACGAGGCGAGGGTTATCTGATGGCACTCCTGGTCATTGCCGAGCACGCGAACTCGGAACTGAAAGCCGCGACGCTCAACGTCGTCACTGCTGCCAAGGAGATCGGCGGCGAGATCCACGTGCTGGTCGCCGGCTCGAACGCCAAGCCCGCGGCCGAGGCCGCCGCCAAGGTCGCCGGCGTATCGAAGGTGCTGCTGGCCGACGCGCCGATCTACGAGCATCGCCTGGCCGAGGATCTGGCGGCCCTCGTGGTCAAGCTGGCGCCCGGCTACAGCCACGTGCTGGCGCCCGCGACCACGTCGGGCAAGAACTTCCTGCCGCGGGTTGCGGCCTTGCTCGACGTCGCCCAGATCTCGGACATCTCGGCCGTGGTCTCGCCCGACACGTTCGTGCGCCCGATCTATGCCGGCAACGCGCTGGCGACGGTGCAGTCCAAGGACGCGACCAAGATCATCACCGTGCGCGGCACCGGCTTCGCCGCGGCGGACGCGACCGGCGGCAGCGCCGGCATCGAGACGATCGAGGCGGCCCCCTCCTCGGGCCTCTCCACCTTCGTCAGCCAGGAGCTGTCGAAGTCGGAGCGCCCGGAACTGACCTCGGCCCGGGTCATCATCTCCGGCGGCCGCGGCATGCAGAACGGCGAGAACTTCAAGCTGCTGGAAGAAGTCGCCGACAAGCTGGGCGCCGCCGTGGGCGCGTCGCGTGCCGCGGTCGACGCCGGCTTCGTGCCGAACGACTATCAGGTCGGCCAGACCGGCAAGATCGTCGCCCCCGAGCTCTATGTCGCGGTCGGCATTTCCGGCGCCATCCAGCATCTGGCCGGCATGAAGGACTCGAAGGTCATCGTCGCGATCAACAAGGACGAGGAAGCGCCGATCTTCCAGATCGCCGACTATGGCGTGGTGGGCGATCTGTTCAAGCTCGTGCCGGAATTGTCGGCGGAGCTGGACAAGGTGAAGTAGGGACATCTTACCCGTCATTCCCGCGAAAGCGGAAATCCTGCGCGGGGACGACGGAAAGTGTGAACGCCTTCCCTGCTGACGGCGGCCCCAAGGCTCGCTATGTATGAGGCGGCGCGGGAGCAATCCCGCGCCGTCCTCGTTTGGTCGACACGTGTAGCCCCAAGCGATCAGTTTCTTATGAGGCGGTCATGATTTCTCGTATCGGTGTCATTGGGGCGGGCCAGATGGGCAGCGGCATCGCGCAGGTCTGCGCGCGGGCCGGCTACGAGGTGCGCCTCAACGATCAGTCGACCGAGGCGCTCGACCGCGCCATCGCCAACATCCACGGCAATCTCGACCGGCAGATCGGCAAGGGCAAGCTCAGCGAGGCCGAGCGCGATCAGACGCTCAGCCACATCCAGACCGGCACCGACTATGCCATGTTCGCCGAGTGCGATCTGGTGATCGAGGCCGCGACCGAGAAGGAGGCGATCAAGCGCGAGATTTTCAAGCGCCTGATCCCGAGCCTGAAGGACGAGGCGATCATCGCGACCAACACTTCGTCGATCTCGATCACGCGGCTGGCGGCATCGACCGACCGGCCGGGCGCCTTCATCGGCATGCATTTCATGAACCCGGTGCCGGTCATGGCGCTGGTCGAGCTGATCCGCGGCATCGCGACCGACGAGAAGACCTTCGCGTCCGTGCGCGAACTGGCGGTCAAGCTCGGCAAGCAGCCGGTCGCGGCCGAGGATTTCCCGGCCTTCATCGTCAATCGCGTGCTGCTGCCGATGATCAACGAGGCGGTCTATACGCTGTATGAAGGCGTGGGCTCGGTCGAGGCGATCGATACGGCCATGAAGCTCGGCGCCAATCATCCGATGGGTCCGCTCGAATTGGCCGATTTCATCGGGCTCGATACGTGCCTCGCCATCATGCAGGTACTGTATGAGGGGCTGGCGGACTCGAAGTATCGCCCCTGTCCGCTCCTGGTTAAATACGTCGAGGCCGGCTGGCTCGGCAAGAAGGCGGGGCGCGGTTTCTACGACTACCGCGGCGACGTCCCGGTCCCGACCCGCTGAATACTGGCTTCATTCCTCCGCATTAAAATTTTTATATGCGCCCAAGCGAATGCCTCAAGACGAGGCAGCGCTTGGTCAAGCAACTGGCAATGCTGCGTCGCATCATTAGCCTCGCCGTGATTGCATGGCGGCAATGCGGGGCCTTCAGCGGGGGATGATTTGACTCGGGCTCGGAGCCGATGATACCGACATCCAGCCCATTTCAAGATCCCTCCAAGGAGGCCCCTATGCCACGCATGTCGATTGGCGATTGCAGCCTCTATGTCGAGCGACACGGGGATGGTTTTCCCGTTCTGCTGATTTCCGGCCTCAGCGGTCATGCCGCCTATTGGCAGGCCCAGGTTCCCGCCTTCTCCCGCGAATTCGGTCTGGTGCTGCACGACCATCGCGGCGTCGGCCAGTCCGACCATGTGAAGATGTCCTATACCGTCGACAAGATGGCGGCGGACGTGGTGGCGCTCATGGACGCGCTGGAGATCGAAAAGGCCCATATCGTCGGCCATTCGACCGGCGGCGCCATCGCCCAGATCCTGGCGATCGAGCATCCGAAGCGCGTGGCAGCCCTGGTCATCGCGGCCAGCTGGCCCAAGCCGGACGCCTATTTCCGCCGCGAATTCATGCTGCGCAAGGAAATCCTGGCCGGCCTCGGCTCGACCGCCTATGTGCAGCAGGCCAGCCTGATGCTGTATCCCCCCGCCTGGGTCGCCGAGCATAACGAGGCGCTGCGCGGCTACGAGGCGCAGATGATCGCCAGCTTCCCGCCGGCCGAGATCATGCTGAGCCGCATCGACGCGCTGATGGCATTCGACCGGTCCAAGGACTTGGGGAAAATCAAGGCGCCGACCCTGATCGTGGGCGCCGCCGACGACCTGGTCGTGCCGGCCTATCACAGCGAGGCGCTCGCGCGCGCCATCCCCGATGCCGAGCTCAAGATGTTCGCCGCCGGCGGCCACGCCTTCACCCAAGTGAAGCCGCGCGACTTCAACCAGGCGGTCCTGCCGTTCCTCGAGGCGCATACGCCGAAGTAAGCTCGGCCCGCATGATCCAGGGCGCCTGCGCCATCTTCCTGCGCGACGGCCGGCTGCTGCTGGCCAGGCGCAGCCGCTGAAGCGATTCTATCCCGACTGCTGGGACCTGATCGGTGGTCATGTCGAGCCGGGCGAGACGATCGAACGGGGGTTGGTCCGCGAGTGCCGGGAAGAGGTCGGCGTCGAGCCTACTCGGTTCGGCCCGTCGGCCGCGTTACCCTGCCGCAAGCGACGGCGGTAGCCGAAGCCACTTATCATGTTTTTCGCGTGACCCAATGGCGCGGCGGCGAACCCCGGATGTTCGGCGACGAGCATACCGAGATCGGCTGGTTCACCGTCGAGGAGGCCTGCACGCTCGAAGGGCTGGCGCTGGCCGTCTATCCGGCCCTGTTTCGGCCGCTAGAGGTCGCTATCATGTGTCATGATAGAGAAAATCTCACACGGATTTCCAAAATGTCAATCCGCGGCTTCCCTCACCCCAGAAACGCGATCGCCGCCGCCGGGATGTTGAACATCGCGTGCAGCATCACGCCGAACCAGAAGCCGAAGCTGCGGTCGTCCTCGCGCCAGGCCAGATAGACCGCGGCGAAGATGAAATACGAGCCGAACAGGAACACGGCCTCGGTCGAATAGATCGCGTGCAGCAGGGTCGCGACCAAGGCGGCGACGACCGAGATGCGGATGCGGGCGCGGCTACGGCCGGCGACCAGATCGACCAGGAAGATATAGATCGCGTTCTCGACCAGCGGCAGCAGCAGCACGGTCGCGAACAGGCTGGTGAGCGAGCCGGCGGCGCGATAGTCGACCGGCATCGCGGGCTTCAGCGTCAGCAGGCCCAGCACGGCCAGCACCCACCACAGATCGGCCAGCAACAGGCTGCGCACGACATATTTGTATTTCGATACCCTGACGTCGAAGATCAGGTCGAGGGGGTTCAAGCTTCTGCTGTTGCCGGCCATGTCGCGCGTCCCATCCCATTCGAGGCAGGCCGACCATCGCATCGGCGAGGCCGCCTGCCTTGTGAGACAGCGCACAGGAAAACGCCGGGCGACCCGGTCCGGGCCGGCCGCCGCGAGTCGGACAGGAGGGCGGAGCGGCCGGTCGCGTCAGGCCTCGGTCTTGGAGCCCTTCTTGGTCAGCGCTTCAAGCTGGCCCTGCAGGCTGTTGACCCGGTCGGTCAGTTCCTGGATGCCCTGGGCCGGGACCGCGGGCTCCGCCGCGGGGGTCTCGCCCGCGTTGGGATCGCCTTCGGCACCGAATGGGACGAACATCTTCATCGCCTTCTCGAACAGCGCCATGTTCTGCTTGCCGACATCCTCGAGCGACGCGAAGGGGAACAGCCCGCCGAATCCGCCGCCGACGCTTTTGGACAGCTGTTCCTGGTTGCGTGCGAAGGACTTCATGGTGAATTCGAGGTAGCGCGGCACCAGCCATTCCATGTTGTTGCCGTAAAAGCCGATGATCTGGCGTAGAAAGCTGATCGGCAGCAGGTTCTGCCCCTTCTGCTCTTCTTCCACGATGATCTGGGTCAGCACGGACCGCGTGATATCGTCGCCGTTCTTGGCGTCGTACACGATGAAATCCCCGCCGAGGCGGACCATCTGGCTGAGATTGTCGAGGGTCACGTAGCTCGAAGTGGCGGTATTGTAGAGCCGGCGGTTAGCATATTTCTTGATGATGACGGGAGCCGGATCACTCTGCGTTTTAGCATTCATCGAAGGGCTACCTTGGCAGTTTTTTTGCAGCTATGTTGCGCAGCATAACAGATGGTGAAGCGGTTGCCCCAGCCTCAATTTTGAGGCACCACGGTAATCTCCGCGCCCCTTTTACCGGATATCGTCCGATTCATGTCGAAGCCGCCGGATCTCGAAGCCCTGGCCCGCCGCTATGTCGAATTGTGGCAGGATCAGATCGCCGCGACCGCGGCCGATCCGGAACTGACCGAGGGGCTGGCGCGCATGATGCAACTCGTCGGCGGCGGCCTCGCGGCCCAGGCCGGTTTCTGGCAGACCTTGTGGCCGGACCTGGTCCGGCGCGCAACCGCGCCGGAATCGTCGTCGCCCGCCCCCGCCGCACCGCCGCAAGGGTCCGTTGATGAATTCCGACAAGCCCCAGCAGCCCAAACCCATGCGGCCCAAGCCCCTGCGCCTGGGCCCGCGGCCCCTGCCGGCGCATCTGCTGCAGGCGGGCACGACATGGCACAGCTCCAGGCTCGCCTTGCCGTTCTTGAAGAGCGGCTTGCTTCCCTGGAAGGCGGATCTGGAGCCCCGCGCCGAGGAACTCGCCCGCGAACTGGACGCCGTCGCGCTTCCTGATTTCTCGGCCGCGGTCGAAAGCGAGCTGGCGCAGCGTGCCGATCGCTTCGCCGCCGGGATCGAGGCCTATCGCCGGCACCCCTATCGCCGCGACGTCATCGACCCGCCCGAGATCTGGCGCGAGGGCACGACGCGGCTGCTGGATTTCGGCCCGGCGGGCGGCCGGCCGGTGCTGTTCATTCCATCGCTGATCAACCGTGCCCATGTGCTGGACCTCGGTGCCGACCGCAGCCTGCTGCGGTATCTGGCGGCTCGGGGCATCCGGCCGCTGCTGGTCGATTGGGACCGGCCGGGCGACGAGGAACGCGGCTTCGATCTGACCGCCTATATCGCCGGGCGGCTGGAGGCCGCGTTCGAGGCGGCGCTGTCTGAGGTCGGCGGACCGCTGGGCATTGTCGGCTATTGCATGGGCGGGCTCTTGGCGCTGGCGCTGGCGCTCCGCCGGCGGCGCGATGTGTCCGCCCTGGTCCTGCTCGCCACTCCCTGGGATTTCCAGGCCGGCAACGGCGCTTATGCGCGTTTCGTGGCCTCTCTGGTCGATCCGACCGCGCTGGCGTTCGGCCCGCTGGGCCAAGTCCCGACCGACATGCTGCAGACCCTGTTCTTCATGGCCGACCCGCATCTGGCGATCCGCAAATTCACCCGGTTCGCCGAGTTGGACCCCGCATCGCCCGAGGCGCTCGCTTTCGTCGCGACGGAGGATTGGCTGAACGACGGCGTGCCGCTGTCGCTGCCCGCCGCGCGGGAATGTTTCGGCGGCTGGTATGGCGAGAACCTGCCGGCGCGGGGCGCCTGGCGCGTTGCCGGCCAACCGGTCCGCCCGGAACGGTTCGACCGACCGACGCTGGTCGTGGCCCCCGCACGCGACCGGCTGGTCCCGCCGGCCTCGTCCCTGCCGCTCGCGACCCTCATTCCCGGCGCCGAATTGATCGAGCCGGATCTGGGGCATATCGGGCTGGTCGTTGCCGGCCGCGCGCCTAGCCAGGTCTGGGCGCCGCTCGGCGATTGGCTGACGCGGCACGTGCCTGAGGCGCGCTGAACCGTCCGGTCAGTGCGGCAGGAACAGCCGCGAGGCGACGATCACCACGCCGATCACGAACAGCGCCGCCAGCCAACGTCTCTCGAGCAACCAGGGCGGCACGCCCGGAAGCGTCACCACCCGGGCCGCCGCGGGCGACGGGCGGGTCAGCGATGCCGCCATGCGGGCCGCCAGGCTGGGCAGCTCCGTCGCCCGCGCGGTAAAGGCGGAGGCCCGCTTGATCAACTCGCTCACCGCGGCCACCGCGGCGGTGGCCGGCAGGCCCGCCAGACGACGGGCCTCGTCCCACGGATCGAGACCCAGCCGGGTTAGCGCCGACACCATCGACAGGGGCATGCCGTTTTCCTGCTCGCCGATCTCGGTAAACAGAAATTCCTCATAGATCGAGTCGTTCATCTTATAGTCCGACGCGTCGCCCATTTGAAATTCCTCGATATTTCCACAATAAATGGGATTTATCGTCCAGAAGTTCAATAATTACCTTGAAATATCGGCCGCCTTATTTTTAAATTTCGATGGAACCCGCCAATTTATTCGAAAGCCGCGGCAAAACGGACCACGGATTCGAGTCCACGGTTTGCACCGGACGGCGACTCCGCCTGCAAATCCCGAAAAATCCGGTGTTGCGATGGATCAATTGTCGCGGCGGGGCGCGGTCAGGGCTGGACGGGTCTTTTCGGCCCCCCTTATGGTAGGGCAGGTATACATTGCCGATAGTCGAGCATGAACCAACATGCGGCAACAGTGTCACCCCCAGTCGCGTTCCCGGAGGAACCAAGCCATGTCGGACGTCATCATCGCGGGAGCCGCCCGCACCCCCGTCGGCAGCTTCAACGGCGCGCTCGCCAGCGTATCGGCCCATTATCTGGGCGAAATCGTCATACGCGAGCTATTGGCCCGGTCCGGCGTCGCGGCCGAGGAAGTCACCGAAGTGATCCTGGGCCAGGTTCTGACGGCGGCGCAGGGCCAGAACCCGGCGCGCCAAGCCTCGATCAATGCCGGCCTGCCGATCGGCACCACCGCCTATGGCATCAACCAGGTCTGCGGGTCGGGCCTGCGCGCCGCGGCGCTCGGCTTTCAGGCGATCCGCAACGGCGACAGCACCATCGTCATCGCCGGCGGCCAGGAAAGCATGAGCCAGTCGACCCACGCCATCCACCTGCGCAACGGTACCCGCATGGGCGATGCGCAGATGATCGACACCATGATCCGCGATGGGCTGTGGGACGCGTTCAACGGCTATCACATGGGCACCACGGCCGAGAACGTGGCCGAGAAATATCAGATCACGCGCGAGCAGCAGGACGAGTTCGCGCTGGGTTCCCAGTTGAAGGCCGTCGCCGCCGTCGAATCCGGCCGGTTCAAGGATGAAATCGTCCCGGTCAAGATCTCGACCCGCAAGGGCGACGTGATGGTCGATACCGACGAATATCCCAAGGCCGGTTCCACGATCGAGGGACTGACCAAGCTCCGGCCGGCCTTCTCCAAGACCGGCACGGTCACCGCCGGCAACGCGTCGGGCATCAATGACGGCGCCGCCGGCGTGATCCTGATGAGCGCGGCGGACGCGGCCAAGCGCGGCATCAAACCGCTGGCGCGCATCGTGTCCTGGGCCACCGCCGGCGTCGATCCCGCCGTCATGGGTACCGGCCCGATCCCCGCGAGCCGCCTCGCACTGAAGAAGGCCGGTTGGACCGTCGATCAGCTCGACCTGATCGAAGCGAACGAGGCCTTCGCGGCGCAGGCCTGCGCGGTCAACAAGGATCTAGGCTGGGACACGGCCAAGGTCAACGTCAACGGCGGCGCCATCGCCATCGGCCATCCGATCGGCGCGTCGGGCGCGCGCGTGCTGGTCACGCTGCTGCACGAGATGCAGAAGCGCGGCGCCAAGAAGGGCCTGACCACCCTGTGCATCGGCGGCGGCATGGGCATCGCCATGTGCGTCGAGCGGGAATAGGCGGCGGGGAAAGCCGGGCATCCTTACTTCGTCGTCATTCCCGCGTAGGCGGGAAACCAGGGTGGCAGTAAAGGACGCCCGGCATCTTGCGCGCTGCTCTGGATTCCCGCCTACGCGGGAATGACGGAGCAAGGAAACGGATTTCAGCAGAAGCCCGGCGGTCAACGCCCGGAGCCTAGACAGGGAGAATAGCATGGGACGGGTCGCAGTCGTGACGGGTGGAACCCGCGGCATCGGAGCGGCGATCAGCATCGCGCTTCGGGATGCGGGCTATAAGGTCGCCGCCAACTACGGCGGCAACGATGATGTCGCGCGCACCTTCACGGCCGAGACCGGTATCGCGGCCTATAAGTTCGACGTCTCGGACTTCGCCGCGGTCAAGGCCGGCGTCGACAAGATCACGGCCGACCTGGGTCCGGTCGAGATCGTGGTCAACAACGCCGGCATCACCCGCGACGGCACGATCCACAAGATGTCGCCGGAGCAATGGGCCGAGGTTATCAACACCAACCTGACCTCCTGCTTCAACACGGCCCGCGTCGTGATCGACGGCATGCGCGAGCGCGGTTTCGGCCGCATCGTCAATATCGGTTCGATCAACGGCCAGGCCGGCCAATACGGCCAGGTCAATTACGCCGCCGCCAAATCGGGCATCCACGGCTTCACCAAGGCGCTGGCCCAGGAGGGTGCGGCCAAGGGCATCACCGTCAATGCCATCGCCCCCGGTTATATCGATACCGAAATGGTTCGCTCGGTTCCGCCCAATGTGCTGGAAAAGATCGTCGCCAAGATCCCGGTGGGGCGCCTGGGCCAGGCGAGCGAGATCGCGCGCGGCGTGCTGTTCCTGGTCGCCGACGACGCCGGCTTCGTCACCGGATCGACCCTGTCCATCAACGGTGGGCAGCACATGTATTGATGTGGATATAGGGTCGTCGGCCGGGTCATGACGCCAAAAGAACGGTTCAGCCCGACCGAGGCCCGCCGCATCGCGCTCGGCGCCCAAGGCTTCTGCCAAGCCAGGCCCGGGGCGCCGGACGCAGGCCACCTGAAGAAGCTGACGCGCCGGCTGGGCCTGGTCCAGATCGATTCGGTCAATGTGCTGGCGCGCGCGCATTATCTGCCGGCCTTCTCGCGCCTCGGCGGCTACGACACCGAGCTGCTGCATCAGGCCGCCTATGCCGGCCGGCGGCGCCATCTGTTCGAATATTGGGCGCACGAAGCCTCCTACATCCCGGTCGAGACCTATCCCCTGCTGCGCTGGCGCATGGCGCGGGCGGCGGCGGGCAGCGACATCTATGGCGGGCTCGCCACGATCGCGCGCGAAAAGCCCGATTATGTCGAGCGCATGTACGATCAGGTCCGCCAGCGCGGGCCGATC
Source organism: Rhodospirillales bacterium (assembly GCA_028288725.1). Lineage (GTDB taxonomy): Bacteria > Pseudomonadota > Alphaproteobacteria > ATCC43930 > CGMCC-115725 > Aliidongia. The sequence continues at coordinate 81,818 of JAQGIC010000008.1, forward strand.
GCCGCCGGCGAGATCGAGGGCGAGGAAGACGCGACGCCCCGCTCCGCCGGCTGGTGGGGCTGGAGCGATGCCAAGCGCGCCATGGAATATCTGTTCTGGGCCGGCCGGATCACGACCGCGAGCCGGCGCGGCTTCGAACGCCTCTATGACCTGACCGAACGCGTGCTGCCGCGCGCGGTGCTGGACGCCCCCGTGCCCGACACGGCCGAGGCCCAGCGGCAATTGATGGCGATCGCCGCGCGTGCGCTAGGCCTCGCGACCGAGCCGGACCTGCGCGACTATTTCCGCTTAAGACCGGAGGACAGCAAGGCGCGCTTGGCCGAGCTGATCGAGGCCGGGGCGATCCTGCCGGTTGCGGTCAAGGGCTGGTCGCAGCCGGCCTATCTGGATCCGGCCGCGCGCCTGCCGCGTCGGGTCGAAGCGCGCACGCTGCTGTCGCCGTTCGATCCGCTGGTGTTCGAGCGCACGCGGACCGAACGCCTGTGGAACTTCCGCTATCGCATCGAGATCTACGTGCCCGAGGCGAAACGGGTGCACGGCTATTATGTGCTGCCGTTCCTGCTGGGCGACAAGCTGGCGGCCCGGGTCGATCTGAAGGCGGATCGCGCCAACCGGACGCTGCTGGTGCCGGCCGCCCATGTCGAGGGTCACGCCGACCCGGCCGCGGTCGCGCCGGAGCTTTTCATCGCGCTCGGCGAAATGGCCCGCTGGCTGGGGCTGGAGCGGATCGAAATCGGTCCGCGCGGCGATCTGGCGCCCTGGCTGGCACGACACGTGCCGGCCGGCATGCATGCGGGGCCGATCAGGCAGACCGCGTCATGAGGCGCGTTCGACCGCCGGCACGCCCACTTCTTGCATGCGCGAACACACCGCCGCTTGCCGGGTAATATCATGGACGAGCCGAGCCCTCCGCCTGAAGCCATCGAACTGACCCGGGAATCGATCCAGGCCGGTACCGTCATCAGCATGGCGAGCGCCGGCGGCATGCGGATCCTGAGCGACGAGGAACGCGCCGCCTCGATCGCGGAAATGCTCGCAACCCGACCCAAGAGCATCGACCGGACCGGCGATCTCTGGCTGTTCGGCTATGGCTCGCTGATCTGGAACCCGGCGTTTCACTTCGCCGAGCGGCGCAAGGGGCGTATCCACGGCTGGCACCGACGCTTCTGCCTATGGACCCCGCTCGGCCGCGGCAGCCCGGACCAGCCGGGCCTGGTACTGGGGCTGGAGCGCGGTGGCGCGTGTACCGGCATGGCGTTCCGCATGGCATCCGATCAGGTCGCCTGCGAATTGGACATCGTCTGGCGCCGCGAGATGCTGAGCGGCGCCTATCGGCCGCGCTGGGTCCGCGTCGCCACATCCGATGGGCCGGTCGATGCCATCACCTTCACCATCGATCCGGCCAATCCGCGTTACGCCGGCCGCCTCGCCGAGGACGAGATCGTCCGCGTGGTCGCGACCGCGGTCGGACGGCTGGGCCCCTGCACCGACTATCTGTTCAAGACGGCCGAGGCGCTGGCCGGCTTGGGATTGGAAGATAGGACATTGCAACGGCTGAAACGGCGGGTCGAAGCGCGACTGGCGCAAGCGGCGGACTGCGCTTAACCGTTGATACATCGTATTTTAAGAAATATCGCGAATAGAATATCCCTTTGATACCAAGGCGCCTGAGAACCTCCGATATGACCCGTGCGCGCAAGTACTCACGACTGCGTTGTAGGATATTGGGCTTCTCACGCGTCGCCGCTTCTGTCAAAAGACCGCTGATCTCTATCATCGGAGGATTTCCCGCATGGCTTCCGCAGCCGTTGGCGCGTCGCGTCGATTCTGGACCCGTCTCAGCCTGCCGAGCCGGTTGGCCCTGCTGGCCGCCGCCGTGATCGTGCTGGCCCTGACCCTGGTCATCGCCCGCATCTCGTCCACGGTCGGCGATGAAATGGCGGCGCGCGCGCAGCAGAGCCTGGACGTCAATTTCAAGCTGGGCGTGGCGCTGCTGAAGCAGAAGGGTCCGGCGCATCTGGACGGCGACAAGCTGATGTTCGGCGATTATGTCGCGAACGGCAATTTCGAGGTGGTCGATCAGGTCAAGGCGATCGCCGGCGGCACGGCGACGATCTTCCAGGGCGAGACGCGGATCTCGACCAATGTGCAGAAGCCGGACGGCACCCGCGCCGTCGGAACCCAACTGGCCGCCGGCGGCGCGCATGACAGCATATTCGTCGCCCATAAGGCCTACCGCGGCGAGGCCGATATTCTGGGCCGGCGCTTCTTCACCATCTATGACCCGATCCTGGATGCCGGCGGCAAGGTGATCGGCATCTGGTATGTCGGCGTGCCGCAGAGCGAATTCTTCGCCATCGTCGACGCGCTGCAACAGCGCGCCATCGTCGCCGGCGTGATCGTGGCGCTGCTGGCGTCCTTGGCGCTGTTCTGGACGCTGCGCCGCGCGCTCCGCCCGCTGCAACGGCTCGAGACCACCATGGCGCAATTGACCGCGGGCAATCTGGCGGTCGAGGTCCCCGTCTATCGCCAGGGCGGCGAGATCGGCCAGATGACCGAGGCCGTGCGCGTGTTCAAGGACAGCCTGGTCGAAACCGACCGGCTGCGCGCCGACCGCATCGCCCTGGACGCACGCGCCGCCGCCGAGCGGCAGGCGGCCGTGCAGGAACTGGTCGACCGGTTCGAGGCCAGTCTGATCACCGGCCTCGATTCCTGCGCCCAGGCGGCAACCGAGATGCGGTCGTCGGCCGAGACCTTGTCCGGCACCGCCGCCGACAGCACGAACGAGACGCTCGCCGTCGCCGCCTCGACCGAGCAGGCGGCCGCCAATGTCGAGACGGTGGCCAGTGCCGCGGAGGAATTGTCGGTCTCCATCCAGGAGATCGGCCGACAGGTGGCCCAGGCGGCCGAGGTCGCCGGCAACGGCGTCGATCAGGTTCGCCGGACCGACGCCACGGTGCAGGGGCTGATGAGCGCCGCGCAGCGCATCGGCGAGGTCATCGGCCTGATCAAGGACATCGCCAGCCAGACCAATCTCTTGGCCCTCAACGCGACGATCGAGGCGGCCCGTGCCGGCGAGGCGGGCAAGGGCTTTGCCGTGGTCGCGACCGAGGTCAAGAGCCTGGCCAACCAGACGGCGCGCGCGACCGAGGACATCACCGACCAGGTCGCCGGCATGCAGACCGCGACCCGGGAGGCGGTCGGCGCCATCACGGGCATCGGCTCGACCATCGCCGCAATCGATCAGATCGCGACCGCCATCGCCGCCGCAGTCGAGCAGCAGGGCGCCGCCACGCGGGAGATCGCGCGCAACACCCAGGAGGCCGCGCGGGGCACGACCGCCGTCAACCGTACGGTCGCAGGCGTCAGGCGCGGCGCCGAGGGGACCGGCCGTTCGGCCGCCGAGATGGCCGCAGCCGCGGCCCGGCTCGATGGCGAAGTGACCCGGCTGCGGACCGATGCCGGGCAGTTCCTGGCCGGCATGCGGCGAGGATAGCGGAGCGGGCGGGGCCGACTAGAGCCTGATCCGATCAAACCGGCTCGGTTTGATCGGTGAATCAGTCTCCAACCATATGACTTGGAGGGCGATTGGTCGCGAGCGTTGCCCGTCGACTTGGACATGAGGTCGGCCCCCTCATGTCATCGCACTCCAGCGGATTTAGGCCTGCCTCACGCCTTGTGACGCACGCGACGCCAGAGAATGACGGCGCCGCCTCCCAGGATCACCAGACCCAGAAGACCGCCGCCCATGGTCGGCGCCGGCGCCGGCTCGGCTTCGCAATTGCCGCTGCAGTCGCCATGATCGTTTTTCGCGAGAGCGGCCGGTGCAGCACTCGCCAGGCAGATTGCCAGGCAAACAGCCTTGAGACCGAGCGAAATCGGCCGACGAAGCCGGCCTTCACAGTGCGAGTTGACGGACTTCATCATCTGGTTCTCATTCCGGCTGATCCGGTGTGCCGAACGCCGCAAATCGCGTGCCGACAACCGAGAAGGCATCCAGTCTGCGCCCGGGAGCCTTAATAAGCCCTTGCGCCGTTCGCGCCCGCCGACGCCGGACCGCCGCAATCGCCGACCGGGATCACGCTCGTCCGTAGGTGTCCTCGAACCGGACGATATCGTCCTCGCCCAGGTAGCTGCCGGACTGGACCTCGATCAGGTGCAGCGGGATGCGGCCGGGGTTTTCCAGGCGATGGTTGGTGCCGAGCGGGATATAGGTCGACTGGTTCTCGGTCAGCATCAGTTCCTCAGTGCCGCGCACGATCTTGGCGGTGCCGCTGACCACGATCCAATGTTCGGCGCGGTGGTGATGCATCTGCAGCGACAGCTTGCCGCCGGGCTTGACCATGATGTGCTTGACCTGGACCCGGTCGCCATTGTGGATCGAACGATAGGTGCCCCAGGGCCGATGCACGGTCGGCAGGTGGGTCAGCTCGTCGCGCTGGTCGAGCTTCATCCGATCGATCAACTTCTTCACGTCCTGGGCGCGCGACTTGGGTGCCACCAGCACCGCGTCGCTGGTCGCGACCACGATCAGACCCTCGACGCCGACGGCGGCCAGCAGCCGCTCCTCGGTCCGCAGGTAGGAGTTGCGGCAGTCGATCGCCGTGACGTCGCCGATCTGGACCATGCCGTCGCCGCTCTTGGGCGAGATGTCCCACAGCGCGTCCCAGGCGCCGACGTCGCTCCAGCCCATGGCGACCGGCACCACGGCGGCGTTCGAGGTATGCTCCATCACCGCATAATCGATCGATTCATTCGCGGCCGTGGCGAAGGTGGCGGCATCGAGGCGGTGGAAATCGAGATCGCCCTTCTCGCCGGCGACCGCGGCCTCGACCGCGGCATAGCTGTCCGGGTGGCGCGCTTTGAATTCCGCCAGATATGTCTGCACGGGGAACAGGAAGATGCCACTGTTCCAGGTATATTCGCCGGTCGCGATATATTGCGCGGCGCGCGCCTGGTCCGGCTTCTCGACGAAGGCCGCGACCGCGAAGGCGCCGTCCTCGGCCAGCGGGCCGGCCCGGCGGATATAACCGTAACCGGTCTCGGGCCGGTCGGCCTCGATACCGAAGGTTACGAGCTTGCCCGTGGCCGCGGTCCGGGCGCCGATCTCGATCGCCTTCAGAAAGGCCGGATGATCGGCGATGGCATGGTCGGACGGCATGATCAGCATGAGCGCGTCCGGCTCGCGCTGGGCCAGCCATAAGGCGGCGGCGGCGGCGGCGGGTGCCGTGTTGCGGGCGATCGGCTCCAGCATGATGGTCTGCGGCTTCACGCCGATCTGGCGCAGCTGCTCGGCGATGATGAAGCGATGTTCCTCGTTCGCCAGAATGACCGGGGCGGCGAAGCGATCGGCGGCAAGAACGCGGGTGACCGAATCCTGCAGCAGGCTGCGCTCGCTCAGCAGCGGCTGCAGCTGCTTCGGATAGGCGGCGCGCGACATCGGCCAAAGTCGGGTGCCCGAGCCGCCCGAGAGAATGACCGGGTGAATGAGCCGCTTGGCGACGGCGTTTGTCGTTGGGGCGGTCACGGGCTTCGCATCGGGCATGGTCTCGTCCTACTCGTTGGTGCGGAGGGCGCGCCAGGCGGCACGCCCTGCCTCATGGTCCGTTACAACGCGAACCCACCATCGACCAGCAAAATCGTGCCGGTCGTGAAGGCAGATTCGTCGCTCGCCAGGTAAAGCACGGCTTCGGCGACTTCCGTGGCTTCACCCAGGCGCCCCATCGGCTGGCGTTCGATGAAGGCCTTGCGTGCGGCGATCGGGTCGTCGAACGCGTTGATCCGGTCGTCGAGCGACGGCGTCGCGATCGTGCCCGGGCAGACCGCGTTGCAGCGAATGCCCTTGCGGATAAAATCGGCGGCGACCGATTTGGTCAAGCCGACCACGGCGGCCTTGGTCGTGCCATAGACGAAGCGGTTGGGAATGCCGCGCACGGACGAGGCGCCCGACGCGATATTCACAATGGCGCCCTTGCCCTGGGCCAACATGCCCGGCACGAAGGCGCGGATCGTCCGGTACATGCTTTTGACATTGAGATCGAAGCTGAATTCCCAATCCTCGTCCGAGCATTCGAGCACGGTGCCGTGATGCACGAAGCCGGCCGCGTTCAACAGGATATCGATCATGCCGAGTTCGGCCGCCAGTGCCTTCACCGCCCCATCGTCGCGAACGTCGAGACGGCGGGTTTCGATCCCGGGAATGCCGGCCAATTCGGCGAGCTTCGCCTCATTCACATCGGTCGCGATGACGCGGGCCCCCTCCCGGGCAAATGCCAGGGCCGAGGCCCGGCCGATGCCTTGCGCCGCCGCCGTCACCAGCGCCCGCTTGCCGCCTAGTCGTTCCGTCATTGTCGTCTCCTCCCCACGCATGATGCCGTTCCGGCGGCAATGGCCCATGGTATCGGGGCGACGGTCGGGTCGCCAAGGGGTGCCGGAACATTTGTATGAGTTGGCGCGGCTCCCCGGGGCTGAGCGGCGTAGCTTGCTACCGTCGTCGGCATGCAGGGCGCACGATGATTGAGTGCACGGCAAGTTTAGAGAAGCCAATTGGCGATCCCCTGTTGCTCGGCTAAGGTGCCCGCCGAATGAGGGTCGCCGGGCAAGGCGACCTCAGACGCAAATTTCTGTTCAAGGGGGAACCTGCCGATGAATAAACGGACTCTCGCCACACTGGCCCTGCTGCCGATCGCTACGGCGGCTGCGATCTGGACCGCACCGGCCAAGGCCGAGGACGTGACCATCGGCGCCATCGAGATTCTGACCGGCCCCAACAGCCGCTACGGCGTCGCCATCAAGAACGGCTTCGATCTGGCGCTGGACGAGGTCAACAAGACCGGCGTGCTGGGCGGCAAGAAGCTGGTGATCCAGTACGAGGACACCGCCGGCAACAAGGATCAGGCGGTCAATGCCGCGCGCAAGCTGATCGGCATCGGCAAGGTGCCGCTGCTGCTGGGCCCCACGCTGTCGAACGAAATGTTCGCCGCCGGCCCGGTCGCCAACGAGCAGAAGATTCCGATCGTCGGCACCTCGACCACCGCCGCCGGCATCACAGCGATCGGCCCCTATGTCTTCCGCACCTCGCTGCCCGAGGGCGACGTCATTCCGGTGACGCTCAAGGCCGCCCAGACCAAGTTCGGCATCAAGAAGGTCGCGGTCATGTACGCGAACGACGATGCCTTCTCCAAGTCGGGCTACGACGTGTTCAAGGCGAGCCTGGAGAAGCTGGGCATCCAGACGCTGACGACCGAGACCTTCGGCTCCAAGGACAGCGACTTCTCGGCCCAGCTGACCAAGATCAAGAGCCTGAACCCGGACGCGATCGTCGTCTCGGCGCTGGTCGAACCGGCCTCCGGCATCCTGTTGGACGCCCGCTCGATCGGCCTCGACGAGAAGATCCGCTTCATCGGCGGCAACGGCTTCAATTCGCCCAAGCTGGGCGACATCGCCGGCGAGGCCGCCGACGGCACCCTGGTCGGCAGCCCCTGGTTCATCGCCAAGGCCGACGCCATGAACACCAAGTTCGTCGCCGACTATCGCGCCAAGTACAAGGACGATCCGGACCAGTTCTCGGCCCAGGCCTACGACACGCTGCATATCGTGGCGCTGGCGATCGACAAGGCCGGCGCCGCCGAGCCCGAGAAGATCAAGGCCGCGCTGCAGACGACCAAATACACCGGCGTGATGGGCCCGTTCTCCTTCACCGACAACCGCGATCCGGCCGACAGTTCGGGCGTCGTGGTGCTCGAGATGAAGGGCGGCAAGTTCCAGATCCTCAAGTAACCTTCAAGCAACGGACGATCGGCGGGGCGCCCATGTCCCGCCGATCTTCGTTTGGACCGGCACCTTTCCCATGTTCGCGCAGATTCTCCAGCAGCTTCCCCAACAGCTTTTGAACGGCTTGGTTCTGGGGTCGACCTATGCCCTGTTCGCCCTCGGCTTCACGTTGATGTTCGGCGTGCTGGGCGTGATCAATCTGACCTATGGCTTCTATTTCACCACCGGCGCGTTCCTGGCGCTCTATGGCACCAAGCTGCTGGCGCTGCCGATCTGGCTGGCGCTGCCCGGTGCCGCGATCGTGACCGGCCTGATCGCCGTCCTGTTCGATGCGGCCCTGCTGACGCCGCTCCGGCGCAAGAAGGCGCCGGAACTGGCGTCCCTGATGGTGACGCTGGGCGCCACGCTGCTGCTCTATTCCCTGATGACCGCGACGTTCGGCACCGAGATCCGCCGGCTGCCGCCCGCGGTCATCAGCCATGCCGCCATCATCGTCGGGGGCATACGCATGAACTGGTCGCAGATCCTGATCATGGGCACGACGGTCGCGATCGTGGCGGCCCTGCTGGCGCTGATCCGCGGCACGCGCTTCGGCCTGTCCATGCGGGCCTTGGCCGAGAATGGCGAGGCAGCACAGCTGATGGGCGTCGATACCGACGCGGTCGTGCGCCTGGTCTCGCTCGTTTCCGGCGCATTGGGCGCCACCGCCGGCGTGCTGATCGGGCTGAATTTCAACGCGATCCAGCCTTACATGGGCGAGAGCATGATGCTGAAGGGCTTCGCCGTCATCATCATCGGCGGGTTGGGCGACATCAAGGGCGCGCTCATCGCCGGCCTCGTCATCGGCGTGCTCGAAGTGCTGACCGCCGGCTTCATCTCGTCGAGCTACAAGGATGCCGTGGGCTTCATCCTGCTGGTCACCACCCTCTGGTTCCGTCCGGTCGGCCTGTTCGGCCGCGCGCCGGTCAAGCGCGCCTGACCGGAGGGGGAGCAACCATGTTCGACAGTTTCTTCTTCTCGTATCAAAGCCTGATCTTCGCCGTCGGCATCAACGGGCTGCTGGCGCTGTCGATGTATACCGTGCTGGCGGTCGGCCAATTGTCGCTGGGCCAGGCCGCCTTCATGGGCATCGGCGCCTATGTCTCGACCCTGCTGACGCTCGACGCCCATTGGCCGTTCGCGGCCGTGCTGCTGGCCGCCATGGTCGTGCCGGCGCTGGCGGCCCTGCTGATCGGCGGACCGACGCTGAAGCTGACCGGCGTCTATCTGGCGCTGGCCACGATCGCGCTGGGCGAGATCCTGCGCATCTTCTGCAACGCGTCCGACCTGACCGGCGGCGCGCTCGGCCTGTCGGGCATTCCGAACAAGACCAGCTTCGGCCTGATCTTCGCCGTCCTGGCGCTGGCGCTCGCGGGCTTCGTCATGGTCGCGCGCTCCAGGCTGGGCCGCGCCATGGAGGCGATGCGCGAGGACGAGGTCGCGGCGGGCGTCATGGGCGTCAATCTGCCGGTGATGAAGCTGGGCGCGCTGGTCGTCTCGGCCATGCTGGCCGGCCTTGCCGGCGCCTTGAACGCGCATGCCAACAGCTTCATCGGCCCGAACGACTATGGCTTCGACCAGGCGGTGACGATCCTCTCGTTCGCGCTGTTGGGCGGCATCGGCTCGCCGTTCGGCCCGGTGCTGGGCGCGGTCATCCTGACCGTGTTGCCGGAACTGTTGACGGCGCTGCATGATTTCAAGCTGGTGGTGAACGGCTTCATCATCGTCATCGCCGTGCTGTTCATGCCGCGCGGGCTGTTGATCTGGCGGATCGGACGGGTGGGATGAACCAGATGACGATTGCGCCGCTGCTCGATATCCAGGACCTGACCGTCCGCTTCCGCGGGCTGGTCGCGGTCGATCATGTCAGCTTCCAGGTCGAAGCCGGCACGGTCCATGGCCTGATCGGTCCGAACGGCGCCGGCAAGACCACCTGCTTCAACCTGATCAGCGGGCTGATCCCGCCGACCTCGGGCAGCGCCGTCCTGGCCGGCGTGGCGCTCGACGGCCTGCCCAGCTGGAAGCGCACCCGCGCCGGCCTGTCGCGCACGTTCCAGAACATCCGCATGTTCCAGGAAATGACCGTGCGCGAGAATGTGATGACCGGGATGCAGGCGCGGCTGCAAGCCTCCGTGCCCGAGATCCTGAGCCGTACCGGCCGGTTCCGGCCCGAGGAGGTCGCCGCCAAGACCCGCGCCGAGGAGCTCTTGGAGTTCGTCGGCCTCACCGCCTCGGCCGATCGCCGCGCCGGCGACCTGCCCTATGGCGACCAGCGCCGGCTGGAGATCGCGCGCGCTTTGGCGTCGGAACCCAAGCTGCTGCTGCTGGATGAGCCCGCCGCGGGCATGAACCCGGCCGAGACCCAGGATCTGGTGGGATTGCTCAACCGCCTGAAACAGGGCGGGCTGACGCTATTGCTGGTCGAGCACGACATGCATTTCGTCATGAGCCTGTGCGACCGGATCACGGTGCTGAATTTCGGCCGCAAGATCGCCGAGGGCAGCCCGAGGGAGATCCGCGAGAACCCGGCGGTGATCGAGGCCTATCTGGGCGCCAAGACCGCCGAGCGCCTGAAGGACGGTGCGGCATGAGCGTGCTGGAAGTCCGTGGCCTGCGGCTGGGATACAACCGCATCGACGCGGTCAAGGCGATCGATCTGGACGTGGCCGAGGGTGCCGTCGTCTCGCTGATCGGCGCCAACGGCGCCGGCAAGACCACGACCTTGCGCGGTCTCAGCGGCCTGCTGAAGGCGCGCGGCGGCTCGGTCAGGTTCCAGGGCGCCGAAATGGCCGGGCAGTCGGCCTATCGGATCGCCCGCGCCGGCATCGTCCAGGTGCCCGAGGGCCGCCAGGTCTTCGCCAACATGACGATCGAGGAAAACCTGCGCATGGGCGCCTATTCGGTGCGCGCCCAGGCCGAGATCGCACGCCGCCGCGCGGGCGTGCTCGATCGCTTTCCGCGGCTGGGCGAACGGCTGCAGCAGCTGGCCGGCCTGTTGTCGGGCGGCGAGCAGCAGATGCTGGCCATGGGCCGCGCACTGATGGCCGAGCCCAAGCTGTTGCTGCTCGACGAACCGTCGATGGGCCTGGCGCCGCTGTTCATCGAAGAGATCTTCCAGATCATCCGCACGCTGAAGGCCGAAGGCCGGACGATCCTGCTGGTCGAACAGAACGCGCAAGCGGCGCTCGAAGTATCCGACCACGCCTATGTGCTGGAAACCGGCCGGATCAAGCTGGAGGGTCCGGCGGCCGAGATCGCCAACAACCCGGAGGTGATCGCGGCCTATCTGGGGGCGGCGTA
>JAQGIC010000042.1 GCA_028288725.1 Rhodospirillales bacterium
GCGCCAGAATTGGCGCCTGGCTGCGCGAGCGCTTCACCACGCTGCCGCCGGGTTAAAATTCAGTCGGTCGCGAAAACAACGTCCGAGAAGGGTGGGGGAAGCGGGCATTGAGGCGGCCGATCGCTAGAGCCTGATCCGATCAAGCCTGCTCGGCTCGATCGGTGAATCAGTCTCTAAATATATGATTTAGAGGGCGATTCAGATATGAGGCCGAGCAGGCCTCATATCATCGCGCTCTAGGGCCTGCCCTGCCTCCGAGCCGCCGCGATCAGGGCCCGCGTCATTTGGAGGAGGATTGACGTGGCGTCGCCGATGGCCAGAACCTGGGAGCTGACGAAGGCCCCGTTGACGACCACCGACAACTGGGCTCCAAGGTCCTCGGGCCGATCGACCTGCAGCCGCTCGGCGATGGCCTGCAGACGGCGACGCAGTTCCTGTTTGTGCGAACGGGCCACGATCCGGGCGGGATGATCCTCTTCCGCAAACTCCGCGGCGACGTTGATTTGAGGACAGCCGCGATAGTTGGGCCGCCCGACCCGCTCGCCGATCCAGGTCAGGTGCGCTTCGAGCTCCGCTTCGCCGTCCTGTTCGTGGCGCACCGCCACGCGATCCCAGCATGCCCAGAAGTCCGCGTCCTCGCGCTGCAGAAACGCGGCGATGAGGTCGTCCTTGGTTCGAAAGTACCGATAGAGGCTCGTCTTCGCGACGCCCGCTGCCTCAACGACCACATCGACACCGACGGCACGCACGCCCCGGCGGTAAAAGAGGTCTGAAGCCGTCTCGAGAATTCGCTCACGCACGTCGACCTGACCCACTTCTCCGCCAGGCCGGCTGCCCTCCTGCTCCGTCCTCATGCGCTGTTCTCCTTGCATCGGCAGAAATTAGCACGTCCTCGCTTGACACGCTACAGACCTGTCTGTAGCTGTTGCGAACAGACAGGTCTGTAGCGTGTGGGGAGGAATTCATGGGCAATCGCATTGCAACGGCCGGGGGCGTCCTGCCGGCGGTCGCGGTCTACGGCGCGGCCGGACATACGGGCCGCTTCGTCGTCAGGGAACTGTTGCGACGCGGCTTCGCGGTCATCGCGATCGGCCGCGATGAGGCGAAGTTGGCGGCGGCCGACTTCCCGGTCGGCGTCAGGCGAGAGGTCGCGGCCCTGGAGGATCCGGCCTCGACCGCCCGCGCCCTCGCCGGAGCCGCCGCGGTCATAAACTGCGCCGGGCCGTTCCTCGACACGGCCGAGCCCCTGGTCCGGGCCGCGTTGCAGGCGCGCATCCCTTATCTCGACGTGACGGCGGAGCAAGCCAGCGCGCAAGCGATCTTCGAGAGATATGCCGCGCCCGCGGAAGCGGCCGGCGTCGCAATCATCCCCGCCATGGGCTTCTACGGCGGTCTGAGCGACCTGCTCGCGACGGCCGCCATGGGCGATTGGGCTCGCGCCGATGAGGCTCGCATCGGGATCGCCTTGGACAGCTGGAGGCCGACTGAGGGGACACGCGTCACCGGACGGCGCAACACGGCCCGCCGCGTGACGATCTCCGAGGGGAAGCTGCAGCCGCTGGCCGATCCTCCGCCGAACGCCGTCTGGTTGTTCGCGGAGCCCTTCGGCGCGCAGGAGATGGTCGAACTGCCCTTCACCGAGGCGATCCTGATCGGGCGCCATCTCCAGGTGTCCGAACTCCACACCTACCTGAACACAGCGCCGCTAGGCGATCTTCGCGACGCCGCCACCCCGCCGCCGGTCGCGGCTGACGCGTCCGGACGCTCGGCGCAAACATTCCTCGTCGAGGTCGAGGTCCGCCAAGGAAGCACGGTGCGCCGGGCGACGGTCCGCGGACGAGACATCTACGCCATCACCGCGCCTCTGGTGGTCGAAGCCGTCGGGAGAGTCTTGAACAACGCGACAGGTCAGGGCGGCGTCTTCGCTCCGGGCGCGCTTTTCGACGCCGAAGACTTCCTGGCGGCGCTCGCCCCCGACGTCTTGTCCTGATCCAGGTGGCGCCGGGGATCGCCGCGGCGGCGATCTTTCCGGAAGCGGTTTCCGCGGCCGACCTCGCCCCAAGCACCCCTTCCCCAGAGCGGGTTCGTGCATGGCTCGAACGCGGTCATTACCCGAAAAGCTGATTGAGCTTTCAGCCTAACCCGCGAGCAGCGCCCCCGCACCCGGCACCACCGGATCCAAACCCAGCCGATCGAGCATGCCGCGCACGGTGCAGACCGCCGTCGAGACGGTGCGGATGCCGAGCGCATCCTCGATCCGCTGGATCGCCGGCAGGGACTGCATCTGCACGCAGGCCGACGCCACCACGACATCGACGCCGCCGGTGTCGAGACGCTTCACGTCTTCCAGCAGCCGCATCGGGTCGCGCTGGCCGACCTCCAGATTGTCCGGGATCTCGAAGCAGAGCGAATCCACGACCTCGATCCCTTCATGCTCGATATATTGCACGACCAGATCGGTCAGCGGCCGCATATAGGGCGCCATCAGCGAAATGCGCCGGGCACCCAGGATCTTCAGCCCCTCGATCAGCGCCCCGGCGGAGGTCATGACGGGTGCGAGGCAATGATTGGCCCGCGCGACCTCGGTCAGCGTCCGCTCCGTCTCGCGGTGATAGCCCGGGCCCATGGCCATGATCGCGACCAGGCAGGCCGTGCTCATGACGTCGACCCGCGCGTCCGCCAGTTCGGCGGCGCAGCGCAGGCCCTCGCGATTCATCGCGACCAACTCTTCCTGCATCACCTTATGCATGCGCATCCGGCTGGAATGAAAGGTGAAGCGCTCCGGCCGGATCGCCTCGCGCGCCCTGAGCATCGCCGGGATCTCGGTTTCCATGGTCGTGTTGGAGCTGGGCACGATCTGCCCGATCCGGAAGCTCATGCCGTCCTCCTCGGTTGGCAATCGGGGCTCTGCCGTTCATAGGCGGCGACGAAATGGGGCGCGCGCTGCTTCAGGTCGTCGTGGCTGACATGGCCGGTGCGCCGCATGTAGTCATAGGCGAAGCTGATCGGATCGAGATGCAGCTTGGCCGCGACATTCTCATACCAATCCAGGCTGCGCGCGGCCGCGCTCTGGAAGCTCGACGAGGCCGGGCGACGCGCCGCCTCGAACGCGGCGAGCGCCGCGGGGATCTCCGCCGGCCGGTCGGCCAGCGCCTTGTGCAGCGCGATAGCGTCCTGCATCGCCATGCGCGTGCCGGAGCCCAATGAGAAATGCACGGTGCGGAGCGCGTCGCCGATCAGCACGATATTCTCGTGGGTCCAGCGCTCGTTCTTGACGACATTGGCCTCGAACCAGCGCGACCGGTTGCTCAACAGCTCGTGTCCGCCCAGTTCCGGGCGGAACACCTCGGCGCAATAGCGGCGGCTTTCCTCGTCGGTCGCGCGATGCAGCCCGGCCCGCTCCCAAGTCTCGGGCGCCACCTCGACCAGAAAGGTGCTGAGATCGGGGCTATATTGATAGCTGTGCGCGATGAACACGCCGTGCTTGGTCTCGCGAAAGATCAGCGAGACCGGATGGAAGCGCTGGCGCGTGCCGTACCAGGCGAACTTGTTCCGCCGCCGCTCGAAGCTGGGCAGGAAATGCTCGACATATTGGCTGCGCACCGCGCTGTTGCCGCCGTCGGCCGCGACCAGCAGATCGACCTCGGCAGCGATCGGGCGCACGTCGTCGATCCGGCGATCGTACTCGATCCGGACGCCGACCCGTTCGCACGCGCGCTGCAGTGTGCCCAGCATGTCGATCCGCGCGGTGCGGGAGAAATGATTGCCCTCGATCTGCACATGGGTCCCGCGATGCACGACCTCCATGTAGTCGCATTTCTCGTGCCCGGCAGTGAATTCCGCGAAGAATTCCGGATCGGCCGCCTTCAGGAACGCCAGCCCGATGTCGGAAAAGACGACGCCCCAGCCATAGGTCGCGTCACGCGGGTTCTGTTCGATCACGCTTATGTCGAGCGACGGGTCGTGCTTCTTGTGCAGCAGCGCGAAATACAGGCCGGCCGGACCGGCGCCGATGACGGCGATCTTCATGATGCGACCTCCGGGCAAGCATTGCGATAGCGCTCGAGCGCTTGGCGAAATGAGGGGGGAATCCCGGTCGAGCGGCGTTCGCTGCGCGAGATGCAAACCGGCGTGACCCGGCCGATGAAGAGGATTTCGCCTGCGGCCGTGCGCGCCGTGACGTCGAGCACATAAGTGCGCTGACGAATATCGCTCACGGTCACCGTCATCTCGAAATCCTCGTCGGGCTCGAGCGAGCGCTGGAAATCGAAGCTGAGCGCCCGGGTCGGCGAATCGAAACCCTGCGCCTCGCGGGCCCGTTGCGGCGTGGTGTCGAACAGGCTGCCGTAGAACAGCTCGGCGGCCGACATGACATATTCCGCGAAGGCCGGCGTATAGACCACGCCGGCCGGATCGCATTCGCCCCATTTGACCCGCCGGCGGATGACCAGCGGCACGGTGCTCACGACCTGTTCCGTGGCGATCATCATCGACCCTCCCCGCTCTCTTCGGCCAATTTCTCGGCGATCCGCCGCTTCAAGGCCGGCTTGTCGACCTTGCCGACCCGGGTCAGCGGAAAATCCTCGATGGTCTCGATCCGTTCGGGGCACTTGTATTTCGCCAGGCCGAAGCCGGTCAGGAAATCGGCCAGAGCCGCCACGTCGGGCGCAGCCATGCCCGGCCGCGTGACGATGAAGACGCAGCCCTTTTCGCCGTAGACCGGGTCGGGCATGGCGACCAGCTTGGCATCCGCCACGGCCGGATGGCGGCTGACGAAGGCCTCGACCTCTTCCGATCCGATCTTTTCGCCGCCGCGATTGACGTTGTCGCGCAGGCGTCCCTCGAACGCGTAATAGGTCACGCCCTCGATCAGATGGGCCGTCATCATGTCGCCGGTGCGGTAGAAGCCGTCGGCGGTGAAGGCCGTCGCGTTGGCGGCGGGGTTGTTGAAGAATCCGGTCAGGCTGGAGGGCCCGCGAAAACACAACTCGCCCATCTGGCCCGGCAGGGCCGGCTGCTCGGTCTCCGGCACCAGCAGGCGGATCTCGTCATCCGGACAGCCCGACCTGCCCTGGGTCTGGTGCCGGGCGAACACCGGCGCATCCGGCGGGGCGCCCAGCAGCAGCCCCTCGGTGATGCCGAACAGGTTCGAGCAGGCCACGCCCAGATGGGCCTCGAGATTGTCGGCCCGGCTCATGGTGCCGAACAGCTTCAGCGACGTGAGGTCATGGGCGGCGATATCGGGATAGGCCAGGAGCTTGGGCGCGATCGGCCCGATCGAGACGGCGTGGGTCACGCGATGTTCGGCGATCAGTTCCAGCATGCGGCGGACATCGACCTGGGACATCAGCACAATGGTGACCCCGGCCAGCAGCATCGGCACCATCGCATAGAGCTGCCCGGCATTGTGCAGCAGCGGCAGCGACCAGATGATGCGGCTGTCGGAGGTGATCTGGTAGCAGCGCATCCAGCCACGGGAATGGCCCAGATATTCGGCATGGAAGCGCGGAATGATTTTGGGCAGGCCGGTCGTGCCGCCGGACAGTTGAAAGGTGAGCACGTCGCGGCTGCCGAACGGCAGATCGGCCAGCCGCGCGCGGGCGGCCGGCAGCGGCATGCCGGCGATCAGATCATCGAGCGCATGGGCCCCGGGCGCCGTGCCGCGCACGGTGATCAGATAGCGCAGCGAGGCGTGCTGCTCGACCATGCCGGCGGCGAAACCCACCAGGTCGAAGCGCCCGAGGTCGGCCTGAACGAAATAGCCGCGCGCGCCGCTCTGGCGCGTCAGCTCGCCGATCTCGACCTCGCGATGCTGCGGCAGGGAACAGACCGGGATGATGCCGGCCTTGAAGCAGCCGATCAGCACGATCGCCGTTTCGACATTGGTGCCGAGCTGGAAGATCGCGCGATCGCCGCTGTCGAGGCCAAGGGCGAGCAAGGCGGCGGCCAGGCGGTCGGTCGTCTCGTCCAACGCGCGAAAATCGATCGTCCGCTCGTCGCTGATGTAGGCCGGCCGATCCGGATAGGTCGCGGCCGTGGCGCGGAGCGCGTCGCCCAGCGTCAGGTCGATCCAGGATCCGGTCTCGAGCGCGGCCGCGGCGCGCGCGTCCGACGGATAGGTCACGCCCGCGATCGGGCTGCGGACGCCCATCATCAGGCCGCGACCGGCACGATCAGGACGCGATCGCGGTCCAGCACCTCGATCCGGCCGTGCACGCCGCCGGTGAACAGCCCGTACCAGACCGCCGGCTTCAGACCCAGCACCTTGCGACGGAACTCGACCGGCCCCGACGCATCGATGCGGTCATAGCCCTCCATCGCCACCACCTGGCATTCCGCCCGGCCCGCCGCGTCCCGGACGATGGCGGAAAATTCCTCGACCCGCGGCACGTAGATTCGCACGCCGGCCGCTGCCGCCCCATGGCGCGCGTCGAGCAGGGCCGGCTTGCGCGCCCAGATCTCGTCGATCGACGTGAGCCTGCGCCCCGCCTTGGCCGCGGCCTCCTCGGCGTCGAGCGCCGCCTGCAGCGTCAGCGCCGCATCCATGGCATCGGTCCGGCCCAGCGGCCGGAGCTTGCGGGTGAATTCGATGAAATAGCCGTTCGGATCGCGCACATAGATCGATTCGATCACCTCATGCGTCGTCTCGGTCGAAACGCTCAGGCCCTGCGCCTCCAGCCGCTGCTTCCAGGCCTGCAATTCCCGGGCACCGTCGACGAGCCAGGCCGTATGGGTCGCGTCGAACACGTGATCGTCCGGGCGCGGCGGCTGGTCCGCCTTGCCCGCCAGCGCCGCCGGCTCCTCCGACCCCAGGTAATAGAAGAAGGCGATGCTGCTGCCATTGCCGCTGTCGAAGAACAGATGCAGGAAATCGGGATGGGTCGCCGGCCCCCAGCCCCGGGCCGAGATGACATGGACCAGCGGCAGGCCGAGCTTGTCGCGATAGAATTCGATCGTTTCGCGCAGCTTCCAGGTCGGACGGGCGGTGTGATCGACGCCACGCAGCGTCAGCGGGGGCAAGGCGGTCATCGGTCTCTCCCGGTTATTGATCGGGACCAAGATAGGACAATTTGACGTATCTGTCAAATTTTCGGCTCACGAGATGATTTCATCCCCGTCGCATGGTCAAACCCGAGGCGGCCGTGCTACAGAAAATCGACACAAGTGTCAGCGCGTGTTCCGTTCGAATTAACTCATTCGACCGACAAGAACGCGTGCCAGATCAACAACGTCTGAGCAGGGTTCGATTACGAGCAGTCGAGCCCTGCCCTAGAGCCTGATCCGATCGAACCGGCTCGGTTGATCGGTGAATCAGTCTCTAAATATTGGTTTAGAGGCCAACGAGGGACCGTCCTTTGCGCAAGCGATCAACCGGAAAAGACAATGTCCCGTCAGCGGCTTCGGACGCGCCGCCGAACAAGAACAGCTTCCAGCGCAACGAGATTCTGCAGAGTGCTGCGGCACTGTTCGCCCAGAAGGGTTTCGGCGCCACCAAGCTGCACGAGGTGGCGGGCGCCGTCGGCCTGTCGCGCACGGCGTTCTATTATTACTTTCCCAGCAAGGACGAGCTGCTCACGGCGCTGGTCGAGGAAAGCACCTTCACCCTGCAACGCCGGCTGACCGACGTCGCCCAGCGCACCGATATCGCCCCGCCGGACATGCTGCGCACCATCGTCGCCGATTACGGCGGCTGGATCCTCAACCACCCGACCGAGTTCCGCTTCGTCAGCCGCACGGAAAACGAGCTGCCGCCGGCCATGGCGGCGACCCACAACCGCGCCAAGCGGCAGTTGCTCGACAGTTTCATCGGGGTCGTGCGCCAGGGCATCGACCAGGGCTATTTCAAGGTCGCCGACGCGCGGATCGCCGCGCTCTCGGTCATCGGCATGTGCAATTGGAGCGCCTGGTGGTTTCGCCCGACCGGCGCGCTCAGCGCCGCCGAGGTGTCCGGCACGCTGGTCGAATACGCCATGCGCATGGTCCAGGCGGAGACCCGCCCCCGCTCGAAGCGGGAACGGGTCCGGATGGAGGTCGAAAGCCTGCGCGAGAGCATCGCGCGGCTGGAAGGGTTGTTGGCTTCCGAAAGCTAATGCTGCATCTGCATATTCATCAGCTCCGGTGACGGCATCATGTTGGCGTTGAGGTTGGCCATGATCCAGAGCGAACCGGCGACGACCAGGAAGACGATGAGCACGCCGAAGGCGAGCGCCAGCACGTTGTTGGTATTGTCGGGCCCGGTGGTGATGTGCAGGAAGAACACCAGATGGATGCCCATCTGCGCCACCGCCAGCACGGCGAGGCCGATCGGCACGCCCGGCATCCACAACAGATGCGTGCTCGCGGCCCAGAAACTGGTGCCGGTCAGGATCACGGCCAGCCCCAACCCGATGAGATAGGCCTGGAGGCCGGACAGCGTCGCGTTGCGCCGATCGCCGGCCGTGATTTCGTCGCCGGGCGCGCGGTCGTGCAGGGGCGTTTCCATCAGCGGCCTCCCATCAGATAGACGATCGTAAACAATGCCACCCAGATGATGTCGAGCGCATGCCAGAACAGGCTGAAGCAGGCGATGCGGCGCAGGATGGTCTGGCGGAAGCCTTTGGCCCAGACCTGCGCCATCATCACCACCAGCCACAAGAGGCCAATCGCGACATGGGCGCCGTGGCAGCCGACCAGCGTGAAGAAGGCCGACAGGAAGGCGCTGCGCTGGGGCGTGGCGCCCATCGCGATCATGCCGGCGAACTCATGCAGTTCGAGCGCCAGGAAGATCGCCCCCAGCACGAAGGTCGCCGCGGCGCCGAGATAGGTGCCGAGCCGGCTTTCCTCATGGACCGCGAGCGACATCAATCCGCAGGTGAAGCTGGAGGCGAGCAGGCAACCGGTCTCGATCGCGACATTGGTATAGTCGAACAGCTCGCGCCCCGTCGGGCCGCCGTTGGTGGCGTTGGCCAGCACCGCGTAGGTCGCGAAGATGGCCGAGAACATGATGATGTCGCTGAGCAGGAAGATCCAGAAGCCGTAGGCGACGACGATCCGCTTCGGCGCCGGCCCGTCGGTGCTCGAGCCGGTCGGCACGCCATGGCCGCCGTGGGAGAGCGTGGCGGCGGTCATCGGGTCGTCTCCGCACGGTGGGCGCGATCCATCCGGGTAATCTCCTCTACCGGTATTTCCATTTCGTCATGGTCGCGCCAGGCGAACACGAGCATCGTCACGAAGGCGCCGACCAGACCCAGGCCGACCATCCACCAGATGTGCCAGATCAGCGCGAAGCCGGTGACGACGGCGAAGAAGGCGGTGACGAAGCCGGTCGAACTGTTGAGCGGCATCTCGATCGGTTCATAATCGGGCGTCCGACCCGGCCCGGCCGGCTCCTCCCGGGCGCGGCGCTTCATGTACCAATAGGCGTCCTCGCCCTCGACCTGCGGCATCAGCGCGAAGTTCCACGACGGCGGCGGCGACGGGATCGACCATTCCAGCGTGCGGCCGTCCCACGGATCGCCGGTCCGGTCGCGGTGGCCGGCCCGGTCGCGGATCGATACGACCAGTTGAATGATCGTGCACAGGATGCCGCACAGGATGACCAGCGCGCCGGCGGCCGCGACCAGCAGGAACGGCTGCCAGGCCATATTGTCGTAGTGCTGCATGCGGCGGGTCATGCCCATCAGGCCCAGCCAATAGAGCGGCATGAAGGCGAGATAGAAGCCCACGAACCAGCACCAGAAGCTGGCCTTGCCCCAGCCTTCGTGCAGCGTGAAGCCGAACGCCTTTGGGAACCAGTAGGTATAGCCGGCCATGGCGCCGAACAGCAGGCCGCCGATGATCACGTTATGGAAATGCGCGATCAGGAACAGGCTGTTGTGCAGCACGAAATCGGCCGGCGGCACCGCCAGCAGCACGCCGGTCATGCCGCCCAGCACGAAGGTCACCATGAAGCCCAGCGACCAGTAGACGGGTGCCGTGAAGCGCAGGCGGCCGCCATACATGGTGAACAGCCAATTGTAGACCTTCACGCCCGTGGGCACGGCGATGATCATGGTCATGACGCCGAAGAAGCCGTTGACGTCGGCGCCGGCGCCCATAGTGAAGAAATGATGCAGCCAGACGACGAAGGACAGCACGCAGATCGCCAAGGTCGCCGCCACCATCGAGCGATAGCCGAACAAAGGCTTGCCCGAGAAGGTCGAGATCACTTCGGAGAACACGCCGAACGCCGGCAGGATCAGGATGTAGACCTCCGGATGGCCCCAGGCCCAGATCAGGTTGATGTACATCATGGGGTTGCCGCCCCCATCGGTCGTGAAGAAGTGGAAGCCCAGGTACCGGTCGAGCAGCAGCATGGCGAAGGTCGCGGTCAGGATCGGAAAGGCCGCGACGATCAGCAGGTTCGACGCGAGCGCCGTCCAGCAGAACACCGGCATGCGCATGTAGCTCATGCCCGGCGCCCGCATCTTCAGGATGGTCGTGACCAGGTTGATGCCGGACAGGAGCGTGCCGACACCGGAGATCTGCAGCGACCAGAGGTAATAGTCGACGCCGACGCCGGGCGAGTATTTGAGCTCGCTCAAGGGCGGATAGGCCAGCCAGCCGGTGCGCGCGAATTCGCCGACGACCAGCGAGACGTTGGTCAGGAGCACGCCGGATGCGGTCAGCCACAGGCTGACCGAATTGAGCGTCGGAAACGCCACGTCGCGCACGCCCAATTGCAGCGGCAGGGCAAAATTCATCAGCCCGATCATGAACGGCATGGCCATGAAGAAGATCATGATCGTGCCGTGGGCCGAGAAGATCTGGTCGTAATGCTCGGGCGGCAGATAGCCCTGGGCGCCACCGGCCGCAAGCGCCTGTTGCGAACGCATCATCAGCGCGTCGGCGAAGCCGCGCAGCAGCATGACCAGGGCCAGCACGCAATACATGACGCCGATGCGCTTATGGTCGACCGAGGTCAGCCATTCCCGCCATAGATAGGGCCAATGGCCCTTGACGGTCAGCCACGCCAGGATGGCGATGACGCCCAGGATCATCAGCCCCGATACGATCATGTCGATCGGCTCATGGAACGGCAGCGCGTCCCAACTGAGCTTGCCCAGCATCCTAATTCTCCTTGTGCATGGCGGGTTGGCTCAGATGCCCCGGCTCGGCCGGCGGCACGTTGGGATGCACGATCGCCTGGAACAGATCCTGGCTGACGGCGCCGTAGGTCGCGACAGCCACCGCCTCGCTCGGCTTGGCCAGCTCGGCGAAGCTCGTCGGATCGAGCGCCGCCCCCTTGCCGCGCGTGGCATTGACCCATTCGGCGAATTTGTCGGGCGCTACGGCATCGACGGTAAAGCGCATGTCGGAAAAGCCATCGCCGCTGAACTGCGCCGACAGGCCCGGGTAGCTGCCGGGCTGGTCGGCCTGGAGCTGCAGATGGGTCGTCATGCCGGCCATGGTGTAGATCTGGCTGCCCAGCTGCGGCACGAAGAAGCTGTTCATGACGCCGTCGGATGTCAGCGTGAAGCTGATCGGCGTGCCGGCGGGCACGATCAGCCGGTTGACGCTGGCGATGCCCAGATCGGGATAGATGAACAGCCATTTCCAATCCAACGAGACCACCTCGACCTCGACCGGGTTCGTGGTCGAGGTGATCGGCTTGGGCGGATCGAGGTCATGGGAGCCGACCCAGGCGATGCCGCCCAGCAGCAGCACGGTCATGGCCGGAATGGACCAGACCACCATCTCGATCCGGCCCGAATATTCCCAGTCGGGCAGATATTTGGCCCGCAGGTTGGACGCGCGGAACCACCAGGCGACACCCAAGGTCGCAAGGATGGTGGGCACGACGATCGCCAGCATGATGCCGAGCGAATTGAACAGGATCGTCTTTTCGGCCGATGCGATCGGTCCCTGTGGATCGAGCACGCCGGAGCAGCCGCCGAGCGTGGCTGCGACGCCCGCAACGAAAATCGCCGTGCCGAAGCGACATCGCGCGGCGGCCATCTTAAGATACCTCATGCTTTTCGCGTCCTAGCGCAGCAGGTTCGACGCCGCGAGGTCGATGACCTCGTCGCCGCGACCGTTCAACACGGCCTTTGCCATCCACAGGCTGAAGCCGCCGATCTGTTCCATCGTCGTCTTGGGCGGCATGACCAGCTCGTGATGGTTGGTGACGACATCGACCAGCGCCGGCCCGTCATGGGCAAAGGCGATCCTAAGCGCGCTTTCGACATCGCCCGGCTGCTCGACGCGGATGCCGAGCACGCCCATCGCCTCGGCCATCTTTGCAAAGTTGGGGTTTTCGAGATCGGTGCCGGTCTCGAGGAAGCCCGATGCTTTCATTTCCAAATCGACGAACCCCAGCACGCCATTGTTGAAGATCACCACCTTCACCGGCAGCTTCTGCTGAACGAGCGTGATGAAATCGCCCATCATCATCGCGAAGCCGCCGTCGCCGGACAGCGAGACGATCTGGCGTTTCGGATAGGCCGCCTGCGCGCCGATCGCCTGGAGCATGGCATTCGCCATGGAGCCGTGAACGAAGGAGCCGAGCAGGCGGCGCTTGCCGTTCATCTTGAGATAGCGCGCGGCCCAGACCGTGGGCGTGCCGACGTCGCAGGTGAAGACCGCATCCTCGGCCGCGATCTCGCTCACCAGCCGGGTCAGATATTGCGGATGGATCGGTGCCGTGCCCCGACCGGGCGTGGCGAGTTCGTCCAGCCCATTGCGCGCGGCCTTGTAATGATCGAGCGAACGGTCGAGGTGACGACGATCGGGTTTGGACGAGAGCCACGGCATCAGCCCCGCGATCGTCGCCTTGATGTCGCCCACCAGTCCGAGCGTCAGCGGCGTGCGCCGGCCGAGCCGCGTCGGATCGATGTCGATCTGAACGACCTGGCCGCCGTCGGGATAAAACTGCCGGTAGGGAAAGTCGGTGCCGAGCATGAGCAGCGTGTCGCAGCCCTTCATGGCGTGATAGCCGGAGGAAAACCCGATGAGGCCGGTCATGCCGACATCACAGGGATTGTCCCATTCGACATGTTCCTTGCCGCGCAGGGCGTGGACCACCGGGGCCTTTAGCATGTCGGCCAGTTCCACGAGCTCGTCATGCGCGCCGGCGCACCCCGCGCCCGCCAGGATCGTGATTTTGTCCGAGGCATCGAGCAGATCGGCGAGCGCCTGCAGTTCGCTATCCTGGGGCCGCAGCAGCGGCGGCGTCGGCAGCAGCCATCGGGACGGCGAAGGCGTCTCGACCTGCTGCATCGCGACGTCGCCCGGAATGACCAGGACCGCGACGCCCCGTTTGCCCACCGCCTGTCGGATGGCGCCATCGAGCATGCGCGGCATCACGCCGGGCGTGGAAACCAGTTCGGTATAGTGGCTGCATTCCATGAACAGCTTTTCCGGATGGGTCTCCTGGAAATAGCCGCCGCCGATCTCGCTGCTGGGGATATGCGCCGCGATCGCGAGGACGGCGGCACCGCTGCGATGGCAATCGTAGAGGCCGTTGATCAGATGTAGATTGCCCGGACCGCAGCTGCCGGCACAGACGGCGAGCTTGCCCGTCAGTTGCGCCTCGGCCCCGGCGGCGAAGGCGGCGGCCTCTTCATGGCGCATATGGATCCATTCGATCGTACCCTTGCGGCGCAACGCATCGCTGAGGCCGTTCAGCGAATCCCCGGTAACGCCATAGATCCGTTCGACGCCGACAGCTTGGAGCGTGTCGACGATGAGTTCGGCGACGGTCTGTCGCGCCATGACGATAGCCCTCCTCGAGCTTGGCCCGGATGCCCCGGACCCGTGCAGACAGCAACGCGATGCGGATCGCACCGGTTGCGATGACAAGGAGCTTGCTTGGCAGATCGTGCCGTATCGGACACATAGTCTCGTCCGCTCTTGCGGCGATGGCTTGGAGCCAAGATGTTTTATTTGGAGGATCTGATCATCTGAACCGGACGGTCATCAAGGCGCTTCGTTGCCATGCGGGATCACGACGCACCCTCGGCTACCGGGACCTCATCGCACTAGAGCGCGATGATATGAGGCCTGCTCGGCCTCATATCTGAATCGCCCTTCAAATCAAATATTTAGAGACTAATTCACCGATCGAGCCGAGCAGGCTTGATCGGATCAGGCTCTAAGGCCGCAGCTCGCCCAGGATCGTCGGGATCAATTCCGACACCGTCGGGTGGATATGCACCGTCTGCTGCAGCACGGTGTACGGCGCCTTGGCGGCCATGACGTCCAGGATACCGTGGACCGCCTCGTCGCCGCCGACGCCCAGGATGGCCGCCCCCAGGATCCGATCGCTCTCGGCATCGACGACGACCTTCATGAAGCCCTGCGTCTCGCCCTTTTCGACCGCGCGCCCGACCCGGGTCATCGGCCGCATGCCGATCCGGATCCGGTGGCCGGCCGCGCGGGCGCCGGCTTCCGTCAGGCCGACCCGGCCCAGCGGCGGATCGATGAACAGGCCGTAGCACGCGATGCGGTCGCTGACCCGGCGGGCGCCGCCGTCGAGCAGGTTGGCCGCGACGATCTCGAAATCATTGTAGGCGGTATGGGTGAAGGCGCCTTTGCCGTTGCAATCGCCCAGCGCCCAGATGCCGGGGACGTTCGTGCGCAGCGTGTCGTCGACCGTGATATAGCCATGGGCATCCAGCGCGACCCCGGCCTGATCGAGTGCCAGATCGTCGGTGTTCGGCCGGCGGCCGACCGCCATCAGCACGTGGGAGCCGACGGTCTCGCCCGGGCTCGCGGCGCAATCGACCCCGAGGGCGATATCGGTCCCCCGCGCCTCGAACCGGATGCATTCGGCATCCGTCCGCACGGTGATGCCCTCGTTCTCGAGAATGGTCCTGATCGCGGCCGAAACGTCCTCGTCCTCGCGCCGGACCAGGCGGGGGCCCTGTTCGATCACCGTGACCTCGCTGCCGAACCGGCGATACATCTGGGCGAATTCGAGGCCGATATAGCTGCCGCCGACGATGACCAGATGCCGGGGCAGCACATCCAGGTCGAGGATCGACGTATTGGTCAGATACGGCACGCGGTCGATCCCCGGCAGATCCGGCACCGCCGCGCGGCCGCCGACATTGAGGAAGATCCGGTCGGCCGCGATCCGCTCGTCGCCGATGCGCAACGCGTGGGACGATACGAAGCGCGCATGCCCCTGATAGACGGTGCAGCCCTTCATGCCGCGCAGCCATTTCTCGACATTCCTGCTCGCCGTCGTCGAGACCCCGTCCTTGCGCGCCTTGACCGCCCGCATGTCGACCGATACGCCGCCCTCGATCTTGATGCCGAAATCGGCCGCGCGGCGCGCCTTATGGGCGACCTCGGCGCTGGCGACGAGCGCCTTGGTCGGCATGCAGCCGGTGTTGACGCAGGTGCCGCCGAACAGATGGCGCTCGACCAGAGCGACGCTCATGCCCGCCGCCGTCAGCCGCCCGGCCAACGCCGGACCCGCCTGTCCCGCGCCGATGACGATCGCATCGAAGGTCTTGTCCATAACCCGGCCTCCCGAACAGAACGGCACCAGCCGCCGGCCCATCATAGCCCGCCCCGGCGATCCGTCCTGAATCAACCGGCGGCCGGGGGACGCGGTCAGGCGGCGCCGAGCGGAAAGGCTTGGATACCCGGGTCAAGCCCACGCCTGTCCGGGCGTGACGGAGAGTTGGGGCCCTACTGCCCCAGCTCGTCCTGCTGGTAGATCCGGATGATCTCCTCGAAGCTCGCATCGGCCTTGAAGCCCAGGGCCAGCGCCCGCTTCGGATCGAAGTTGCGCGACCAGCCGTCGACGATCGCGCG
>JAQGIC010000050.1 GCA_028288725.1 Rhodospirillales bacterium
TTCCAGGTCAGGAGGTCCGGCGTGATCGAATCGCTGACGACCTGCTGGAATTTCTTGATGCCCTCGGCCTCGATCGCGCGGCGGATGCTCTCCTTGGCCTCGCGCTGGATGCGATAGTCATATTCCAGCATCTTGTGGAACTGCTCGACCTTGCTTTCGATCGCTTCCTTGACGCGGACCGGGATCTCGACGTTCCGGATCAGCGTGGTTTCGACCGTGACGAAGCGCCGGCCGGGCTGGTCCGGATCGTAGATCGTCTCCAGCCCGCGCGAGACCTGGTCGTAGATGTCGCGCTGGATCTGCTGGCGCTTCTTGGAATAGAGGTCCTCGGGCGTGAAGTTCGAGATGACCGAGCGCATGGTCGAGGCCACTTCGGGCACGATCAGCTTCTTGATGTAGTCGGGCCCGACGAACTTGTGCAGAAAGCCCACGTTGCGGTCGACCAGGCGGAAGCGCACCGACATTTCGACCTTCATGACCAGGCCGTCGGCCGAGATCGCCTCGTAGGTGTCGGTCACCTCCTGCAGGCGGGTGTCGTAGGTGTACATCTGGTTGAAGGGCATGATGACATGCAGCCCTTCGCCGTAGATCTCGCTGGTCACCGTGCCGCCGAACAGGCGCTGCCACAGCACGCCGACGGCACCGGGCGGCACCGTGACGAAGATCCGGTCGAACATATAGACCGTGACCAGGGCGAAGATCAGCAGGCTGGTGCCGAGCATGAAGGAATGCTCGCGGCTCCAGCGGCGATAGGCGGCCCAATAGGATCTGGGTCCGGTGAGTTCGGGGACCGCTGCCATTACCCGGCCATCCTCATATCGAGAGTCGTGATCAGACCCTGGTCCATTTCAATCCGGACGTCGGCCAGGTGGAAGAACGCGTCGTCATGGGTGACCGCGATGATGGTCTTCGACTTGGCCTTGAGGTCCGGCAGGATCTCGCTGTAGAAGCGCTTGCGCGATCCCGGGTCCTGCTCCGCCGCCCATTCGTCGAAGATCATGATGGGCTTTTCCTCCATCAGCATCTCGACCAGCCCCAGGCGCTTTCGTTGCCCGGTCGAGAGCGCCACCGTGTCGAAGCGGTTGTCGCGATAGCCGGTCTTGTGGGCGAGGTCGACATATTCCAGCAGCCCGTGCAGCTTGGGCAGGTCGACCGTCTCCAGCCCGTAGAGCCGGGTGAACAGGTGATGGTCGGCGAAGATCACGCCGAAATGCTCGCGATATTCCTGATAATTGGCGGCGCTGACCGGCACGCCGTCGAGCAGGATCGTGCCGGCGTCCGGCTGATAGAGCCCCAGCAGCACCTTGAGCAGGGTCGATTTGCCGGAGCCGTTGCCGCCGACCAGCAGGATGATCTGGCCGCGCCGGATGGTGAGGTCGATCGGGCCGATCTGGAACGGCTTCAGGTCCGGCGTGGTCGAATGCAGGAACGTGACGCCGCGCAGCTCCAGCGTATGCTCGAACGTCAGCGGACCCGACGGCGCGACCGCCTCGTTCGGCAGGATGCGGCGCCAGAAGCCTTCGGGATTGGCCCGCTTGTCGGCGGCGGCGCCCAGCGCGTCGATCTTCTCTTCCAGCAGCATGACGTTCTCGGCGGCGCTGTTGACGTTGACCAGCACCTGGAACGCGCCGATGACCGTGCCGAGCGGCCCCATCAGGAAGATCATCGAGATCGAGGTCTTCAGGATCGCGTCGTTGAAGGTCTCGTCGACCTGCGGTGCCAGGAACACGACGACGCCGACCAAAAGCATGTAGGTCACCTGGGCGATGACCAGCTGCTGCGACAAGAGCCGCTGCAGCTTCTGCTTGCGCTGGGTCAATGCCGCCGACATGCCGCTCGCCATGGCGAAGACGCCGCGCCGCTTCTGCTGATTGATCTTGGTTTCGCGGAACCCTTCGAGCGCATCCTCGACCACCTCGTTGAGGCGCGTCTCGGCCGCGTAGATCTCCTTCGAATCCGCCCGCGTGCGCCGGAAAATCTCCAGCTGGGTCGAGGCCGCGAACATCGAGCCGAAGAAGATGAACATGAAGGCGGTACGCGACAGCGAGCCGATGAACAGAAAGGTGAAGGCGATCAGCGTCGCCGACTGCACGGCGTTGAACAGCGTGATGACCGCGCGGGTCACCGCCGGCAATTCCGAATTGAGCCCGTTCAGCACTTCGGCGCGCGAGATCGACTCGATGTCGCGCAGTTCGGCCCGCTGCAGCTTTTCGATGATGCGCGTGCGCAGCCGGTGCGCGACCTCCTCGACCTCGTTCGCGACGCGCTCCAGCACGATGCTGTGGATCGTCTTGTAGGCGAACACGAAGAAGGCGAAGAACAGCAGGTATTTCAGATGCGCGTCGCGATCGTCGGTGACGTTCAGCGAATTGATAATCGTGCCCAGCACGGCCGATTTGCAGGCACCCGACAGGGCCGAGCCCAGCGCGATGCGCGAGACCGGGATCTTCGATTCCTTGGCGATCAGCCGGATCCAGAACATGTCCGCGCGCTCAGTCGAACAGGAAGCGGGCGATGCGATTGGCCAGCGCGCTGCTGGCGTCGACCTCCGTCTCCGATTCCTTCTTCGCCTGGCCCAGCGCGCGCTTGCGGTCCTCCATGATGCGGACCAGCGCCGCGATGATCTCGCGGCGCTTGCCGATGATCGGCGCGATTTCGGCCTTGGTGATCTCCAAGAGCTGCAGCTCGGTCAGCGCCGAGACCGTCGCCGTCCGCGGGTCGCCCGCCAACAGCGCCATCTCGCCGAAGAAATCGCCGGGGCCGAGGCGTGCCACCTCGATCGGGTCCTTGTCGCCGAAGCGGATCGTGACCGACATGACGCCCTCGCGGATCACGAACAGGCTGTCGCCGGCATCGCCCTGCGTCACCACTTCGGTCCCGGTCGCGATCACCCGGGGATGGGCGCTGGCGGCGAGCTGGGCGATTTCGGGGGCGGCGAAGGCGGCGAACACCGGCACGCGCGCCAACAGCGCCTTGGGCTCGAACCAGCTCGCGATCGCGGCCGCGTCCTGATTGACCAGCGGGTCGGCGCGACCCTCGATCGCCGGGCGGATCTTGGCATGGTGCAGGATCGCGCGGATCTTCAGCCAGACCTGCTCGCGGATCTCCGCGCGGTCGTCGAAGGATTTCACCGGGAAATAGACGCGGTAGCGCGCCGCCCAATCGTCGAGGCCCATGAAGCGGACCTCGGTGTCGGAGGTGTAGGAATTATCCTTCTGGCGCACCAGCATGACGGCGTTGTTCAGCGTGCGGCTGACCTTGGCCGGCTCGACGCCCGGGTCGACCTGCACCTCGATCCATTCGCGCGTGGCGCCCTCGCCGGCCTCGGGCCGGTCGATGACCGATTCGGCGATGGCGTTGTTCGGGATGCTGAACATGTGGTTTTCGGACGTGCGCAGCTTGGTGGCGCGCCAGCCGATATCGACGACCCAGCCCTCGCCGTGGCCCGCGACCTTGACCCAGTCGCCGACCGTGAAGGCGCGTTCGAAATTCAGCGCGATGCCGGCGAAGATGCTGGCGATGCTGTTGTGGATGGCGAAGCCCACGATCAGCACCGCGATGCCCATCGCCGCCAGCAGATAGGTCACCGGCTGGTGAAAGATGAAGGCCATGATACCCAGGGTCGTGACCAGATAGATCACGGCCGCCATGGACCCGCGCACGACCTGCGGCACGGTGCGGCGGAACAGCACCTCGACCTCGGACCAGACGAACCGCTCCAGGAACTCGGTCAGCAGGAACGCCGGCATCAGCCAGAACAGCACGTCGATCAGATGTTCGACATAGTCGAGGTTCGAGCGATCCCATTCGGCCAGCCAATGGTCGATCAGCCCGATCTCCAGCACATAGAGCAGGCCGAGGCCGGCGGCGCCATAGGCGATCAGGCTCGCCTTGCGCAGCAGCCGGTGCTTGATGAAGCGGTCGCCGATCAGCAGGCCCAGGAACAGCGCGCCCAGCAGGGCCGTCGGCCAGACCGGCGATCCCAGCGTCCAGGCGCGGCGGAGCTTGGCGCCGGCCGGATCGACATCCATGGCCAGCGTCATGGCCGAGAACGGGAAGCGCTCGGCATTCGGATCGAGGAATTCGGGCTCGCCGCGCGGCTCGGTCTCGCGCATTTCCGGATAGGCCCAGGCGCGCTCGATCGACCAGCCGGCGCTGGTCGGCAGGAAATTCAGCCGCTTCAGGTAGGCGAGCAACTGATCCGAGGAGGGCGGCAATCCCACCGGGTCCAGCACATAGATCAGCCGCTCGGCCGTCAGCTCGCGATTGCGGAACGCGAGCGCGGCCACGTGATGGCCGAACGGCGGCAGGTCCGAAAGCGTGTCGAGCTGGAAGTCGCCCTTGACGTGATAGAGCCGGTAATTGACGCCCTGCAGTGCGTAGGACTTGATCGGCTCGCCCAGTTCGACCGGGCCGATCGCACCCGGAAACACGATGTCGGCGACGGCCAGATCGTCCTGATAGCGGAACCACAGATCGAACTCGGCATGGAAGCGGTTATGCTCCGCGTCGATCGCCCAATCGCCGCTCGGCCGCAGGCCGGTGTAGACGATCGTGGTGCGGTACATGAACTGATCTTCGAAGTTCACGATCTCGCCATGTTCGATCTTGCGATCGAGGTCGCGCACCATCTTCGGATTGCCGACCTGGCGCAATTGGGCGAGCGACGAGATGATGCGGTTCTGGAACGAACCCATCGCGATCGGCTTTTTCGGATCGCCCTTCGCATCGAAGAAAATCGGCCCGGTCAAACCCGGATACGCATGTTCCGGCGCGTCGAGTTTCGATAGGAAATCGCGGACCGACGCCCGGTCGCGGCGCACGCCGTCGGCACCGCCGACCAGCTTCAGCTGTTTGACGCCTTCGAGCACCACGGCGGCCGCGTCATACGCGAATGCGGCCTCCCAAACGGGGGCTTCATGGTAGGTACGATCGTACTGTTCCTTGAACGCGAGCGTCTTCGGCTCGGCGATCTCGTAGATCAGCGGCATCGCGACCAGAACGCCGCTGGTATAGAAGCCCGGAACCTGCTTTTCGCGCGGCTGATCGGCCAAGGTGGCGGCAAAACTATTATGTCCGATCAGGTTCGTGCCGATGACCTGGTTGGCAAGCCCGCGATCGCGCAATGCGACCAGCAATTCGCCCGCGATCTTGTCCTTTACCAGCAGGAAAACCACCGCGTTCGGCGCCTCGTTCTGCAGGTAGTCGGCGATCTCGTTATAGACCGCCGCATGGTCGGCGTGATTGGCATGTTCGACCAAGGGAATCGACCAGCGGCGACGAATATTCACGTCGACATCGACCGCGGATTTGCCGAGCGCGTCGCCAAGGCCGGTGCCGTACGCATCGTCGGACGTAATCGTGATCGCCTCGTGCTGATTCAGGATGAAACGCACATAGCGCGCGAGAAAGCGCGCCTGAAAACCGTCGTTGAAAATGGTGCGGAAGAACCATTTGCTTTTGCCGGACAGCGCGTCGCTCGTCGCCGAGGGCGAAATCACCGGAATCTCAAAACGCTCATAAATAGAAAGGCTTGCCAGTGCCGTCGCGTTGTCGGTATGACCGATGACGGCGAGCGTATCGCCCTTCTGACCGATACTATAGGCGATGTCCTGGGCGGTTTCCGGGCTGCCGCGATCGTCTTTGACGTCAAGCTCGACTTCGCGGTTGTTGATGCCGCCGGCGCGGTTCACTTCGTCGACCAGAAGACGCACGCCATCGAGTTCGGAGCGCCCGATTTCGGCGTCGACGCCCGACAAGGCGCCGACGAACGCGAGGCGAATGACCGGGCCTTTGTGATCGCTCGGCCAAAGCGCAAAAGTCAGCCCGATAAGGGCCGTCAAAACCAGCCCGATCGCGACGATCGCGCGTACGCGCAACCGCCGACGCGGCGCTTCGCTCGGAGTCTCTTCGGGAGGGGCGACGGACGCTTCGACCGGGGGTGTTTCGCGCTCTGCCACCTTCGTCGCGGCGGCCACCGACAACGCGGCGCGCGCACGATCGATCCACTTCATCGCCACCCGGTACTCCATCGAATATTCTGCACGTGCTGGTCTCGTCTCAAGGTGCCGTTAGACGCATAAAATCATCGTCGACAGGTGAGACGAACGCCACTCTATCGACATTTTCGCATTCAAAGCAGCTCTTCCTTTACGCCGGATCAATGAAGTGGCGGCACTGTGTTTTTTGTGAGAGGTTTCGGCCAAGGCAAGCACATGGGAGAACTGAAATGAGCGCAATCGGCGCAGCGCCCCCGGCGGGCATCCGCGACGTCGGCGTCGGCACGATCAACAAGAGCCGCATCGACGAAGCCAATTCGATCGTCACGAAATATTCGGCCTTCGCGTTTGGCGGCGGAGTCATTCCGTTCCCGCTGATGGATGTCGTCGCGGTCAGCGGCATTCAGCTGAAGATGCTGGGCGACCTGGCCAAGAACTACGAGATCGAATTCCTGGAGAATTGGGGCAAGTCGGCCATCTCCGCGGTGATCGGCGCCGCCGGTCCGCACGCGCTGGCCGCCGGCATCGTCGGCTCGCTGGTCAAGGCCATTCCGGTGTTCGGATCGACCATCGGTTTCGCGACCATGCCGATGCTGTCCGCCGCCGCGACCTATGCGGTCGGCAAGGTGTTCATCCAGCATTTCGAATCCGGCGGTACCTTCATCGATTTCGACGTCGCCTCCGCGCGCGTGCTGTTCAAGGAGCAGTTCGCCGTCGCCAAGAAGATGTTCGCCAAGCGTCCGCCCGCGGTCGATGAGGTCGCGAACGGCTTCGTGCGCGCGCCCATGCAATCCGTCGCCAAGGCGCGCGCCTATCTCGACAAGCGGGTCAAGGGCAAGCAGGCGAAAGCGCCCGAAGCCCCGGCTCCGGTCGCCGAAGCCGCGTCGGTCGATGCCCCGGTGCCCGTCAAGAAGCCGCGGGCGAAGCGGGCGAAGGCGGCGGTGCCGGCAACGCGCAAGTTCGATCCGGCCGCGGCGGTCGACGGCGAGGCACC
This sequence comes from Rhodospirillales bacterium, assembly GCA_028288725.1. Lineage (GTDB taxonomy): Bacteria > Pseudomonadota > Alphaproteobacteria > ATCC43930 > CGMCC-115725 > Aliidongia. The sequence goes on from JAQGIC010000050.1 coordinate 6,994, forward strand.
GGTCAAGACGCGCCGTCGGCGCGTGGCCAAACCGGCCGCCTCCAGCATCTGATCCCGGCGATGGTCCTGGGCCGTCGGGCCCTGCTCGGCGGTGGCGCCGCCCTCGCCGGTGCGGGCCTGTTCGGCCCGCTCGCCCGGGCCGGCTCGCTGCTGGATCCCGTGCCGCTCTCGACGCCTGTCCCCCGTCGCTACACGCTCGCGACCGACGATACCGGCGGCACCTTCTATGCCGTCGGGACCGGTCTCAGCACGCTCGTCAAGATGCGCATCCCGAGCGAGGCGGCGATCGACCTGTCGGCGCGCTCGACCTCCGGCTCCGGCGAGAATCTGCATTTGATGCTGGCCGGCCAGGCGCAGTTCAGCATTCTCCAGGCGCTCTACGGCCATTGGGCGCGCACCGGCACCGGCACGTTCAAGGGGCGGCCGACCGGCAGGCGCATCCGCGCCGTGACGGCGCTCTGGCCGGACGTCGAGCATTTCATCCTCAACCGGACGCTGGCCCCGTCCGGCACGGTCGAGGACGTGCGCAATCTCAAGGGCGCGCAATTCTCGATCGGCAGCGCCGGCTCGGGCGTGGCCGGCAGCACGACCTATATTCTCGATCGCCTGGGCGGCATGGTCGCGCCGAAGGGCACGCTGGTCGAGCTTTCCACGATCGAGGCGACCTCGGCCCTGTTGATGGGCCGGCTCGCCGGCATGAGCCTGCCGGGCGGCGTGCCGATCACGACGGTCAACGCGGTCATCTCGCACGATCCGCAGGGTCTGCGCATTCTGGAATTCACCGACCGTCAGCTCCGCATCATCAATGACGGGCTGGGTCTGTGGCGGCGCTATGTCGTGCCGCCCGGCACCTACACCGGTCAGGAATGGGAAATCCAGTCGATCGCCCAGCCGACCTTCCTCGCGGTCGACGAGCGCGTGCCGGACAAGGACGTCTACACCATCCTGCGCGCCATGTTCGACAATCTGGAGATCCTGCGTTTCGCCCATCGCGCGGCGGAAGCGATCAACCTCGACGACGCGCTGACCGGCCTGCCCATGGTGCTGCATCCCGGCGCCGCCCGGTTCTTCGCGGAAAAGGGTATCGAGATTCCCGCGGCGCTGGCGCCTTAGCCGAAAGCGAGCCGCTCCAAAGACGCCGGATTTGAAAGCAAGAGCCGGAGCGCGGATCCGCTCCGGTCCCGCCTATATCCAATGGCATCGCGGCGAACGACAGCCGCAAAGCCTGGATCATGATGGCGGAAATGACTGAAATATCGATCGACACGCATAACCGCGCCGCCGCCGAAACGCCGGGCATCGACGCCCGGATCGACACCATCGACTGGCAACCGGTCGCGGCCGACCTGGACGGCCAGGGCTGGGGAGTTTTGCCCCGGTTCCTGCCGCCCGGCGAGTGTCGGGAGATCGCCGGCCTGTACGAGGGCGGCGGCAGTTTCCGCAGCAAGGTCGTGATGGCGCGTCATGGATTCGGCCGGGGCGAGTACCAGTACTTCGCCTATCCGCTTCCGCGCCTGATCGACGGGCTGCGCGGCGCGCTCTACCGGCACCTCGCCCCGATCGCCAACCGCTGGAATGCGGCCATGGCGATCGACGTGCGCTATCCGGCAGAACATGCCGTCTTCCTCGAGCGCTGCCATGCGGCCGGCCAGACCCGCCCGACCCCGCTGCTGCTGCAATATGGGCCGGGCGACTACAATTGCCTGCACCAGGACCTCTACGGCGAACACGCGTTCCCGCTGCAGGTGGCGATCCTGCTGTCCGAGCCGGGCGAGGAATTCGAGGGCGGCGAGTTCGTGCTGACCGAGCAGCGCCCGCGCATGCAGTCCCGGCCCTCGGTCGTCCCGCTCCGCCGGGGCGACGCCGTGGTGTTCGCGGTGAACCAGCGGCCGGTGGAGGGCTCGCGCGGCGTCTATCGCACGATGCTTCGGCATGGGGTGAGCCGTATCCGCGCCGGGCGGCGGTACACGGTCGGCATCATCTTCCACGACGCGACCTGAGGCCCTGTGACGCTGGCTGGGGTTGCCGTGGCTGTGCTGTAGTGGCGGCCGCGACAGGATCGGCCGTCGGCCGGACGGCGCATGTCAAGCGAAGGGAAAACCATGGCCTCTCCCGCAAACCCGAACGAGCTGTATTTCCCGGATGCCGCCTGGCAGCGCAGGACGCCGTCGGATGCCGGCGTCGATCCCCGGCGGCTGGAGCAGGCGATCGCGTTCGCGATCGCCGGCGAGACCAGGGCGCCGCGCGACCTGGTCATGAATCATTATCAAAATTTCGGCCGCGAACCTTTCGGCTATGCGATCGGGCCGATCAAGGAACGGGGCGAGCCGACTGGGCTCATCATCCATCGCGGCCGGATCATCGCCGAATGGGGCGATCCACTCGCCGTCGAGATGACCCACAGCGTCACCAAGAGCTTTCTGTCCACCATCGTCGGCATTGCGGTCGATCGCGGCCTGATCAACCGCATCACCGATCCGGTCAGGGATTATGTCGGACCGGTTCTGGTCTATAACCCCCTGCCCGGCGCCAATAAATCGGACCGGCTCGACCGGCCGGACCTGCTGTCGCTGTTCGACACCCCGCACAATCGCGGCATTACCTGGGACGACCTGCTGCGGCAGACCAGCGATTGGGAAGGCACGCTGTGGGGCAAGCCGGACTGGGCCGACCGGCCGGCGGAGAATCCGGCGGAATGGCGGACGCGGCCGCGCCACAAGCCGGGCAGCGTCTACCAGTACAACGACGTCCGCACCAACGTGCTGGCGCTCGCCGCCCTCAACGTCTGGCGTCGTCCGCTGCCGCAGGTCCTGAAGGAAAATGTCATGGACCCGATCGGCGCCTCGAACAGCTGGCGCTGGTTCGGCTACGAGAATTCGTGGATCGTCCTCGACGGCGTGCCGGTGCAGTCGGTGACCGGCGGCGGCCATTGGGGCGGCGGCATGTTCATCAACGCCTATGACATGGCCCGTTTCGGCTATCTGACGCTGCGGAACGGCTGCTGGAAAGATCGCCGCCTGCTGTCGGGCGAGTGGATCGATCAGGCGCGCACGCCCACGGCGCCCGAGCCGATCTATGGCTTCATGAACTGGTTTCTCAACACCGATCGCAAGCGGTGGCCGAGCGCGCCGGCCACGGCATTCGCCCATGTCGGGAACGGGACGAACCTGGTCTATGTCGACCCGGACCATGATCTCGTGGCCGTGGTGCGCTGGATCGACACCGACGCGATCGACGGTTTCCTGGGCCTGCTGGTCGGGGCGACCGCCGGCTGATCCCGCTGGAGCGAAATCCGATTTCTTCGAATCGGATTTCGCTCGGACATTATTGATCTGGAGCGATTTCCTTTCGTTTGAATCGATCGAGCCAAACCGGAAGGCGCTCTACCCGGCCGGTCCGTCGCCCGGTTCGCGATTGTCGCAGATGAGGTCGAAGGTCGCACCCGGGGCATTGTCGCCGATCCGCAGACGGAAACCATGGAGATTGACGATCGCGGCGACCAGGCTGAGGCCGAGCCCATAGCCATCGATGTGGCGGCTCTTATCGGCCCGATAGAAGCGCTTGGAGACCTCCTCGCGCTCGTCCGGCGGAATTCCGGGCCCGCTATCGGCCACCCGGATCACCGGCATTTGGCGCTCCGACGTCAGCGAGATCCGCACCATGCCGCCCTCGGGCGTGAATTTGATCGCGTTGTCGATCAGGTTCGCGACGGCTTCCATCAGGAGATCGCGATCGCCCATCACCTCGAACGGCTGCTCCAGCGAGAGGGTGAAGGCGATCGAGCGGGCTTCGGCCAACGGTTCATAAAGCTCGAAGGCCTCGGCGACCACGGCCCCGAGATCGACCGTGCCGAAGCCCGTGCGGCGCCGGCTGCTCTCGATCTCGGCGATGCGCAACAGGGCCGTGATGAGGACGAATGCCTTGTCGAGATCCACCAGCGCCGCGCCGACCGTCCGGCGCAACGCCTCGGGCTCCGCCGCGGCGAGCCCGCGCTCGAGCTTGGCCCGCACCACCGACAGCGGCGTGCGAAGATCATGGGCGATGTTGTCGCCGACGCTTTTCACCTCATCGAGCAGATGAACGATCTGATCGAGCATCAGATTGACCCGGACGGCGAGGCTGTCGAGATCGTCCGTCGTGCCGCGGGTCGGCAGACGCTCGTGCAGATTGCCGCGCATGATGCGCCCGATCGTCTGCTGGATCGTCCTGACCCGGCGGAGCGCCCGGAAGCTGATCAGCGCGCCGAACCCGAGCGCCACGAGCACGGACGGCAGCGCGCCCAGGGCGAGCGCGCGTCGGACGACGCCGCCCAGGGCATCGATCTCTTCCATGGCACGCCCGATGACGACCACGCTGCCGTCCGGCCGGACATGCGCCGCCAGGACGCCCTGTCTCAGGCCGGGCGCGTCCCCGTCGGTCCGCCGCACCGCGATCCGATGGGCGGTCCCGTCGATGGGCAGATCGGGCGGCAGTGCCGCCAGATTGCCGGCAAGCACCTCACCGTCCTCGGCAAAGAGTGCCGCATAGCTGGCCCGGTGCAGATCGGCGAGGAGACGCAGGGAGATGCCGGGCAGCAGATCATCCATGGGCAGCTTCGCCGCCTCCGAGACTTCAAGCGCGATCTCGGTTCGAATGCGGTCGGTCTCGACCCGCGCGACCTGCCAATAGAGCAAGCCGCAGGTGACGAGCGTGTAGGCGATGAGCACGACGGCAAAGGTCAGCGTGAGTCGGAACGGCGTGGTCCGAACGAGTTCAATCCGGCGCACGAAGCACGAACCCATTGCCGCGAACGCTCTCGATCAGCGGCGCCTCGCCCTCGCCATCCAGCTTGTGGCGCAGCTTGCCCATATGCACATCGACGACGTTCGTCTGCGGCACGAACCGGTAGTGCCAGACATCCTCGAGCAGCATGGCCCGTGTAATGGTCTGACCCGGCCGCCGCATCAGATATTCGAGCAGTTTGAACTCCCGCGGCAAGAGTTCGATTTCCCGCCCCGAACGGCGAACCGTCCGATCGATCAGATCCATTTCCAGAGAACCCACGCGAAGCGTCGTCGCGCGCGTGGCGGCGGGGCGCCGAAGCAGTGCTTCGACCCGCGCCGCGAGCTCGTCGAGCGCGAACGGCTTCGTCAGATAATCGTCCCCGCCGGCCTTCAGGCCCCGAACCCGCTCGTCGACCGACGCCAGCGCGCTCAGGACCAGCACCGGCGTGCGAAGCCCTTCGTCCCGCAGGATCTCGATCATCGCGAGACCGTCGAGCGCGGGCAGCATCCGATCGGCGATGAGCAGGCGGATCGACGGGTCCGCCCGCATCGCGTCCAGCCCCTCCTGCCCCGTGGACGCCCGGCTGACGATGTAACCGCGCGTTTCAAGATCGGTTACGATCTCGCCCGCCATGTCCGCATCATCTTCGACGACCATGACATGCGGACGCGGGTTCGAACCAGATTGCAGGCGATCGGCTAGGGACATCGAGCGTGCTTCTCCACAGGCTCTCGGGATGGACATCGATCCGACCAGTTTAGAAGCAGTGCCCGAGAGGGACAACATCGCGATGCCTCCGGAAAACGAGCCGGCCTGCAGGCGCCGGGCGCCGACGATCGAGATCGGCCTCGACCCGGAAAGAGGCGCCGCGACAACTTTGATCCTTATGCTCCCATATTCACCGCACTTTGAAAATTAAATTTGATTTTACAATATAAATCCGATCATTGGCCCGCTGATTTTTCATCTTCTCTGTAAAAATCATTTTATAAAATAGACATTGCCGAGATCGACCTCAAAAATTATTTGATTGATCGTAGAGCGAGCCGATAGGTGCTCGCGAATATCCAATGGAGGAGATTGGCAATGAAATCCTTTACGCTTTATCTCGCCGCGCTGCTTGGCATGATCTTGGTCTCGGCATCCCTGTCAGCGTGTAGCGATATCCACCCCACACAGACTGCGGACTCGAGCGTCTATGCCGACAGGCCGTTCCCGCGGTAACCGACCCCCCGGCGGGAATCCCCCCTCTCGCCGCGGTCTGGGCGCCGGTCCCTGCCAGGGCGCCCAGCTCGTGCCCGTTGTCGACCGGACAGCCGTGCCCCCTCACGGCGGTCGGCGACGGGCGCGCTTTTTTCCGAAAGGGTCGGGCAGGCGGCAAACGCCCCTGACGCATACCATGAGGACCTGTCGATGATCGGCATCGTCAAGATCGCGCTTCGGCGCCCTTATACTTTCATCGTCATGGCGCTGCTGATCCTGATCTTCGGCGTCACCTCGGCGTTGCGCACGCCGACCGACATCTTCCCGAACATCAACATTCCAGTGATCAGCGTCGTGTTCAGTTACACGGGCTTGCCGGCGGACGACATGTCGGGGCGCGTCGTCACCTATTACGAGCGCGCGCTCACCACCATGGTCAACAACGTCGAGCATGTCGAATCGCAATCGATTCCGGACTACGGCATCATAAAGATCTTCTTCCAGCCCACGGTGAACATCAATGCGGCGCTGGCGCAGGTCTCCGCCATGTCGCAGACCGTGCTGAAGCAGATGCCGGCCGGTATTACGCCGCCCCTCATCCTGAGCTTCAATGCGTCGAGCGTGCCAATTCTGCAGCTCTCGCTGTCCAGCACCGCGCTGTCGCAGACGACCCTGTATGACCAGGCGACCAGCTTCATCCGTCCGCAATTGACCTCGGTCCCGGGCGCGGCCATCCCCCTGCCCTATGGCGGCAAGGTGCGGCAGGTGCAGGCCGACCTCAACCAGCAGGCGCTGCACACCTATGGCATATCGGCGAACGACGTTATCAACGCGCTGTCGATCCAGAATCTCACCACCCCGATCGGCACCCAGAAGATCGGCAAGTTCGAATATAAAGTGAATCTGAACGGCTCGCCCTCGGCGATCGCCGACTTCAACGACCTGCCGGTGAAGACCGTCAACGGCACCGTCATCACCATGCGCGACGTTGCCTATGTCCATGACGGCGCGCCGCCG
>JAQGIC010000067.1 GCA_028288725.1 Rhodospirillales bacterium
GCGGGTCTTCGCACCCTCCCGCCGATGGCTCTGCAGTTCGAGCGGCTGATAAACGTCCTTCGCGAGAAGGCGCCTGCTGCCAAGTTGGCCTTCAACAGCCAGCCCGATGATTCCGATATCGCCGCGATGCGGTGGCTGTGAGTTTCGCAGAAGACGCCTGAGAACGATTGACCGGGCGGAACGCAGCCCTGTGGACCGGTCGCCTACGGCGATGGTTCTCGTCTGGTCGCCGCAGCGCGCTCGATGGACCGAGCTTTGCGACGCTCGCGACGAAGCTCAACGAGCGTCGGCGCCCACCAGCCGCGTGAAATCTCGACCTCGGTCGGGGACTGCCGTGATGGCCAGGTCTGCACCAATTCATCGTGGCTCGGCCTGCGCCATGTTGCCCAAACGAGGGGGCTGTTTCGCGTTGAGACGCCCGGATAGTGACGCTGCGCCAATTCGGCCTCGACCAGTTCGCCCGCAATATCGGTCACGATGATCGAGCCGATCATCGTCATCACCACGGCATCGAACGGCGGCAAAGCGTCCGCGGGGACCGGGTAACGACGTTTGCGCCGCTCCCGAGCATCCTCGCGAGCAATGGCCCACTCCGTCGATCCACGCTTGGCGTCACGCCGCGTCTTCCGCTGTTCCGGCTCATTCCGAACGGCGGCGGCTTCGATCGTCGGCCATCGACGCCGTAGATCTTCCCAGGATCGAAACGGTACGCGCCATATTCGTTTGTCGCTATCCCACCACGCCCATGGCACCTCTCGTAACTCCGCCTGGATGGTCCGGGAAAACGGCGTCCGGATCTCGAAGCCGTCACTGACAGTCAGATATTTGCTTTGGATGGGGTCGAACGCGAAGGCATCTCGACCACGTTGATCGGCATAGACCAAAACGCCAGACAGTTCGCGACCGAGCCAGCGATCGAGGCGCCGTTCGGCTGTTTTACCCGGAACGACCCAGGCGCGAAGGTCGTCACTCCAGCGCGCCCGAGGAAACGCTTGGCGGAAGCGCTCGACTGTCAAACGATCATAGGGGAATGCGGCGATGGCTCCCGCCTGCCCGTCGGTGGCGCGAATTTCCGTTCTGATCTCTCCAGCTGTCGTCATCAAACTCCGAGGCCTCGTTCCATCGTGGCCGAGCGCACCTAACGGACGTCGTCGGGACCAATTACGAGGCGGCGGTCGTTCACACGGCCTGCGGTTATCAGCCCATGGACACTTTGCTCGATGGAATATCGATAGGTCTCGAAGGCGGCCAGTTTCGCTTCGGCGTCGTCACCGATGAGCCCAAAGCGGTGCTGTAGCGCGCCAGTGGTCAGGACGCATTCAACAGGCTGTTGATCGACGATGGCCTGGAATTCCACCCCGGCTTCGGTCGCTTGAGGGGCCTGTGCCAGGAAGCGAATACTGGTGGATGCGTCGCCATCGCGGCGATCCCGAAATTCGCTGCCACCGCTCACCGCCGTTTCGGTCATGTCCTGTTTCCTCGCTGCGCAGCCTGCCGATTTGAAGCGATACGCCATGATTTAGCCGACGCAATTCAACACGGAATCTGGTCCAGTGTTCCGGCCGCCACGCCACGGGTCCGACGGAGCCGTAAGGCCCGGGAACTGTTCACGTTCGGGCTCCTGATTGGAGCAGTTCCCGACATTTGGACATCGAACGGCGTGCCGACCCGCGGAAAGAACCCGACGAAGCCGCCACGCGGCTGGTGAGGCACTTCCCTGCAGCATCCCCAAGGGATGGCGCAACGCGCTGGCCTGGGATCACCGCCTGACGCCGACCTCCGCTGGGGGCGGCGTCATCTGTTCCATGGTGCATTGCTTGGGCGCCTTGTCCGGCCGCCAGCGCAGTAGCTTGGTGCCGTGTCGAAAACGATCGCCCGTCACATGGTCGAACCGGACCTCGACCACCAGCTCTGGCCGCAACGGCTCCCATTCACCGCTTCGCTCGGTGCTCCAGCGGCTCGGGCCACCAGGCGCTTTGCCGGAGAAACCCGGTGCCTTTCGCAGGGCTTCAAGGCGCTTCGTCAGTTCCGGGCGCTCGTCATCCGTAATGGTCGATGTGAAGCCGACATGGTTCAGCTTCCCGTCGTCATCGTAAAGGCCCAGCAAAAGCGATCCGACCTCCCGGCTCTTGCTCTCGTAGCGAAACCCGCCGACGACACAGTCCGCCGTCCGGAGCCGCTTCACCTTGATCATCGCCCGTTCGCCGCACTGGTAGCCGCCATCGAGCCGCTTCGCGACGACACCATCGGTGGCCCCTTCGCCGAAATCGTCGAGCCAGCGTTTCGCCTGATCGAGGTCGCGCGTGAACGGCGAGATGATCAGCCGCCCGGGCATGGCATGCTTTTTCCCAAAGGCATCCAGAGCTTTCCGACGCGCTGTCAGCGGCTCATCCAGAAACTGCTTGCCATCGGGTGTGACCAGCATGTCGAACAGCACCAGCCGCGCGGGCGTTTCGTTGGAAAGCTTCAGGATGCGGCTCGCTGCCGGATGCAGCCTCATCTGCAGCGCATCGAACGACAGATGTCCCTCGATCTCGATCACCAGTTCCCCGTCGATGACGAAACGCTCGACAGGCAGCTCGGCCAGCATAGCGACGACTTCAGGGAAGAAGCGGCCCAACGGCTTGCCCGATTTTGCCCGGAGGTCGACATCACCGCCGGATTTGAAGGCAAGGCATCGGAAACCATCCCACTTCGGTTCGTACTGCCATGCATCGGGATCGTCAGGCAGCGACTCTGCCGATTTCGCCTCCATCGGTTCCGTCGTCAACGGGAGGTCGAAGGCTGGATCCTCTGGCGCCGCGGTCATGGCTTGGACGCCTTCAGGCGCTTGATGGCATCCGCCAAGGGACGTTCGCCATCGCAGTAATCGACCCGGGCCTTCGATTTCGCGAGCAAGCCCGGCACCGACGCGATGGTGAACCGCTTCGGGTCCAGGCTGGCGGTGACCTGAGACCAGACCAGCGGCATCGACGCCGTGGCGCCCGGCCGCGCGCGTGGCGACAGCGGGGCTACCGCCGTCGACATCCGGTCGTTGCGCAGGTAGTCGAGGGAAACGACATAGCGATCCGGTGCGTCCTTCGACATCCGCCGACAGACCTCGGCGGCGAACTCCTTGGCCTCGGGCCAATCGAGCTTACTGCGTTTCGACAGCGCCAAGGAAACCTCCCACCCGCCGATAGGCCGCACGGTACAACAGTCAGCTGTGCCGGAGGTTCGATCCTGACGACGGTGGTCTTATGGCCCGTAGCCTGGTTTGCGCGCGATGACGACCCGGTCCTTGTTCTTCGGGAGGTCCTGAACGCGTCGGATCTATGCTCATGCATTTTTCCTTATCGGGAGGCGGCGGCTAGGCGTGCAGCTTGTTTTGCAGCTCGATCTTCCCGGCCAATGCCTCGTGCTGGTGATCGTGAACCAGCTGCGACAGCGACTGGTCATCCATCGCCGCGAGCGCATCGGTTAGCGTCGCGTGGTCCGGCTGACCCGACGCAAAAGCAGGCCCGTAGATCCTGCGAAGCGTCGAAACGAGCGTGTTGCCGTATGTGGCATCCGCGCTACGCCAGCCTATCCGACAACTCGCCCTTGTAGTAATCCGCGCGCAACTCGGCGAGCGACTCATGGTCAGGTGCTTGGGCTAGGACCTTGTCCAAAGTGTCCGTATCCCCGAAACCGCTGGCAAACATCGGACCGTAGACGCTCCGAAGAGTGCCGACAGACACGCTGCCGTGCTTCAGGCCGATCTCTTCATTCTCGTCGTGAACCTGTTCGTCGAGAGCCGGGGGAGTGGTCATTTGATCCTCGCTTTCGAGGACTGAACACCCGGTGCCTTTGCGGGTTCAAATGGTCGACAATCCGGCATGATGGTTGCCGCGAGACAGCCGATCCGGAACGAAGGGACGCGGCCCGGGTTGCGATGAGATGACAAATTTCTCGAAGCTGCCGCACCAAGCCGAAGCTGCGGTGGTGGCAGCAAGGATGCCGGGCGTGGCGCTTGAACGGCTCGTGACACAAAAGGAGACAGGCCATGGTTCGGCACAATGAAGCTATCCCAGCCGATGACCGTCAGGTCACTGGCGATGAGCCCTATAAGGTCCAAGAGTTGGCGAAACGCCACGGGCTGACGACCGAAGAGGCACGCGACCTGATGAAGGAATATGGCACCGATCGGAACACGCTTGATCGTGCTGCCGAACAGATGCACCGCTCAGTCGTTGCGCGCTGAGCCGAAGCTGAGCTGGCAGCGTTCCATTTCGACCCCGAGCGAGCCAACTGTAACCGCCGTCGAGTGATCTATGAATCCGGTTGACCGGAGGCGTACAGCATAACCGACCGTCGAGATGGGATGATGCGGCGCCTAACCATGCCGCCGCCCATGAGACCTCGACCGAAGTCCACGGGCATTCGGACGAGGCTCACAAGCGCGACAAAGCGACGTCGCCCGAATTCGGGCGACGTCTCAAAAGGCTGGTGCGTCAGGCAGCATCCTGCTCGATCATCTTCGGTTTCGGTGCGCTGCCGTTGATCTGGATGGTCCGGGGCTTCATCGCCTCAGGCACCTCGCGCCTCAGTTCGATGGACAGCAGGCCGTTCTCCAGAGTCGCGCCGGTCACCTGGATATGCTCGGCGATTTCGAAGCGGCGTTCGAAGCCTCGGCTGGCGATTCCCTGATGCAGGTATTGCGTGCCTTCCTTCGGCTGGCGCTTGCCCGCAACCAGCAACCGGTTCGGCTGAGCCGTGATAGTAATGTCATCGAGCTCGAAGCCAGCCACCGCCAGCGTGATGCGGTAGGTCTGCTCGCCGGTCTTCTCGATGTTGTACGGCGGGTAGTTGTCGAGCGGAGCCGAATGCAGAGAGTCTTGCAACAAATTCAGCACGCGGTCGAAGCCAACGGCCGAACGATAGAGCGGGGCGAAATCGAGAACACTCATGATCCACATCCTCCTGAGAGCAACATGAAAACAGCGGTTTATCCGCCGTGCTGAAATTGCCGAACCCCATCCTGGGCATCCGACAACAGCGATTTAGGAAGGGATTTTTCCGCGTTCAAGAAGGCGAAATTACGTCTCGCGCAATTTTCCGCTATGAATTTGAGGCGCGCGCGCCGAACCGGAACGGCGCTGCCATCGGCGTGGAACACCAGTTGATCGGCAAGATGATGTCCGCTGTCTCCGCATCGACTGTAAGGGGCACCAGACAGTTCTCGTCCAAACAACGGCGGTCGTCGTTAGCCCGCCCTGATTCGGCCCGAAGTGCGGTCGCAGATCGGCGTGGCAAGCTCCTGATCTCAACGAAACCGTAGGTTAGCTCACAGCGCCTAGTACAATGGACGTCGCATCGACCGATTCGCCCTCGGCCTCCCTTCACCAACTACAAATCTGGAACGAAAAAGACGGGCGTCTGGTTGGATGTGGGACTGCAATATTCTATCGCCGAGAGTTGACGATACAATGATCCCGTCCATCCGGCAGAGTGCCAAGAGGAGTGTCGAAGTGGCAGAGCGCCTGGTTGACGTGTTGGATAGAAATGGAACGGTCCTCCACACTTACCCAGTCACCCTCGAGGACGATGCTGGCGATGAGGCCCGGTACGAAGCGAAAGCACTGGAGGCGGCCTCGCATGGGCAGTTGGTCCCAGACGGCGAGTTGGGGGGGCTTACCGCGAGAATGCACGTCAGCCGCGGTGGGCAGCTTGCTCCCTATGGCGATGATGTAGCCGCAGATTCGGAAACGAAGGTTGGCCTGGAGCAGGCCATCCGCGAACGCGCCTATCTACTTTGGGAACAAGACGGCAGCCAAGAAGGACGTGCCGAGGAATACTGGCATCGCGCTCTGGACCAGCATCTTCGCGAACGGGCATACCTGCTGTGGCAGCAAGAGGGAAGCCCCGAAGGTCGTGCCGACGAGTACTGGCGCCGCATCCGTGATTTCGAGGCTTACTGAGGGCGCTTCCCGGATTTGCAGTTTGGCCGGGTTGGACATTCCGGGGGTTGAGGCGGCTCCAGATCTACAAAGCCGCTGAACGGTCGATTGTGCCGGACGTAGACCAAAGCGTCGCAAGGCTGCGGGGGAGCGAGCCGACGCGAAATCGAAGCGTCCTGTCTGCCGCCAGGATTGTGGGGAAGCCTTGGAGCGCCTTGTATGGCGAGGGATATGGGGACTGCACAGGCAAGGAGCTTGGCGCGACCATCGTGGATTCAAGCGATTTCATCGGCACGTTTAAGATCGACCGCGACGATTCCAACGCCGTCGTCGAGCCTGTTCCAACGTCATCGAGGATGACGATGGGACACCGTCGTACCGTCTTGTGGCGCTCGTTGACCGGCGCCCATCAGGACGACCAGAGGGAGGAACTCGCGCAGCGCGTCCGGGAGAAGGACGCCCAACTATTCGAGATCCAGCATCGGGTCAAAAACAACCTTCAGATGATCACCGCTTTGATGCGGATCGAGGCGCGTAACGCGAAGGGGCTGATGGACGCGGCGCCCTTCGACAGACTGGCGGGGCGGGTCGAATCAATACAGCTCCTATACGCGTTTATGTCCGACCATGGAAAGTTGGATGAGGTTGATCTCGGGGCTTACCTGAGCGAAATCGCGGCCTCGGTGCTGCACTCCTTCGCTGTCGAAGGTATCAGGCTCGATCTGAAGGTCGACGTCTATCCGGTCTCGGTGAACGTCGCCATGCCGACCGGGCTTGTCGTCAATGAACTTCTGACGAACGCGCTCAAACATGCATTCGTGGGCCGTGAAGGAGGCACGATCACCGTGCACAGCTTTTCGGGGCCGCATGGCTGTCGCATCATGGTGGCCGATGACGGCGTCGGTCTTCCGGAGGGCGTGGTTTGGCCAAAACGGGGAAAACTCAGCGCATTGATCGTCCAATCCCTTCGCGAAAACGCCGAGGCGACCCTTACCGTGGAATCCAACCCCGGGCAGGGCATGCGCGTGACGATCGAATTTACCCGCACGGCTGCGGCTCCCGCCGATCCCACGTAAGTTGCTCGGCCGAGTGTTCCCTGAGCGAGGCTGTAGGGCCCGGCGCCGCAGGAGACCGGTGACTCGGCTGCGGCAGCGGTAGAGCTCCCGCCCGGCATCGCCCGCCTCATGGCACAACTTCCACACCATGAAGTGTGCCAAATTGTGCCAAAAAATGCGAGAGGAACGGCCTATTTTCGTCTAAGTCATTGATCGTTGGAGCGGGTGAAGGGAATCGAACCCTCGTCGTAAGCTTGGGAAGCTTCTGCTCTACCATTGAGCTACACCCGCGCCGGGCCGTTGAGCCGAGCGGCCGCCGAACAGGTCGGGGCACGGCGGCGGACTATAGGGAGCGGCTTTCGGGCTGGCAAGAGGGTTGGCCAAAGGGATCCGTGCGGCGGCCATAGCCGCCGGAAATGGGCCAAGGCGCTTGCCTGGGGCGGGCGGCTTCAGGCAAGACAGGGTAACAATCGGGTCGACCGGGCTTGCATCCGCCCCGCTTCGGCCCCACCCTTTTGCCAAACAGCGCGCGGGTTCGACATCCTCCCGGCGAAGAAGTGAACGCCCATGTATTCCGAGACGACCCGCGACATCCGCGTCACCGTGCGCCCGATCTACCTCGATGACCAATCCTCGCCCGACGAGAATCATTTCGTCTGGGCCTATCGGGTGCTGATCGAAAATCTCGGCCGGGAGACCGTGCAGTTGCGCAGCCGCCACTGGCGCATCACCGACGGCATCGGCCGCCGGCAGGAGGTCAAGGGCGCCGGCGTGATCGGCGAACAGCCGGTGCTGGCGCCGGGCCAGACCTTCGAATATCAGAGCGGCACGCCGCTCTCGACCCCGTCCGGCATCATGGACGGCTCCTACCAGATGGAGACGGCCGAGGGTGAGGCGTTCGACGTTCGCATTCCCGCCTTCTCGCTCGATTCCCCGCACCAGCCGACCCAACGGCATTAGGAACGCACGAACCATGTCGGATCATCCGATCGAGAAGCCGAGCCGGGCCGAGGCCGAGGCCGCCGTCGCCACGCTGTTGCGCTGGGCCGGAGACGATCCGGCGCGCGAGGGCCTGACCGGCACGCCCGACCGGGTCGTGCGCGCGTTCGAGGAATGGTTCGCGGGCTACGACCAGGACCCGCACGCGATCCTGGAGCGGACCTTCTCCGAGGTCGAAGGCTATGACGAGATCGTGTTCCTGAAGGACATAAGGTTCGAAAGCCATTGCGAGCATCATCTGGCGCCGATCATCGGCCGGGCGCATATCGCCTACCTGCCGGCCCGCCGGGTCGTCGGCATCTCCAAGCTGGCGCGCCTGGTCGATATCTATGCCAAGCGGCTGACCATCCAGGAAAAGATGACGGCGCAGATCGCCAATACCTTGAACGAGGTGCTGCAGCCGCGCGGCGTCGCCGTGGTCATCGACGCGGCGCATCAATGCATGACCACGCGCGGCGTGCATAAGCCGGGCGTGTCGATGATGACGAGCCGCATGCTGGGCGCCTTTCGCGACGATGCCAACACGCGGCGCGAATTCCTGTCCATGCTGAACACGCCGAACCGTTCGGCCAACGTCTGATGGGCGTCGTGCTCGACGACCGGGCGCTGCTGGGCCACCTGATCGGCTTCGACACGACCTCGGTCAAATCCAACCTGGCCCTGATCGACTGGGTCGCCGACTATCTGGACGGCCATGGCATCGCCAGCCGCCTGACCTATGACGCGGATCGGCAGAAGGCCAATCTGTTCGCCACGATCGGCCCGGAGATCCCGGGCGGCGTCGTGCTGTCGGGCCATACCGACGTGGTGCCGGTCGACGGCCAGCCCTGGTCGAGCGATCCGTTCAAGCTGGTCGAGCGCGAGGCCAAGCTCTATGGCCGCGGCACCTGCGACATGAAGGGCTTCATCGCGCTCGCCCTCGCCCGTGCCGTCGACTTCAAGCGCCAGGCCCGGCGCGTGCCGGTCCATTACGCCTTCTCGTTCGACGAGGAGGTCACCTGCAACGGCGCGCGCCGCCTGCTGGCCGACCTGCCGACCGGCGAACGCCGGCCGCGCCTCGCCATCATCGGCGAGCCGACCTCGATGACCGTCGCCAACGCGCATAAGGGTGCCGCGATCCTGACCACGCGCATCACCGGGCTCGAAGGGCATTCGAGCGCGCCCGACAAGGGCGTGAACGCGATCATGGCCGGGGCCGAGATCCTGCAGCTGATCGGCCGGATGGCGGCCGAGCGCAAGGCCAACCCGGTCGCGGACAGCCCGTTCGATCCGCCCTATACCACCTTCAACGTCGGCGAGATCCAGGGCGGCACCGCCCATAACATCGTCGCGCGCGACTGCCGCATCGTCTGGCAATACCGCCTGATGCCGGGCGACCATGGCCATGATATCGCCGAGCGGCTGGAGCGTTTCGTCTCGGACGACCTGCTGCCGCGCATGCGGGCGATCCATCCGGGTGCGGCGGTCGTGACCGAACACGACATCGATCTGCCCGGCCTCATGCCGGAGCCGAACGGCGAGGCCGAGGCCCTGGTGCGCGCGCTGACCGGCGCCAACGGCACCGGCGTCGTCTCGTTCGGGACCGAGGCGGGCCTGTTCCAGCAGGCCGGCATGAGCGCCGTCGTCTGCGGCCCCGGCTCGATCGAGCAGGCGCACAAGCCCGACGAGTACATCTCGCTCGACCAATATGCCCAGGGCGGCCAGTTCCTGGATCGGCTGGGCGGCTGGCTGGCGAAGCAATAAAGTTCGAGAGCAAGGCCCGGATGTCGGGCCTGTCCTGGATCGACGATGCTCCGATTGACCCAAGGTTGATCGGAGACGGAACATGCAGGCCATGACCCAAACCAAGGCGGCGATAGACGCTTATGCATCCGACACGGCACGGTGGCAGGCGGTATGCGCCCGGGATGCCGGTGCCGATGGCGCGTTCTTTTTCGCCGTCGTCACCACCGGCGTCTATTGCCGGCCGAACTGTGCCGCCCGCCAGCCGAAGCACGAGAATGTCCGCTTTTACGACACGGTCGCGGCCGCCGAGGCCGCGGGCTTTCGCGCCTGCAAACGCTGCCGCCCGACCGGCCGGTCGGTGGCCGAGACCCAGGCCGAAGCGGTGCGCCATGCCTGCCGGCTGATCGACGAGGCCGAGACGCCTCCCTCGCTGGGCGATCTGGCCGAGGCGGTCGGCCTCAGCCCGTTCCACTTCCACCGCGTGTTCAAGGCCGTGCTGGGGGTCACCCCCAAGGACTATGCCGCCGCCCGCCGGATCGAGCGGCTGAAGCGCGAGCTGGATGACGGCACGCCCGTGGCCCAGGCGATCTACGGCGCCGGCTATGGCTCGTCGAGCCGGCTCTACGAGACGACCCACGCCACCCTCGGCATGACCCCCGCGGCCTTCCAGCAAGGCGCCAAGGGCAAGCGGATCGACTGGACCGTGACCCCGACCGCGCTCGGCCCCCTGCTGATCGCCGCCACGCCGGACGGTGTCTGCATGATCGAGTTCGGCGCGGACGCGGCGGCGCTGGAGCGGCAGCTCGACGCCCGCTTTCCCTCGGCCGCCCGCACCCGGGCCGACGCGGCGCTGGCCGGCCATGTCGCCGCGATCGCGTCCTATATCGCGACGCCGTCCCGGGGCCTCAGCCTGCCGCTCGACATCCAGGGCACCGCGTTCCAGCGCCGGGTCTGGCGCGCGCTGCAGGCGATCCCGCCGGGCCGGACCCAGAGCTATGGCGAGGTTGCGACCCTGCTGGGCCAGCCCGGCGCCGCCCGCGCCGTCGCGCGCGCCTGCGCCACCAACGGCGTGGCGCTCGCCATCCCCTGCCACCGGGTGGTCGGCGCCGACGGTCGCCTATCGGGCTATCGCTGGGGCGTCGAGCGCAAGCGCGCGCTGCTGGAGGCGGAGAAAAAGGCGGGATAGAAATCGTCATTCCCGCGCAGGCGGGAATCCAGCAAGAGCCGCGTCTGCGGCGACGGGACTCTTTGTTTCCGCGCCGCCGCGCGTAACGGACTGGATTTCCGCCTGCGGGGGAATGACGGAAGAACTTGGGGTTGCCTTCGTTTGGACTTGGCCTCGTCGCCCGAAGCGGTTAACGCTGGGCTCGAGGCCGTTCCAAAAAAGGGTTACGCCAAGCCGATGAACAGCTGGACCAATGCCACCGACAGTCTGCTGCTGGGGTTTCCGGCGCTGTTCTCGATCGTCAACCCGATCGCCTGTGCGCTGATCTTCAGCCAGTTGACCGCCGAGAACAGCCCGGCGGAACGTCGGCGGCTTGCCGGCAAGGTCGCGCTCTATGCGACCCTCATCATGCTGGTGGCGCTGTGGTTCGGCACGGCGGTGATGAATTTCTTCGGAATCACGCTGAGCGCGCTCCGGCTGGCCGGCGGCCTGGTCGTGGTCGCGAGCGCCTGGGGCCTGCTGTTCGCCCCCGAGCGGCAGGAGGCGCGCAAGCAGGAACAGGCGGGCCAACCGGCCAATCCGGAAGATGCCGCGTTTTTCCCGCTGACCATGCCGTTCACCACCGGCCCGGGCACGATCTCGGTCGCCATCACGCTCGGTTCCAACCGGCCAAGCGGCGTCAAGGAACTGATCCCGTTCTTCCTGGGCAATTCGGGCGCCGCCTTGCTGATGGGCTTGGTGATCTGGGGCATCTATCGCTATGCCGACCGCCTGTCGAATTTCCTCGGCCATACCGGCACGCGCATCTTCACGCGCCTATCCGCGTTCATCCTGTTGTGCATCGGCGCGCAGATCCTGCTGAACGGCGCCGACGATGCACTCCGTCCGCTGTTTCTCTCCCGCCTCGACCAGCATTAGGAGCCGCCCCATGTGGCAACCGGCAGTAGCCTATCCCGATCCCGCCGTGCAGATCCTGCATCCGAGCTTCGCCAAGTACCGGATCACGCTGGCCGCGGTCGAGCGTCTGGCGACCGGCTTCCGCTGGGCCGAAGGGCCGGTCTGGTTCGGCGACGGGCGCTATCTCCTGTGGAGCGATATTCCGAACGACCGGATCCTGCGCTGGGACGAGGAGACCGGCGTCACCAGCATCTTTCGCAAGCCGTCGAACTTCGCCAACGGCCATACCCGCGACCGGCAAGGCCGTCTGGTCAGTTGTGAACACGGCGGCCGGCGCGTGACCCGCACCGAATATGACGGCACGATCACGGTCCTGATCGACCGGTTCGAGGGCAAGCCGTTGAATTCACCCAACGATGTGGTGGTGAAATCGGACGATACCATCTGGTTCTCCGACCCGCCGTTCGGCATCCTCGGCAATTACGAGGGCCACAAGGCCGCGCAGGAACTGCCGGGCAGCCTCTATCGCTTCGACCCGCGCACGGGGCAGACGACGGTCGTCGGCGGCGAGATCGAGGGGCCGAACGGCCTCGCCTTTTCGCCCGACGAAAAGACCCTCTATGTCGTCGAGTGCCGCAGCAGCCCGCGCCACATCCTGGCCTACGACGTCGTGGACGACGGCGCGCGCCTCGTCAATCGACGCATCCTGATCGACGCCGGCCCCGGCACGCCCGACGGCTTCCGCGTCGACGAAGACGGCAATCTCTGGTGCGGCTGGGGCATGGGCGACCCAGCCCTCGACGGGGTGATGGTGTTCTCCCCCGCCGGCGAACCGATCGGGCGCATCGCCCTGCCGGAACGCTGCGCCAACCTGTGCTTCGGCGGGCGGAAGCGCAACCGCCTGTTCATGGCGGCGAGCCAGTCGGTCTATGCGCTCTATGTCAACACGCAAGGGGCCAAGTGTTGGTGAGTTTTTCCCGTCATTCCCGCGCCGGCGGGATTCCAGGGTGGCAGTAAAAGCCGCCTGACGACCTTTCGCTCGCTCTGGATTCCCGCCTGCGCGCTAGGCTATGTACATCTTTCTGTTTTATTTCAGATGGTTAGTCTTTTACATCATCATGGCCGGGCTTGACCCGGCCATCCAGATCCGGCAGCGCCTTCTCGACGGTCGGCTTGAAGTCACGGAGCGCGCTCTTGGCCTCGTCGTCGATCCGGAAGAACCGGACCCGTTCCGCGCTCGTCAGCTTCTCGGCCATATGCTGTTCCTGTCTTCGCGATTTTCCGCGGCGAAGCGGGCGACCCGCTTCGCGATGGTTTCCAAGGTGTCGATCCATTCCCGCCCGATCATCTCACGCGATCGTTGCCGTTTATGGTGGCGGCGGCGCCGGCAGGCTTTGCCGGATCCGACCGGGACCGTCGCCCAGCACGACCTCGATCACGGCGCTTTTCCAGCCCAGCCGATAGGCCGGCGGATCGGGCAGCCGCACCAGGGCGACCGAGGCGATCTGGCCGACGAGCGTGGTACTGGACGATGCGCGTCCCACGGCCGGCGCGAACTGGTCGGGCAGGTTGGGCGAGGCATCGGCGTCGATCTGCTCCGCCGGTACCCGCGTGCCGTCGGGCAATACCAGGACGGCCGACCGGATGGCGCTGGTCTCGAGCGCGCGCACTTCGATCACATCGATATCGCGGCCGGTGACGAACCGGGCCTTGACCTCGCCGAAGCGCGGCGCGGTGTCGGACGAGACCGGCGGTGCCGCGCAGCCGGCCAGAGCCAGCAGGGCCGCCAGGATGATCGGTCGGACCCTCATGATTTCAGCCATCGTTTCAGAGGCGGAACGGTGCGAAGCTGGCATCGACCTGCCGCTGGATCTGTCGATCCAGGTCGGCCATCAGGTCGCGCGTCATCTCGTACCAGATCTTGTCGCGCTCGTTGAGCGTGATGCCTTCCGGCACACTGCGGCTGGACGCGGCCTCGGCGGTCGCGGTCCGCTCGGCGATGCCCTGAGGATCGATGACCTGCAGCATGACCGAGACATGGCCGTCATAGCGCTCGGCCTGCTGGGTCGTGAACACGGCCTTCAGCCCTTCCTTCTTCGGCAGAACGGACTCGCGCACGCTCGCGTCGATGATGGTGTAGCGCGCGACGAAACCGGTCGTCGGCCCGACCGCCTGCAGTCGGTCATGCGCCCAGTTTTCCATGGCCCGCTGCGGCGGGACCGGGAATTCATGTTCGACGTTCGGTTCCTGGAACGTCGGCTGGAACCGCGTCTCGATCTGGATCTGGCTGACGTTCAGCCGGAATGGCGCCAGCGCCAGGAAATGAATATCGGCGAACTTCGGCGGCGGCGACGGCGCATCGGCGCAGGCGGCGACGGTCGCCACCAGGGCGAGGGCGAGAAGCGAACGAAGACGAATGGTCATGATGGGGACAAGCGGACCTGCGATCGGAGGAAGCTCTCGTCCGGAGACTGGCATGTCGGGCCGACCCGTTCAAGCGGGCCCGGGAGCACCGACCCGAGAACGCGCCGTCACGACACCCTGGGCACCCGGCCCGGGCCATGCCATCTTCTCCGTCTGGTTGATGGATCTGGTCTGGAGAAACCATGGATCGACGCGCTTGCCTCGTGGCCGCCTTGCTTTGCCTCCTGTCGTTTCCCGCCCGCGCCGATCACGTGCTCCATCGCCCGCTCGAAGCCGAGCCGGACAGTCTGGACCCGCCGAAGACCTCCAGCGGCGCCGCCGGCACCGTCGAGAGCGATCTGTTCGAAGGGCTGGTCACCCTGGATGCGCGCGGAAACATCGTTCCCGGCGTGGCGGAGCGGTGGGAGCGCGCGCGCGACGGCGTCACCTACATTTTCCACCTGAGAGCGGACGCGCGCTGGTCCAACGGCGATCCGGTGACGGCGGATGATTTCGTTTATACCTGGCGGCGCGCCGTCGATCCGGCGACGGCGGCCTACGGGCTCCGCGCCCCGCTGGAACTGGTCAACGGCCCCGAGCTCGTCGCCGGCAAGATTACCGATCCGGGCAAGCTGGGCGTCGAGGCGGTCGACGCCCATACGTTGCGCGCCGTGACCAGCGCGCCGTCGCCGCTGTTCCTGATGAACTGCGCCCTGCGCGATTCCTTTCCGGTCCATCGCGCCACGATCGCGAAGTGGGGGCCGGCCTGGACCCAGCCCGGCCACATGGTCAGCAACGGTCCGTTCGTCCTGAAATCCTGGGTACCCCATGGCGAGATCGTGCTGGCCCGCAGCGAGACCTATTGGGATCGGGCGTCGATCAGGATCGATGCGGTCGACCATGTGCTCGCCGACGACGGCGAGGTCGCCCTGAAGCGCTTCCTCGCCGGCGAATTGGACTATGCCGAGGTGCCGACCCGCGATCTCGCCACCGTCCGGGCGACCCAGGCCGCGGTCCTGCATTTCGGGGTGGGCAACCGGATCCATAATTTCGCCTTCAACATGACGTCCGGTCCCCTGGCGGACAACAAGCCCCTGCGCCAGGCGCTGGCACTGACCTACGACGCCGGGATCATCGTGAACAAGCTGCAGCCGCGCGGCCAGCAGATCGCCTACAACTGGGTGCCGCCGACCGTCGCCGACTACACGCCGCAACGGGTGTCCTATGCCGGGATGACGATGGACGAGCGCATCACGCTCGCGCGCAAGTTCTACGCCGAAGCCGGTTATGGCCCGGGGCACCCGTTCACGCCGACCGTCAACTATCCGACGAACGAAGACGTCAGAACCGAGGTTCTGGCGGCATCCCAGATGTGGAAAGCGGCGCTCGGGGTCGAGACCACGATGCAGTCCGAGGAATTCCAGGTCTATCTCCAGCGGGTCAAGCGCGGCGACGATCAGATGGTGGTGCTGGGTTGGGCCGAGAAGCTCCGAGAGCCCTCGATGTTCCTGTCGCGCTTCGGGACCGGCGCGTTCGGGAATTACTTCCAATATTCCAATGCGACGGTGGACAGGCTGCTGAAGGAAGCGGCAACCACCATGGAAGACAAGCGGCGGCGCGAACTCTACGAAAGCGCCGAGCGCCAGATCGAGGATGATGTGCCGGGCATCCCCAGCTATTTCAACTCGGTCATCATGGTGGTCAGCGCGCATCTGAAAGGCTGGAACGACGACGATGCCTATCCGCAGAGCCGTTGGCTGTCGCTGGAGGACTGAGGTCTCGCATGCTTGATAACCTCCGTCATTTCGCAGCCGAATTTCACCGGCGGCAACGGCTACGCGTTTCTGAAGCTGCACCGGCGAACAGGAAATCCGCTACGCGCACGCGCATTCGCGATGGCGTCGATCGATCAGGTCCGAGATGCCCGCGCCACTTTCGGACGCGGACGCTACTCGCTCTGGACCGGCGATCCGGGGCTGGCGATCTACCTGTCGGACTGCATCACCGGGGAACCGGGCTCTCCGACGATAGACGTCATCTGACGTCTATCGCTGGCCAATTCGCGCGCGGCAGGACGCCTTACGCCTCGTCGAACAGCGCCTGGATCTGGGCCGGCGTGAAGTCGTAGTCGGTCGAGCAGAACTCGCAATTGACCGACACTTTGCCATCGACCTCCAACCCGATCAGCTCGTCGCGCGGCAGCGAGCGCAGCACGCGCGAAATGCGCTCGCGCGAACAGCGGCACAGCGCCTGCAGCCGCTGGGCCGGCCAGGCGCGCACGCCGTCCTCGTGGAACAGACGGTAGAGCAGATCCTCGGGCGGCAGGGCCGGATCGGTCAGTTCGGCCGAACTGCAGCTGCCGAGGAAGCTCAAGGCGCGGTTCCAGCCCTCGTCCTGGGTCTCGACCTCGCGTTCCGGCTCGACCTCCGCCTCGCCGCCTTCGGTCGGCAGGCGCTGGAGCATCAGGCCGCCGGCGCGCCAGGGACCCGGCTTGCCGTCGGCATCGGGCTGCCCCCGCGTCACCGCCAGCTTGATGCCGGTCGCGATCTGTTCGGACTGGGCGAAATAATGCGCGGCGCATTCGGCGAGCGTGCCGCCTTCCAGCGCCACGATACCCTGATAGCGGTCGCTGTTCTCGCCCATATCGACCGTGAAGGCGAGATAGCCCGTGCCCAGCAGACGCGGCACCGGCGGCCCGTCGGTCGGTGCGGCCGCGAGCATGTCGGCGTCATATTGCGCATAGCCGCGCACGGCGCCGTCGGAGGTCACGTCGGCGACGATCAGCCGGACCGCGCCGTCGCCCTTGGTCTGCAGCGTGAACACGCCGTCGTATTTCAGCGCGCCGGCCAGCAGGCCCGCGAGCGTCACCGCCTCGCACAGCAGGCTGGCGACCGCATCGGGATAGCCGTGCTGGGTGATGATCTTGTCGACGGCCGTGTTGAAGCGGACGAGGCGACCGCGCAGCGCGGTCGCCTCGATCTGGAACGGCAGGATCAGATCGTCCATGCTCATCAGGCGAGACACCAGGCCAGGATGCCCTTCTGGGCGTGCAGGCGGTTTTCCGCCTCGTCCCAGACGACCGATTGCGGTCCGTCGATCACGCCGGCCGAGACTTCCTCGCCGCGCTTCGCCGGCAGGCAATGCATGAAGATCGCGTCCGGCTTGGCCTCGGCCATCAGCCTTTCGTCGACCCGGTAGGGCGCCAGCATGTTGTGCCGGTTGACGCTGGCCTCGACGCCCATCGAGACCCAGGTGTCGGTCACGACGCAATCGGCCCCCCGCACCGCCGCTTGCGGATCGTTCACGACCGAGACCCTGCCGCCGGCACCGCGCGCCCATTCGACCAGCTTGTCGGCGGGCTGGAGCGTCTCGGGCGACGCCACGCGCAGTTCGAAGCCGAAGCGCACGGCGGCATGGATCCACGAGGTCGCGACATTGTTGCTGTCGCCGCTCCAGGCGACGACCTGGGAGGCGAGGCCGCCCTTGTATTCTTCCAGCGTCATCAGATCGGCCATGATCTGGCACGGATGGCTGAGGTCGGTCAGGCCGTTGATGACCGGCACGCTGGCATAGGCCGCCATCTCGTCCAGCTTCGCCTTTTCCGTCGTGCGCATCATGATCGCATCGACATAGCGCGACAGCACGCGCGCCGTATCGGCGACCGGCTCGCCGCGGCCCATCTGGCTGTCGGCGGCCGAGAGCACGACCACGTCGCCGCCGAGCTGGCGCATGGCCAGCTCGAACGAGACGCGGGTCCGGGTCGACGGCTTTTCGAACACCATGGCGAGCGTCTTGCCCGCGAGCGGCCTGGCCCCGGCCTCCGGCGCCACCGCCGGGTGCTTATAGCCATGCCCCATGTCGAGGATGCGCCGTAGCTCGTCCGTCTGAAGCAGATCGAGATCCAGAAAATGCCTGGGCGAACTCATGGTTCAGGCACTCCAGGTCCGACAGGCCGCATCGATCGCGGCCACGGCCTGCTCGATTTCGACCGGGCCGATGACCAGCGGCGGCACCAGGCGCACGACATTGTCGCCGGCGCCGACGGTCAGCAGCTTCTGCTTCCGGAGCTTGTCGACCAACTCGGTGTTCGGCACGACGCACTTCACGCCGAGAATCAGACCGGCACCACGCACCTCCGACAGCACGGTCGGATGACGCGCCACCAGTTCCTCGAGCTTGGTCCAGAGCAGGCGGGCGTTCTTGTTCACCCCTTCGAGGAATCCGGGCGCCAGCATGACGTCGAGCACGGCGTTGCTGACCGCCATCGCCAGCGGATTGCCGCCGAAGGTCGAGCCATGGGCACCGGGCGCGAAGCCCTGCACGGCCTTTTCCGTTGCCAGCACGGCACCAACCGGGAAGCCGCCGCCGAGCCCCTTGGCGACCATCATCACGTCGGGCGTGACGTCGGCCCATTCATGGGCGAACAGCTTGCCGGTCCGGCCCATGCCGCATTGGACCTCGTCGAACACCAGCAGCAGGCCGTATTCGTCGGCAACCGCGCGCAGTCCCCTCAGATAGTCGATGCTGCCGGGCCGGATGCCGCCCTCGCCCTGCACCGGTTCGACGATGATCGCGGCCGTCTCCGGCGTGATCGCGGCGCGCAGCTCGTTCAGATTGCCGAACGCGACATGGTCGAAGCCATCCACGGTCGGGGCATAGCCCTTCAGGTATTTCTCGTTGCCGGCGGCGGCGAGCGTCGCCAGCGTGCGCCCATGGAAGGAGCCCTGGCAGCCGATGATCCGGTAGCGCTCCGGATGGCCGGTATCGTCGTGATATTTGCGCACGATCTTAATCGCGAGCTCACCGGCTTCGGCGCCGGAATTGCCGAAGAACGCGGTATCGGCGAAGGTGTTCGCGACCAGACGCTCGGCCAGGCGGGTCTGCTCGGGAATCTGATACAGGTTCGAGGTGTGCCAGAGCTTCTTGCCCTGTTCGATCAAGGTCTCGACCAGATGCGGATGGCTGTGGCCCAGCGAATTCACCGCGATGCCCGCGGCGAAATCCAGATAGCGCTCGCCATCGGCAGTGATGAGATAGGAACCTTCGCCCCGCTCGAAAGCGAGTTCGGAACGGGCGTAAGTCGGCATGACAGCGGGAATCATCTTGAATCGGTCTCCATGAGATCGACGAGGGCGATCGTGATTTATATCGGGGGGACGAGCAACGGCAGCCGGGCGGTGACCCGGCACCGCCCCTATCGTCGTCGCAGTTCGGCGCGTTTTGTCTCGCGCCCGCAATCCCAACCCGTGACTCTAACCATCGCCAGCTCCGCTCCACAGCCAACCGGCCGGATCCGTCTGGAGGAAGCGCGAGAGTATGGTGAGGGGGTCACAGCGTGTCAATCAAACCACGCAGGGCTTCCATGCGCCGCAGCATGCCGGACGATCCGGCCCCGGGCCGCGCTGGCCTATCCGCTGGTCGTAACCTTTCTGGAAACGGGGCTGGTCCCGCGCCTGCCCACCGCCGTGCTGGCGACCGGCGTTGCCCTCCTGTCGGAAGCCACCCTGCCCTGGGCGTGGCGATCGGCTCGGTCAGCGGCCTCGGCGTCAATTTCGCCGTCTCGCGGAAATTCGTGTTTCGCCGCGGATAGCCGAGATCGCTATACCGAGCCGGTGACCAGATCCTCGAAGTGCTCGAGTTGGTCCGGGTCCATATCGGACACGACCCAGTCGGTCAGGCCGTGGCGCGACCAATGGCAGACCGCGTAACCCTGGCGCACGACCACCTCGGACTCCGACATCGCCGCACTGGGCGTCGCGAAGATATAGAGCGTGATCATATGCTCGTTATGCCGATAGACCAGCGCCGCCGCCCGGCGATTGTCGATATAGTCGAGCCGCGCGCCGACCAGTTCGAAGCCGTGGGCCGACAGATCCTTGACCGGCGGCGAGACGTCGAGCCGGCCGGTGAACCAGGGCCGGATGGTCTTGGGATCGGCGCTGGCGACATCGAGCATGCGGCCGCTCATCAACGCCCGCACATGGCTTTCGACGACCGCCTTGGTCATCCGCTCCTCGGGCGTCACATGCATGAACCAGACGGTCGCGAGCGCGGCCGCCAGCGCGCCGCCGAGACCGGACGTCAACAGCTTCAACCGCGCCTTGGTCGCGACCGACGGCCAGATCGGATATTCCACGGTGGTGACGGTCGGCGCGGCCGCCTGCGGCTCCGGTTCCGGCGCAGGGACCTCGTCGGGCAGCGCCTCGCGGATGCGCTGCACCAGGGCCGACGGCAGTTTGTGCCGCGGCATCTGGGTGCGCAACGCGCCGCGCAGCGCCTTCTGGCGCGCGAATGCAACGGCACAGTCCGGGCATTCCTGCAGGTGTCGCTCGAATTCGGCGAGGCCCGCCGCATCCAGTTCGTCGTCGAGCGCCAGATCGACCAGCAGGCATTTTTCGGCGCAGCTCATCGCCCGCCTCCTTCCAGCGCCACCCGCCGGCGCCAATTTTCCTGCACCTGGCGTCTCGCCCGGGCAAGACGCGACATGACGGTGCCGACCGGCACGCTGGTCACTTCGGCGATCTCGCGGTAGCTGAGCTCCTCGATCTCGCGCAACACCAGAACCTCGCGAAACTCGGGGGCCAGCCGATCGATCACATCCATGAGCGCCGCCCGATCCTCGGCCAGCAGCAGCCGCGTCTCTGGATCATCCGGCAGACGTTCCCATGGCACCGCGGCGAAGGCTTCGAGCGGCCGCTCGATGCCGTAATCCTCGACCGAGGCGACGACCGAGCCGCGCCGATGGGTCGCCATCCAGGTATAGGCGGTATTGCGTACGATGGTAAGCAGCCACGTCCGCACGCTGCCGCCCTTGAAGCCGCCGAAAAAGCGGAAGGCCCGAATGCTGGCCTCTTGCACCACGTCGGCCGCATCGTCCGGATTGCGCGTCAGATAGCGCGCGAAATTGTATGCCGCGTCGAGATGCGGCAGCACCAGCTCCTCAAATGATCTTCTGCTCGACGGTTCCACGGGTTTCCAGGGCCTGCCATCTCTGTTCGTCACGAGGTACTACCCCCTGATCGGTCGATTTATTCCCAGATCACGCCTTGAGTTTATAGCCCCGGGCGAACATGGCATAGGCCGTGGCGAGCAGCGCCAGATCGAGGCCCGCCATGACCGCCGCGCCCAGCATCCGATTGGCGTCGGCATGGCCGATAAAGCCCGAACGGAACCCGTCGATCATGTAGAAGAACGGGTTCAGATGGGCGACGAAACGCCAGCGCTCCGGCAGCGCCTCGACCGAATAGAACGTGCCCGACAGGAAGGCGGCCGGGGTGATGATGAAATTCGTCACCGCCGCGATCTGATCGAACTTCTCCGACCAGATCCCGCCGACGATGCCGAGCAGCGACAGCATGAGCGAGCCGAAGAAGCCGAAGAACAGCACCTGGCCCAGCGATTGAAGCGGCAGGTCCACGAACGGCAGGACCGCGGCCGAGACTGCGCAGCCGACCACCACGCCGCGCGTAGCCCCGCCCAGCGCCATGGCCAGCACGGCCTCGGCCGGCGAGATCGGCGGCATCAGCAAATCGACGATATTGCCTTGGACCTTGGAAATGACGATCGAGGACGAGGTATTGGCGAAGGCATTCTGGGTCATCGCCATCATCATCAGGCCCGGCGCCAGGAACGTGCCATAGGGCACGCCGCCGACCATGCGATCGGCCCCGCCCAGCGCCAGCAGAAAGATCGACAGATAGAGCAGGGTCGTAACCATCGGCGCCAGCAGGGTCTGGGTATAGACCTTGATGAAGCGCCGGCATTCCTTCTCGTAGAGCGTCCAGAAGCCCAGCCAATTGACCGCCCCGAACTGCCTGGTCTCACCGATCGCCACCCGCGCCACGGAAGTGCTCCTACACTTGCCTAGAGCCGGATGCGATCATGTCCGCTCGAAATGATCGCTGAATCCGTCTCTAAACATATGACCCATAAATCGGCGGCGACCCTAGACCCGCGAGCCGGGTGAAACAAGCCTGCCCAGGGCCTGGGCACCCATGCTAGCCTGGGCGGGTGACGAACGAAGATCCGAAGCAACCCACCCCCGGCCGCCGCCCGGGCCCGAAGCCTGCGACGCCCGAGCGGCTGGAGCGGGTGGCATTGTTCCATCTGGAGCGTTTCGCCAGCTCGGCGGCCAATCTCCGGCGCGTGCTAATGCGGCGGGTGCAGCGGTCCGTGCAGATTCATGGCACCGACCCGGCCGCCGGCGCCGCCGCGGTCGAGGCGCTGATTCAGCGTTTCCTCGGCGCCGGCATGCTCGACGACAAGGTCTATGCCGAGGCACGGGCGGCGCGTCTGCACCGGCGCGGCGCGTCGGCTCGCAAGATTGCCGCTTCGCTCGCCGACAAGGGCATCGATCGCGATCTGATCGGCGCCACGCTGGACGAGGCCGACGGCGAGAGCGGCCATTCGGCCCGGCCGGGCGGCGATCTGGCCGCCGCCGCCGCCCTCGCCCGCCGCCGCCGGCTCGGACCTTATCGGCTGCCGGAACAGCGCGGCGAGTTCCGCCAGAAGGATCTGGGCAGCTTCGCCCGCGCCGGCTTCGGCCGCGCGGTCGCCGAGCGCGTGCTGAATGCGGCGGACCCGGAGGCGTTGCGTAGCCTGGTCGAGGGGGCGGAATGAGGTTCGCCCTGCTGTTCGATCTCGACGGCACGCTGGCCGATACCGAAGCGCTGCATCTGAAGGCCTTCGAAACGGTCTTCGGTCGGCCGATCGATCTGGACTATTTCAACGCCCATATCTCCGGCCAATCGAACGAGCGGATCATGGCCCATGCGTTTCCAGGCCGATCGGTCGACGAGCATGTCGTCCTGTCCGATCGCAAGGAGAGCCTGTACCGCTCCTTCGTCGGCCCTCTCGATCCCACGCCGGGACTGCCCGAATTGCTGCGATGGGCCAGCCGGCACGCCCTGCCCTGCGCCGTGGTGACCAATGCGCCGCGCGCCAACGCGACGCTGGTCCTGGCGGCACTGGGCCTGTCCGATCGGTTCGACTGCGTGATCGCCGGCGACGAGGTCGGCCGATCCAAGCCGCATCCGGAGCCCTACCTGACCGCGTTGGACGCCCTGGGCTCTCAAGCCTCGAACGCGGTCGCCTTCGAGGATTCGCTTTCGGGCCTGCGTGCCGCGGTCGCGGCCGGTCTGCCGACCTTCGGCATGCTGACCTCGCTCCGCGAGGCCGACCTGTTGCGCGAAGGCGCGGTGCAGGCGATCGATGATTTTCGCGACGGACGGCTGTGGGACTGGCTGGAACGACGGGTGCCTCCGATCAAACCGGCTCGGTTTGATCGGTGAATCAGTCTTTAAACATATGCGCGATGACAGGAGGCCGAGTTGGCCTCATGTCATCGCGCTAAGCCGACTTGACGACCGGTTTGCGCGGCACCCGCTTCGGCTTCGGCTCGGGTTTCGGAGCCGAAGCCGAAGCGGGCGGCGGTGGGGCGGCGAACCGCAACTCGCTCATGACCTGTGCCGCGCGATCGCCGAAATCGATCGTCTGGATCGCCCCCGGCACCATGCCCGGCAGATAGATCTTCGCCGCGTCTAGGGCGCGCTTCAGCCGCCGGCTGTACTCGCGTCCGATCGCCCATTGCTTCATCGGCAGGGTCTTGATGCGGCCCTGGAAATTGATCGTGTTGGGCGCGAAGCCGTTGAGGCCGAAGATCTCGATCTCGGCGATCATGAACGGCCCGAACGCCGGATCCTGCTTCATGTCGTCATAGACCGATTTCAGCAATGCGATGACCTCGTCCGGATCGCTGCCGTAGGCGACGGTCAGGTCGATCACGTGATAGGCGAAATCCTTGGTCAGGTTCCGCACCTGCGTGACCGTGCTGTAGGGAATGGTATGCACGCTGCCGGCATTGTCGCGCAGCTTGATCGTGCGGATCGAGATCGCCTCGATCACGCCGGTATTGCCGCCGCCCAAGTCGACGATCTCGCCGACGGCGATGGTATCCTCGACCAGCATGAACAGGCCGGTGATGATGTCCTTGACCAGCGCCTGGGAACCAAAGCCGATGGCCAGGCCGACCACGCCGGCGCCGGCCAAGAGCGGCGCGATATTGATGCCGAGTTCGGACAGGACCAGCAGGACCACCAGCAGCAGCAGCGAGATCCAGACCGCGTTGCGCGCGAACGGCAGCAGCGTGCGCACGCGCGCACTGCGCGACACGCGCTGGCCCCGGGAATCGACGCCGGCCAGATAGCGGTCGATCGCGGCGTTGAAGATTTCCCAGCAGCCGAAGGCGACGGACAGGATGATGATGATGGTGACGGCCGAGCCGGTCAATTGCCGGCCGGTGGCGCTCGACAGCCAGGCGAAGGAGCCGAAGCCCCAGGCCTGGAGCAGCCCCAGGGCGGCAAAGGCCCAGAGCACGACGATAGCGCCGGCGTTGAGAACCGGCACATAGCGGTTGGCGCGCCCCTCCAAGGTCGGGAAGCGGTCGCGCAGGTCGGCCGGAATGGCGAAGCCGCGCTCGGTCAGGCGCCGGATGCCCCGGCCGAGCAGGCGGATCGCGATCAGGATCGCGACGGTGATTGCCGTCGCGCGGAAGACGAAGATGAAGCCGCCTTCGATCTTCAGCGCGTAGACCGCGAAGATCGTCACCATGTAGACGATGGCCAGCACATGCCAGATCTCGGCCAGGCGATGGCGGACGACCTCGATGGTGCCACTGACCTGCGGCGGCTCTTCGCCGTCGGTGTCGCGCGTGGCCGAGGCGTCGGCGGCGCCTTCGGGATCGGCGATGGGCCGGCGATGCGGCCGGATCCATTGAGCGACCGCCTGGCGGTTCTGCAGCACGAACAGGATGCCGAGCACGGTCAACAGCAGCGCCACCAGCTTCTGCACGATCGCGCTGACCGCACCGGGCGCGCCCAGCCACCAGAAGGCCGGGATCAGCGCGAAGCCGTAGAACGCGACCTGGGTGAAGCGCCGGACCCAGATGAACAGGTAGTTCGCGGTTTCCTCGCTGACCGGGACCAGGCGCCAACCGGCGGTCCTGGGTGCCAGCAGCAGCGCCCACGAGGTCACGATGATCAGCCGCGCATAGACCCAGGCGTGGATCAGCACGATCAACACGCGACGGGTCGACAGCCGCGGCTGCAGATATTCGGCGGCCAGATCGGCCGCGATCAGGAACGCGCAGAACGGAATGGCGGCCAATAGGATCGACAGCAGCAGCATGCCGATGCGACCGATCCAGGTCGTCGGCACCCGCCGGCTCGCGCGCCCGTGGATCAGCCTGGCGATCTGGCGCATCACCACATCGGCCAGAATGGCCGCCGCCAGGATCAGGCCGACGTTCTGCCCGACCTCTTCCCAACTGGCCAGCGCCGTCGGATCGCGAACTTGCCGGTTGAACCAACCCATCAGATTGGGGGCGGCGACCAGCACGGTCGTGGCATCGACCATGTCGGAGCCGATACTTTGCAGATGGTCGGTGACGACGGACAGAAGGTCCGACGGGGTCGGCGGCATGGCCGGCGCCGCGCCCTTCTCGGCGGCGCTCAGCGTCTGCAGCTGTTTGATCAATTGCTGGCGCTTCTGGTCGTCCTGCAGGGTCGACACCAGCTTGTCGATATCGGCGGCGGAGACGCCGGCCTGGTCGGCGACTTGTGCCGGCGTCGCGGCCGCCGTGGCGGGCAGCGCGGTCAAAATCCAGACGACCAGGGCGAAGGCACCGAGAAAGGTGCTGCGGAGCAGGTGTTTCATGTTCGACATGGCCGGCACTCTACCGAAGGAGGGCCGGAAGCGCCAAGGGCGCAGGGCGGATTGTCGCAACATTGCCCGAGGGGAATATGTTTTCTATCGAAAGCGGTCTAGGGGAGGTAAAATCACGTTACTTGGATATGGAGCATGTGCATGAAATCCAATCTCGCCCTGATCATTCCGTTAATGCTGACCGCCTGCGCCGACAACCAAAGCTTTATCGGGGGCAACAGCTATAACCCGAGCTATCTGCCCGGCGAGCAGGCGCTCTATGGCCCGATCCAGACCTTCGTGCGCGGCGGCCCCTACCCGAACCTCAAGGCGACGGATGAAACCGGTGCCGTCATCGCCGCCATGCAGGACGGCGGCTTCTACAACACGAAATTCACCACCGAAACCGTCGGTCGCTCGCCCTATCGCGTACTGATGGTGTTCAATCCGACCCCCGGGACCGGCTTGGAGCAATTGTGCGAGATCGACGCGCGCACGATTCAGTCCCTGCCCGCCGCCCCCTCGTCGGACGGGCGGATCGGTCTCGCCGCCGTCTTCTGCCGCGCAGGCGAACTGATGGGCGGTGCCAACGGGACCCTGCCCGTCGCCGTGGCGGCGAACGATCCGGTCGTCAAAGGGTCGATCCAGGCCTTCATGCGGCAGATCTTTCCCGCGACCAATCCAACCCAAGGCGGTGGTGCCGGCAACGATCCGCCGTGAGCCGCGTGACGGCTGGTCCTGATCTTGCTTGAGCATCCGTGCTCAATTCTGTTCGGCCAGGGAGCGTCCCCGATATGACCAAGGCAAAGCTCGTCATCAGCAGCAAGAACTATTCGTCCTGGTCGCTTCGGGGCTGGTTGCTCTGCCGCATGGCCGGGTTGGAATTCGACGAGGAAATCATCTCGTCGGCCGATCCGTCCATGCGGGCCGAATTGCTGGTCCTGTCGCCGTCGACCCTAGTGCCGCGCCTGATCCATGACGGTATGACCATCTGGGATACGCTCGCGATCGCGGAGTATCTGAACGAAATCCGCCCCGAAGCCGGCCTGTTGCCGCAGGAGCGGGCAGCCCGCGCCCGCTGCCGGTCGGTCTCGGGCGAGATGCATTCCGGTTTCAGCGCGCTACGCTCCGGCCTGCCGGTCAATCTCAGGAAATACAGCCCCGGGTTCAGCGTCTGGTCGGGCGCCCAAGCCGACATCGACCGGATCACGACGATCTGGCGCGAATGTATCGCGCTTTCCGGCGGGCCGTTCCTGTTCGGCGAGCACCCGACGGTGGCCGACGCGATGTTCGCCCCGGTCGCTACGCGCTTCAAGACCTACGACGTCACGGTCGATGCCCGGAGCGCCGACTATTGCCGCCTGATCCTGGCAATGCCCGCCATGGTCGAATGGATCGAGGCCGCGGCGCGCGAGCGCGACGAGATCGAGGAACTGGAAGGCGAGTTCTAGAGCGCGATGATATGAGGCCTGCTCGGCCTCATATCTGAATCGCACTCTAAATCAAATATTTAGAGACTGATTCACCGATCAAACCGAGCCGGTTTGATCGGATCAGGCTCTAACCACAGCCGGACGCGCACGGCTTCGCTCGGGGCCGGCGGACCGGACCCGAGCGAAGCCAATGGAATAGTCCTTTGGAACATTCTTGTTCCCCGGCAGGGGTTTCATGGCCTGCCTCTGGGATGGTCGACACGCGGCCCGGAGGCCGAGGGGTTGGCGGGTCTAGTTCGATATGCGGTTCATGGGAACGACATTGGCCGTACGCGTCGGGGAATGGCAGCCATTGCCCGCGTAGCTGTAACTGCGGATCGTATGGCCGCTGTCCGACGACATGACGGTCGAGCAGGCGTTGGAGCCGGTATCGTCGAGGACGACGAACACAAGGGCGTCGCCGCCACCTTTGAGCTTAGTGCGCACGGAGGGTTCACCCCAGCTTGCAACGACCGAGCTTTCCGGCTGGTTGAGGAACTGGTTGAGCTGAGCATCGTAATTACTCGTGACAACCTTGGTTTCGGTGCAGCCGGCCGCAAGCAGCAGCAGACCAGCACCTGCGATATATTTGAGCTTGATCATAGTGACTGGAGAACATTCGCCCTATGGTGAAAGTTCCCCGAGAGTACCGCCTATCGTGGCGGGAATTCTTTCGGCCGGGCCAAGCGAATAATTACGGAACCCGGCCGTTTTCCCAGGCCAATCTCGTTTAACGTCTCAAACCTTTCACTGGTTCATTCAGGCCAGTGCGAATTCCGGATGACCGCGCAGAAATCGACCCGGCGGTACTGCGGGTCCTTGAGTGCCAGCACATCGGCATTGACCGTGCCGAAGGTGCTGTCCGGCCGGTGTTTCATGCCGTCGGCAAACGCCTGGATGATGTTTTCCTTGAAATGGCCGCCGCGCGGATGGGCCGCGACGACCTCGGCGCGCTGGGCGTCCGAGAAAGCCTCGAAATCCAGGCCCAGCACATCCATTTCGACACCGGCCGTCACAAGCGCCACTTCGGGCTTCTTGTGCTGCGGAATGCCCGGCGTGGTGTGCAGGGCGATGGCATCCCAGACCAGATCGATCGATGCCTCCGGCAACCGATGCCGCCGCATGAAGTCCCGTGCGGCATTGGCGCCGTCGACCTCGAACCGGTCGTGCGAATGGCGATGGGCCTCGGTCAGGCCGATGTCGTGGAACATGGCGCCGATGTAAAGCAGTTCAGGATCGAACGTCAGCTCACGACGCCGCCCTGCGAGCGCGCCGAACAAATAGACGCGGGTCGAATGATGGAACAGCAGCGGTGACGCGGTGTCCCTGACCAGTTCGGTCACTTCGCGCGCCAAAGCGCTGTCGGGAATTTTGATACCGGCGATCGATTGGTCCATGGTCGCTCTCCAAGGCGGTTGTCTATGGCGGAGAGTTTCCCATGGTCGGGGCCCCGGCCTCATCCGGCGCGCGGCATCGAACTCGGCCAAACAGCATCGGTTTTCGGCCGTCAGGACGGCATTCGCAGAAAACTTGCGCGATATTGCGTCGGCGTGAGGCCCAGACGCTTGCCGAACACGATCCGCATCCGGTTGGCGCTGCCGAAGCCGCAGCGGAACGCCACGGCCTTCAGGGCCATATCGCTGCCTTCGAGCAGATTGCGCGCGGCATCGACCCGCGCCCGTTCGATGAATTCCGCGGGCGTCACGCTCGCTTCCTGGGCGAACACCCGGGCGAAGTTGCGCACGCTCATGCCGGCGATGCCGGCCAGCCGATCGACGGTGAAACGATCGGCGATATGGGCCAGGACATGAGCCTGAACCTTGGCGGCCGGCGAGGTCTCGTCGGCCGGCGCCGTCAGGTAGGGACTGAATTGCGACTGGCCGCCCTGACGCTGGGCCGCAACCACCAGCCGCTTCGCGACCGTAAGCGCCAGGGCGGACCCGTGATCCTCGGCCACGAGCGCCAGGGTCAGATCGATCCCGGCGGTGACGCCGGCCGAGGTCACGAGCGCGCCGTCGCGCAGATAGATCCGGTCGAAATCGACCCGCGCCGCCGGGAATTGATCTGCCAGCGCCGGTGCATCCTGCCAATGGGTCGTGACATGCTTGCCGTCGAGCAGGCCGGCGTGGCCGAGCACGAACGCACCGGTGCAGACCGAGCCATAGCGCCGGCATCGCGGCGTCGCCTCGAGCAGCCAGGCGGTGAGCCGGTTGTCGGGCGCCGTGGTCGGCAAGGCCGGGCCGCCGGCCACCAGGACCATGTCGTAGCAATCGCCCGGCACACCGACCAGCCGGTCCGGGCTCATCATCAGTCCGTTGGACGCGCGGAAGGGCCCCGGCTCCACCGCCACCACGGTGATCGCATAGCGCTCGGCCTCCGGCAGAAAGCCGTTCGCCTCGGCGAAGACATCGAGCGGCCCCGCGACGTCGAGCGCCTGGACGCCGGGAAAGATGGCGAGCGCGATCGTCCGCATCGACTTCTCCCCGTTCCCCCGGCCGTGCCGATGGCACGGATCCGATCGAAAGCGATCGGATCCGTACTTCAGTCGTCGTGCATCTTGAGCGCGGCCAGGAAGGCCGACTGCGGGATTTCGACCTTGCCGAATTGCCGCATGCGCTTCTTGCCCTCTTTCTGCTTGTCGAGCAGCTTGCGCTTGCGGCTGATGTCGCCGCCGTAGCATTTGGCCAGCACGTCCTTGCGCATGGCCCGGACCGTTTCGCGCGCGATGACCCGGCCGCCGAGCGCCGCCTGGATGGCGATCTGGAACAGCTGCGGCGGGATCAGGTCCTTCAGGCGCGCGACCAGCGCCCGGCCGCGATAATCGGCCTGGCTGCGATGGACGATGGTGCCGAGCGCGTCGACCGGCTCGTGATTGACCAGGATGTTCATGACCACGAGGTCGCCTTCCTCGTAATGGTCGATCTGGTAATCGAAGCTGGCATAGCCGCGGCTGACCGACTTCAGCCGGTCGTAGAAATCGAACACGACCTCGTTCAGCGGCAGTTTATAGACCAGCATGGCGCGATTGCCGGCATAGGTCAGGTCGACCTGAATGCCGCGCCGCTCGGTGCAGAGCGCCAGGATCGTGCCTAGATATTCGTCGGGCACCAGGATCGTCGCCTTGATCCAGGGCTCCTCGATCCGCTCGACCTTGACCGGGTCGGGCATGTCGACGGGATTATGCAGCTGCATCATCTCGCCGTTGTTGAGATAGACGTGATAGACGACGCTGGGCGCGGTCGTGATCAGGTCGAGATTGAACTCGCGCTCCAGCCGCTCCTGGATGATCTCCAGATGCAACAGGCCCAGGCAGCCGACGCGGAAGCCGAAGCCCAGCGCCGCCGACGTCTCGGCCTCGGCCGCGAAGCTGGCGTCGTTCAGGCGCAGCTTGGCGATGCTGTCCCTGAGATGCTCATAGTCGTTGGCATCGACCGGGAACAACCCGCAGAACACGACCGGCACGGACGGCTTGAAGCCCGGCAGCGGCTCGGCCGCGGGACGACGTTCCTCGGTGATGGTGTCGCCGACGTTGGTATCGGCGACCGCCTTGATGCCCGCGGTGATGAAGCCGATCTCGCCCGGGCTCAGCACGCCGGTCAGCACGGCCTTGGGCGTGAAGAAGCCGACCCGCTCGACCGTGTGCATCGCGTTCGAGTTCATCATGCGGATCTTCATGCCGCTCTTCAGCACGCCGTCGCGCACGCGCACCAGGATCATCACGCCCAGATAGGCGTCGTACCAGCTGTCGACCAGCAGCGCCTTCAGCGGCGCCTCGGCATCGCCCTTGGGCGCCGGCAGGCGGGCGACCAGCGCTTCCAGCACCTTGTCGATGTTGAGGCCGGTCTTGGCCGAGATCTCGACAGCGTCGGACGCGTCGAGCCCGATCACATCCTCGATCTGGCGCTTGATCCGCTCCGGCTCGGCCGCCGGCAGGTCGATCTTGTTCAGGACCGGCACGATTTCATGCCCGGCATCCATCGCCTGATAGACGTTGGCGAGCGTCTGGGCCTCGACGCCCTGGCTCGCATCGACCACCAGCAGCGAGCCCTCGCAGGCGGCCAAGGACCGGCTGACCTCATAGGCGAAATCGACGTGGCCCGGCGTGTCCATCAGATTGAGCGTGTAGGTCTGCCCGTCATTGGCCTTGTACGTCAGTCGGACGGTCTGGGCCTTGATGGTGATGCCGCGCTCGCGCTCGATATCCATGCTGTCGAGCACCTGCTCGCGCATCTCGCGGGCTTCCAGCCCTCCGCAATGTTGGATCAGACGGTCGGCAAGGGTGGACTTGCCATGGTCGATATGGGCGACGATCGAGAAATTGCGGATATGCGAAAGATCGGTCATGGGACGCCGCTGCTGCCGGATTGGCCGCGACCATAGGGCCAGCCGTGTTGTGGTGCAACAAAAGCGCAGGCTCCGCATGGCGCCATGCACGGTTTTGGGTGTATGAAGCGCCGGTCGATCCCGACCGCCGAAGGCGTCCGACCATGACCGCGAAGAGAAACGCGATCGCCAAGGACCTGCGGTCGCCGAAATACCGACCGCGGGTCGTCAAATCCAAGAAAGCCTATCTCCGCCGCCCGAAGCATCCCGCCCGGGCGGCGGATGCCGTTTCAGGCCAGGCGACGGCAGCGGCCGCTTAGCCGACCAACTCGCCCCCGCGCAGCACCGAGAGCGTGCCGCGGGCAAGCTCGGTCCAGGTCTCATCCTTGGTCAGCGGCCGGGTCGCCACGACAGTGACCACGTCGTCGGGCGAGGTCTCGCTGGCGAAATCGACCTTCAGGTCCTCGTCGATCAGGGTCGCGTGCCCGAACGGCGCACGCCGGGTCAGGAGCGACAGGCGCGAGCTGCAATGGCAATAGAGCGAGCGGCTGTCGCTCAAGAGCAGATTGAACACGCCCAGCGCCTCGATTTGCCGGCACAGGTCCCGGATCGCGCTATCCAGCACGGTCGGCTTCGGTGCGTCTTTCCAGCGGGCGCGCAACTGGTCCAGCATCCAGCAGAAGGCATGTTCGCTGTCGGTCCCGCCGATCGGCCGGTAATACTCGAGCGGCCAGCGCTTGATGCCGCGCAGCTGACCGTTATGCGCGAAGGTCCAGCTGCGGCCCCAAAGCTCGCGGGTGAAGGGATGCGTATTTTCGAGCGAGACGCGGCCGCGATTGGCGCGGCGGATATGGCTGATCGCGATCCGGCTCTTGATCGGATAGGAGCGCACGAATTTCGCGATCTCGGAATCGGCACTCGGCTGCGGATCGTGGAAGGTCCGGCAGGCCTTGCCGTCATAGAAGGCGATGCCCCAGCCGTCGCCATGCGGGCCGGTCTCGCCGCCGCGCCGCAGCAGGCCGGCGAAGCTGAAACAGATATCGGTCGGCACGTTGGCGCTCATGCCCAGCAGTTCGCACATGGACCCTCGTGTACCCGATTGTTATTCTTCGGGTTTCGGATGGCGGACGCAGGCCTGGGCGTGGAACCGGCATCCGCTCATCTTTTCCCCTTCGACCGATCGGATAATAGGCAACTCGGCGCGGGGCGTCCAAGCCGATCAGGCGTCGATCGCGCCCTCGTTCGGCGGCATCACCGCCACCGCGCTGAAAGCGCCGCCGCCGCGCGCCAATGCCAGATGCTTCGACAGCGCCCGCTCGATCACGTTCCACAGCCGGCGGATGCCCTCGGTCATGGCCAGATAGATCAGCGCGCAATAGAGGTAGATGGAGAAATCGAACGTCCGCGCGAAGATGATCCGCGTGACCCCCATCAGGTCCGGCAGCGTGACGATCGCGGTCAAGGCGCTGGCCTTGATGATGCTGATCAGCTCATTGCCGAGCGGGCGCAACGCCACCAGGAGCGCCTGCGGCCAGATCACGTGCCGCGCGATCCGATAGGGCGACAGGCCCATCGATCGCGCCGCCTCGGTCTGGCCGCGCGAGACCGAGGTGAGCGCGCCGCGCAGGATCTCGGCCTGATAGGCCGCCGTGTTGAGCGTAAACGAGAAGACCGCGCAGAAGAACGACTCGCGGAAGAACCACCAGAGCCCGATCGAAGTCAGGAACGGCCGGATCTCGCCGGCGCCGTAGTAGACCAGATAGAGCTGGCACAGGAGCGGCGTGCCGCGGAAGAAGGTGATGTAGCTCAGCATCAGCTTCGACAACAACTGGCTCTTGGATTGCCGAGCGAGGCAGATCGGGTAGGACAGCAGAAATCCGAGCGAGCAGGAGAGCAGCACCGTCTCGACGGTGATCTGAAGGCCGCCCAGGATGCGCGGCCACCATGTCGCCAGCATGTCGATATTGAAGAGGAATCCGAGGAAATCACCCATCAGACGTAGCCCCGGTTCGCGCGTCTTTCGAGATATTCCTGGGTGATGCCCGACAGAACGCTGACGACCAGATAGACTGCGGCGGCGACTGTATAGAACAGCAGCGGCCGTGCGGTCGCCTTGCTGGCCTCGGACGCGGCGCGCAGCAGATCCATCACGGCGAGCGTGGAGACGAGCGAGGTGTCCTTGACCAGGATGGTCCAGATGTTGCCGAGGCCCGGCAATGCCACGCGGCCGAGCTGCGGCAGCACGACCTGCATGAACACACGGCGCCGGTCCAGCCCGAGCGCGCGCGCCGCCTCGATCTGGCCCGGCGGGATCGCCTTCAGAGCGGAGATCCAAACCTCGCTCGAATAGGCGGCGACCACGACCGACAGCGCGATCACGCCGGCAACGAAGGCGTTCAGTTCCAAATGCAGCTCATCGCCGAATGCGTGGCTCAGCTTATCGATCAGCGCCTGCAGGCCGAAATAGACGATGAACAGCGCCAAGAGGTCGGGAATGCCGCGAAAGAAGGTGGTGTAGCCTTCGCACAGCACCCGCACCAGGCGGCTGGGCGCCGATTTCAGCAAAGCCAGCAATAGGCCGCCGCCGAAGCCGAACGGCACGACCGCAATCGCGAGCAAGGCCGTGGTCAGGGCCCCCCTCAGCAAGAGGGGGGCCCAGCCATGGGCGCCGAACAGCAGGTCGAACCAGGTCAACGGTCAACCTCGTTGCGCAGGTCGGGCACCGGGGCCTTACTTTCCCCGGATGTCCATCTTGAAGTATCCGGCCTCGATCTTCTTATAGGTGCCGTCGTCGTCGAGTTCCTTGATCGCCTTGTTGAACATGTCGCGCAGATCGGTATCGTCGGGACGAAAGGCGGCGCCCACGCCCGGGCCGAAGATGTCGGGCGTGCGCTTGATCTCGGTGATGATACGGCAGCAGCCGTTGCCGCTCTTCTCGATGAAGGTTTCGGCAACCAGGATATCGGTCACGACATAGTCGAGGCGACCGCTGGCCAGATCCAGGTTCGGTTCATCGGCGCCCGGATAGCCTTTGTAGGTCGAGTCCGGATAGGTCTTCTGGATGTAGTTCGCGAAGGTCGTCGAGGATTGCGACCCGACGGCCTTCCCCTTGAGCGCCGCCGGGGACACGTCGTCGCTCTTGTTGGCAACCGGCCCCATGATCACCGGTGCCGTCGCGTAATAGACATCGGAGAAGGCGACCTTCTGCGCGCGGGCCGGGGTCTCGTTCATGCTCGAAAAGATCACGTCGAACTTGCTCGCCAGCAACGCCGGGATGACACCGTCCCAATCCTGGTTCTGGAACGTGCAGGTCAGCTTCATCTTCGCGCAGAGCGCCTTGGCATAGTCGACCTCGAAGCCGACGATCTCGCCCTTTTCGTTGACGGATTCGAACGGCGCGTAGGTCGCGTCCATGCCGATCCGGACGGTCTTCCATTCCTTCGCCTGGGCGGCGGTTCCGACCAGAGCCGTGGCCAACCCGATTGCCGATAAGACGCGCGCTATTTTCATTGAAGCCTCCCAAGCTAGCCGACGTGAACTCGTCGGTCGTTTAGCAAGTTGCATGCCAAGGAGCTTGCGCTATGGCGTGACCCGCCGATCAGGATCGTGCATCGGTTGGGGGACGACGCGCAAGTAGGGCTTCGGGCTGGTCCAGCCGCCGGCGAACCGGGCCGCGGCCTCGGCGTCGGACAATGCCGGCGCGATGAAGACATCCTGCCCCGCGACCCAGCCGGCCGGCGTCGCGACCGCATGGGCGTCGGCCAGTTGCAGACTGTCGATCGCGCGCAGGATTTCGGCGAAGTTGCGGCCGGTGCAGGCCGGATACGCCATGACGAGCCGCACGATCTTGGCCGGATCGATCACGAAGATCGCGGGCACGGTCGCCGCCCCGTCCATCAGGCCGTAGAGCATCGAAACCGTCCGGTCGCAATCGGCGATCACCGGAAAATCGATCATGCAGGATTGGCCATCCTCCACATCCGCGAGCCATGCGATATGGCCTTCGGCGGTGTCGGCGGACAGGCCGACGACCTTGACGCCGCGCCGGGCCCATTCCGGCGCAAGCCGGGCGACCGCGGCCAGTTCGGTCGCGGAGACGGGCGTGAAGTTCTGTGGATGGCTGAACAGCATGCACCAGGACGCCCCCAGCCACTCGTGGAAGCGAATGCTCCCGTTGGCGGTGTCCTGTTCGAAGTCAGGCGCCGTCTGGCCGAGCCGGAGGGTCATGTGCTTTCCCCTAGCGCCTTCCGTTTGGATGGACTCATCCAAACGAACAGAAATCGCTCCAGACCAATAACGTTTGCGCAAGATCCGATTTCTAGAAATCGGATCTTGCTCTAGGCACCGCACGTGCACGGCTTTAAGGAACTTCAGCGCACATCATGGACCGCCGGTACGGACACCCTGGGCTAATTGTTGCTAAATGATCTGAGGCTGGCGCTGGGTGCGCGCTGCGAGCGCCAGCCAGGATGCCGATACGGCGGCCGCCTCGGACCAGGCGGCCCCCTGGAGCTCCAGATCGTGCCGCTCGCCCGCGGACAGCAGGCTCGCCAGCACGGCATTCAACTCCGCGAACACGGCGCGCCGCGCTCCGGCGCGCGTCGCGGGCGACGGCAGGACCGTGCCGGCATAGCCCGCCAGGCGGGCCGCCGCCGCAACATCGCCGTCTCGCGCCAGCAGCAGCGCCAGCGTCTCGATCGCCCAGGCGAGTGCCGCCCCGAAGCCGATGGCCGGCGCGATATCCACCACCTCCGCGATCGCATCGGCAGCATCGCCGGACAGGTCCGCGATGACCAGATGCGCCGCGAGCGTGGCGGTCAGCGGCGCGCGCAGCGCGATCGGCAGTTCGTCGCGCAACCCCCGCAACTGATTCAGCGCCTCGGCACGGCGGCCCAGATGGAACAGCATCTCGGCCATATTGCTGCCGCCGTTCATCAAGCCGTACCAATGGCGGGTCCTGCGCGCGAGCGCCATCGCCTCTTCATAGGCGGCGAGCGCCGACCGATCTTCGCCATGGCGCATGCGCAGATCGCCCAACTTGACCAGACACAGCGTCAGCCATTTGCCGGGCGCCACCCGGCGCAGCACGCGCTCGGCCTCGACCAGGTAGCACTCGGCTTCGGCATGGGTTTCGCTGGTCAGGATGGCGCTGCCGGCGCGCCACAAGGCGGCGCCCAGGCCGGTCAGATCGCCAGCCGCGCGGAACAGCGCCACCGCGCGCTCGGCCGACGGGAAGTTTTCGGTATCGCCGAGCCGGACGTCGCGCCAGGAATGGCCGAGCCAGACGCGGGCCGCGACCAGGGGCGCCGTGTCGGGAC
Organism: Rhodospirillales bacterium; assembly: GCA_028288725.1. Taxonomy (GTDB): domain Bacteria; phylum Pseudomonadota; class Alphaproteobacteria; order ATCC43930; family CGMCC-115725; genus Aliidongia. Next base: position 36,976 of record JAQGIC010000067.1, read on the forward strand.
CGATGTGCGCAATCGCCCGGTCGAACCAGCCGCGGCCCTCGCGCAACGGCAGGTTCGGCAGTTCCCACCAGAGCGGCGTGCTGGCCCCCGCGAGGCGCAGGCCGAGGTCCGGATAGTTGCCCGCGCAGAAGCACCAGCTCATGGCGGCGCGCAATTCATCGGCATCGGCCGCAACCGTGCCCAGCCACTCCGGGGAGGCCATGGTCGGCCATGCCGCCGCCGCCGCCTCGAACTTGTCGGCATAGTGATGGGCATGGCGGTGGCGCAGGCCGGCCTCGCCACTTTCGGCCAGCCGGTCCCGCGCATAGTGCCGCACCGTCTCCAGCAAGCGATAGCGGACCGGCCGCGCGGCGGTGTCGGCGACCACCAGCGACTTGTCGACCAGCCCGGCCAGTTGATCGAGCAGATCAGCCTCGGCGTTGCCGTCGCCCCCGGCAACCGCGGACACCGCCGCGAAATCGGCGGCGCCGGCGAAGACGGACAACCGGCGGAGCAGCGTCTGCTCGCCCGCGGACAGCAAGGCGTAGCTCCAATCCATCATGGCGCGGAGCGTGCGATGGCGCGGCACGGCGGTCCGATCGGGGGCGGTCAGCACGCGCAGGCTTTCGTGCAGGCTCTGGGCGACCTGATCCAGCGTCAGGATGCGCAGACGCGGCACCGCCATCTCGATCGCCAGCGCGATGCCGTCCAGTTGGGTGCAGATGTCGGCGATGGCCGGCACGGCGGCATCGTCGAACACGAAACCCGGGACGGTGGCCGTGGCCCGCTCGACGAACAGGGCGACCGCGTCGTAGCGAACGGCTTCCGCAGCGCTCAACCCGTCGGTCCCGCCCGGGACCTGCAACGGGCGCAGCCGGAACACGCGCTCGCCGGCGACGCGCAGGGCTTCGCGGCTGGTCGCCAGGATCGACACACCCGGACACTGCGCCAGGATCTCGGACGCGAGCTTGGAGACCGGTTCGATCAGATGTTCGCAATTGTCGAGCACCAGCAGCAGGCGCCGGTTGCGCAGCAATCCAACGAGCCGCTCGGTCGCCGGACGATCGGCGGAGCCGAGCGGGAACAGCGCCGCGATATGCTCGGCGGCCAGTGCCGGATGCTCGACGCTCGCCAGTTCGGCGATATGCACGCCGTCCGGATAGGCCGGCGCCACTTCGATCGCCACCTGCTGCGCCAGACGCGTCTTGCCCATGCCGCCGATGGCGGTGACGGTGACCAGCGCGTGCTCCGAAAGCTGGGCGATCAGGGCGGCGCGTTCCTGAACCCGCCCGACGAAACTGCTGAGCGGCCGCGCCATCAGCGGCAGAACGAACGGCTGCGCCGGCGCGGGTCCGCCGGATGGCGCCGGAACCTCGTCGTCGTTCACGAAGACGTAACCGCGTCCGGGCACGGTCTGGATCACCGAGCGCCCGTCCGCCTTGTCGGCCAGGATCCGGCGCAGCGCCGAAATATGGACCGTGAGATTGTTTTCCTCGACCGCCCGGGCCGGCCAGACAGCCTCCATCAGCGCGCGCTTGCCGATGATTTCGCCGGGTCTGGTCGCCAGATGGATCAGGATGTCGAGCGCGCGGCCGCCGAGCTGAACCGGCTCGCCGTCTCGGGTCAGCAGCCGGCGTTCGGCGAACAGGTGAAACGGCCCGAAGCGGGTCATGCGGGCTCCGAGACGGACTAAGCCAAACAGCCCACGCGCGGTACCGGCGTCTGGACCTCGCGCGCGACATTGAACATCAGGAGAAAGGCCCGAGCGCGCACGACCAGATCAGAGGAAGAGAACATGACCAGGGCCCACCTGACTATAGAACGATCGCTGCTTTAGACTTTCGAATGTCAGCACTGGTTACCATGGGACCCGCACAAAGCCGTAGTGATTTGGCTCACAAGGGACGCAAGTCCGTCCGCCCCCTTTTTGTCGGGGGAAAAGCCTCGCCGGCGCTTACGCCGTCTGGACACCGGCGATGAATTGTTCGACCTCGCGGCGGAGCGCCGTCGATTGCCCTCCCAGATCGTCGGCCGTCGCCCGCACCTGTCCGGCCGCGGCACCCGTTTCGGCCGCCGCGGTCCGCACTTCGCCGAGCTGGCTCGAAACCCGTCCGGTCACGGTTGCCACGTCCTGGGCGTCGCGCGCGACCTGGTTCATCGCGCTGACCTGGCCCTGGACGGCCTGGGTGATGGCGACGGTCAGGCCATCCACTTCGCGAATGCGCGTGCCGATGCCGCCGATCGCCTGGACCGCGGTCTGGGTCGCCCCCTGAATGGCGGCGACCTGCCGCGTGATCTGGTCGGTCGCAGCCGCGGTCTGGGCCGCCAGCGACTTCACTTCGCTCGCGACGACGGCAAAGCCCTTGCCGGCCTCGCCCGCCCGCGCCGCCTCGATCGTCGCGTTCAGCGCCAGAAGATTGGTCTGCGCCGCGATCGCGCTGATCACGCCCACGACCTGACCGATCTCGGCCGCGGCATCCGACAATTGCGCGACCTCACGGTTGGTCGCCTCGGCATCGGTCACGGCCCGCGAGGTGAGGCGCGAGGATTGTTCGACCTTGTCGGACACCTCCGCCAGCGAAGCGCGCATTTCTTCCGCCGCACCGGCGACCGCGTTGATGCTCTCGGCCGCCTGCTGCACCGCGCGCGCGATTTCCTCGGTCCGCTGGCTGGCGTCGCCGGCGGTGCCGGTCATGGCCTCGGCCGCCGCGATCATCCGCTGGGTCGCCTGGCCGACCGCGCCCAGGGTCCGGCCGACCGAGGTCTCGAACCCGTGGCAGAGCGTGCCCAGCTGCGCCGCCCGCGCCAGGTCGGCCTCCTGCGACCTCTGCCGCTCGACCGACAGCAGATCGGCTTCGGCGGCGTTCTGACGCAGCGCTTCCAGCGTCATCGCCATTTCGGCGAACTCGTCCTCTTCACCGACCTGAGGCACGGGGCGCGCGTAATCGCGGCGCGAGAGATGGCCGATCGCATCGCTGAGCGTGCGGACCGGCAGCACGACGCGCCGGCGGATCTGGCGCAGAACGAAGCCGGCCGAGATCAGGGCCAGCAACAGAATGAGGCTCGACACCATGAGCGTGAACCGCGCGGCGCCGCGCTGGTCCTCGGCCCGCTGCTGCATCAGGTCGAGCGCGGTCAGCGCGATTTTGAGGATCGCCTCGAACGGCGCATTGCACAGCGTCGACCATTGCGTCGGCGTCACCGGCGCCGTGCCGCTGTCGTCCAGCTTCTGATAAACCTCGTCACGCGCCGCGATCGATTTCGCCATGGCGGCATCCGCGTCGGCTAGCGCCTTGCGCAGACTGTCGGGCACGCCCGGACGGACCATCAGCCCTTTCAGCGATAGCCAACCGGCCTCACCCGCCCCGCGCAGCCGATCGACCGCGCTGCGCCCGGCCGGCGACAGCTTCTTGCCGGCGGCGACGGCGCCGCGCGAGGCCGAACATTCCGAACCGGCGGCATCGCGGATGCCCCAGGCGGTCTGCCGCGCGGCGACCAATTCGCCGACGAACGGATCGGCGACGCGCGCCTCACCGGCGACGCCTTGCGAGGC
>JAQGIC010000099.1 GCA_028288725.1 Rhodospirillales bacterium
TTCGCCAAGACCAGCGAGCTCGGCCCTCTGACCGGGAAGCCAAGCCCGGCGACGGCCGCCATCGTGGCCGCGATGGGGTACGCGAACGCAAAGACGCCGCCAACGCGCGAGGAGTTCGAGGCGGCGACCCAGCAAGCGCTCGGGCGCATGTTCGGTCAGCGCGACCCCGCACTGGCTGCGATTTCGGAGGCCCAGCTCAAGGCTGGCGACAGGCACGGCGCTGTAGAAACCGCGATCCGCATAAAACAATCCTTTAGTCGATGGACCGCTCTGATGAACCTGGTGACGGGCCAGGCAAACCGACTGCAGGTCAATCATCGTGGGGCGCGTCCCTACAACCATGGGTATTCCAAAGCGGCCTATCCGTTTTCGACCTTCCCGGACGTCGCCGTTGGTGCCGATCAGGTGGTATCCCTCCCTACCTCCTCGCCACCACCCCCGCCGGCAACACGCCCTTCTCGACCAGCATCTGCTCGACCAGCCGTGCCGCCAGCCGGTGCCCGACCGTCGACCAATGGGTGTCGTTCGGGAGATAGAGGTCCATATGCGCGGTCGGATCGAACCCCCGATCGAACCGCACCAGGTTGAGCGCCGGATACTGCGCCAGCAGATCCAGGTGGGAGATGCCGCGGAACTTCTCGGCCGCCAGGAACGGCCCATAGGTCGTCAGCTTGTCCGGTGCCACCATGGCCAGGAACAGGGTCCGGCCGTTGGCCTCGACCCGGGCCTGCAGGCGGAGCAGGTTGCACGCCGCGCCGCGCCAGCCCGCCTCGGTCCAGCCGAGCTTGTTGAAATCCTCGCCATAGACCAGCAGCTCGCGGTCGGCCCGGCTGGAGAACAGCCCGCCGCGCGTCAGGTCCAGCTCGACCGAATTGGTCGTCTCGTGGCCCATCAGCCGGCGGCGCAGGTTCTGCGTCAGATAGGCCGCGGCATAGGATGCCGGCCAGTCGGTCCAGGGCCGCGCGGTCGCGCGCACGGCGGGCACCGGCGGCGCCCCCGGCGGGCCCGGCGTCAGGGTCACGGCGGGATCGGGGGGCGCGGGACAGTCCTCTCCGGCCGAACTGCGATGATCGGGCACCAGATTGCGCTCGACGATCTCGTAGATCACCACGGCGGGCGGGTCGGATTGGAAGTGCCGGCTCGCCAGCAACTGGCCGACCATGTCGTCGTCGCTGTCGAAAATAGCAGCCGTCAGGCCGGTGTCGTGCGCCAGGTAATGCGGCCAGGTCGTGCCGGGATGCCAGGGCGATTCGCCGGTGAAGCTGTCGCCGATCGCGACCATGTCGTAATGCGCGTCGAGCGTGCCGAGTGCGGCCGACAGCGGCTCGAAATGTTCCTTGGGCGCCGTCCAGCCGAAGTCGTTCTCAGTCCGCCAGCCGATGCGCGTGAGATCGCCCGACAGCGGCTCGAACGAGCGGCCATAGACGGCGAGCGCCGCCGCCAGGGCGCCCGAGAACAGGATCAGCAGAAAGGCGTAACGGCGATGCAAGCGGGAACCCCGATGAATGAAGCCGGACCGGGATAGCAGGTTTGCCCGGGCTCCGCCTATACTTGGATGTTCACGCTCACGTGGATGCTGATCGACGTGCCGGCGACCGAGCCGGGGGCGATCGCCGGGGTGCCGTCGGCGCCGACCGCGGCCGTGTTGCCCAGCGCCGTGTCGGCGCCGCTGACGCCGGCATCGGCCCCCACCGTGCCGCCCTTGTCGTCGCCGGCATTCGGGCCATTGATCACGGCATCGGCCGCGTCGATCTGCGCCTTGGTCGCCGGGTTGGGCTTGCCGCCGCCGCCGCCCTCGGCCAGGACCTCGGATTTGGCGCTGTAGTAATCATCGATCGATTTCACCGTGTCGGCCACGGCTTGCGCGAATTGGTCCTGGGCCTTCTTCGCCTGGCGCGCGACCTTCTTGTCGGGCGAATTCAGCAGCGGCGGCAGGGCCTTCTTCAGCCCCTTGCCGATCGCGGCCAAGGCTGCGACGGCGTCCCTGATCAGCTCGTCATAGGGATCGTTGATGGCGGCCGCGCTGGCGGCGGCCGAGATGCCGGATGCGGCGGCATTGCGCGGGTCGGTCAGCGTGTTCTTGACGTGGAGCGAGCTCGCGACCGTGACGTTGAGCCCCGCCTGCTTGGCGCTCGCCTGCAGTTCCTGGGCGCCCAGCAGCGGATTGGTGATCAGGTCCCGCAGCGACTTGGTCAGGTTCGAGGCGTCGAGCGGCAGGCCGGTCGCCTGCAATGCCGCGATCACCGCCTGGGCGAGGCCCGACGCGGCCTTGCTATTGGCGGCGGCGCCGCTGCCGAGCCCCGCCGCGCCGGCGATCAGGCCGGTCACGCCCGTGCCGACCTGGCCCGAATAGCCGGCCTCGACCAGCGCCGGCAGGGTCTTCGTGCCGGGATCGGCGGTCGGGCTGGTCGCCGTGGCGGCCGATGGCGATGCGGACGCGGCGCCGGGTGCCGGCGCGCTCGACGACCCACTGAGGGCGGCACTGATCGCCGCGCCCGCGGCGGCGCCGGCGCTGGCCCCGCCCGAGCCGCCGCCATCGGCCGCGATCGCCTGTTCGGCGGCAGCCAGATCGCGCACCGCGCCGGCGATATCCTGGGCGATGCGCACGGCCTCCTGCACGGCCCGGATGCCGCCGCCGACCAGATTGATCGCGCGCAGCTCCTGGATCGCCTGGGCCAGCCGGCTGGCGGCGGCATCCTTCGGCGCCTGGGTGCGGGCGTAGTTCGCGACCTGGGTCAGCGTATTGACCGCCTTGAGGCCGTCGGCGAGTTTTTTGGAGGCGGGGCGCTGGTTGACGTCGAGAATGATGGCGGAGCCATATTTCGCACCGTCCGTCGTGCCGACGGCGACGCCCGCCCGCAACGCGCCCGACTGGCTGCTGGTGCCGGCGGCGTCGGTATTCGACGTGAATTGTTCGGATACGGAAAAATCAAGCGACGAGACGGCGACCATTTTGGCCCCCTAAAGCAGGTTTAACCTACCCATGATTGTGCGCTTCGCCAGACCTCCCGTCAACGACACCCCGGTGCTATTTTTTTAAACCCGCGACTATTTTCAAAAGCGGTAATAGAGGAACGGGCTGACGTCCGACATCTGGCCCAGCGCCAAGACGAAGCCCAAGGCCAGCAGCAGCGCCCAGGCGGGCGAGGGGCGCCAAGCGGGCCAGCGGCGGGCCTCGGCGCCGCCCAGCACCAGGCTCTGGCTGTTCGGCAGCAGAAAGGCGATGGCGGCCAAGGCCGCCAGTTCGACCCAGACGTCGGCGCCGGGCAGGAAGGCCGCGAAATTGCCGCCGTGGCCGGCGAGGCTCGCGAACATTCGGGCCGCCGTGTCGAACCCGTCGGCGCGGAACAGCACCCAGCCGAGCATGACCGCGAGGAAGGTGAGCGCCCAGCCGGCAAGCCGCGCCGGCGGCGTCGCCGTCGCCTTGGCGAAACCCCAGCGCGCGGCGAGCGCCCGCCAGCCGTGATTGGCCATCAGCAGCAGCCCATGGAACGCGCCCCAGGCGACGAAGGTCCAGGCGGCGCCGTGCCATAGCCCGCCCAGCAGCATGGTCAGGAACAGGTTGAAATGGCGGCGCGCCGGACCCAGGCGGTTGCCGCCCAACGGGATGTAGAGATAGTCGCGCAGGAAGCGCGACAGTGTCATGTGCCAGCGCCGCCAGAACTCGATCGGGCTCGCCGCCTGATAGGGCGAGGCGAAATTGGTCGGCAGCACGATGCCGAACAGGCGTGCCGCGCCCAGCGCCATGTCGGTATAGCCGGAGAAATCGAAATAGAGCTCGAAGCTGTAGGCGAGTGCCGCCGCCCAGGCCTCGGCCATGCCCGGCTGGCCGCCGGCGGCGGTCGCGTCGAACACCAGGCTCGCGACCGGCGCGATGCCGTCGGCCAGCACGACCTTCTTCACCAGGCCGACCATGAACAGGGTGAGGCCGGTCGAGATCATCTCGGCCCGGGGCCGCGTCGTCCGCGGATCGGCGAACTGCGGCATCATCTCGGCGTGATGCAGCACGGGTCCTGCCAGCAGATGCGGGAAGAAGGTCACGAACAGCAGATAGTCGAGCGGGTCGGTCTCGCGCACCTTGCCGGCGCTGGTGTCGACCAGGAAGGCGATCTGGGTGAAGGTGAAGAACGAGATGCCGAGCGGCAGGGCCACGCCCAGCGGCGCCCAATGGGTGCCGGCCAGCGCCGCCAGGCTTTCCCGGAAGAAATCGGCATATTTGAACCAGCCCAGCAGCGCCAGATCGACCGCGATCGCGGCGGTCAGCAGCGCATGGCGCCGCCGGTCGGACCCGGCCCCCGCGATCGTCCGGGCCGCCGCATAGTTGAAGACGATCGAGCCCAGCAGCAGACCCAGATAGCGCCAGTCCCACCAGCCGTAGAACGCCAGCGAAGCGCCGGCCAGCCACAGCCGTCCCGCGCGGGGGGCGATCCGCGCGAGCGCGAACCAGCCGGCCAGCGTCAGCGGCAGGAAGCCCAGAATATAAGGGAGCGAATTGAACAGCATGCGCGGCGTGGGGTGGACTCTTGGACAATGGGCCTACATCCTTGCGGTCCCAGCGCTATCCGCAAGGTTTTTCGCCTGGGACGCATCATTTGATCGAGGCCTGCGGGCGCATGAATCTTAGAATTCTCTCCGGCTTCCTTGCGCTTTCTCTGGTCGCCGGCTGCTCTGCGCCTACGGCGAAACTGCCGCCGCGCTATTTTCCGATGGCGGCACCGGCGCCGGCGCCCCTGGTCGCGGGCCCGGTCGACGGCGAATCCGGGCGCTATCGTCAGCAGCATTGGCTGGTGCCGGGTGCGGCCGGCCTGTTGTCGGCGGCGCTCTATCGGCCGGATGGGCCGGGACCGTTCCCGCTGATCCTCCTGGCGCCAGACGGTCCGGCCGATGCAGCCGCGGCGCGGCGGATGGTCGACCCGATGAAGCCGGCGGCGCTCTGGTTCGCCGGGCACGGCTACGCCGCCCTTGTCGTCGTCCCGCGCGCGTTCGCCGCCGGCGATGGCCCCGATGCCGCCCCCAGAGACGCCGCCCGGGACATCGAGACGGTGGCCGACGATCTCGACGCCGCCTACGGCTATCTGCGCGGCCAGAGCTTCGTCGATGCCGGCCGCATCGTGCTGGCCGGCGCGGGCACCGGCGGTTTCGCGGCCCTCGGCCTGGCGGCGCGCCAGCCGACCGGCGTCATGGCGGCGATCAATTTTGCCGGCCGGCTCCAGCCCGATATGGCGGGTTCGACTGGCGCCGATCTGCTGGCGGCGGGCGACGACGAGGTCGATCTCCTGGGCGGGGCGTCGGCCCCGCTGAAGCTGGAGCCGGCGAAGCCCAAACCTGCTGCCAAGGTCATCATGCCGATCGACGACCCGGCGCTGGCCGGCCTGTTGCGCCGCTACGGCCAGGCGACCCATCGGCCGGAGCTCTGGCTCTATGCCGTCGGCGAGGGGACGCAGGCGAAGCGCATGGAAGCGACGTTCAACCGGGCGGGCTCGGCCCCGGCGCGCCTCGCCCTGCTGCCGACGGTCGGCGGCGGGGCCCATGCGATCGCCGACCAGCCGATGCTGTGGAACGAGGCGGTCGCGAAATTCCTCGACGGGCCGCGCGCGATCCGAAGTTAGCGCGATGATATGAGGCCCAATCGGCCTCGTGTCTGAATCGCTCGCTCTAATCCTGGGTCCGTGACGCGCGCCAGACCGCCTGGTCCTCCCGCAGCTTGTCGGCCATAGTCTCCGCCGCGCGTTCCAGCCAGGAGCGGCGCCGGCCGTTCAGGTCCTTGCGGATCGCGTCGCCGGCGCCTTCGGTGCCCAGATGGATGTTCGCGGTCTCCGACCCCATCGCCATCAGCAGCCGGTCTTCCAGCTTTTTCTTGGGCAGGGCGGTCAGGTCGATCCCGACGCTGTCGGGTGCCAGGCGGCGGATGATCCAGCCGTCGACCGCGCCGGCATAGGGATCGGGGCAGCGGATGGCGCGGGCCAGGATATCGTTGTAGCGGATGCGCTTGCGCGGCTTGTCCCGCGCCCAGACCCAGGCCGACGGCAGCAGCGCCTTCGCCTCGCGGGCGATGGTCGATCCGTGCCAGGGCGCGAGCGCCACGAAGCGCGGGCGGCCCAGGCTGCCCAGACCCGCTGTGCGATGGACGAAGCGCAGCGACAGGTCCTGCTGGGGAAAGCGCTTTTCCAGATGCTTGCGCAGCTTGTGCGGAATCGTGTCGTCGGCGGGGGTCAAGTTGTTGAGCTTGGCCCAGAACGGCTCGGGATCGCGGAACTCGCCGAAGGCCAGCCTGCGCAGCCAGCGATTGGGCTCCTCCAGCACGAACGGCCGGGCGTCGCCCTCCAGATGCTTCACATAGCCGGCGAGGATCGTGTCGGTGATCCGGTCGCGGGCCATCTCGGTCTGGTTGGCCTCGAACGCCAGCAGGGCCGAGGCCGCCAGCCGGACCAGGTCCAGCGTATAGGGCGCCATATGCGCCTCGTCGAAATCATTGACGCCCCAGACCAGGCGGCCCTCGATATCGCGCCAAGTGCCAAAATTCTCGACATGCAGGTCGCCGACCGCCAGCACCCGCGGCGCGTCGTTGCAATCCTCGCACAGCTTCGGCCAAAGCTGGGCCCAGCGGTAATAGGTCGCCCGCAGGAACGGGAACGCGCTCGTCGCCATCGCCAGGTGTTTGCGATCCAGATCGGCGCGGTTCTTGGGGATTGCGGCAAATGCCCAGGTCTCGTAAGCCTCGGTCGCCTCGACGATATCCATAATCGGGTCGAATCCTTCTCGCGAGGGCATTGCAACCGGCCTATACAATGCAGATGTTACAATTGCTCGTGCAAGGCGTCCCGCGACCGCTTGCCGCTTCTAGCCAAGGATGGTCGTGATGAGTCTGATTCTCAATATTCTGTGGTTGGTCTTGGGCGGCGGCCTGTTGGGCGGTGCCGCGTGGATCCTGGTCGGCATCCTGTGCGCGCTCTCGATCGTCGGGCTGCCCTGGGCCCGCGCCGCCATCAACATCGGCTTCTATACGCTGCTGCCGTTCGGCCAGACCGCCGTCGCGCGCGATGAACTGTCAGGCCGCGAGGATCTGGGCACCGGGCCGCTGGGTCTATTGGGCAACATCCTGTGGTTCGTCTTCGTCGGCTGGTGGCTGGCGCTGGGTCACCTGATGATGGCGGCGGCCTGCGCGGTGACGATCATCGGGCTGCCGTTCGCCTGGGTCCATCTGAAGCTGATCCCGATCGCGCTGTTCCCGATCGGCCAGACCATCGTGCCGAACGAAGTGGCCTATGGCGCGCGGCACGGCTGGCGGCGGTGACGGTCGCCGCCCGCAAGCGGGGGTGCGCCGTCGAAATTCAAGTATCCATTTGCGCAGATTAGAATTGATCTAAAAACTCTCCCCCCGCCGGACGATCTTCGGTCTTCTGCGGTCTCTACGCGACGAGCCTGCAAGATCCTTGGGTTGTTCCCCTTTGCGATCGCCGGCGACGCGATCCGTGAGGGGAGAGTTTCGAGATGACGGCGCTGCGCGATGCCAAAATTACCACGAAGCTGACAGCGGGTTTCGTCGTGATCCTGCTGCTGATGGTCGGTCTGGCCGGCTTCTCGCTGTTCCAGGTCAAGGCGGTCGACGAACGTCTGGCGACCATCAACGACGTGAACAACGTCAAGCAGTTGTATGCCGTGAATTTCCGCGGCAGCGTGCACGATCGGGCCATCGCACTGCGCGACGTGGTGCTGTTGACCAGTCCCGAGGACGTCCGGAGCGAGGTTGCCCATATCGACCAGCTCGATGCGGACTATCAGCGCTCGGCCGTGCTGATGGACGCGATGTTCGCCGGACGAACCGATGTGACGGCGCGGGAGCGCGAGTTGCTGAGCCAGATCAAGGCGACGGAAAGCGCGACCGCCCCGCTGATCAAATCCGTCATCGCCGCCCGGCAGGCCGGCGATCTGGCCGGCGCCGAAGGGGTGCTGATGGGAAAGGCGCGTCCGAACTTCACCGAATGGCTGCGCCTGATCAATACCTTCATCGATCTGGAGGGGCGCCATAATCAGGAGATCGCCGACAGCGCGCGGTCCGTCACCCAAAATTTCCGGTTCCTGATTCTCAACCTGTGCGGTCTCGCTCTGGCGATCGGCGTCGGCCTCGGCTGGTGGGCCGTCCTGGCGCTGCGGCCGCTGCGCCGGGTGACGGACACGATGCTGCGCCTGGCCGGCGGCGACCTGGATATCACGCTGCCGGTGGCAACGGGCCGCAACGAGGTCGGCGAGATCGTGAATGCCGTCCGGGTCTTCAAGGACAACATGGTCGCCGGCCGTCGGGCCGAGGCGGCCGCTGCGGATGTGGAGCGCCGGGCCGAGGTCCAGAAACGCCAGGCGATGAGCGAGATGGCCGATCAGTTCGAGCGCAGCGTGGGTACCGCCGTCGGCTTCGTCTCGTCCGCGGTGGCCGAACTGGACCAGGCCGCCCAGTCGATGACGGCGACGGTCGAACAGACCAAGGGGCAGGCGAGCACGGCGGCCGCTGCGGCCGGGCAGACTCTCGTCACCGTCAACACGGTCGCGGCCGCCTGCGGCGAACTGGCGACGACGGTGCGCGGGATCGGCCAGCAGGTCCATCAGTCCCAGGATATTGCCGCCCGCGCGGTCGGCAATGCCGAAGAAACCCGGATCACGGCGGCCGGGCTGACCGGCGCCACGGAGCGGATCGGCGAGGTGATGAAGCTGATCCATGATATCGCCGCCCAGACCAACCTGCTGGCGCTCAACGCCACGATCGAGGCGGCGCGCGCCGGGGCGGCGGGCAAGGGCTTCGCCGTCGTCGCGTCGGAGGTGAAGACGCTGGCCAACCAGACCGCGCGGGCGACCGAGGATATCGCCCTGCAGATCGCGGACATGCGCGCGGTGACCGGCCGGACGGTCGAAGCGATCCAGGAAATCGCCAGTGTCATCGGCGAAAGCAGCGCGATCTCCTCCGCCATCACCGCCGCCGTCGAGGAGCAGAATCTTGCCACCGAGCAGATCGCGCGGAACCTGCGCGATGTGTCGGCCGGGACGTCGGACGTGACCGGCGCCATCCGTCAGGTCAGCGATGCGGCGATGGTCGGCGGCACGGCGGCGAGCCAGGTGCTGACCAGCGCCCAGGCCTTGAGTCGCGCCGCCGCCACGCTGCGACAGGAAGTGGCCGGGTTCGTCGCGAAGGTCAGGGCCGCGTGATGCTCAGGCCGACCGGGACGGCAGCGCCGCGATGAACTTGCGGGCGGATGCCGCGACCTGCTCGGCCGTGTCACCGGGCTTGTAGAGGGCCGAGCCCAGGCCGAAGCCGGCGGCGCCGACCTGGAAATAGGGCTCCATCCGGTCGGGCGTGATGCCGCCAACCGGTAAAATCGGCATGTCGGGCGGCAGCACCGCCTTCATCGCCTTCAGGATGGCGGGCGTTCCCGCCTCGGCCGGGAACAGCTTCAGGCCGTCGGCGCCAGCATGGATGGCGGCGAAGGCCTCGGTCGGGGTCGAGAAGCCGGGCAGCGAGATCATGCGCGCGGCCTTCGCGGCCTTGATCACCTCGGTGTCGGCATGGGGCATGACGATCAGCCGGCCGCCGGCTGCATTGACGTCGTTGACCTGGGTCGGCGTCAGCACCGTGCCGGCGCCGATCAGCGCCAGATCGCCGAATTGATGGGCGAGCCGCCCGATGCTGGCGAAGGCGTCGGGCGAGTTCAGCGGTACCTCGATAATCGCGAAGCCGGCGTCGATCAGGGCCGCCGCGATCGGGGCCACCTCGTCCGGCTTCACGCCGCGCAGGATGGCGACCAGCGGGCAGCGGGCGAGCGCGGTCTTGAGATCGATCATCGCTTAGAGTCCCTGCGAGAGGAAATGGAGCCCGGCGGCCGCGCGGTCCGGCGCCATCGGTTTGGCGATGCGGCCCGACAGCGTCAGCGCCTTACTATAGCGCTCGGTCAGCGCTTCGCTGCCGATCAAATGGACGGGCCCGGGGATCGCGGCCGTCGCCGCCAGCTCATGGCCGATCAGCAGGCCGGACAGATAGGCCGGCAAGCCTGCTACCGGCAGATCGCCCATCAGGCCCAGGCTGCGGGCGCCGAACAGATGATGCAGCAATCCGCCCCCGGTCTTGGCCCGGGCGAGCCCCTGGGCGAAGGCGCGATCCTCCGGGTCCTGTTCCTGGCCGGCCGGCGGCATCAGCCGGCCCAGGATCGAATGCTGGCGCAGCACGGCGAAGCTCTCGCCGGTCATATGGGTTTCGAACCCCATGATCCGGCCCCGTGCCACGCGCGCCCATTTCGAATGGGTGCCGGGCAGGCAGATGAGCCCGCCGTCCTCGCCCAGTTCGCCGAGCGCGCCCAGGATCTGAACCTCCTCGCCGCGCATCAGGTCGGGCACGCCGTCCGACCGGCAGCTGAGGCCCGGCGCCAGCCAGGCCTTGCCGGGCCAGTCCAATTCCAGGGGGATCAGGGCCTGGCGAATCTCGGCGCCGCCGGCGGGGCAAGCGACATAGGGCGCCTCGCGCCAGCCCTGGCGGCTGCCGATCATGCCGGACAGCAGCATGCGCCGTTCGACCTCCAGCCAGGGGCCGATCTCCTGGCGCAGCACATCGGCGAAGCGGCCGTCGGTGACGGTCAGGATGCCGCGGGGCGAGACGCTTGTGTCCAGGATCGTGCCGTGCCCGTCGAGCCGATAGGCCCGAAAGCTCGACGTTCCCCAATCCACGGCAATCATGCTCGATCCTCCCACGACGCTTTATCATCAGACTATTGGGCCTGACCGGTCGTTGACAACCGTCTCCGGCGCGGCCCACCCTGACCGAAATCGGAGAATGACGCAAAAGGGGAGGGGAGGCGACATGCGGCTCGATGGATTGAGCGCACTGGTCACGGGCGGCACCGGCGGCATCGGCGGGGCGATCGCCCGGGCGCTGCGCGATGCCGGAGCGCGGGTGCTGGCGACGGGACTGGGTCAGGCCGAGATCGCGGCGGCCGAAGCGAGTACGGAATTCGCCGGCATCGCGGTCCGTCCGCTCGATGTCGCCGATGAGGGCGCGGTCACGGCTTTGGTCGCGGGCCTGGATCGGCTCGATATCCTGGTCAATGGCGCGGGCATGATCGTGCGCGCCGGCGGCGAGTTCGAGGTCGAGACGTTCCAGCGCGTCATCGAGGTCAATCTGACCGGCGCCATGCGGCTGGCGACGGCCTGCCGGCCGCTCCTGGCGCGGCGCGGCGGGGCGATCGTCAACATCGCCTCGATGCTGAGCTTCTTCGGCAGCGGTGCCGCACCCGCCTATAGCGCCAGCAAGGGCGGCATCGCCCAATTGACCAAGAGTCTGGCGATCGCCTGGGCGCCCGACGGCATTCGGGTCAATGCGGTGGCGCCCGGCTGGATCGAGACCAACCTGACCGGTCCGTTGCGGGAAGATCCGGCACGCAGCGCCCAGATCGTCGCGCGCACGCCGCTCGGCCGCTGGGGCCGGCCGGAGGACATCGGCGGGGCCGCGGTATTTCTGTGTTCCGAGGCCGCCGCTTTCGTCACCGGAATCGTGCTGCCGGTCGACGGCGGCTATGCCATCGCTTGAGGAGATCTCCCATGACGAAATTCGTGCAGGCCGATGGCATTCAGCCCGAAATAGCGGTCCAGGCGATCCCCGAGGACGAGCGGGTCTGGGTCCCGCAGGCCGAAAACGTCTGGTTCCGGCCGCTGCTGCTCAACACGGTCAGCGGCGGCTGGTCCAACCTGCTGCGCGTGCGCAAGTCGGGCGTGCTGAGCCGTCACCGCCATCCGATGATCGTCACCGGCTATGTGATCAAAGGCAGCTGGCGCTATCTGGAGCATGATTGGATCGCAACCGCAGGCAGCTTCGTCTATGAGCCGCCGGGCGAAATCCATACCCTGGTGGTCGACGAGGGCGTGCCGGAGATGATCACCTTCTTCACCATCTCCGGCGCCATGATCTATCTGGACGAGGCCGGCCGGATGAACGGGTACGAGGACGTGTTCACCAAGATCGAGATGTGCCGACGGCACTATCGCGCCGTCGGCCTGGGCGACTACGTCGACCAGTTCATCAGATGATGAACCCGGTTCATCAGGTGATGAACCCGGTTCATCCGGTGATGGCATCCAGGTCGGTGCCCGAGATCGGGCGTCGGACCACGAAGGTGTAGATCAGCGCCGAGGTGGCGGCGATGCCGGCACCGAGGATCAGGGCGGGGATGAAGGATCCCGTCCGCTGCACGATGATGCCGGTCAGCGCCGGCGCCAGCGTGCCGCCCAGATAGCCGCCGAAATTCTGGATCGACCCGATCGAGGCGACATAGGTCGGCGGTGCGGCGGCGGTGACCAGCGCCCAGCTGCAGGCGCTGGAGACGTTGCCGCAGAACACCGCGAGACAGATGAAGGTCAGCGCCATCTGCCAACTGTCGGTGAAGGCGGCCGGGACGGTGAAGATCGCCATGCCGAACAGCCCGCAGATGATCGGGATCTTGCGGCTCATCATCGGGGTGTAACCCCGCGCGGCCAGCCGGTCGGAAATGGCGCCGCCGACGATCGAGCCGATGAAGCCGAAGATGTAGGGCACCGAGGAATAGATGCCGGTCTTCATCACGCTCATATGGCGCTCGATTTCCAGATATCCCGGCAGCCAGGTCAGATAGAGCCAGATCAGGTAGACCGTGCCGAAAAAGCCCAGCACCATGCCCCAGGTCGTGCGGAAGCGGAACAGGCGCAGCCATTGGGCGAAACTGACGCCGGCGGTGCGCGGCGGCTCGCCCTCGCTGATCGCGGCCTGATCGGCCGCGGTGATGCCGGTCTCGTCCGGGTCGCGGTACGCGGCGTACCAGATGATCGCGGCCAGCACGCCCAGCACGCCCATGGCGATGAACATGGCGCGCCAGCCCCAGGTCAGCATCAGCCAGGTCAGGAGCGGCGGTGCCAGGGCGGGTCCGAGGGTCGAGGCCGAATTGAAGATGCCGGTCGGCAGGCCGCGATCGCGCACGTTGAACCAGTTGGACACGACGCGCGCGCCGGTCGGGAATTGCGGCGCCTCGCCGATACCCAGCACGATGCGCGCGTAGAAGAACTGGGTATAGCCGCCGACGAAGCCGGCGAAGCCCTGGGCGACCGACCAGATGGTCAGCCCGATGCCCAGCAGCTTGCGCGGGCCGATCTTGTCGACCAGCCCGCCGGTCGGCAGTTGCGCGAAAGCGTAGCTGAGCGAGAAGGCGGCGAGCAGGTAGCCCATCTGCTCGACGGTGAGACCCAGTTCGGCCCGGATTTCGGGATTGCCGATCGCGAGCGTCTGGCGATCGAGATAATTGATGGCGCCGGTCGCCAGCAGCAGCGCCAGCGACAGCCGCTGCATGCGCCGGACCTTCGGCGAGACAGGTTGGGTCATTTCACTCCCCTCGTGCGGGCCCCGATCTATGATTTGCCGGCCGGCGCGCGATTTTTTACAATTACCGCAATCCCAGAGTGCCGATTTGTCCGATAACTGACAATCGTCTTTCATCAACCCATTGCCGGGATCGAAAACGCGCCGGCAATAGCCCATATAGGGATGGTCTTCGCCTGATCGGGGTCCGTCATGCCTCCCTTTCGTTTCATCGCCGGCGTTCTGCTCCTGCTGTCGCCGTCGCTCGGGTTCGCCCAGGCGACCGTGCCGGAATCGGCCCTGACCGGCCCGGCCTTCTCCTTGAAGCCGGGCGCGGCCCAGCCCAATCAGAACGGGCTCGGCCCCAGCGGCATCCAGCCGGCGCCGGGGCTGCGGGGGCCGCATGTGGCGCCGGGCACGCCCGGAGCGCTCATTCCGAAGCTGCCGATGAGCGAGGCGCGCGCGGCCGATCCGGTGTTGCAGGCCTATGTCCGCTCGCTGCAGCAGCAATTACCGGCGCATGGCTATCGTCCGGGCCCGATCACCGGCCGGCTCGACCCGCAGACGGAGCAGGCCATCCGCGCCTATCAGCAGGACGCGGGCATCCAACCGAACGCGCGCTCGAGCTGGGTGCTGAAGCAGACGCTCGACAGCGTCAGCTTCGCCCAACCGCCGATCCGGGCGGCCGCGGCGCGGCCCGGCAATTCGGTCGCCTTCGCCCAGCAGCGCCTGGCGGCCAAGGGTTATGATCCCGGCCCGGCCGACGGTAAGCTCGGTCGCCGCACCGTGACCGCGATCAAGGATTTCCAGGGCGACCGCGGCCTGGCGCGGGACGGCAAGCTCAGTCCGCGGGTGCTGGACCTGCTCGGCCGCAGCTGACCCGAAAGGGTCACCGACCCTCGCTAGCTCCCGATGACCGGTCCCTCTAAATATTTGATTTGGAGGGCGATTCAGATATGAGGCCGAGCAGGCCTCATATCATCGCGCTCTAGGCGGCTGGATAGATCCGGACCTCGCGGGGACGCCAGCGGCAGGGGCCGACCACGAGGCTCGTCCTATCCGAAAGCTCGAGCGTGACGAGCCTTCCTTCATGGCTGAGCGTACCCTTGACGCGCGCGCCGATGGCGGACAGATCGATCAAATCCCCGTCCAACGCCGGCCCATCCGGCGCCACATCGATCTGATACGGCCGGAACCAGGCGGTGGCCGGCCCGTCGGGCAGATCCAATCCGTCCGCCAGAACCACCGCGCCGGCGCGCGCGACCCCGGCCGCGATTGTGCAGCCGATCTGGTTGGCCTGCCCCAGGAACCCATAGACGAACGGCGAGGCCGGGGCGGCATAGACCTCGGCCGGGGTGCCGATCTGTTCGATCCGGCCGGCGCGCATCACCACGATCCGGTCGGCCAGCTCCATCGCCTCTTCCTGGTCGTGGGTCACGAACACGGACGTGACGCCCAGGCGGCGGTGCAGGTCTTTCAGCCAGAGGCGCAGCTCGGTGCGGACCTGGGTATCGAGCGCGCCGAACGGCTCGTCCAGCAACAAGAGCTGCGGTTCGATGGCGAGCGCGCGGGCGAGTGCCACGCGCTGACGCTGGCCGCCGGACAATTGCTGCGGATAGCGACGGCCCAGGCCGGGCAATTGCACCAGCTCCAGCAATTCATCGACCTTGGCCGCGATCGCCGCCTGGTCGGGGCGCCGGGCGCGCGGGCGGATCGACAGGCCGAACGCGATATTGTCGGCCACGGTCATATGCTTGAACAGCGCGTAATGCTGGAATACGAAGCCGACGCCGCGCCGGTTCGGCGGCAAGGCCAGCGCATCGGCACCGTCGAACGCCAGGCCGCCGGCCTCGGGGATTTCCAGCCCGGCCATGGCGCGCAGCAGCGTGGTCTTGCCGGAGCCGGAAGGCCCCAGCAATGCCACGAATTCGCCGTCGGCGATCGTCAGATCCACGCCGGAAATCGCGGGCGTGGTGCCGTAACGACAGACGAGGCCGGTAATCTCGATCCGCATGAAGGTCCTATCGGTTGCTGGTCGAAGGTTCGTCGGCCAAGTGCCATTCCAGCAGGCTCTTCGCCGCCAGTGTCACCAAGGCCAGCAATGCCAGCAGGGCCGCCACGGTAAAGGCGGCCGGCAGGTTATACTCGTTGTAGAGCACTTCGATATGCAGCGGCATGGTGTTGGTCATGCCGCGGATATGGCCGGAAACGACCGAGACCGCGCCGAACTCGCCCATGGCGCGGGCATTGCACAGCAGCACGCCATAGAGCAGGCCCCAGCGCACGTTCGGGAGCGTGATGCGCCAGAACGTCTGCCAGCCGTTGGCGCCGAGCGTCAGTGCCGCCTCTTCTTCGAGCCGGCCTTGCGCCTCCATCAGCGGGATCAGCTCCCGGGCGACGAAAGGCAGGGTCACGAACACGCTGGCCAGCACGATGCCCGGCACGGCGAACACGATCTTGATGCCATGGGCGGTGAACCACGGACCCAGCAGGCCCTGGGCGCCGAACACCAGCACATAGACCAGGCCCGAGACGACCGGCGAGACCGAAAGCGGCAGGTCGATGAGCGTGATGAGCAGGCTGCGGCCCGCGAAACGGAACTTGGCGATCGCCCAGGACGCGGCCAGGCCGAACACCAGATTGAGCGGGACAGCGATGGCCGCGACCAGCAGCGTCAGCCGGATGGCCGCCAGCGCGTCCGGTTCGCGGAGCGCCGCAATCGGGGCGGCGAGCCCGTCGCCGAATGCCCGGGTGAACACCAGCACCAGCGGGGCGACCAGGAACACCAGCAGCAGCAGAAAGGCGAGCGCGATCAACCCGCGCCGGGCGAAGCCCGCGGCCTGGAGACTAGTTGCCAAGGCGCCGCTGACTCCAGGATTGCAGGGCATTGATCGTCAGCATGATCGCGAACGAGGCCAGCAGCATCAGCGAGCCCAGCACGCAGGCGCCGACCGTGTCGTATTGCTCCAGCTTCACCACGATGAGCAACGGCACGATCTCCGAGATGCCCGGCATGTTGCCGGCGATGAAGATGACCGAGCCGTATTCGCCGATGCCGCGACCGAAGGCGAGGGTGAAGCCGGTCAGGAGCGCCGGCCACAGCGGCGGCAGGATGACCCGGCGGAAGATCTGCCAGGACGAGGCGCCGAGCGTGGCCGCGGCCTCCTCGACGTCGCGGTCGAGATCGGCCAGCACCGGCTCGACCGCGCGCACGACGAAGGGCAATCCGACGAAGGCGAGCGCCACGCCGATGCCGAGCGGGGTGAAGGCGACGTGGATGCCGAGCGCCGCCAGGGGCGCGCCGAACCAGCCGGTTTCGGCATAGAGCTCGGTCAGTGCGATGCCGGCGACGGCGGTCGGGAGTGCGATCGGCAGATCGACCAGCGCATCGAGCAGCCGCCGGCCCGGGAACCGATAGCGCACCAGGACCCAGGCGACCAGCAGACCCAGCAAGGTATCGACCCAGGCGGCAAGAAACGCGATGCCGAAGCTGGCGCGGAAGGCGGCCAGCACGCGCGGGCTGCCGATCTGGGCCGCGAACCCGCCGAAGCCGATGCCGGTCGCCCGGATCACCAGGGCGGCGAGCGGCAGCAGCACCATGGCCGTCAGATAGAACAGCGTGAGCCCGAGCGTGCCCGGCAAACCGGGCAGGACGCGCCGGGTCATGGTTTTAAACCCGTCATCCCCGCGAAAGCGGGGATCCAGGGCTGGTGACGGATAACGTCGGAGAGGTCGTTCCGCTTGCCCTGGAATCCCGCTTTCGCGGGAATGACGATAGAAAACTGGTTCATTGCCCGGGCTTGTAGATCTGGTCGAACGTGCCGCCGTCGGCGAAATGCTTCGCCTGGGCCGCGGTCCAGCCGCCGAAATCATGGTCGATCGTCACCAGGTCGAGCGTCGGGAAGCGCTCGGCGTAGCGGGCCGCGACCTCGGCCTGGCGCGGGCGGAAATAATGCTTGGCGGCCAGTTCCTGTCCCTCGGGCGTGTAGAGGAAATTGAGGTAGGCCTCGGCCAGCTTACGCGTGCCGTGCTTGTCCACATTCGAATCGACCACGGCCACGGTGGGTTCGGCAAGGATGCTGATCGAGGGCACGACGATCTCCAGGCTTTCCCGGCTCATTTCCTTGGCAGCGAGGAACGCCTCGTTTTCCCACGCGATCAGCACGTCGCCCTGGTGGCGCTGGGCAAAGGTGATGGTGGCACCCCGCGCGCCGGTATCCAGTACCGGCACATGCTTGAACAGATCGGCGACATAGGCCCTGGCCTTGGCCTCGTCGCCGTCGCCCGTCTTCAGCCCATAGGCCCAGGCCGCCAGATAGTTCCAGCGCGCGCCGCCCGAGGTCTTGGGATTGGGCGTGATGACCGAGACGCCGGGTTTCACCAGATCGGCCCAGTCATGGATGCCCTTGGGATTGCCCTTGCGCACCAGGAACACGATGGTCGAGGTGTAGGGCGCGCTGTTGTCGGGCAGGCGGGCCTGCCAATCCTTCGGCAGCAGCTTGGCCTTGTCGGCGATGGCATCGATGTCATAGGCGAGCGCCAGGGTGACGACATCGGCCTCCAGCCCGTCGATCACGGCCCGCGCCTGGGCGCCGGAGCCGCCATGGGAGGTCTGGAAAATGGCGTCCTCCCCGGTCTCAGCCTTCCATTTCGGCCCGAACACCTTGCCGACCTCGGCATAGAACTCGCGGGTCGGGTCATAGCTGACGTTCAACAGCGTGGTCTCGCCATGGGCCTGGGCCGTGAGCGCGGACAGGGCGAGCAAGGCGACGCCGAGCAATCCCAGAGCGGTCAGGTGAAATTTCATCGGGTCGATCCTCGGAGCTTGGCGTTACGCGCGTTCGAGGGCCTGGGCCAGATCGGCCAGGATATCGTCGCTATGCTCGATGCCGATCGACAGGCGGACATAGCCGTCGGTGACGCCGGTCCGCAGCCGGTCTTCGGCGGATAATTGCGCATGGGTGGTCGAGGCCGGATGGATCGCCAGGCTGCGCGCGTCGCCGATGTTGGCGACATGGTAGAACAGCTCCAGGCTGTCGATGAAGCGTCGGCCGGCATCGGCGCCGCCGGACAGTTCGAACCCGACGAGGCCGCCATAGCCACCCTTCAGATAGGTCTCGGCGCGCCGCTTTTCCTCGCCGGTAGCGAAACCCGGATAGATCACCTTGGCGATCTTGGGATGCTCGGCCAGATAATCGGCAACCGTCCGGGCGTTGGCCGCATGGGCCTTGATCCTGAGCGGCAGGGTTTCCAGCCCCTGGATGAACTGGAATGCGTTGAACGGGCTCAGTGCCGCACCGATGTCGCGCAGCAGCGTGACGCGCGCCTTCAGGATATAGGCGATCGGACCCAGCGGCTTGGCCGCCTCGGTCCAGACGGCACCGTGATAGCTCGGGTCCGGCGTATTCAGCGACGGGAAACGGTCGGCATGGGCCGCCCAGTCGAAATTGCCGCCGTCGATGATGATGCCGCCGATCGAGGTGCCGTGGCCGCCGATATATTTCGTCGTCGAATGGACCACGATCGCGGCGCCATGGTCGAGCGGCCGGGCCAGAATGGGCGCCGCCGTATTGTCGACGATCAGCGGCACGCCGAGCGACCGGCCGAGGGTTGCCACCTCGGCCAGCGGAAACACGCGCAGGCTGGGGTTCGGCAGGGTTTCGGCGAACCAGGCGCGCGTCTTGGCGTCGGTCGCGCGGGCGAAGGCGGCCGGATCCGATGGATCGACGAAGCGCGCCTCGATGCCCAGCGTCTTGAACGTGTTCGCGAACAGGTTCCAGGTGCCGCCATAGAGATCGGTCGAGGCCACGAAATTATCGCCGGCATGGGCGATGTTCTGGATCGCGATGAAGGCGGCCGCCTGACCCGACCCGACCGCGAGCGCGGCGACGCCGCCTTCGAGGGCCGCCAGCCGCTGTTCCAGCACGTCGGTCGTCGGGTTCATGATGCGGGTATAGATGTTGCCCAGCTCTTCCAACCCGAACAGGCGGGCCGCCTGGGCCGTGTCGTCGAACTGGAAAGAAGTGGTCTGATAGATCGGGACCGCGACCGCGTGGGTCGCCGGATCGCGCCGATAGCCGGCATGCAGTGCCAGGGTCTCGGGATTTGTCCATTTTGTCATTGTGGAATAGGCCTCCTCGTTCGAGTGTAATGGCATATTTCAATCTCGGCGCATAAGGCCTTGATATAAAACGCCACAGCTATCCGAGGCGGGAACGCCACGCTTAGCCGAATTTATAAAGCGCCCGCAAGCCGATGCTCAAATCGGCGCTATGGTCCCTACGATAGGGGGAGATCGGTCGGTGTCAAACGTATTTTCCAATGTATGAATGTGCAATTTATCGGGGAAACGCATCGCGCGTGTAAATAGCTTTGGTTCATGGCACCCATGCGGCTGGATCCGCCGGAGCCCTTGCGCCCGGCGGGACGGCCCGATAGGGTGGGCGCTCTCGTGGCATTTGGGCCGGCCGGCTTGCGACCACGTAAAAAATCGCTAAAAGGTCGGAAAGCCGTGGCAGCGCGGCGCTCCACCAAGGCCGGCTATCGATGGCAAACGGGGGTATCCCGCGGTGGAAGAATTCGATCCCGAAACTCAACTCATTCGTGGTGGTCTGGCGCGTTCGCCGTTCGGCGAGACGTCCGAGGCGATCTATCTGACCTCAGGCTTCGTCTATGAGACGGCCGAGGCGGCGGAAGCGCGCTTCAAGGGCGAAGAGCCCGGCTACATCTATTCGCGCTACGGCAATCCGACCGTCCATATGTTCGAACAGCGTCTGGCCGGCCTCGAAGGTGCCGAGATGGCCTATGCGACGGCCAGCGGCATGGCGGCGGTGTTCAATGGGCTGCTCGCCTGCGTCAAGGCCGGCGACCATGTGCTGGCCAGCCGGGTGCTATTCGGCTCCTGCTTCTATATCATCGCCAACCTGCTTCCTCGTTACGGTATCGAAACGAGTTTTGTCGATAGCGCCGACCCGAGCGAATGGGCCAACGCGATGCGGCCCAATACCAAGGTCCTGTTCCTGGAGACGCCGGCGAACCCGACCTTGGCGCTGATCGACCTGCAGGCGATCGCCGACATCGCGCATGCCGGCGGCGCCCGATTGCTGGTCGACAATGCGCTGGCCAGCCCGGTCGTGCAGAAGCCGATGCAGTTCGGCGCCGACATCGTGGTCTATTCGGCGACCAAGCACATCGACGGCCAGGGCCGCTGCATGGGCGGTGCCATCCTGGCCGACAAGGCGTTCCTGGAAACCGAATTCCAGCCGTTCCTGCGCCATACCGGACCGTCCTTGAGCCCGTTCAACGCCTGGGTCCTGGTCAAGGGGCTGGAGACGCTGGCGCTCCGGGTCGAGCGGCAGAGCCAGACGGCGCTTGCGCTCGCCCATCGGATCGAAGCCCATGGCGGCGCCAGGCACGTCTATTACCCGTTCTTGGAAAGCCATCCCCAGCATGTGCTGGCGCGCAGCCAGATGACGAGCGGCGGCACGCTGGTCTCGCTCGATCTGGGCAGCAAGGCTGCGGCCTTTGCGTTTTTGAACGCGCTGGAGATCATCGACATCTCGAACAATCTGGGCGATGCGAAATCGCTGGCGACCCATCCCGCGACCACGACCCACCGGACCCTGCCCGAAGCCGACCGGTTGAAGATCGGCATCGGCGAAGGGCTGGTCCGGGTCTCGATCGGGCTGGAGAGCGAGGCCATGCTCGGCCGTGATTTCGAGCGCGCGCTCGACGCCGCGCGCGCCGTTTCCTGAGGGGAGTTACGCAAGATGAGTCTCGGATATGCCGGCGATCTCACGCCGACCGAAGCCTGGCAGAAGCTCGCGACCCAACCGCGAGCGGTGCTGGTCGATGTGCGCACCCAGGCTGAATGGTCCTATGTCGGCGCGCCGGACCTGGCCGCCATCGCGAAGCCGGTCCACAAGCTGTCCTGGCAGATCTTCCCGGAGATGCAGGTCAATCCCGGCTTCGTCGAGGGCATCAAGGCGGCCGGCATCGCCCCGGACCAGCCGATCCTGCTGTTGTGTCGCTCGGGCGTGCGCAGCGTCGCCGCGGCCAAGGCCCTGGCGGAACAGGGCTTCTCCGCGTGCTACAACATCCGCGACGGGTTCGAGGGACCGGGCGACGGCGAGAAGCACCGCGGCCGGGTCGCCGGCTGGAAGGTCGAGGGCCTGCCGTGGGTCCAGGGCTGAAGGGGGCGGTTGGAATGAAGTCGCGCGTGACCTGGGTCGAAAACCGCATGTTCGTCGGCGAATCCGGCAGCGGCCATTCGGTCGTGATGGATGGCGCCCCGGACGCCGGCGGGCGCAATGCCGGCATCCGGCCGATGGAGATGCTGCTGATTGGGCTTGGCGGCTGCACCGCGTTCGATGTCGTGCTGATCCTGGAGCGGGGCCGCGAGGAGGTGACGAGCTGCGTGGTCGAGATCGAGGCCGAGCGGGCCGAGACCGACCCCAAGGTCTTCACCCGAGTCCACCTGATCTACAAGATCGCCGGCCGCGATCTGAAGCTCGACAAGGTCGAACGCGCCGTAGCACTCTCGGCCGAGAAATATTGCTCGGCCTCGATCATGTTCGGCAAGACCGCGACCATGAGCCACGAGATTCAGCTCAGCGAGGCGTGAGACGATGAAGGCGGCCATTCTCAGGAGCCATGGGGCCCAGCCGCCCTATCACGAGACCCGCGCGCTCTCCATCGAGGAGGTCTCGCTCGATCCGCCCGGCTGGGGCGAGGTCAAGGTCCAGATCAAGGCCGCCGGCCTGTGCCATTCCGATCTCTCGACCATCAATGGCGACCGGCTCCGGCCGGTGCCGATGGTGCTCGGGCACGAGGCGGCGGGCATCGTCGTCGAATGCGGCCCGGGCGTTGCCGATCTGGTGCCGGGCGACCATGTCGTCATGGTGTTCGTGCCCAGCTGCGGCCATTGCCTGCCGTGCATGGAAGGCCGGCCGGCGCTGTGCGAGCCGGGGGCGGCCGCGAACGGTGTCGGCACGCTGCTGTCCGGCGAACGCCGGCTGCATGATCATGACGGCGCGGTGCATCACCATCTGGGCGTTTCCGCCTTTGCCGAATTCGCCGTGACTTCGCGCCGCTCGCTGATCAAGATCGACCGGGATCTGCCGTTCGACCAGGCCGCGCTCTTTGGGTGCGCCGTGCTGACCGGGGTCGGCGCGGTGGTCAATACCGCGCGCGTGCCGGCCGGCGCCAAGGTCGCGGTGCTGGGGCTGGGCGGCGTCGGCATGAACGCGCTGCTGGGCGCGGTCGCGTCCGGTGCCGCCGACGTGATCGCGGTCGACCTGTTCCCCGAAAAGCTCGCCTTCGCGCTGGAACTGGGCGCCACCGCGGCGGTCAATGCGCGCGATCCGGACGCGATCGAGCAGGTCAAGGCGCTCACCGGGGGCGGCGTCGATTTCGCGTTCGAGATGGCGGGTTCGGTCCAGGCGATGGAGGCGGCCTACCGCATGACACGGCGCGGCGGCACGACCGTGTCGGCCGGGCTGCCCAACCCCGAGGCGCGCTGGCCGCTGCAGCATGTCAACATGGTCGCCGAGGAACGGACGATCAAAGGCAGCTATATCGGCTCCTGCGTGCCCGGCCGCGACGTGCCGCGCTACATCGACCTCTACCGGCGCGGCAAGCTGCCGGTCGACCGGCTGATGGGCGAGCGGCTCACGCTGGAGGAGATCAACCTGGGCTTCGACCGGCTGGCGGCCGGGACGGCGCTCCGGCAGATCGTTCTCTTCTAATTCCGTCATTCCCGCGAAAGCGGGAATCCAGAGTAGCAGAGATCCGTCGCTTGCCCTGGATTCCCGCCTGCGCGCTAGGCTGTGTACATATCTTTCTGTTTCATTTCAGATGGTTAGTCTTTTACATGGTCTTGGCCGGGCTTGACCCACGGCTATCCGGTTTAATTCTTCCGTCATTCCCGCGCAGGCGGGAATCCAGAGCCATGCGCAAGATCGACGGGCACAAGTTGAGGATTTCCGTCGTTGAGAGAGCCTTTGCGGCCCCCCTGGATTCCCGCCTGCGCGGGAATGACGGTGCAAAATGCTGACGCGTCGTTCCTGTCTCGGATAGTCCTCGTTACCGCGAGCCCAAGCCGCGCCTGACCGAAATACAGAGTGACAAAATCTAAACCGGACAGCCGTGGGTCAAGCCCGGGCATGACGGGACTATTGGATCAGGGCTCCCTGAGTTTCCAAGCCTCGCACCACCGGACCCAAAACCCTAACCCTCAAACCACCCGCTCGAGTTCGCCCTGCTCGATGTCGAAATGCCAGCCGTGGAGCTGCAACTCGCCGGCATGCACCCGCTCGGCGACCCAGGGGAAGGTCATGATATTGTCGATCGTGATCCGGATGCTTTCCTGCTCGCACACATGCGCGACCGTTTCCGGGGCATGCACCGAGGCGGCCAGCGCGCGCTCGCGGGCGAGGGCCGCGATTTCCATCCAGCGGCCGATGAAATCGCCCTGCTCGCCGCCCTCGAGCAGCGTGCGGATGCCGCCGCAATGGGCGTGGCCCAGCACGATGATATGTTCGACCTTGAGCGAGCGGACCGCGAACTCCAGCGCGGCCGACGTGCCGTGATGGTCGCTGTCGGGCGCATAGGGCGGCACTAGGTTCGCCACGTTGCGCACGCAGAAAATCTCGCCCGGCTGGGCATCGAAAATCAGTTGCGGATCGACCCGGGAATCGGCGCAGGTGATGACCATGGCCCGCGGCGACTGCCCCGCGGCCAGCGCCTCGAACACGCCCTTGTTTTGCAACCAATAGGTCTCGCGGAATCGGCGATAGCCTTCGATCAAGCGTTGCATGCGCGTCCTCTTCCGGGGTCGTGAGTTCAGGGACGAGAGGGCATGTATGCCGTCTGGATGGGCTCACGGCAATGTTTGATGTGGCAAATGTTGCACCGCACCCCGCCAAGCGGCGGTGCCGTCACGGAAATTTCAAAAAACCTATAACACATCATATCCGATATCGGATATATATGAGCCATGATCCAGTTTGCCGACATACCGGGCCGGAGCCTGCCGCTGTTCACCGTCGCCGGGCGGCGCGTCCGCCTGCTCGACGACGCCGACGCGCCGGCATTGCAGCGGCTGTTCGACCGGTCCGGCGACTATTTCGACCTGCTCGAAGGCCGCCCCGCCGGACCCGGCGCCGCGCGCGATGAATTGCGCGAGGGCCCGCCCGAACGCGTGCCGCACGACCTGTTCGCGCTGGGCATCGACGGCGGCCAGGGCGAACTGGCGGGCTACATCGGCGCGCTGCGCCATCACCGCCGGCCCGACCAATGGTACCTGGGCTTTCTGCTGCTCGACCCGGCCTGGCGCGGCCGCGGCATCGGCTCGACTGCCTATTGGGCCTTCCAGCACTGGATCCAGACCCAGGGCGCCCAATCGCTGCTGCTGGCCGTGCTGGCCGACAATTTGCGCGGCCATCGCTTCTGGCGGAGCCTGGGCTTCGGCAGCCCGCGCAGCTATCCCGCCCGGCAGATCGGGCTCAAGCGCCATGTCCTGATCGAGTATGAAAAGGATCTGCGCGTTTGACCGGCGACCACCGGGGCTCTTCCGGCGGCTTCGGTTCTCGGGCTTTGCGGATGGCGACGACGGCGGCGGCAACGCCGCCGGCGGCTCCGGGCAGGGCGAAAAAGCCGCCTCGCAAAAGCGCCATCTGAAGCGGCGTCAAGGACCGCAAGCCAGCTTTCAAGCGGCGGCAGCAGCCAGGAGGGCGTCGTCGTGATGGCGAACGCGAGCCCTGCCGTCATCGTCAGCGCCAGACAAAGCACGAAAGACGGGAGACGATGGTCATGCGTCCGCTCCCCCAACGGCTACCAGCCGCCCTTTTCCAGCCAGAGATCGACCTGATCCAGCCGGTCATGGCCCCAGAACGGTTCGTCGTCGACGAAGAAGAACGGCGAGCCGAAGACCTGGCGCCCGATCGCCGCATCGACCTCGGTCTTGACCAGTTCCTTGGTCTCGTGCGCCTGGATGCCGGCCTGGACCCAGTCGGGATCGAACCCCAGTTCGGCGGCGATGCCGACGACCGCTTCGACCGGGCAGATATCGCGGCCCTTGCCGAAGGCCGCGTCGTAGAGCGCGCGCGCCAGGCGCACGGCGCCGGCGGGGTCGGACTTTTCGACGAAATAGAACGCGCGGCAGGCCGTTACCGTGCCGAACGGGAACCGCGCCGGCAGCGTGAACGGCAGGCCCAGCGCCCGGGCCGAGCGCGGCACGTCATGGGTGAAATAGCCGCCCTTCAACGGCAGGGTCGGCAGCGGACCAGCGCCGGTGATCTTGAACACGGCCCCCAGCAGGATCGGATGCCAGCGCACCGGCACGCCATGTTTCCGGCCGATCTCATCGATCCGCGCCGTCGCGAAATAGCCGTAGGGTGAGGAAAAATCGAAATAGAAATCGATCGCGCGAGCCATCGGTCGTTCGCTCCCTGAGATGTGTTAGTTCGTCCCGCCCTCGTTTGCGAGCTGACGGGCAATCACCAGGCGCTGGATGTCGCTGGTCCCCTCGTAGATCTGGCAGACCCGGACGTCGCGATAGATCCGCTCGACCGGGAAATCCTTCAGATAGCCATAGCCGCCATGAGTCTGGATCGCGGCGGAACAGACTGCCTCGGCCATTTCGGATGCGAACAGCTTGGCCATCGCCGCCTCTTTCAGGCACGGCAGGCCGGCATCGCGCAGTTGGGCCGCCTGCAGATACAGGAGCCGCGCCGCCTCGATCTTGGTCGCCATGTCGGCCAGGCGAAACGCCACTGCCTGGTGGTTCTGGATCTTGACGCCGAACGTCTCGCGCTCGCCGGCATAGCGCTGCGCCGCCGCGAACGCGGCCCGGGCCATGCCGACCGACTGGGCGGCGATGCCGATGCGGCCGCCCTCCAGGTTCGACAGCGCGATCTTGTAGCCCTCGCCCTCCCCGCCCAGCATCAGGCCGTCGTCGAGCGCCATATCCTCGAAAGTGATCTGCGCCGTGTCGGACGCGTGCTGGCCCAGCTTCTCCTCGATGCGGGCGACCTGATAGCCCGGCGTCGATGTCGGCACGATGAAGGCCGAAATGCCGCGCTTGCCGGCCGCCGGATCGGTCACCGCGAACACGATGGCGACGTCGCCATTCTTGCCCGAGGTGATGAATTGCTTGGTGCCGTTCAGCACCCAGCGATCGCCCTCGCGCCGCGCCCGCGTCTTGAGCGCCGAGGCGTCGGAGCCCGCCTGCGGCTCGGTCAGGCAGAAGGCGCCCAGCAGGCGGCCGCGCGCCATGGGCTTGAGGAACCGGTCCTTCTGCGCGTCGGTGCCGAACTTCAGGATCGGCATGCAGCCGACCGAATTATGCACGCTCATGATGGTCGAGGTGGCGCCGTCGCCGGCCGCGATCTCCTCGATGGCGAGCGCGTAGGCGACATGGTCGACGCCGGCGCCGTCGAATTCGTCGGGCACCAGCATGCCCATGAAACCGAGCTCGCCCATCTGGGCCAGCGCGTCACGCGGGAAACGATGCTCGCGGTCCCAGGCCTCGGCGAAAGGCGCCAGACGCTCGGCGGCAAAGCCGCGCGCCATGTCCCGGATCATCGTCTGTTGTTCGTTGAGGATCATGGCTCAGGTGCTCACCAGGGCAGCTCCGCCCCGTCGTAATTATAGAACCGCCCGGTCTCGGCCACCGTCAACCGTTCGATCACCTGGCGCATGCCGGCGACGCTCTCGGCCGGCTCGATATCGGCATCCTTGCCGCCCATGTCGGTCCGGACCCAGCCCGGATGCAGCGTGGCCATGGCGAATCCGGTCGCGGCCAGATCGAGGGCGAGCGAATGCCAGGCCGCGTTGAGCGCCGCCTTGGACGAGCGATAGGCGTAGCTGCCGCCGGAGACATTGCTGCCGATCGAGCCCATGCGGCTCGAGACCGCGACGAGCTTCTTCTGTTTCGCCTTTTCCAGATTGCGCTTCAGCGCGCCGACCAGCGCCACCGGCGCCACCGCATTGACCGCGAAGGTTTCGAGCCAGCTGGCCCGGTCGACATTGTCCGCGGTCATGCCCCTGGGCCCGATCACGCCGGCATTGGCGATCAGGATGTCGAGCGGTGCGGCGCCGAAGGACGCGGCGAGCGCGTCGATCGAACGCTTCTCGGTCACTTCGAGCGGCAGCACGACGATATCGCCCTTCAGGCCCGCGAGCCCGCCCGGCCGGGTCACGTCGCGGCAGGTCGCGTAGACGCGCCAGCCCTCGTCCGCATATTGCCGCGCGAATTCGAGGCCGAGGCCGCGGCTGGCGCCGGTGATGAGAACGCTGCCCGCCATGTCAGATGCGCTCGACGGCGAGCGCGGTCGCCTCGCCGCCGCCGATGCAGAGCGAGGCCACGCCGCGCTTCAGCCCGTGGGTTTCCAGCGCGGCCAGCAGGGTCACGATCAGCCGCGCGCCCGACGCTCCGATCGGATGGCCCAGCGCGCAGGCGCCGCCATGGATATTGACCTTGTCGTGCGGCAGATCGAGTTCGCGCATCGCCGCCATGGCGACGACGGCGAAGGCCTCGTTGATCTCGTAGAGATCGACATCGGAAGCGCGCCAATCGAGCTTGGACAGAAGATTGCCGATCGCCTTGACCGGCGCCGTGGTGAACCAGGCCGGCGCCTGGGCATGGGTCGCATGACCCCGGATGACCGCGAGCGGGCGCAAGCCCCGCTGGTCGGCCTCGGACCGTCGCATCAGCACCAGCGCCGCGGCCCCGTCGGAGATCGATGAGGAATTGGCCGCGGTCACCGTACCGTCCGGCCGGAATGCCGGCTTCAGGGTCGGGATCTTGTCGGGCCGCGCCTTCAAGGGCTGCTCGTCGGTATCGACGACCGTATCGCCGCCGCGGCCCTTGATCGTGACCGCCGCGATCTCGCCCTTGAAATGCCCGGCCTCGATCGCGTGCTTGGCGCGGTCGAGCGAGGCGAGCGCGAAGGCGTCCTGGTCGCCGCGGCTGAAATGATAATGCCCGGCGCAATCCTCGGCGAAGGTGCCCATCAGGCGCCCCTTGTCATAGGCGTCCTCAAGACCGTCGAGGAACATATGGTCGAGCGTGCGGCCATGGCCCAGGCGATAGCCGCCGCGCGCCTTGTCGAGCAGATAGGGCGCGTTCGACATGCTCTCCATGCCGCCGGCGACCATGATCCGGGCGCTGCCCGCCGCGATCAGATCATGGGCCAGCATGGTAGCCTTCATGCCCGAGCCGCAGACCTTATTGATGGTGGTGCACGGCACCGATTGGGGCAGACCCGCACCCAGCGCCGCCTGGCGCGCCGGCGCCTGCCCGAGGCCGGCCGGCAGCACGCAGCCCATGATCGCCTCGTCGATCGCATCGACGCCGAGACCGGCGCGCTCGACTGCCGCCTTGATCGCGGTCGCCCCCAATTGCGGGGCCGCGACATCCTTGAGGTCGCCCTGGAACCCGCCCATGGCGGTGCGGGCCATGCCGACGATGACGATCGGATCGCTCATCGAGAAAACTCCCTATCAGATAATTTTACCGAACCAACCTCACCCTCCCGCTCAAGCCTGCTCCCTCCCCCGCTTTGCGGGGGAGGGTTGGGGTGGGGGTCGTGGAAGCGAAGGGTCACGCCGTTTCCTTGAACAGCTCGCGGCCGATGAGCATGCGGCGGATTTCCGACGTGCCGGCGCCGATCTCGTAGAGCTTGGCGTCGCGCAGCAGCCGGCCGGTCGGGTAATCGTTGATATAGCCGTT
>JAQGIC010000103.1 GCA_028288725.1 Rhodospirillales bacterium
TGCGGAAAGATTATCGAGACCATTGGGCTGCGACATGCCGTCACAGAATCAGAAAATGACCCCGCGCGGAACGTCCTTCAGGCTCAGCGAGTCAACTTGACGCGCCCGGGGTTTTGCCCCTGTTACGAATGATGCTGCGAAGGCTCTGTCAAACCTCAAAATGATCTCGGACCGACTCTAAGCTAACCGCAATATCTCACACCGGGTAGGTGCAACGGGGCGGCGAATCTGAGAACGTTGTTTTACCAGAAACAGTTGACCAGCTTCGCCGGAGGCCCCCGATGCACCTACCCGGTGTGAGATATTGCGGCTAACTATTTTCTTTCGCGTTCTTAAAATAGTTACCTCCGAGAAATTCGAAAATGAATGTTGTCAGCCCAAATACGAGTCCAACCGTTATGAACACCTGCTCCCATGTACCTATATCAATCAGTAGCCACGCTGACGGAAACAAAACAAGGGAGGCCACGAGCCGCCAGATTGCTGGGAGGCGCTCCTGCAGTAATATACGACTTGAGGCGTACTTTGTCCCCGCAACGAGCGCCCCGCCGCAAGCACAGAAAATAGCCGAAAGCCAGACATCACCCCTCATCAGAACGAGGGCGACTACACTCAAATTCGCATTTGGTCCTGTCCCATTCGTGAGACCGAAGGCGTTGGACGCCAGTGCAGCCCCAACAGGCAACTCGTAGCCCTGAAAACCAAACAACCGAAGAAAAGGATGAAGCAAATATGTAATCGGATCATAAAGATCAAACAAATTATGGTAATCCGTAAAAATATAAGCGTACAAAAATACATCGCCTGCATAAAATACTCGCCTCACAAGACCGTAAACAGCTTCATCAAAATCGCCAGTATAAAAGAATATGACAAAAATCACCGAGGCAGAAACCGGAATTGCAACTATAGCGGCAGATTTAATGTCAGAAACGAAACTTGAATACCCTCGATAAAGGCCTCGTGCCACAAAAAAAGCAGATCCTATTATAAGGACAAAACTCTTTGATCCATTCATCGAAGAGATTAGCGCGAACGCAACAATAAGAAAAAGGCTCTTTCGACTTTTAAATATTACAAAATGCAAAGCAGCAAGTGGCAATAATATATTGGCTGAACCCGTACGAAAAATATCAACAATTCGAAAATTCTTTGCAAATACAATTCTGTCCTCAGGAGATAGTCCCGTCACAACCTGTAGGTACGAAAAAAACAGGGCGGATAGCAAAAATATAACAAATAAAAACTGCCAAAAAAATATAATATTCGGATAACTATAAAATAGATCACGATATTTTTTTGAATTATTAAATACATACCCCCTTACATTAAGAGTCTTCCCGAAATAAAACACTGCGGCATAAAATGCGCCCACATTTATATTAGTTTCAAAAAAAGCCGACTCAGGCATTATTCCCAGATAGCACGCATAGTCAGTAACAGCCATAGAAAATGACATTATTAAATTTACAAACCCGAAATCATCAAATTCGTGAACTTTCACACTTCCAGAAAAAAGCCTAAATACAAAAAAATATCCTAAGGCAATTCCCACTAGAACCGCGACGTCTGAGAAAGCCGTTATATCAATCATTGCACTAACTAGGTCCAAATAATAGAAACGGCATCATTGGCATTATATTCGAAATCATTAACACCGAGTCAATCAAGAAATCTCAGTCACTCCACAGACCGAAATAGGGTAGACTAAGCGTTCCGTAGAGTCCACTGCTGGGCAATCGTTAACGGCGCGCCCTTATTCCGAATGCCCCTAAAATACAGCAGGTATCAATAGTAATAAGTTTCCGCATTCCGCGCCGCGGGCGATCTTTTCAACGATTCGACCTAAATCTACTCATCACCGCAATTCGCTGCACCTTATAAAGATACCGAAGAACACAGAGGACTGTCATAAAGAGGAGTGGAAAGCCCGAAACGTGACGCGCCCGAACACGCATGTCTTCAACATAATTCTTAAATTCAGGTCTATCCGAGAGACCTCCTGAACTTAGAAGACCAATCAGTACGCGGGTGTGGACAAATTTTTTCCCCGAATAGAAAGCCCACAAATTGAAATCATAATCATAATATACACGAAGCTTCGTATCAAACGCTCGCTCGTGAAACAGCGCGCGACGATAAAGTGCACCCTGATGATGAATGGTATTTTTAATTAGGAGTCGATCCGGACGATCAGATTTATAAAGCCTTCCATCGTCATACAAAGCTTGCCCAGTTAAAATATCGGCTTCGGCGATTCGATCACCGCATGCTTGAAAAAGCATTTGAAACGCCTTCGGGCTGGCAAGCAGGTCGTCCCCACCCAGAAAATACACCCATTCCCCTCGTGCTGCCTGGACACCCTTCCAGTGTGCATCACCTATCCCTCGATCTCGCTCAGAAGAAAACCTTATTCTTGCAGCATACCGATTTAAAATATCAAGAGTTCCATCAGTAGATCCGCCATCTATAATTAGAAGCTCGAAATCAGAAAACGTTTGACCAAGAACACTTAAAATACAGTTCTCAATATACTCTGCCGCATTATAAGTAGCAACAACAACACTAACCGTCATCGGGCCAGAATTTGACAATTATTCCACCATATCTCTGTCAGCCATGCCGAAATTCCGTCAACGACTACTAATTCTGAATCTGATCCCACTGACCATTAAGATGCGCCATATCATCCCCATATGTCTCCCAATAAAGTTGCCTCGGGCTGCTCAGCAACTGACCGCCATCTCGCGTCAAAGGCCGATAGACCGTACCGAAAGTCGACCTGCTGGGGAACGGCGTTGCCAAATCGATTGGGATACTGATGAACAATCCTCGATCGAAGCTACCCTCACCATAGACTGCCGTCGGCACATTGGTGATCGTGAAGAAGCCGCCAACACGCACGCCGCTCTCGAATTCACGCGAGAGTTCATAAGTGAAGCCAATGTCACGTGCCAAATAGCGGCCGACCCTCACCGTCTGCTGCAATCCATACCATGGTAGCTCATAGTAGAAAGCGAGCTGAGCGGTCGCAACGTTGTAGCTCTGGAACCCGAACTGTTCATGGAAACTACGCTTGTAAAGCTGATTGGCCTCCAAACCCAGAGCCCACCGCGCACCGTAGGGTCGATAAAGTAGTTCGCCATCGACACCACCATACATTTCTTCCAGCAGACCGCCGCTGATGCGCCCGTAGAAGTCCCCACCCAGTCGCGCCTGATAGTCGGCATAGAGATTCTGGATGCCGTATTTGCCTTCCTTGAGATAGTCTTTAATATCGCTACGGACATGCGGCAGCAAGCTGTTCGATGGATTCTGCAGTCTGTTCAAATTGTCCATAAGATTTATTCCGACCTCGCCCGAAATGGTCAGGCCCGGTCGAATCTGTACCTCGCTGGAAATCCCCGCGTAGAGGGAGTAGATGAAAAATCCGTCGGGACCGTTTAGCTGCGTCTTCAGTCGGGGGCGAACGCGATAGGTGAAATCGGGATAGACCTTTTCATTCTTAATCGCGTCTTCGCCCAATGCCTCGCCGCCGTTGATTTCGGCATGAGCCAGTACCTCGCTGGCCGTACCGCGCCCGGTGAAAGCCCGCTGCAGGTCATCGCGCCGCATCCGCACCCGAGCGACCTCGAGACCGCTCTCGATATCCGCGATGGTGATCTCTGTGACCTCTACAGGCGCACGGGCGTCGATAATGCGGGCAGCATCGCCGAGTGCCTTGGGGAAATAGCGATAGCGGTAGTTGCCGAGGCGCAGGATCGCCTCGTGGCCTTTGATCTCGAATGTGTAGCCGATCATTTTTGCCGCTTCGAGGTCGGCGAAAATTGCCTCCGCGACGCTTTGATTGACGTTTCGGATCGTCCGATGGGGCGCAGGCGCGGCCTGAGGCGTAGGGTTTTGCGCATGCACGCTTTCCGCGGTCCGGCCGGTCATTGCGACCGCCCGTTCGAGCGACGGCAAATTCAGCCGAAATCGGCGCTCGGTCCCCGCCTCGTCGAGCGTGATCTCGACCGTGTCGACCGCCGGCTGGAGCCGGCCGGCGACGCGGGCGAAGCGACCAAGATCCTCCGCCAGATCGGCGCGCGTGGCGCTGAGGCGCACCACCGTTGCGTAACGGGTCCCCCCATGCGTTCCGATCGAAAGGACGCGGAAGCCGTACTGGTCGGCGGTTCGGCCCAAGTCACCCAACTCGCTCCAACTCTCAGGAGATATTGGCTCAGGCACCGGCTCCGCCCGAGGGAGAATTGTCGGCTGCCGTCCGCCCGGCTTCGACGGGGCATCAACATCCTTCTGAACCGCGACCTCATCGGCAGGGATTGGCGGTATCGGTGCGCGGACCGGATCGACCTGATTCTGGTCCTGAGGTTTCGGCGCTTCGGCGCCGGTCCGTTTCGCGAAATTGGTCTTGAAACCGACACGGAGCATCAGGTTGTTTTCACGCTCCATCGCGAGCGAAAGCTCGAGTCCGGAAGCGAATGGTCGATAGACGAAGCCGGCATCAATCGGTCCCGCTGGTTTGATCGTAGCGATTTCGTTGAAGGCGTCCGAACGATAGTCGTTGGAATTAAATTCAAGCTTGAAGATCAGACCATCAATAGGCGTCTTATATTCGAGCCCGCCGAACAGAGCTGCATTCTGGCCCGTAAAGAAATCCGTTCGAAAGCCGCCGGCAGTATTGATATGATGCCGCTGATTGAA
Source organism: Rhodospirillales bacterium (assembly GCA_028288725.1). Classification (GTDB taxonomy): domain Bacteria; phylum Pseudomonadota; class Alphaproteobacteria; order ATCC43930; family CGMCC-115725; genus Aliidongia. The sequence continues at coordinate 4,702 of JAQGIC010000103.1, forward strand.
ATGACTCGACAGAAAGCTGAACGGGTTTTTGAACTGGGCGTCGCTCGCAAGTTGCCCCCAGCCCATGCCGACCGTGACGTCAAAATCGCCGAAGCGCTTCGTGCCGACGAGATATTCCTCATCGAACAGGCCATACCCCGCAAAATCGGTGATGCCCATCGTGATGTCCGGCACGATCGGTCCTTCCTGCCACAGCCGGAAACGCAGATCGAGGCCACGATCTCGATAGCTCTGGTGGCCGCCAAAGCCGTTGGGACCATAAGGCACGTTGGTAATTTGCGTCGTTCGGAACACACCCTCGAGCCAGGGAAACGCGGTCCCGGCGAACACGAACCGATGATAGGGCGTGCTGAAACTACCGCTACCGCGGACATCGCCCTCCTCGCCCATCCGCGCCGTCGGCACCTGAAACAGGCCGATGCCGCTGATATCGCTTTGCGATGGATACAGCCCCTGCCCCGGATCTAGGACGGAACTCAACTCGCCGTCGGCATAGGCGGTCCCTTGGGAACACAGCGCCGCTAAGGCCGCCATCAGCCCAAGCAGACAGCGGGGGAAGCGCGGTATCGAAGCCGTCACCAAACGTCTCGAATCTGACCGGTACGCCTTCTTAGTTGTTGATGACGGCAAGAGAGGCGGCCGTAATCGCAACCTGGCTCAGCACCTGCGTCACGTCGCGGATGACCGATAGCGTATCCGGCGACAGATCACGCGGCACGACGACCGTGCTGCCGGGCGGAACGGTGACCTTCGAGAAAGTCCAGATCGAGGAATTGACAGGCTCTGCCGCCCCATTCGGCAGAACCACGAACACATGCCCCGCGTCCGCCGTGCTGAGATAGCCGCCGGCATGCTTGATGTAATCCTCCGGCGAGAGACCGGCCTCGAATTGCTGCGAGCTTGGATTGAGCACATCGCCGCTCACGGCGACGGAACTTGGCCGCTTCGGCATGAAAATCCGATCGCCCGGTTCCAGGATGATGTCGAGATCGGGACGGGAAGCAAGCGTTGCCGGGTCGGCCTCGAACACGACGCGACCGAGCGGCTTCGCCGATTTCAATTCCGACTGCGCAGATTCCAACGAAGCGACCGTCGAAGCCGTCGTGGCGGAGTTGGCCGACGAGGCGTTGACCACCGCTGCGGTCAGGCCCGCGTTAACCTGCCGGATGCTTCGATCGAGCCCGTCCTGTTCCGTCTTCTGGGCCGACTGGCGCGTCAGCACGGCGCCGTAGGGAAAGGCGTCTTCGGTCAATCCTCCGGCGCGGCGAATGAGCTCAGACAGCTTCTCGCCGCGACGGATATCGAACAGGCCGGCTTGCTTGAACTCGCCGGCAAGCGTGATCGGTCCGGTATCCCGGCGATCATAGACCGAGTTGAAATGGATGACGTCGCCCGTGAACAGTGGAACGCGGGCAAAATCCGCGCGCGTCAGGCTCAGGGTTTGGCGATCGACATTGGCATGTCCCTGAGGACCGTCGATCGTGAAATGGGAAACTTCGATGTTCCTGTAGTCCGCGGCACGGGTCACGCCACCCGCGGCCTGCTCGACCTCAGCCAAAGTCGCCTCCCCGATCGGATAGATCCCCGGCCGGCGCACTTCACCGCGCACCGTGATCGCATGCTCGACCAGGAACGGCAGCAGGTCGGGATAGCGGCTCATGATGGTCGGGCACGGCAGCACGCTTTGAGCCGTGGCTGTACCGGTTGCGGTACCGCTCGTGGTCGCGAGCTGTACCGCGTTTGCAAAGCGTCCGCTATTGTCGGCGAGAACCACCGCAGCCAGACTCTGCAACGCGGGGCAGCCGCGCGCGCTCGGCAGCCTGGCGATCGGGCCGCCGTCAGCCGGCCGGCTGGGATCGAATGGTTGCGGATAGGCGTCGACCGAGGGATCGTTCGGCCCCCGCGGTGCGGAGGAAATGAGATAAGGAGTGTCGTAGACCGGCGATTGATCCTGGGTTCGTTGATCGTCGGTTGCATCGGTCATGGTCGCGGTCGTTTGTCCGGGGACCGCAACGCGTGCGGTCCCGCGTGTGCTGGTGGTGGCGGTGGTGGTGGCGGTGGTAGCGGTCGATGTGCCGTCGCGCTGGATCAGCACGGATTCACCCGCGGCCAACGGTCGGCTCGCCAACAGGCTCGGCGGCGTTTCATCCTTCAACACGGCCTGAACGTCCGCCGACGTCAGGTAGGCGACATCGTCCTTGCCCAAGATGATCAGCGTATCGAGGCTGTGCAGCGGATAATCGCGCGTTCCCGACAAGACCGAACCAAGGTCGACGGTCTCCATATTCCGGACCTGGGTCGTCGGGTCCACCGTCAGCAGGACGGCCAACGGCAAATAGGGATCGATGCCGAGCATCGATCCGCTGCCGAGCAGCGCCCGCACCGAATGCGCCTGGGCCAGCGCCCTTTCACCCGGGACACGCACGCGCCCGTAGAGACTGACCTGATCGACCTGGATATTCTCGCGTTTGCCGACGATGAGCAGGTCGCCCGGCGCCAAGGTCACCCGACCATTTTCCTCGATCTCGGTCGTTCGCTGCCGACCGGACGGATCGAAGGAAATGCGCAGCAGGCGATTGCCAGCCGGCCGCAGGAAGCCGCCGGCCAAGTCGACCAGCGATCGAGTGGCAATGCCGCCCCGTGGAATTTCATAGATCGCCGGCCGGCCGACATCGCCGGCGATGGCGATGGTGGCGCCGAGCGGGGCAACCGAGATCTGATCACCCTCGACCAGAGCGAGGTCTAGCTTCTCGTTCGTCCCCGTCAATAGACGATAAAGATCGACGGTTCGCGACTGTCCATCGCGGGTCAGCGTGATGTTGCGCAGGCTGGCGCCGGACGCAAGTTCACCGCCTAGTGCATCGACCAGCGTCGAGAAGGCACTGAGACGCTTCTGTCCCGGCGTCTTCACTTGCCCGGTAACAAGCACCGTGATCTGCCGAACCTCGCCCAGCGACACGAAGCTGTCGGTATTGACGTAGGACCGCTTCACCACCGCATCGAGATTGGACCGGAAATCGCCGAAGTTGCGGCCGACGGCCGGAATCGGCGGCAGATCGGGCAGCACGACCTGCCCGTCCCGTCCGACCCGCGTGCGATAGCTGCGCGAGACTTGGCCCCTGAGGGTGACGACGATCTCGTCGCCGAAACCCATCACATAGCTGTCGCGAATCGATCCCGTGACGGTCCCTTCGGCGATCGTCGGGCGGGAGAAGACATCCCGCCCGAACAGGCGCAACTGCGCGTTGGCCCGCGAGGAATAGTCCTGTTCGAGCGGCGTCGGCGGCACTTCCGGGGCCCGCTGAAAGCGCGAGCGCGCTTCGGCCTGGTTGGGCAACCCGCCATTGTTGTAACCGTTCTGCTGGCCATAGGGGTTCTGCTGACCGTACGCGCCCTGCCCACCCCGGTTCTGACCCATCGGCAGCGGCTGCTGAACCGAGATCTCGCCATTGTCCCCGCCCTGCTGCCGTTGCAGTTGATCCAGCAGAGATTGCGGCACCTGCGGCAGGCTTTGAGCCCAAGCATTCGACAAGGGCAACGAGACCGCGAGCGAAAGTCCGAGGATGATGGTGAAAACTACGCGGCGACCAGCTAGCATATTCAATTCCTATGGCTCGGCCAGACAGGTTAGTTCGTGACAAACAATTCACAAAAGATAACGCGACGGTCCGCCCTGCTCGGTGCGGGGACGTTTCTACTGGCAGGCTGCGGCAACTCCCGCAATCCGAATCTTTCCGCCGCAGCGGATCTGGCTCGTAAATTTTTCGCCGACCGGGCTTTCACCGACGCAGACGTCGAACGCATTCCGTTCGCCAGCATCGGCGTACAGGTCGGCAGCGCAGCCGAGGCGCTGGTCGTTCTGGCGACGGTCGACGGCGATACGCTGACCTGGATCGCCGCCGACCATTCGCTGATCCAGACCCGGCATGGCCGTATCGTGCGCTTCAAAAGCGGCGACATCGAAGTGGTGACGGTGCCGAGCAGCCAAGACCCGATAGCCGATGGCGCCGTCGCTCCCGGCAACTTCATTCGACTGCTCGATTTTCCCAAACCCAAGCTCTATTCCGTGCCGGCTGAATCGAGCGTGACCGAGGCCGGTCAGGCGCGCGTCACGCTGCTGCATGGGGAGATCCTGACGCGGAGCTTCATAGAAACCGGTATCAGCCATCCGCTCGCCTGGGATTTCGAGAATCACTTCTATCTCGACCTCGACAACAAGCGCGTCTGGCAATCGAACCAGACGGTGACGCCGCAGTTGCCGCCGATCAAGATCCGCGTGCTCCGTCCGTATTCCGGCGACATAGCGTGAGTAGATCCCCCGGATCGGCCGGCAAGCCCCCCTGCCCGACCGCGAGGGTTATATACCATCCCAGAGGGCGGCACGAGAAGATCGCCAGCAATTCGCGCGACTGATCGGATGAGCTCATCCGCTCCTGCGCATGCCGCCGTTTTCTGCTATGAGCGGAGCCGACGGGTTCAACCACGGGTCAGGGATCGCCATGCTGCCGGAAGCGGCCGCCGCCTGCATCTACTACGCGGCCCAGACCGCCAGTCTGCCGCCGCCCATCCTCATGACGGTCCTGACGGTCGAAGCGGGCCATGAGGGCACCCATTCGCCGAATTCGAACGGCAGCGAGGATTACGGCCCCGGCCAGATCAACACTGTCTGGGTCGATGAGATCGCCCGCACGATCCATCAGTCGCCGGAAGCGACCCGCGCGCTGCTGCGCTATGACGGCTGTTTCAATATCCGCGTGACCGCCAGCCTGCTGCGCCGCCAGATCAACGCGGCCGGCGAGTTCTGGACCGGCGTCGGCTGGTACCATTCCCGCACCAAGGCCGAGGGCCTGAAATACATCCGCAAGGTGATCGCGACCGCCAAGCGCCTATTCGGGCCCGAGATCATCGCGACGACGCCGATACCGGAAGCGGCAACTCCGCGCCCTGGTTCCTGACATTGCCGACGGCCGGCGATACCGGCCACTGATCGAGCAGGTGGTCGGCGCAAGGCCGCATCATCGCCTGGGCGTCCCCCGCGCGCTCGCCCAGCCACACGGCCCAGTCTCCGGGTGCCAGAATGACCGGCATCCGGTCATGAATCGGCGCCATCACCCCATTGGCTACGGTCGTCACCAGCGTGATCGTGCGCAGGATCTCCCCCGCCGGATCGCGCCAGGATTCCCACAGACCGGCCAGCACCAGGGGCGGCCGTTCGCCGGTGCCGTTGGCCGGATGGGCGAAGGCATAGGGCTGTTTCGCCCCTTCGGCCGGTCGATGCCACTCGTAGAAGCCATCGACGGGCACCAGGCACCGGCGCCGGGCGAAGGCGTCGCGAAACGCCGGCTTCCGGGCAATCGTCTCGGCCCGCGCATTGGTCAGCGAGGCGCCGATCTTGGTATCCTTGGCCCAATGCGGTACCAGGCCCCAGCGCAGCGGATCGAGCGCCCGTTCCCCGGTCTTCGGGTTGTGTCGCACCGTGAGCAACAGATCGGTCGGCGCCGCGTTGTAGCGCGGCGGCGCGTTCGCGAGCGGATTGGCGGTGCCGAACAGCTCGGACAGCCGCTTGGGTGGCGTGACCTGGAAGAGCCTACCGCACAAAATCGTCGACCTCTGCCGGGCAAAAACTGCCGCCACGCGCATCGCGGCAATGAAAACTCAGCCTAACCGCTTGATCGTGAACGTTTCTGCAATTGGCCTCCGGTTTGCGATGCCTTGCGCGTGAACATGTTCGTTTCATCCGAGGAGCCCCGCGATCATGACTGAAGCCGCCGCACTGACCCATCCCCGTTCGCCGATCGCCGACAATCCGTTCGCTGCCTTGAAGAAGCATGACAAGGGCGTCCAGTTCAGCCTGGCCGACGTCGGCGCCGAAGCCAAGACCCAAACTCAGACCGGTGCGGCACTCGGCCAGTTCAAGCCAGCGGCCGCCGCCCTCGGCACGGGCAATCTGCTGAGCGCGTCCTTGCTGGCCCAACTCGCCGGCTGAACTCCCGAAGACAAAAATGGCGGGGTTGCCCCCGCCATTTCCGCCGCTGCAGTGTGAAAGACTCAGGGGTTGCTGGCGGTGCGCGGATCGCCCGCCGCCTGGGCATTGGGCAGCGCCAGGAACTTGCGGACATCCGGCGTGCCGTTGCCGGTCATGAAGTTATAGGGCTGTTTGGTCGGGTCGGCATTGTAGAGCCCGTCGAAGCCCGGGATGTTGCGGTGGTAGAATCGCTCGGCCGGCGCGCCATTGCCGATCACCGTCTGCACGTAGCCGATGTTGTAGATATAGTTGTTGAGGTTGCCCAGCCGGTGCCCGAACCGCTGCACGCCGAGCGCCGCCATGCCGGCGAACTCGGGTGCGGCGACCGAGGTGCCGATCACCCCGGCCAACTGGCCGCCGAAGCTGATGACCACGGCGCTGCGCGAACCGTCGGCCCCGCAGCTGGCATCCGTGATCCCCGACGGGCAGCCGCCGACCTGCATGCCGACGTCGGGCACCGTGCGCATCCGGCTTTTCACCTCGTTGAAGGCGATGCCCATGCTCTGGTAGCTCGGCCGCGCGAAATGCGCACTGACCCCGCCGCCGGCACCCCAGTAGCCCCCGCTCACATTGGTGCCGAGGCCATAGGGATCATAAGGCAGCTCCGGATCGCCATAGGCATTTTCCGACGCGTATTTCGAGGTCAGGGTCGCCGGACTCGTCTGCGGACTGGGCGGTGCCGTTGTGATCAGATTGGTGCCGCCGACGCCAGTCACATGCGGGCTCGACGCCGGTTCCTCGACCCCGGCGATGAACTTGCTGGGCAGCCCCTTCAGGTAGTTGGCGTCCGGACACCCTAGCCCGCCGCTGTCGCCGGAGCTGGCGATGAAGGTGATGCCCTGGGCATTGCCCTGTTTGAACAGCTCGTCATAGACGTCGAGGATGCCCGATTGATCGACGCCGCCGTTGTAGGCAGCCGAATAGAAGAGTTCGCAACCGCCGAAGGACGAGCTGACGATGTCGATCTTATTGCTCTCCACGATATCGAGATAGGCCGAGAGGATCGCCGCGTCCGACAGGTCGGGCGTGTTGTAGAGGAAGACGCTGGCGCCGGGCGCGCCGCCCAACACCTGCTGCACGTCGAGCGAGGCCTCGAACGAACCGCCGCTGCTGGTGCTGAACGGGGCGCCGCCGTCGATTAGCACGCGACCGGCCAGGGCCGGAACCGGCTTGCCGGTCGTGGTCGTCCAATGCTCGTGGTTGAACACGGCGGCGATGTCGGAATCGAGCACGTCGGACGACATGACGATGGCCACGCTGGTGCCCTGGCCGTCGAGCTGCTTGCCGGTCAACGGCGCCTTCGTCTGGTACGACGGGTAGTCGTAGGCCTGCTTCAGATCATTGTACCAATAAGGCCCGCTGGCTGAGTAACGGTTCTGCGGATTGGCCAGCACAGCCGCATCGACCTTGGCGGCCCGGGCGTGGGGATGCATGCGGATGCTGGCTTGGAAATGAGCAACGACCGCCCCTTCCTGAGCCAGCGCCGCCGGCAGCGCGAAACCACCCTCGGCGGCCATATGCTTGCCGCCCGCCGCATTCGCCATATAGACGAGGCGGGTGCCGAACAGCTTTTGCACTGCGCTGGCGCTGCCTTCGACATGCAGGCTGCGCGCGTGGGTCGCGGTCACCGACAGGCCGGCTGCCGCGAGGCCGGCGGTGACGCGCGCGACCCGCGCACCGGTCGGGCCGAAGCGGTCATGGAACTGCGCCGGCGTCAGCCATTGCTGATACTCGGGCGAACCCTGGAGCTGCTGTGCGGCGAGCAAGGCATCCAGGCCGCTGATATCGCGAAGCGGCAGGAATAGTTCGAAGCCGACCTGCAGGCTCGATTGCACCTGTTCAGTGGCCATTCCCGCCGCCGAAGCCGGCGCGGACACGGCGAGAGCGAGGACGGCCACGGCACCTGCTGCCGCACCGATCGCAAAACGCGAGACAAGCATAATTATCCCCCAGTCACGTGGAGCCATTATTTTTGAGTGCCGAGTCGGAGCACGACACATACACGACAACCTTGCCGGCGCCCTGGCGCCGGGGATTAAGGTGCATTGTGAAATGAGCGGCTTGGAATGAGCGGCGGGAGCCGGTATCGGCAGGCGGAGGATGCCCGCGGGGACGTTGGTCCTGCCGATCATCCTGACGTAGTGCGGGCGCGGTTTCAACCGACACGAAAAAACCACCGCCCGATTCGCGCCGGCCGCGTCGCCGAATATCGCAAAATTTCGTCAGCGACCCGAGGCCCCGGACCCGGTTGACCCTGTGCGGGGCGTTTGCGATGGTGGGGGACATGTGCGCACCGGAACGGACAGGATCGACCCCTCATGGCTTGCCCGCCCATATAGCCTCGGCATGCCATGATCGATGACCCCGTGACCCGGCCAGAAGCATCCACCCAGGAGGCGGGGGCGGAACAGTTCGAGCTGCCGGTCGGGCCGCCCGATCCGGCGCCGTTGCCCGCCACGCCGGACGAAATCGCGGCGCTGGTTCGGCGCGCGAGCGCGCTTGAGGCCAGGCTGGCCGCGATCACCGCGCATTTCCGCCAGCGCGACGCCGCTGCCGAACGGGGCGACGGCCGCACGACGCTTCGCGACATCTTGAACGCCGCCGATCGCTGGCTCGACAGCCTCTGGTGCGGAGCGCCGGCGCCCGACATGTCGGCCCCGTCCCGATTGCCCCGCATCTCGATCGTGACGCCGGTGCTGAACGCCCGCGACACCATCGCGGAAACCATCGAATCGGTGCTGGATCAGGCCTACCCCGATCTGGAATATATTCTGGTCGATGGCGGCTCGACCGACGGCACGCGCGAGATCATCCAGCGCTATGCCGATCGCCTGGACCTGGTGATCGCGGAACCGGACGAAGGGATGTACGATGCCGTTGCCAAGGGCTTTACCCGGGCGACCGGCGAGGTCCTGGCCTGGCTCAACGCCGACGACCTTTATCTGCCGGGCGGGCTCGACCGGGTAGGCCGGCATTTTGCCGCCTTCCCGGACGAGCGCGTGATCTATTTCGAGAATTTGCTGTCGATCGGCGCCTGGCGCTTCGCCAATCAGCCCTTGGGGCTCGTGGATTTCCACCGCCTGGCTGACGGCCATTTCCTGTACCAGGACGGGGTGTTCTTCCGGCGCATCGCCTATGACGCGGTCGGCGGGCTCGATCGCACGCTGAAGCTGGCCGGCGACTGGGCGCTATGGCTGGCGCTGGCGCGGCGCTACCCGCTTCGCCGCCTCGACGGCCAGGTCAGCAGCTTTCGCATCCGCGCCGGGCAATTGAGCGAGGACATGGCGGCCTATGAGGCGGAATGCGCCGACGTCGCGGCACGCCTGCGGTCGACCCGGTCGCAGGCTGAACGCTTGGCCGAACTGCCCTCCCGCCTGGCGCTGGCACTCGTCGAATGGTTGGAAACGGCGGCTGGGCGGATCGGCCCGCGCCGGCGGTTCCATTTCCCCTTGGCATTCGACGAGGACGTGCCGGCCCCACGCGGCGCGGCATCCCTCGCGGCGGCGCCCGCGCGCTGTCCGATCACCGGCGCCCTGCCCAAGCAGCTGCTGTTCTCGAGCCCGGACACCCGCTTCGGCGAGCCGGCGATGAACGAGATCTGGTACCATCCGGACAGCCATCTGGCGGCGATCGGGCCGGAGATCGATCGGCCGTCCCTGCGGCGACTGCATGACATCCACTATGGCGGCGGCTTACGCGAAATAAAGGCGCCGGCGGAGGAGAGCCCCAGCCCGTTCCGGCATTATCGGAACCGGTCGGATCGATTGGTGCGGGCCTTTGCCCGGCTGATGCCGGCACCGCTGCGGCGGGCGCTGGTGCCCTGGACCGACGCGACGAGCGCTGAAATGAAGCGCATGACGCGCGGTTTGCTGCCGCGCCGGACGGTGGCGTTGCGCGTGCTCGATCTTGCCTGCTTCGAGGGCGATCTGCTTGACGGCTTCCACGCTGAGGGCTGGCGCACGTTCGGCTGCGATCCGAGCGAGCGGGCGGTCGAGGCCGCGCGGGCCAAGGGGCATCAGGTCTGGCTGGGCGGCATCGAGGATGCGCTGCGGGTGATCCCGGCCGAAGAGCGGTTCGATCTGGTCATCCTGGCCCATACGCTGGAACATGCGACCGAGCCCCTGGCAGCACTCCAGCGCGCGGCCCGACTGTTGGAGCCGGATGGGCTGATCCTGATCAGCACGCCCAATCTCGATTCGGCGCAGATCGACCTCTATGGCCCGACCTGGGCCCATTGGCATCCGCCGTTCCATCGCTTCATCTTCTCGGCGAAGTCCTTGGCCATCCTGGCGGCGGCAAGCGGCCTCCGGTGCCTCAGGACCCGGAGTTGGTCCCATCCCTATTGGAGCTGGCTCAGCCTGCGACTGAACGGTCTGGGACTGATGGGCGCGGTGCCGCACGGGCTGCCGCCCGACCCGGACACTCGCGGTGCCGCGGAAGCGACGGTGCTGGCCGCCCGACTGTTCCAGGACTGGCGCGGGCGGGGCGACTATCTCTATGCCGTGTTGAAACCGGACCTGCGGAGCTGATCCCCATGGAACGCCCGCGCATTACGCTGGTCACGCCCAGCTTGAACCAGGTCCGCTTCGTCGAACGCACCGTCGCCTCGGTGCTGGGACAGCGCTATCCGCGCCTGGAATATATCGTGATGGACGGCGGCTCGACCGACGGGACGCTGGAAATCCTGAAGCGCTACCGCCGTCATTTCGCCCATATCGAAAGCACGCCCGACGAGGGGCCGGCCCCGGCGCTGCAGCGCGGTTTCAACCGCGCGACCGGCGAGATCATGGGCTGGGTCAACAGCTACGACATGCTGGCGCCGGAAAGTCTGGAATTCGTCGCATGGTATTTCGCGACCCATCCCAAAGTCGACATGATCTATAGCCATCGGGTGCTGATCGACGCGGCCGACCGCGCGATCGGCTATTGGCTGCTGCCGCGCCATTCCAACGGGCAGATGCGCCGCTGGCCGCGCATCCCGCAGGAGACCTGCTTCTGGCGGCGCGGGCTGTACGAGCGTGCCGGCGGCATCGACGCGAAATACCGCTTCGCGATGGATTTCGACCTGTTCGCCCGCTTCATGATGATCGGCCGGACCGTCCGTGTGGATCGCTTCCTGGGCGCCAGCCGGGACAATCCCAGCTCGACCAGCGCCCGCAAACGCTCGATCGAGGGAGCGGCGGAAGTCGATCGGATCCGTGCCGAACACGGCCTCAAGCCGCGGCCCTGGTGGCCGATGCTGGCGCACCGGTTCGAACAAGGCATGGAATGGCGGGGGCGCCAATTCGCCGAGGATCGCCGCGTGCTGCCCGGCAACCTGCCTGGTCTCGGTTGGGATTATGACCGGCTCTGGGGCGGCACGCTCAGTTCGCCGCGCGAAGGCGGCTCGGCCTAGAGGCTGGTTCAGATATGAGGCCGAGCAGGCTTCATATCATCGCGCTCTCCAGCCATTACTGCGGCGGCGGTACCACCACCACGGTCGGTGCGGTCGTCGTGGAGGTGATCGACGTCGACTGGGAATTCCAATGGGGTGGTGGCGCCGCCGGCTCGCCGCCCAGGATCACTTGGCGGGCCCCCATCCCAAGGCTGAGCTGGCTCATGCTGACAGTCGTCGGCTCGCCGCCCTTGCTCGGATGGACCTGGGCGTTCGCCCCGTCCCGACTGACGCCGACGATCTGGCCAATGACGTTGCCGTCGGCGTCGCTGAGACGCTTTCCCACGACATCATGGGCCGTCAGTCCGCCGGGCTTGTCGTTGCCGGCACCGCTTATCGGCAGTCCTTGCGACGAGGATTGAGCCTGAGCGAAGGGCACCGCGGCCGATGCCGACAGCAGGGCCACGCTCGCGGCCGCAATGATCAGAGATCTCATGGGATCCTCACTCTTTGTCCGCGCAGCCGCAGGGCTGCCGTCCCGCGGTGAGAACACGCCAGACGCCGACGAGTTCACCGCTCAGACCGGGCAGATCTTCCGGAACAGGGTTTCCATCCCCCGCGCGAAGCCGGCTCCGTCGAGCAGCGGCGACGCGGCGAGCCGGTCGCGCAGGCCCGACCGCAGCAGGGCGAGGCGGTCCGGGGCGCTCGCCAACGCAACGGCGAGCGTCCCGTACCCATGAAGATCTTCGGCGACCAGCTCATCGAGCCCGACCCGATGCAGCAGGCTGGCGCCGACCCGTCCCGCGTGGCGCGTCCCGGCCAGGCTGACGACCGGCACGCCCATCCACAGCGCCTCGCAGGTCGTCGTCGTGCCGTTGTAAGGAAACGGATCGAGCGCCAGATCGACCAGGCCATAGGCCGCCAAATGCCCTTGGGTATCCTCGATGTGGCCGACCAGTTCCAGCCGATCGGGTGCCAAGCCCGCCGCAAGGAACCGTTCCTGGTGGAACCGGCGCGTCGCCTCGTCCTCGAAGATCCCGTATTTGAGCAGCAGGCGGCTGCCCGGCACGCGTCCGACCAGATCGGCCCAGCAGCGCACCGTCGCGTCGGACAGCTTGGCCGGATGATTGAAGGAGCCGAACGTCACGAAGCCGTTGCCGGCGCAGGGCGGCGCCACCACCGCGGGCGCGTCGCCCGGCGGCCGATAGCACAGAAAGCCGCTGTCGAGCCGGATCAGCTTTTCGGTATGGAACGGATCGCTCCGCCCCGGCTGATCGGCGATGGCGTCGGTCAGGCGATAGTCCATGGTCGCGAGACCGGTCGTATTGGGATAACCCAGCCAGGTCAGCTGGACCGGCGCCGCCCGGTGAGCGAAGACCGTCAGTCGGGAATTGCCGGTATGGCCGCCGAGATCGACCAGCAGATCGATGCCGTCGGCCCGGATGCGGTCGGCGACCGCGCGATCGTCCAAGGCGGCAATCGGAACCCAATGATCGGCCAGGACACGCAGCCGATCCGTCGTTGCATCCCCCTGCCGGCCGTTCGAATAGCAGAAGATCTCGACCAGCGTTCGGTCATGGTGCGCCAGCAGCGGCTCGAGGAAATAGGCGACGGAGTGGGTGCGCAGATCAGCCGAGACATAGCCGACCCGCAACCGACCGCCCCGGCGCGGTGCCAGCGGCGGCGGCGATGGGACGGCGAAACGTGCGCCCCAGTCCCGGTGCGCCGCCAGCAGCGCCGCCGAGGTCAGATCGTCGGCATAGTTCAGGACCATCAGCCGATTGCTGGCCGGGCCGGGCAGATCGGGGCGATGACGGGCCGCCTCGCCATAGGCCTCGATCGCAGCCGCTAGGCGGCCCTGCTCGTGACGCAGATTGCCCAGATTGTTGAGCGTGCCCGCGTCGTCCGGTCGGATCGCGAGCGCGCGCTCGTAGCTGGCCAGGCCATCCGAATAGCGCCGGGCCTGCTGCAGCACGATGCCCCGATTGTTGAGCGCGTCGACATAGGACGGGTTGAGCGCCAGCGCGCGGTCATAGCTCGCCAGCGCCGCCATCCCCCGATCGAGCGCGGCCAGCGCATTGCCGCGGTTGTAATGCGCCTCGGCGAAATCCGGGTTCGCGGCGACGGCACGATCGAAACTGGCGAGCGCATCGTCGAGCCGTCCCAGATCGCCCAGCGCATTGCCGCGGTTGGCGAGGGCCTGGGCATAGTCGGGGCGCAGGATCAGCGCGCGATCATAGCGCGCGACCGCCTCGGCCGGCCGACCCAGTTCCCGCAGCGCGTTGCCACTGTTATAGAGCGCTTCGGCCAAAGTCGGATCGATGGCGAGCGCCTTGTCGTAGCTTCCCAGCGCCTCGTCGTGCCGGCCCAGGTCCTTCAGGATGTTGCCGAGATTGTTGAGCGCCGCCGGATGGCGCGGCTGGAATGCGATCGCCCGCCGGAGCAGCTTCAGACCCTTCTCGCCCTCGCCGCCGGCGCAAAGGATCAGCCCCAGGAGATGCAGCGCATCGACATTCTTCGGCTGAAGATACAACACCCGCTCGCAATGGGCGCGCGCCGCCGCATTTTGGCCGGCTTCGAGCTGGGCTATCGCCGCGTCTAGCAGGGCCGGGACGTTCCGATTTGGTTGAGACTGCGGCGGCGGCATTGCCGGACTATAGCCAGCGCTCCGCGCCGTTGAAAGCAGGCCAAAAAGGAAAACGGCACCCGCAGGTGCCGTTTATTTGCTTTATACCAGGCAATTTGCCAGGAGCTCTGCATTGCGTTCGGCGACAGGCGCTAGACCATCGCCGACCGTCCGGAGCGACGGACCATCCGGCTTTCGAACGGCTGGCCGCTGCGCGACGCTTCGATCACCGCCGCGTGCCGGGCGACGCTTTCCGGCAAGTCCGTGATTCCATTGACATATCGGGCGATGGTCGCACGCTTTCGGCCAAGCTGCTCGGCAGCGGATGTCAGCGAGAGGTTCATGCGCCGCATCCAATCGGCCAATTCTTCGGCGGTGCGGATGTCATTGAGAGCCATGTTTTCCTCCTAAGGTCCGGCTAAAGGATGAGGGCGTTGACCACTCTCCCTTTCTTCTCCGCAAATGCGGTGCCGGTTTTGGAGGCGGCTTACAAAAATCCGATCGACAGCCACGGCACGGCGGCGATCAGCACCGTGGCGGCGAGCAGAACCGCCAGATAGGGCCAGACCCGGATCATGGCCGCATCCGGCGAAACCCGTCCGATCGCACAGGCGGCATAGAAGCCGACGCCGAACGGCGGGGCGAACAGACCCATGCCCATGGCCAGCACCACGACGATCGCGTAATGCACCTCGTTGATGCCGAGCGCGCGCGCGACCGGGAACAGCAGCGGTCCGAACAGCACGATCGCCGGGATGCCCTCCAGCACGCTGCCCAGCACGGTGAACACCAGGATCGAGATCGCGAGAAAGCCGAGCGGACCGCCCGAGACGGCGCTCATGGTCGCGACCAGCGAACGCGAGAAGCCCGATTGGGTCAGCGCCCAGGCCATGGCGGTCGCCGTGCCGATGATCAGCAGGATGGCGCCGGACAGCGACGCCGTCTCGACCAGGATCGGCACCATCCGCCCCCAATCGAACTGGCGATAGACGAACAGTCCGACCAGGATCGTGTAGATGATGCCGACGGTCGAGACCTCGGTCGCGGTCGCGATGCCGTCGACCACGGCCGCGCGGATCAGGAACGGCAGGATCAGCGCCGGCACGGCGATCAGGAAGCGCTTGCCGATCTCGCGCCACGACGCCTTCTCGATGCCGGAGACATCGTCATGGCGGCAGCGCAGCCGGGCAACGATGGCGAGCGCCACCGCGCCGACCGCCGCCGGCAGCAGCCCGCCGGTGAACAGCGCCGCGATCGATACCCCGGTGACCGAGCCGATGGTGATCAGCACCAGACTGGGCGGGATCGTCTCGGCCATGGCACCCGATGCGGACAGCAGCGCCACCAGTTCGCCGGGCGCAGCACCCCGCTGCTTCATTTCAGGAAACAGCGCCGGCGCCACGGCGGCCATGTCGGCCGCCTTCGAACCGGAAATGCCGGAGACCAGATACATCGCCCCCAGCAGCACATAGGCGAGACCGCCCTTCACGTGGCCGACCAGCGAAGCCATGAAGGCAACCAGTACGCGCGCGAGACCGGTCATCTCGATCAGCAGGCCCAGAAAGACGAACAAGGGCACCGCCAGCAGGACCAGACCAGACATGCCCTCATCCATGCGGCTGACCACGATGGTGAGCGGCATGCGGGTCACCACCGCCAGATAGGACATGGTGGCGACGCCGAACGAAAAGGCGATCGGCACGCCGACCCCGACGCAGACCGCGACCAGGATGACGAAGAACACCACCAGATTGCCGATGCCGAGGCTCATCAGCCACGGCTTGGCGAGCCAGAACCCGACCGCGACGGCACCGACCACGGCGAGCGCGCCCAGCATCTGCAGCAGGGTCGAGCCGGCGACCAGACGGCGGACCGCGATCAGCAGCATCAGCAACGCGCCGACGATGATCGCCGCCACCCGGAAACTATCGTGGATTTCAAGCGCCGGCGTGGTGATGAACCACTGCGCTTCGACATACTCGCGGGCCGGCGAGACGATCTCGAGCACGAACACCGCGACGACCGCGGCCGCCAGTGCCCGCAGGCGCGCCTGCCAGACCGGCGGCAACAGCATCGCCACCGCAGTCAGCCGCATATGCTCGTCGCGCCGGAGCGCCACGACAGCACCCAGCATGGCGAGCCAGAGGAACAGGATCGACGCGAGCTCGTCCGACCAGATCAGCGGGCGATTGACGACGTAGCGCGAGACCACGCCGGCAAACAGCACGCAGATCTCGACCACGACCAGGGCGGCCGCCGGCCATTCGGTCAAGCGCCCCAGCCAGAGATCGAACCGGCCGCCGCCGGATCTGGCCGCAGGCTTGCCGACCCGGCTGGCGGCCGTGCTCATCGGTCCGTTCCCCCGGCACCCATCACGCGAGACTGCCGACGTTCTTTTCGAGCAGCGCCCAGGCCTCGTCGCCGTATTTCTGCTTCCATTCCGCGTAGAAGCCGGCCTTTTTAAGCGCATCGCGGAACGGCTGCGGATCCGGATCGGCGAAGATCAGGCCTTTGGCGGTGAGATCGGCCTTGACGCCGTCGTTCATCGAGGCGACGTCGGCGCGCTCGTCGAGCGCCGACTTGTTGAAGCTCTCCTGGACCAGGTCCTGCATCGGCTTCGGCAGCTCCGCGAAGGCCTTGGCGTTGGCCAGGAAGTGGAAGCCGTCCCACATGTGGTTGGTCATCGAGCAGTATTTCTGCACTTCGTACAGCTTGCCCGACTGGATGATGGCGAGCGGGTTTTCCTGGCCCTCGACGATCTTGGTCTGCAGCGAGGAATAGACCTCGGCGAAATTGATGCTGGCCGGCGACGAGCCGAACGCCTTGAACATCGAGGTCCAGAGCGGGCTGACCGGCACGCGGATCTTGAAGCCCACCAGATCCTCGGGCTTCAGGATCGGCTTGCCCGAAGACGTGATCTCGCGATAGCCGTTGTCCCACATCCGGTCGAACGCCACGAGCCCGACCTTGGAGATCGCCTGGCGGACATGGTTGCCGAGGTCGCCGTCCATGGCCTTCCAGACCTGGCCGTAATCCTTGAAGGCGAAGCCGATGCCGTTGATCGAGGCGACAGGCACCAGGGTCGACAGGATCAGGCCCGACAGCGTGAAGAATTCCAGCGCCCCCGAGCGCACCTGGCTCAGCATGTCGGTATCGCCGCCCAGCTGGCTGTTCGGGAAGATCTGGATATCGACCTTGCCGCCCGATCCTTCGCGGATCCGGTCGGCCGCTTCCTTGAGGCGCGTGTTCATCGGGTGCGACAAGGCGAGATTATTCGCCATCTTATAGCTGAATTCTGCCGCGCGCAGACCACGCGGCAGCAAGGTCGCCCCAAGCCCGACCGCGGCAGCCGTACCGACGAAGCGTCTGCGGGTAATTCCCGTCATCTATCCCTCCCCTGGGTGTTCGGTCTTTTTATTGAGGAGCAGCATTCCCCAGGGAAAGCAGAAGGGCAACCGTCCGATGGGGCGAAGCCGCGATATCATCGGACTTTCTATCGGTCCCGCCGCTTCGGGCGATGGCCGCGAGCTTCAAAAGACCGTCAATTCGCCGATAACCCCCTGCGTTTCGACGATGAGCGGCTGGAACGGACGGCACTCCAGCGACGGGGCATTTTCCGGGGATGACCGGCGCACGCCACTCGGTTAAGCATCGGGTTGGAATTCGTGCTGAACGGAGAACTGCCGCCATGACCACCGCCCGCGAGGTTTCGTCCCTGCTCGTCCAGCTGGGCGTCGATCGAAGCGCCTATGAGGGCGGCACGCTGATCGTGCGCTCGCCGATCGACGGCGCCATCATCGGTCAGCTGCGCGAGACGCCGGCGGCCGAGGTGACCGCCGCGATCGGCCGGGCCCAGCAGGCCTTCCTCGCCTGGCGCGAGATCCCGGCGCCGCGCCGCGGCGAACTGGTCCGCCTGTTCGGCGAAGAGCTGCGGGCCAATAAGGATGCGCTCGGCCGGCTGGTCACGCTCGAAGCGGGCAAGATCGTCCAGGAGGGCCTGGGCGAGGTCCAGGAAATGATCGACATCTGCGACTATGCCGTCGGACTGTCGCGCCAGCTCTATGGTCTGACCATCGCGACCGAGCGCCCGGGCCATGTGATGCGCGAGACCTGGCACCCGCTGGGCGTGGTCGGCATCATCAGCGCGTTCAATTTCCCGGTCGCGGTCTGGTCGTGGAACGCCGCGCTCGCCTTCGTCTGCGGCGATGCCTGCATCTGGAAGCCGTCGGAAAAGACCCCGCTGACCGCGCTCGCGACCCACGCCCTGTTCGAGAAGGCGGCCGCCAGGTTCGGCGGCGTGCCGGCGGGATTGTCGGCGCTGATCATCGGCCAGCGCGACATCGGCGAGGTGCTGGTCGACGATCCGCGCGTGCCGCTGATCTCGGCCACCGGCTCGACCCGCATGGGGCGCGAGGTCGGCCCGCGGCTGGCCAAGCGCTTCGCCCGGGCGCTCCTGGAACTGGGCGGCAACAACGGCATGATCGTCTGCCCCTCGGCCGACCTGGACCTGGCCGTGCGCGGCATCCTGTTCGCCGCGGTCGGAACCGCCGGCCAGCGCTGCACCAGTTTGCGCCGCCTGTTCGTCCATGCCTCTGTCTATGACACGCTGGTCGACCGCCTGAAGCGCGCCTATGGCTCGGTCCCGGTCGGCAGCCCGCTGGAGACCGGCACGCTGGTCGGCCCGCTGATCGATCGCGCCGCCTACGAGATGATGCAGAAGAGCCTGGGCGCCGCCGCCGAGGCCGGCGGCAAAACCGTGGGCGGCGATCGGGTGCTGAGCGAGCAATTCCCCGATGCCTTCTACGTACGCCCGGCCCTGGTCGAAATGCCGAGCCAAGTCGAGGTCGTCTGCCACGAGACCTTCGCACCGATCCTTTACGTGCTGCGCTATACCGATCTGGCCGACGCGATCGCCCTGCACAATGCCGTGCCGCAGGGCCTGTCCTCCTCGATCTTCACCACCGACCTGCGCGAAGCCGAGACCTTCCTGTCGGCCGCCGGCAGCGACTGCGGCATCGTCAACGTCAATATCGGCCCGTCGGGCGCCGAGATCGGCGGGGCGTTCGGCGGCGAGAAGGAGACCGGCGGCGGCCGCGAATCCGGCTCCGACAGCTGGCGCGCCTATATGCGGCGCGCGACCAACACTGTGAACTATTCGCGCTCGCTGCCGCTGGCCCAGGGCATCAAGTTCGAGGTCGATGCCTGATGACCGATACCGACGGCAGGATCCTGGTCGAGCAGCGCGGCCTGCTGCTGCTGATCGGCATCGACCGGGTGCCGAAGCGCAACGGCTTCAGCGAGAAGATGGTGATCGAGCTCACCGAGGCGTTCGACCGGATGGAGCATGATCCGACCGTCCGCTGCGGCGTGCTGCATGCACTGGGACCGCATTTCACCGCGGGCCTGCAGCTCGATCAATTGACGTCCTGGTTCGAGGCCGGCCGTCACCTGGCGCTGCCCGGCAAGATTGATCCCTATAACCTGCGCCCGCCGCTCCGGACCAAGCCGGTTGTGGCCGCGGTTCAGGGCATCTGCTTCACGGCGGGGATCGAGCTGATGCTGGCCGCCGATCTGGTCGTGGCCGCGCGGGATTGCCGCTTCGGCCAGATCGAGGTGAAGCGCGGCATCATGGCGAACCACGGCGCCACGATCCGCATGGTCGAACGCGCCGGCTGGGGCAACGCCATGCGCTATCTCCTGACCGGCGACGAGTTCGACGCCGAGACCGCGTTCCGTCTCGGCTTCGTCCAGGAAATAGTCGAGACCGGCCGCCAGCTGGAACGGGCGATCGAGCTGGCCGAACGCATAGCGGCCCAGGCGCCGCTCGCGGTCCAGGCGACGATCCGGAACGCCGCGAAAGCGGTCGACCATGGCCCGGCCGCGGCGATCGCCGATCTGGGGCCGGTGCAGCTGCGCCTGATGGCGACCGAAGACGCCGCCGAAGGCGTCGCGAGCTTCCGCGAGAAGCGCGACGCCAAGTTCAGCGGACGATAGCGCGAGGCACCGGTGCCGGCACGAGAAGGCCTTGACTTGACCAAACAGCGAAACGGCCGTAGTAGTGATATAACTACTTTCGGAGCGTCGCATGCGCACTGTATCGGCAGCCGATGCAAATCGGCACTTTTCCAGCCTTCTGCAAGAGGTCAAGGCAGGCACTTCGATCACGGTGACGAGCCGTGGAGAGCCGGTTGCGCAAATTACGCCGATCAATAAGGCCCGGTCGCCGGCACGAAATCGGGCTCTAGAAGCATTGTTGACCCGGCTCCGCGCTCAGCCGGCCCTGGGCGTTTCCTGGACCCGAGACGAACTTTACGACGATACCGTCGGTTCATGATCTGCCTCGACACGAACGTCTTGGCTTACGCCGAAGGGGTCGACGACGAAATCCGGCAGATGCGGGCGCTTGAAATCATCGGCGCCCTGCCCAACGGAATGTCCGTCATTCCGGTGCAGGTTCTAGGCGAGCTCTTTCGGGTTCTGACGACCAAGGCAAAACGTCCCGTCGCGGTCGCCCGGGAGCGGATCTTGTCGTGGCGCGACGCCATGGTCGATCGAGACACCACGTCCATGGCGTTCCTGTCCGCCATGGATCTCGCGGCGGATCATAAACTATCGATCTGGGACGCGATCATCGTGGCGGTCGCCGCAGAGGCAGGGTGCCGATTGCTGCTGTCTGAAGATCTGCAGGAAGGCTTTACATGGCACGGGGTGACGGTGGTCAACCCCTTCGCCACCCCTCTGCACCCATTGCTGTCCGCTGCCCTCGCTTCCGACGCGCCTTAACGTCCGCCGTCGCGGGGACCGACCTGGCTGGCGTAGCCGCGAATCAGCGAGATGCGGGCCCGATGATTGGCCGGGTTCGGGCCGCCGATCTTGCTGGGCGGCGGCGCCTTCGTCCGCGCCTGGGTTTCGATCTGGGCTTCCGGGATGCCTTCCTTGACCAGTTGCGCCTTCAGCGCGTCGGCCCGCTCCTGCCCCAGCGCCCCGGGCCGCTTCGGATCGTCCGAATAGCCGGTGATCTTGATGCGCGTCGCGCCGCCCTGCTTGGCGAGTTCGGCCGCGCGCGTGACCTGCTTCACCATCAGCGGCGTCAGGGACGCATCGGCGGTGCGGAAGAAGATGAAGACCCGGTTGAAGACGATGTCCGGATGCCGGGACTCCGCCGCGACCGGCTGCGGCGTGCCGGTCGGCGCGGCTGCAAGCGCCGGCGCCATCACGGGCAGCGCGGCGGCGCTGAGCAGCGCCAGGCCGATCGAAAGGAGCGTATGTCTGCTCATCTGGTCCCCCATAAGCCTTGAGCCATCTAGCTACAAGGGGAGCCCTCCTGTCGTCCAGCGCTGATTGCCGGCCGGTCGCCGGCAGGAACGGCACCGGGCCAGGCCGAACGAAGCCCGGATCCTCGCGTTCTTTTTCTCGAATGCCGTGCGAAAACATCGCCGCGGCCCCTGTTCGACACGATTTTCCGACCGACTTATGAGGTGAGTTCTGCCATGGTCCGCTCAGCACAGCCCCGGGTTCACGGCGTCATGACCAGCTTGGTGTTCGATCAGTCCTGCGCGTTCGGCCCGATGCCCCGCCGGGCAACCGATCGGCTGGGTCGGGTTGCCGAGCAGGATCGATGAGCATCGCCCCCACGATCACGCTGCTGCCGGCATCGGGCTATCGCGCCATGCCCTGGCGCAACGGGCTCGGCACCACCACGGAGATCGCCGTCGAGCCCGGCTCCGCGGAGGGCCGGTTCCGCTGGCGTCTCAGCATCGCCGACGTCGCCCAATCTGGCCCCTTTTCCATTTTCGACGGCTATGACCGCGTCATCGCCGTGGCAGCCGGCGCGGGCATGCGCCTCGCGGTCGCCGGGCGACAGACGGCGCTGCTCGACCAAAGCGCGGCTCCCTATGATTTCCCTGGGGATGCCGACACCGGCTGCAGCCTGATCGACGGGCCGATCCGCGATTTCAACCTGATTACCGATCGGGCGACCGTGCTGGGTCGCGTCGTCGCCATGCAGGCGCAATCGGTCGTGCTCGACGGCGAGACGGCGCTGTTGCATGCACTAAGGGGCGCATTCGAGGTCGATGCCGCGGCCCACGGCCAGTGGACGGTGCCGGAGGGCGACACGCTGCGGCTCGACGGCGTCGCCGGCGAGATCCGGATCGGCGGTCCCGCCGACGGGCGCGCCCTGTTGGCGACGATCCTCGCGCGTTAAGCGCCGGTTCCCTTGAAGAAGATATCGAGCCCGCGATCGACGCGCTTGTCGATCATCGCCCAGGTCGGCGGTTCGTCCTGGCCGTAGAGCAGGCGCAACTGCGGCTCGCTGATGACGAAGCCGCACAGAATGCTCGCCGCCTCTTCCGCGTCCGCGATCTTGAGCGCACCGCGTTCGTACTGCCGCTCGAACCAGGTGACCAGCGCGCATTTACCCGTGTCCATCGCCTCGCGCATAAACGCCTGGGCCAGTTCCGGCGTCCGCATCGCCTCGGAGATCACCAGGCGATGCATCGCGATCTGGCGCGGCGACAGCACGAAGCGGGCGAGTTGCCGAAGGAAATCCTCGAGCACGGCCCGGGGGCCCCGGGTGCCGTCGTCGGTTTTGATCGGCATCATCAGATGTTCGGTATATTGCGCGATCAAGGCCGCGAACAGCGCCTGCTTGGTCGGGAACAGCTGATAGATCGTCTTTTTCGACATGCCGGCCCGTCGCGACACGTCGTCCATGGTCGCCAGCACATAGCCGCGCTCCAGAAACACGTCCTCGGCCGCCTGAATCAGCAGGCCACGCCGCTCGTCCTCGGAAATGAGTTTCGGGCGGCCCCGCATCCGCGGGCCGCAGCACCGCATAGCGGCTATATCGACCATATCGTTCCTCCGCCTATCCGCGCGTCGGTGGTCGCGCATCGCCGCAGGTCGTGCGGATAGGAAACTCCATGGTTTCTTACTTAGGCCGGACTGTCCGGAACAGCAAGCGCAGATCAGGTCCGCGCCGGAATTCCGTTAGGGTTCCGTAACTATATTGCGGCTGCTCACTTGACACACGGGAACCGCATCCCTAGCTTCCAGGCGCCAAGAAACGCTCTAGTTTCTTAAATTTCGACCGCAAGCCTCGCCCGCCCGTTCTCGCGGGCATTTCCATCGATAGACCGGCTTCCAGGAGCATCAAGACGTGACGAGCTCAAGGCGCATTATCGCCCGGGCGGCCTCATCAGCGACGCTGGCACTCGTTGCCGGCTGCATGGTTGGGCCGGACTTCAAGGCACCCGAGGCGCCGATCGATGCCGGTTATAGTGTCGATCAACTGCCCAAGCAGACCACGGCCGCCAGCGTCGGCGGCGGCAACGCCCAGCGTCTGATCGACGGCCAGGACATCCCCGGCGAGTGGTGGGCGCTCTATCATTCCGAGCCGCTGAACAAGCTGGTCGAGACTGCCCTCAAGGCCAATCCGGATCTCGACGCGGCGCAGGCGGCGCTACGCCAGGCGCAGGAGAACGTGCTGGCCGGCGATGGCTCGCTCTACCCGACCGTGACCGGCACCGTGTCCGGCTCGCGCCAGAAGGCGCAGCTCGGCAGCTTCGGCTCGTCGATCTACAGCCTCTACAACGTCGGCCCGAACCTGTCCTACACGATCGACATCTGGGGGGCCACGCGCCGGAATATCGAATCGCTGGAAGCCAAGGCCGAATATCAGCGCTTCCAGCTGGAGGCGAGCTATCTCAGCCTGACCTCCAACGTGGTCACGGCCGCGATCGCCGAGGCCTCGCTGCGCGGCCAGATCCAGGCGACCCAGGAAGTCATCCGGGCCGAGACCAAGAGCCTCGACACGGTGCGCAGCCAGTTGTCGCTGGGTGGCGCCGCGCGTTCCGATCTCCTGAACCAGCAATCGACCCTGGCCGCGACCCAGGCGACCCTCCCGCCCCTGCAAAAGCAGCTGGCCCAGGAGCGCAACCAGATCCAGATCTATCTGGGGCGCTTCCCGAACCAGGATATGGGCGAGCAGTTCGATCTGGCCACCCTCGTCCTGCCCGGAGAACTGCCGGTATCGCTGCCGTCCAAGCTGGTCGAGCAGCGCCCGGACGTGAAGGCGGCGGAGGCCACCCTGCATGCCGCCAGCGCCGCCATCGGCGTCGCCATCGCCAACGAGCTGCCGCAACTGACCCTCAGCGCCAACGTCGGCCTCGAAGCCGGCCAGATCGCCAAAGTGTTTCAGGCCAAAAGCCTGGTCTGGGGCATCGGAGCCAGCGCCACCGGAACGATCTTCGACGGCGGCAAGCTGCTCCATACCAAGCGGGCGGCCGATGCGGCCTTCGATCAGGCGGCGGCGCAATATCGTTCGACCGTGCTGTCGGCCTTCGGCGACGTCGCCAACGCGCTGCGCGCGCTGACCAACGACGCCGACGCCCTTCAGGCCCAGCTCGCCGCCGAGACCGCGGCGGCGGACAGCCTCGCCCTGTCCCAGGCGCAATATAAAGTCGGCGGCATCTCGTTCCTGACGCTGCTGACCGCCCAGCAGAATTATCAGCAGGCGCACATTGCGCTCGTTAAGGCCCAGGCCGCCCGATATGCCGACACCGCCGCCCTGTTCCAGGCGCTCGGTGGCGGCTGGTGGAATCGCAGCGATGTCGTCGCGAAGGATCGCGGCGCCGCCCAACAGACCGACGCAGCCCTTTAAGCGGCGCGTTCAAGAACGGAGAGTTTTCGATGGCCAAACGCATGATCCTCATGCTGGTGCTGGTCGCAGTGGTGCTGGGCGGAATCTTCGGCTTCGAGGCCTTCAAAGCCAAGATGATCAAGCAATTCCTGGCAGGCTTCGGCAATCAGCCCCAAACCGTTGCGACGACCGTCGCCGGCCCCCAGCCCTGGCAGCCGCAATTGAAGGCCGTGGGCTCGCTGCGCGCGGTCAACGGCGCCGATCTGTCGCTGGAAGTGTCCGGCATCGTCGACCAGATCCAGTTCAAGTCCGGCGACGACGTGAAGGCCGGCGCCCCGCTGCTGACGCTCCGGTCCGAGGATGACGTCGCCAAGCTGCAGTCGCTCGAGGCCCAGGCGGATCTCGCCCGCATCACGCTGGAGCGCGACCAGAAGCAGTACAAGGTCCAGGCGATCAGCCAGCAGGTGCTGGATACCGACACCGCCAACCTGAAGAACGACAAGGCGTTGGCCGATCAGCAGCGCGCGATCGTGGCGAAGAAATTCGTCAAGGCGCCGTTCGCCGGTCATCTGGGCATCCGCCAAGTCGATATCGGCCAGTATCTGACCGCCGGCACGACCATCGTGACACTGCAGGCGCTCGATCCGATCTTCGTCGATTTCACCCTGCCGCAGCAGGCGATGGCCCAGTTGCAGGTCGGCCAGAAGGTGACCGCCCTGGTCGACACCTATCCGGGCGTGAGCTTCGTCGGCGAGCTGGTCGCGATCGATCCCAAGGTAGACAGCTCGACCCGCAACCTGTCGATCCGGGCCGCGTTCAAGAACCCGGATCACAAGCTGCTGCCCGGCATGTACGCCACGGCCCAGATCGACACCGGCACGCCCGAGCAGTTCGTCACACTGCCGCAGACCGCGATCACCTACAACGCCTACGGCAGCACGATCTTTCTGGTCGAGGACAAGGGCAAGGACGACAAGGGCCAGCCCATGCTCCAGGCGCGCCAGACCTT
The DNA here is from genome assembly GCA_028288725.1 of Rhodospirillales bacterium. Classification (GTDB taxonomy): domain Bacteria; phylum Pseudomonadota; class Alphaproteobacteria; order ATCC43930; family CGMCC-115725; genus Aliidongia. Next base: position 30,378 of record JAQGIC010000103.1, read on the forward strand.
CGTCACCGTGGGCGAAACCCGCGGCGATCAGGTCGCCGTGCTGAAGGGCGTCAAGGCCGGCGACCAGGTGGTGATTGCGGGGCAGGTCAAGCTGCGCAACGGCAGCCCGGTGATCGTCAACAATTCTGTGGTTCCCTCGGATGACGCCGATCCCGTCATCAAGGACAACCAGTAACAGGCGGACCGGACGATGAATTTCACCGATCTCTTCATTCGCCGCCCCGTCCTGGCCACGGTCGTCAGCTTGATGATCCTGGTCCTGGGCCTGCGCGCGGCGTTCTCGCTGCCGATCCTGCAATATCCCCGCACCGAAAACGCGATCGTCACCGTCGCCACGACCTACTATGGCGCCGATCCCGACGTAATCGCGGGTTTCATCACCACGCCGCTGGAAACCGCCATCGCCCAGGCGAACGGCATCGACTACATGACCTCGACCAGCCAGAGCGGCACCAGCACGATTACGGTCAACCTGCGGCTCAACTATGATTCCGACAAGGCGCTGACCGAGATCTCGGCCAAGGTCAGCTCGGTGCTCAATCAGTTGCCGCCCGGATCGCAGCAGCCGACCCTGTCGGTCAAGGTCGGCCAGACCATCGATGCCATGTATATCGGCTTCAACAGCGATGTGCTGGCATCCAACCAGATCACCGACTATCTGCTTCGCGTCGTCCAGCCGAAGCTGCAGGCGGTCGTGGGCGTCCAGACCGCCGAATTGCTCGGGTCGCAGAATTTCGCGCTCCGCGCCTGGCTCGACCCGGTCAAGCTCGCGGCCTACAGCCTGACCGCGGCCGACGTCTCGAGCGCCATGTCGGCGAACGACTATATTTCCGGCGTCGGCAACACCAAAGGCCAGATGATCCAGGTCAACCTGAACGCATCGACCAATCTGCATACGGTCGATGAGTTCAAGAATCTGGTGCTGAAACAGTCCAAGGGTGCCATCGTCCGATTGAAGGACGTCGCAAACGTCTCGCTCGGCGCCGACAGCTACGAGGCCACGGTCGGCTTCGACGGCAAGAAGGCGGTCTATATCGGCATCCAGGTCGCACCCGCCGCCAATCTGCTGCAGGTCATCCAGGGCGTGCGCGCGGTATTTCCGGATATCGTTTCGCAATTGCCGGCCGGCCTGAACGGCGAGGTCGTCTACGATTCGACCGCCTTCGTGAACAGTTCGATCACCGAGGTGGAAAGCACGCTGATCGAGGCGCTGCTGATCGTGACCGTCGTGGTCTTCCTGTTCCTGGGCTCGCCCCGTTCGGTGCTGATCCCGACCATCGCCATCCCGCTGTCGCTGGTCGGCACCTTCGTCCTGATGGCGGCCTTCGGCTTCTCGATCAACCTTCTGACCCTGCTCGCCCTCGTGCTCGCCATCGGGCTCGTCGTCGACGACGCGATCATCGTGGTCGAGAACGTCAATCGCCATCTGGAGGAGGGTATGAAACCCATGGGCGCCGCCATCCAGGCGGCGCGCGAGCTGGCCGGACCAATCATCGCCATGACCGTGGTGCTGATCGCGGTCTATGTCCCGATCGGCTTCCAGGGCGGTCTGACCGGTGCCCTGTTCACCGAGTTCGCCTTCACGCTGGTCGGCGCGGTCACGGTATCGGCCGTGGTCGCCCTGACGCTCACCCCCATGATGTCGTCGCGCATCCTGAAGGCGCACAGCCACGACCGCAGCGGCTGGGAAGAGCGGATCGTCGATTTCATCGATCACCGCTTCGACGCGCTCCGCCGCGGCTATCAGCGCTGGCTCCATGGCAGCCTGAACTATCGTCCGGTGACCTATCTGTTCGGCATCATCATTCTGGCGGCGCTGGCGCCGCTCTGGATGGGTGCCAAGCAGGAACTGGCGCCGCAGGAAGACCAGGGCGTGGTCATTGCGCTGGCGACTTCGTCGCCGACCGCGACGCTGCAGCAGCGGCAGCTCTATAACCGCCAGGTCTACGAGACCTTCGCCAAGCATCCCGAAACCGACCACGTGTTTCAGATCGATGCGCCCGGTCAATCGATCGCGGGCATGGTGCTGAAGCCGTGGGACCAGCGCATCAAGACCTCGAACCAGCTGCAGCCGCAGATGCAGGGGGAACTGGGTGCCATCGCCGGATCGCAGATCGTCGCGTTCCAGCTGCCATCCCTGCCCGGCGCCAACGGCCTGCCGATTCAGTTCGTGCTCAACTCGACCGACTCGTTCGACCGCTTGAACCCAATCGCCCAGCAATTCCTGGGGGCGGCGCTCAAGAGCGGGCTCTTCATGTTCCTCAACACCGACCTCAAGATCGATCAGCCCCAGGCGACCATCGACATCGATCGTGACAAGGCGGCCCAGCTGGGCCTCCGGATGAGCGACATCGGCAGCGCCATGGCCTCGATGCTCGGCGGCGGCTACGTCAATTATTTCAGCCTGGACGGCCGGTCCTACAAGGTCATCCCCCAGGTCGCCCAGCAGTCCCGCCAGACGACCCAGCAGCTGCTGGACTATTACATCAAGAACTCGGCGGGCACCGCGATCCCGCTGTCGACCGTCGCCAAGATCTCGACCAAGACGGTGCCGGAATCGCTCAACCACTTTCAGCAGCTCAACAGCGCCACCATCCAGGGCGTGGCGGCTCCCGGCGTCTCGATGGGCCAGGCGCTGGACCAGTTGAAGGCGATCGCCAAGGACACGCTGCCGGCCGGCTACACGGTCGACTATGGCGGGCTGTCGCGCCAAACGATCCAGGAGTCGGGCGGCTTCTTCGTGACGATGGCCTTCGCGCTGATCATCATCTTCCTGTCGCTCTCGGCCCTGTTCGAAAGCTTCCGGGACCCGGTCATCATCCTGGTCTCGGTGCCGATGGCGGTTGCCGGCGCGCTGGTCTTCCTCAGCCTCGGCATCGGCGGCTCGACCATCAACATCTACACCCAGGTCGGCCTGGTCACGCTCGTCGGCCTGATCAGCAAGCACGGCATCCTGATCGTCGAGGTCGCGAACGAGCTGCAGGCGGCGGGCAAGGCCAAGCGGGAGGCGATCGAAGGCGCCGCCAGCATCCGTCTGCGTCCGATCCTGATGACCACGGCGGCGATGGTGCTGGGCGTCGCCCCGCTCATCCTGTCGAGCGGCGCCGGCGCGGTGTCGCGCTTCAACATGGGCCTGGTCATCGCGACCGGCCTGACCATCGGCACGCTGTTCACGCTGTTCGTCGTGCCGGCGGTCTACATGCTGATCGCAGGCGATCATCACGTCGTCCACGACGAGGAACCCGAAGCGCAAGCACCTCACCCCGCGGTGGTGTGAGATCGAGGGCGGTGCTTCGGCACCGCCCTTTTTCTTTGGGTGAGTTTTCGCGGTTGTCCTGCCCTATCCCGCCCCGGACGACCTTCGGCTAGAGCGCGATGATATGAGGCCTGCTCGGCCTCATGTCTGAATCGCACTCTAAACCAAATATTTAGAGACTGATTCACCGATCAAACCGAGTTGGTTTGATCGGATCAGGCTCTAATCCCCGAGTGCCGCCAGGAACGGCCTCGGCGCCACGCCGTGCATCTTGTGCAGATAGAGCCTCGTATCCTCGATGAGCGCCGTCAGCGCCGGACGGCTCGCCGGCGGTTCGCTGAGCGCCCGGCGCGTGAGCGGACAATCCTCGACCTCCCACGGCATGAAATTATAGGCCGATTCCGACGGACGGCCCCAGATGATCGGGTAGGGCCGGCCGAACATCACGCCCTTCAGCGCCTCCCGTCCGAGAATCGAGAAGGCGACGAGATCGCTTTTGCTCGAGGACAGGAGCAGCTCGACCAGATCGAGCGACAGCACGACCGTGGAGGGCCGCGAGAACTTGCTGATCCGGAAGCCCAGATCGATCGACGGCCCGATGAAATCCACGAGCGGCCCGCCGCCGGTCAATTCGGGAATCTCGATCTCGATGTTCGGCGTCGGGAACTCGGCGACCCAGGCGGTCGCCTTCAGCCGCAGCGGCACTTCCTGCAGGTAGTGGGCTTCGTAGTTCGCCATGGTGATATAGAGCGCGCGGACGAGCAGGGTCGCCTCCTCGGCACTCTGCACCGGGCAGGACAGGATCAGCTCGTCGCCGAGCGCCTTCCACACCGCGATCTCGGGCAAACTCTCCTCGTCGACCATTTCCGCGGCGGTCTGGCCCATCAGCATGATCGGGAAATTGGTGAAAAAGCTGCGGAACACGGCGAGCCACGGGGGCTCCGCCGCATGCGCCGCATCCGCCTGGGCCTTGTAGGCCGTCGAGCCCGCCACATCCGCCGACATGAACAACCGCAGCATCCCCCACCCCCGCTTCCGCCCGTCCTAGAGCGTGGTTCGACTGCTCGCAATCGAACCACGCTCAGACGTTATTGATCTGGCGCGAATTCTTTGTCGTTCGAATGAGTCCATTCGAACGGTTTGGATCAGGTGATCCAAACCGGAACGCGCACGAAATCGGATGATGCACGCCGCCGCCGCCCGCGTCATCGGAATCCTGCCGCCTTCGTCGCGCATATCGGCCGTAAACGATCGGGAAGCCGCAATCAATTTCTGCTATCTTGCCGCGCATCGCACTCGCCCACCCGCGTCGGCATCGCAGACGGCGGCGTCGACGATCGTCAGTTTCGGCCGCGCCCTTTCACGGAAAAGGATCCATGCAGCATCTTAGCGCAGACGCCCCCGAGCGAGGCGGGAAACCCATGCGCATCGCCATCTGCGCCAAGCTCGATCTGTTCGGCGCCATCGCGCTCAACCATCTGCTGCCGCGCCTCGCCGGCCATGAAGTTGCGGTGTTCTATTCGAACAAACGCCGGAACGACGAGGTCGCCGTGCCGGAATTGGCGCGGCTGCGGCTCATCGAGCGCGACCTGCCGTTGGGCGTGCTGTTCCCGTTGATCGAACAGAGACCGCCGGCCTCGCCCGCCTTCCGCACCTTCCGGCAGCTCGCCGAGGCTTACGGGCTCGCCGGCACGATCCTCACCGACCTCAAGGCGGACGGCGACCGGCCGCTGCTGGCCGCGTTCCAGCCGGATCTCATCCTGTCGGTGCGCTTCAGCCTGATCTTTCCGCAGGCGCTGATCGACCTGCCGCGCCACGGCATCATCAATGTCCACCCGGGGCGCCTGCCCAACTATGGCGGCCTGTTCGCGCCGTTCCGTCAGATGCTGAACGGCGAGCAGACGCTCGGCTGCACGGTCCATATGGTCGACCGCGGCATCGACACCGGCCCCATTCTCGCGGTCGAACCGGTGCCGCTCGACCCGAGCCGCTCCATGATCTGGCATTCGGCGCGGCTCTATGCCGCCGGCGCGCGCCGGGCGGCCGATTTCGTCGATCGGATCGCCGCCGGCCAGACGCTCCGGCCCGAGCCGCAGGACCCATCGGCCCGCGCTTATTACCGCTTTCCGACCAACGAGGAATTCGCCGCCTTCGCGGCCCAGGGGTTCGAGACGGTGAAATCGGACGATTACATCGAATGCCTTCGGCTGTTCCTGCCCTCGATCGATCTCGGCGCCATCGACCAGCTGGTACCCACGGCGGCAATGCCGGCCCGGCGCGTCGCGGGCAATCCTTAGCGATGCTGGGCAACGCCTCGCTCACCCAGCGCATGACGATCACCGTCGTCCTGATCCTGATCGTCGCCGCCACGCTGACGGCGACGCTCAACATCCTCAAGTTCGAACGGGTGGTCGCCGACCGGGAGGCCGCGATCTACGGGTTCGAGGTCAGTGACATCAAGCGCGTCGTCGAAGACAGCATGAACCTGGGTCTGGCGCTGAACATGCTGCGCAACACCCAGGCGCTGATCGACCGGCGCAATGCCGAAGATCCCGTGATTCAGGGCATCTCGGTCTATGACGAGCAGCGGCACGTGCTGTTCGATACCGATCGGCAGCGCCTCGGCGAGCCGCTCGATCGACGCTGGCAGGCGCTGGCGCCCGACCAGGCGGCCTGGGCCGGCCGTACGCCGGACACCGCCTTTACCGGCGCGCCCCTGGTCAACAGCTTCGGCAAGAGCGTGGGGGGAATCGTGCTGCGCTACGATCCGAACCGCATCAGCCAGACCGTGACCGGCGTGCTGCTGGAGGTGACGGTCGCGACGCTGGAGGTGACCCTCATCGCCTGCGTGATCGCCGTGGCCGGCGTCTGGTGGCTGATCCGCGACGCCCGGCATCGGCTGCAGGCGATGGGCAGCGGCCTTGCGGCATTGGCCGACGAGAACCAGCCGTCCACGCGGCTGCCGGCGTCGGCGGACGACGAACCGGGCTTCACCCGGGCGGCGCGCGAAACCCTGTATCGCCTGCGCCGGGCCGAACGGTTGATCGAACGGATAGGTTTGCGCAAATGAGCGGACGGAACGCCAAACCCGACCTGCGTCGCCGAAACGTCGGTGCCGGCTTCAGCCGCAGCCTGGTGACGCGTCTCGTGACGCTGTCCGTCGTCCTGATGATCGCCGCGACGGCCTTCATCTCCGAGCGCTCGCTCAATGCCGTCGCCCGCGAGGTTCAGCCGGAGTTCAATCGCGAGGCCAGCGTCGTCGGCGGCGCCATCGCGGGTCAGATCGCGCGCGCGCTCGAACTGGGCATTCCGCTGGACCAGCTGGTCGGCATGGACGAGTTCCTGGACCCCGTGCTCGCCGCCCGTTCGAGCTTCGACTATCTGATCTTGAGCGATCCCGCGGGCCGTCCGCTCTATGCCCGCGGCACCCAGATAGACCGGTTCCGGCGCGCGGTCGCCGACCGGGCCATCCTGTTCTCCGCCCCCGAAGCGGCGCTCAGCGCCGACGACGGCGAGCGCGCGGCGCAGGTCACCCAATTCGCCGGCCTGTTCAACACCGCGATCCCGATCAGCGCCGACGGCCGGGTCCAGGCCTGGCTGCATATCGGCGTCGATGCCTCCTCGCTCGCCCGCCTGGTCAGCGATACGCGCTGGGACGTCGCCATCGTGCTGATGGTCTCGCTGCTCACCACGATCGAGCTGATGGCCTTCCTGGTCGATCGCTCGCTGTCGACCCCCCTGCGCCTGATCGAACAGCTGTCGGCGAAGGTCGCGACCGGCGACTGGGCGGTCCGCGTCGAGGTCGCGACCCACGACGAGACCGGCCGGCTCCTGCGCGGCTTCAACGCCATCATCCGGCGCGTCAACGATCATTGGGACCGGCTCAGCTGGAAAGCGGCCGAGGTCGAGCGCGCCAACCCGCGCGCCGCCGGGCGGCTCCGCCGCATCCGCGAGGCGATCGGCCGGCATGCGACGTTCCGCAGCGGCCGGGGCACGCTCGAGCGACCCGCGCATTCCGCGGCCATCGCACGCACGCCGCTGTTCATCTATATCTTCGCCGAGCAGCTCTCGACCTCGTTCATGCCGCTCTATGCCCGGCAGCTCTACAAGCCGCTCTGGGGCGTCGACCAGAACCTGCTGATCGGCCTGCCGATCACCGTTTTCATGGCCGGCATCGCCTTCGCGACGCCGTTCGGCGCCAGCCTGGTCCGCCGGCACGGGCCGCGTCGCGTCTTCCTGATGGGCGCTCTCCCCGCGTTCCTCGGCTACCTCATGGTCGCCTTCGCCGATTCGCTTCCGGCCCTGATCTTCTGGCGCGCCATCACCGCAGTCGGCTACTCGATGATCACCATCTCGAGCCAGGGCTATCTCGCCGCGATCGCCCGCCAGCAGCAGCGGACGCAGAGCATGGCCGTGTTCGTCAGCGCCGTCATGACCGGCACGGCCTGCGGCACCGCCGTCGGGGCCGTCATGGCCGACCGGCTCGGCTATGCCGCGACCTTCCTCGTGGCGGCCAGCCTCGTGCTGATCGCCGCCGGCTTCGTCTGGGTCTATATGGAGGAGCCGAAGGGCGACGCCGCCGCTGGACCGGTGCGCGCCGAGGCGCCGCCGCGCGGTTCGCTCATCCAGGCGATGCTCAACCCACGCTTCGCGGCCCTGATCCTGTTCGCGGCGATCCCCGCCAAGATCGTGCTGACCGGCTTCATCTTCTATCTGGCGCCGCTCTATCTGACGAGCCTCGCGCTGCCGCAGCCGGCGATCGGCCGGACGATCATGAGCTACGCGCTCGTCATGATCATGACGATCGGGCTCTCGGCGCGCCTGTCCGACAAGCTCGGCTGGGCCAGCCAGCAGATCGTCTGGGCCGGGCTCGTGACCGGTCTCGGCACGGTCGCCATCCTGTTTCTGGATCCGGCCTCGGCCGTGCTGGTCGCGATCATGGTCTACGGCCTGTGCCAGGGTCTGGCCGCCGCCCCGATGTTGGCGATCGTGCCTGAGATCTGCCCGGAGGAATCGCGCCGGCTCGGCGCCGCGACGCTGTTCGGCTATCTGCGTCTGGGCGAGCGCATCGGCAGCATGGCCGGCCCCTTCATCGCCGCCGGGCTCATTGCCACCGTCGGCTATGCCGATGCGATCCTGTCGCTGGGCGCGATTTCGACCGTGCCGGCGATCATCTATGCCATCATCCAGCGCACGGCACGCCGGCCCGTGGCGGAGGCCGCATCATGAGCCCCGCGCCGCTCGTGATGCTGCCGCGCCGCCGGTTCCTCGCGGGTGCCGCCGCACTGGGCGGCCTGGCGCTCGGCGCGCCGGCGATCGTGCGCGCCCAGGGCAGCAGGCCGCGCATCTACATGATGCTGTTCCGCGGCTGGGAAGATGCCTGCGACGGCTTCCGCGACTATCTGATCTCGCGCGGTCTCGATGTCGAGATGACGATCGGCAACGCGGACCGGGAAGCCGGCGCCGTGCCGGGCCTGGTGGCGGCCGCCAAGGCCCTGCGGCCGGATCTGGTCTATATCTGGGGCACCAACACGGCGGCCCTGGCGCTGGGCCCCTGGGACGCACCGGATCCGACGCCCTATCTGACGGACATTCCGGCCGTGTTCAACATCGTGACCGAACCGGTCGGCAACCGCATCATCCCGTCGCTCGAGCATCCCGGGCGGAACGCGACCGGCACGCTCTACGTCGTGCCGATCGATATTCAGCTGCGCACGATCGCCAGCTACAAGCCGTTCAAGCGCCTGGGCATCATCTACAATCCGCTGGAGCGAAACTCGATCCTGACGGTCGACGCGCTCAAGACCGAGCTCGCCAAGCTGGGCGGCGAGCTGATCGAAAGTCCGGTGCCGATCGCCGACGGCGAGCCGGTGGCGGCGGGCCTGAGCGAGCTGGTCAAGCGACTGAAGGATGATGGCGCCGACTGGCTCTACATTCCGCCCGACACGTTCCTGCAGCAGCACCGCAACCTGTTGACCAACAGCGCGCTCCAGGCCGGATTGCCGGCCTTCACCTCGACCGAGCCCTATATCCGCGACAGCAACGCGCTGTTCGGGCTGGTCTGCCGCTACTACAACATCGGCCAGTTCACCGGACGCAAGGCCGAGCAGATCCTGCGCGAAGGGGCCAAGCCCAGCGAGCTGCCGGTCGAAACGCTGAACCGCTTCTCGCTCTTGGTGAACATGCGGGCGGCCAATAAGCTGAAGCTCTATCCGCCGATGAACATGCTGCGCTACGCGGAGGCGGTATGACGACGCCCGCGGTCCTGCCCGCCGGCCGCGCACGCCGGCCCATGCGCCGGCTGGCGCGGCCGGCGCTGCTGCTACGCACGCGGATCGTGCTGCTGTTCGCGATCGTGACGGTGCTGTTCGGGGCGTTGGTCGGCGGTCCGGCGGGGATCGTGATCACATCCGCCGACCGGACGCAGGAGGACATTCTGCTGCAGGATCAGCGGCTCCTGTGGCAGGACAGCGTCACGCTCGGCGGCCAACCCTATCTCGCCCTCGCCAAGCAGCTCGCCGGCGATGCTCGGTTCGTCTCGCTGCGCGCCGCCGCCTCGACCGGCGCGCTGACCCAGCGTCTGGCCCACGAAGTGGCCCGCCGCCAGGACGATCTGGAGAACCCGGTCTATCGGATCGATCTGGTCGGCGCCGACGGCAGGCTGATCGCCTCCTCTGCCGGCGTCGGCGTCGACGATCCGCTGGTGGATGCGGTCGGCATCCTGCGCCAATTGGGCGCCGCACGCAGCGTGATCGGCGTCGAGAATCGCCCGGATACCCCGCCCGGCGAGCATCAGCTGATGAAGGTCGCGAGTACCGCGCTGCCGGCCGACGGCGGTTTCATCGCCGTCGCCGGCGGCTTCGGCAGTTCGGTCGCGGCGCTCGCCGAGGCGCTCAAGGCCGACACGTTCGTGATCGGCCGCGACCGCAAGCTGATCAGTGCCATTCATCCGGCGCTCTGGCCGCAGATCGTCACCGACGATACCCCGCTCAACGACCACACGATCATCCACCTGAGCCGTGAAGGCCGCGCGCTCGAGCTGGTGCCCTCGCCGATCGTCGATTCGACCGGCAACACGATCGCGACCGTCTTCACCCTACGCGACGTCACCTTCACCGAGCAGAACCGGCTGCTGCTGTTCTGCGTCACCGGCGCGCTCGCGGCCTTCCTCCTGGTCGTGCTCGTGGCCAGCCTCTACGGCTATCTGAATGGCGCGTTCATGCCGCTGGGCGAGGTCGCGACCGCCGTGCGCGCGCTCTCGCGCGGCGACACGATGGTCAGCGTCGACCTGCCGTCCCGCGCCGACGAGGTCGGCCAGATCGCCGAGGCGGTCGAAGTGTTCCGGCGCGACGCGGTCGAGCTCGAACGGCTCGCCTTCAAGGGGCGCATCGAGCGGGCCCAGCAGGAAGCGCTGATCCGCCATGAGATGACCAAGCTCGCCAGCACGCTCGACCCCGAGGCGCGCGCGCAGGTCGTGGCCGATCTGGAGGCGCTGCAGACCGGGGCGGAATCCCAGGACGAGGGACGTTCGGGCGCGCTGCTGTCCGAAGCCTTCAAGCATATGGCCGCCCGTGTCGTCGAGGCGCACCGGCAGCTGTCCGGCCTGCTCGCCGAACGAACCCGCGACCTGACTATCGTGCGCCAGGCGCTCGACGAGCGGAACGAGCTGACCCGCATCCGCCAGGAGCTCGACGTCGCGCGGCGCCTGCAGCTCTCGAGCCTGCCGACCCGCTTTCCGGCCTTTCCGGACCGGACGGAATTCGACCTGCATGCCGCCATGCTGCCCGCCCGCGAGGTCGGCGGCGATTTCTACGATTACACCCTGGTCGATCGCGACCATCTGGCGGTGATGATCGGCGACGCATCGGGCAAGGGCGTCTCGGCCGCCCTGTTCATCGCCGTCGGACGGAGCCTGATGCGCTCGGCCGTGGGCCGAGGCGCCAGCCCGTCCGAATGCCTGGAGATCGCCAACAACACGCTCTGCATCGACAATGAAACGATGATGTTCGCAACGGCGTTCATTGCCATCATCGACTTGCGCACGGGTGACATGGTCTATGCCAATGCCGGACATAACCCGCCCTACATCAAACGCGCCGACGGCCGGGTGACGACGCTCGACCAGTCGAACGGCATCGCGCTCGGCGTCGTCGAAGAGATGGCCTTCGTCGATCGGCCGGAGCGGCTGGTCCCCGGCGACACATTCCTGCTGTTCACCGACGGCGTCACCGAGGCAACGGATGCTGCCGGCACGCTGTTCACCGAGCCCAGGCTGATCGAAAGCCTGGAGGACATCGGCGCGCTCAGTCCGGGCGCGGTCATCGACCGGGTGGTGGGCGACATCGGCCGCTTCGTCGGGACCGCCGAACAGGCCGACGACATCACCATGATCTGCACGCGCTATCTGGGGGCGGCATGAGCAAACAGCCGGTCGCCATTCTGGAGGAGGCGCTGCCGAACGACCTGGCGGCGATCGGCGCGTTCGCGGAGCGGGTCGAGGCCTTCTGCGCGGCGGAAGGCGTAGCACCCGCGATCGTCTATCAGCTCAATCTCGCGATCGACGAGCTCGCGACCAACGTCATCTCCTACGGCTGGGACGACGCCGGGCCGCATCAGCTCCAGATCAAGCTCTGCCTGGCACCGGGCCGGCTGACCGTGCTGATCGAGGACGACGGCCGTGCGTTCAACCCGCTCGACCGGCCGCCGCCCGATCTGGATGCCGCAATCGAGGCGCGGGCCATCGGCGGCCTCGGCATCCATTTCGTGCGCCAGTTCGCCACCGACTTCACGTACGAGCGGGTGGCGGGCCGCAATCGCCTGACGATCGGGAAGCGTCTCTAGAGCGCGATGATATGAGGCCTGCTCGCCCTCATATCTGAATCGCACTCTAAATCATATGTTTAGAGACTGATTCACCGATCAAACCGAGCCGGTTTGATCGGATCAGGCTCTAGCGTGCGATGACCCGAGGCCCACTGAATTGCCCGCCACATCATATGGGTCAGCGCAGGGCGGTGAGCGCGCTCGCCTGATCCGGGTGGATGTCGAGGATCGAGCCGAAGCCGCTGACCTTGAACACCTCGGCGATGGACGCGTTGAGCGAGCAAAGCGCGAGCTTGCCGCCCACGGCCTTTAGCTTCTTCGCAGCGATCAGCACGATCCGCAGACCGGCGCTCGAGATATATTGCACCTTGGAGAAGTCGATCAGCATCTGCGTGGTGCCGCCGGCGACTGCGGCAAGCACTTCCTGCTCGAAGCCCGGCGCCGAGTGGCTGTCGAGACGGCCGGCGGGCGATAGGATTGTTTCGGACATGGAACAACTTTCCGGAGACGGGAGGAACGCGGAGAGAAAGTACTCGTGCCGCCGGAGAAAATCCATCCGCCTTGTACCCCGCCCGCGGACGAGACAATCGCCGGTCCGGTGCCGGATGGCCGGCCGCGCGTCGGAAAATACCATGTCTTAAACTTCTCAAAACTGCCTAAGTGGGCTACCCTCGCGTGATCGATGGGGGGATGGGCCCGTCCGTCTTGGAACAGTCGGATCGACCATGCAGCGAATTCGCCACGGCGTTTTGGGCCTCGCGCTTGGGTTTATGGTGATCGGCGGGACGGCGCGCGCCGCGGAGGTGGCGGGCGATGTGCTGACGCTGCGCGGCAATTGTCTGCTGAGCTCGTCCGGACAATCGACGGCCCTTGCCGTTGGCACGCCGGTTCATGTCGGCGACGTCATCGATGTCCCGGCGGACGGGCGATTGAAGCTGCACATGGCCGACGGCTCGGTGATCTCGGCTGCATCGGGGACCCATCTCACGATCGAGCAATATGCCCCGGGCGCCAACGGGGCGCCCCGCGACGTGCGTCTCGGCCTGGCGGCGGGATTGCTGCGGGCGGTCGTGGCCGTCGCGGCCCAGCCCTCGACCTTCGAGGTCGAAACCGCCGTCGGGGTCGCCGCCGTTCGCTCCACGGACTGGTTCGTCGGGTCCGACAAGGCGGGAACCCAGGTCGGGGTCCTGACCGGCATCGTGACGCTCTCGGACCGGGCCAAGCAGCACACGGTCAGCATTCCCGCTCGCTGGGGCGCCCGCATCCGGGGCGACGGGCTGGCACCGACCCCACCGCGTCTGTGGAAGGACGCCGAATTCGCCGACGTGATCGGGCGCACCGATCAGCCCTAGAGAGCCTGATCCGATCAAACCGCAGCGGTTTGATCGGTGAATCAGTCGCTAAATATCTGGTTTAAAACATTCCGGGGGAGACGCTATCCCGTGAGACGGCTGCCGCCCCCCTTGCGGGATGCCTTCGTCGCTCTGTGCGTGGCGGGCTGCATCCTCGTCGCGATGCGGCTGGCCGCCCAGACCGACGTCGCGCGGATGCTGGAGACGACGTTGCTCGATACGCGCTTCCGCGTGCGCGGTCCTGTGGTGCCGGGGCCGGAGACGGCGATCCTTCTCGCCGACGATGCCAGCCTCGCGGCGCTCGGCCGCTGGCCGCTGTCGCGTCACGTACTAGCCAATGCCGTGCGCGCACTCGATGCGGCCGGTGCGCGGATCATCGCCTTCGACATGCTGTTCCCGGAGACCGATACCACGCCGCCCCCGGGGTGGCGGGCGGCGCTCGGGCAGTGGGCCTCGGCCGAGGGGACCGTCAGGGACGCGGCCGCGACGGCGTTGGCGGGGCTCGCCGTCGACGATCCGGACGGCGATCTGGCCTCGGCCATGCACGACTTCGGGCATGTCCTGCTGCCCGTGGCGCTCTCGCCGATCGGGCCTGAGGGCGACGAGCCGGACAGCCTGGCCGCGTCGGCATTCCAGAGTTTCGAGCGCAGCACGGCAAAGCCGTCCTTTCCGCTTCAACCGCGCAACGCGATGTTGCCGGTGGCGCCGCTTGCCGCCGCGGCCACCGCGCTCGGCCATGTCACCGTCACCTATGACGTGGACGGTCGCCTGCGCTATGCGTTCCTGTCCCTGCCCTATCAGGGCGATTTCCTGCCGTCGCTGTCGCTGCGCGCGGCCGCTCTCTGGCTGGAGCCCGACTGGTCCAAGACCGCGCTGGCCCCGGGCGAGGCGGTACGGATCGGCCCGGAAATCGTGCCGACCGATGCGGCCGGGCGGATGGTCGTCAACTTCCGCGGGCCGCGCGGCACCTTCCCGACGTATTCCCTGATCGATCTGCTGAACGGGCGTGTTCCAGCCGACGCGCTGCGCGGCCGGATCGTGCTGATGGGCGCATCCTTTACCGGCAACGAGGATACCAATCCCTCGCCCTTCGGCCGCAAATTGCTGCCGGGCATCGAGTTCCACGCGAACGTCATCGATTCGATCCTGCATCGCGATTTCATTCGCCAGCTCGACCCGGGCGCCGTCGGACTCTTGCTGGCGGCGACGCTCCTGGCCGTCGGGGTCGCGGCGGCCGCGGCATCGCTGCTGCCGACCTGGTTCGGCGGCATCGTGGCGCTGCTGCCGGCGGCGGGCTTTGCCGTCCTGGCCCAGATCGCCTTCAATCGCGGGTATTGGATCCCGGCGACGGGTGCGCTGGCAGCGCTCGCCGGCGGCGGCCTGAGCGTGATCCTGTTCCGCTATCTGATGGTCGATCGCGAAGGGCGCCGGGTGAAATCCGCCTTCCGCCGCTATCTTGCGCCCGCCCTGGTCAATCGCATCGCGGCCAATCCCGAGCGGCTGCGGCTCGGCGGCGAGAAGCGCACGCTGACCTTGATGTTCTGCGACATCCGGGGATTTTCCGGCGTTTCCGAGGGCTTTCGCGAGGATCCGCAGGGCCTGACCCGCCTGATCAACCGCTTTCTCACTCCCATGACGGACATTATCCTGGCCCGGCAAGGCACCATCGACAAATATATGGGCGACTGCATCATGGCGTTCTGGAACGCTCCGCTGGACGATGCGGGCCACGCCGCCCATGCCTGCGACAGCGCGCTGGCGATGTTCACGGCGCTGGACCGGCTGAACGACGCGCTCGACCGCGAGGGGACCGCCCCGCTGAAGATCGGCATCGGTCTCAATACCGGGGCCTGCGTGGTCGGTAATATGGGCTCGGAGCAACGTTTCGACTATTCTGTGCTGGGCGATGCCGTCAACCTCGCTTCGCGCCTGGAGGGGCAGTCCAAGACCTATGGGGTCGGCGTCGTCGTGGGCGAGGATACGAGAGCATCCGCCGCCGACCATGCCATGCTCGAAATCGACCGCATCATCGTCAAGGGCAAGGCCGAGGCCGTGTCGATCTTCGCGCTGCTGGGCGCACCCGACCTCGCGCGGTCCGAGATCTTCCAAGCCCTCGAAGGCCCCCATGCCGCGATGCTCGCCAGCTATCGCCGACGCGACTGGGACGGCGCGATGGTGGCCCTGGCGCAATGCCGGGACCTGATGACCAGGCTGCCGACCGGGCTCGGTGGCCTGTACGACCTCTATGCGGCACGTGTCGAGGCGTTTCGCCAAAACCCACCGCCGCCGGATTGGGACGGCGTCTACATCGCGCTCTCGAAATAACTGGGGGAAGATCGCCATGCGCAGCGGATGGTTTATCGTCACGGGTGCGGCATTGCTGGGCTTGGCGATGCCGCCGTTTGCCCTGGCCTATACCTCGGCGGGCGATCGGATCTTTCCGGCGACCCTTCTGCTGCCGCAGATCGCGCCCACGGACGAGGCGTATCTGACCGGCACGACACAGCCGGTCGCCGGCGGACGGAACTCCGGCCTGACGGCCAACTACGCCAAGACCATCACCCCCCAACTCGCCATCGACCTCGCCGGCGGCTACAACTGGGCCAGTCCCACCACCGGGCCGGAACAAAGCGGGTGGCAGAACACGGCGGTGTCGGCCACCTGGGAGATCTGGGACAGCCCGGGCGACGAGTTTCTGGTCTCGACCAGTCTGGAGCGCGAGTTCGGCGCGACCGGAACCGTGCACGCCGGCGCCAATTCCAGAGGGGCCACGACGGGCTTTCTGTTCTTCGGCAAGGGCTTCGGCACCGCCGCCTCCGACATCGTCAAGCCATTCGCCATCGCCGGCGCGCTCGGCTATCAGCTGGGCGATACCTCCGGCCGTCCTGATGTTCTGCAGGCCGGCGTGGTGCTCGAATATTCCCTGCCCTATTTCGCCGCGGCGGTCAGCGATCGGGCGCTGCCGGACTGGGTGGCCAAGCTTACCCCGATGCTGGAAGTCTGGACGACGACACCGGTACAGCACCGCACCGGGGCCGCGACCACCGTGCTGTTCGGGCCGGGCTTGGGCTATGCGTCCGAAGGCTGGGAGATCGGCGTCGAGGCGCTATTGCCCGCGACCCGCGGCACGGGACAAGGCGCCGGTGCGACGCTGCAGCTGCATCTGGCGCTCGACTATCTGACGCCGGGGCTGCTGGGCCGCCCGATTTTCTGAGTCCGACATGGAAAACGGGCGTCCGGTTGCCCGGACGCCCGTTTCAACGGATGGATCCGTCGTCGGCGATTACTGCTCGACGAACGCCTTCTCGATGACGAAATGGCCCGGCGTCGAGCTGGAACCCTCGACGAAACCCTTGTCCTCGAGGATCTTCTGCGTGTCCTTGAGCATGCCCGGGCTGCCGCACAGCATGATCCGGTCGTGCAGGACGTCGAACGACGGCAGGCCCAGGTCGCTGAACAGCTTGCCGGATTGGATGAGATCGGTGATGCGGCCGGTGTTGCGGAACTGGTCGCGCGTCACGGTCGGATAATAGACCAGCTTGTCCCGCACCATGTCGCCGAAGAATTCGTTGTTCGGCAGCTCGTCGGTGATCAGGTCCTGATAGGCCAGCTCCGCCACATAGCGGCAGCCATGGACCAGCACGACCCGCTCGTAGCGCTCGTAGACGTCCGGGTCCTTGATCACGCCCAGGAACGGCGCGAGGCCGGTGCCGGTCGACAGCAGATACAGCGTCTTGCCCGGCAGCAGATTGTCGAGCAGCAGCGTGCCGACCGGCTTGCGGCCGACCAGGATCTCGTCGCCGACCTTCAGATGCTGCAGGCGCGAGGTCAGCGGGCCGTTGGCGACCTTGATGCTGAAGAACTCGAGGTTTTCCTCGTGGTTGGCACTGACGAGGCTATAGGCGCGCAGCAGCGGGCGACCGTCGATTTCGAGGCCCATCATGGTGAACTGACCATTCTGGAACCGGAAGGACGGGTCCCGGGTCGCCTTGAAGCTGAACAAGGTGTCGGTCCAGTGACGCACTTCGAGGACGCGCTGCTTCTGCAGATTGCTCATATCGTGGCCGAACTCGCGATAAAGGGTCGTCAGACTGCCGTACGAGGGCAAATGGTCAATTACATTGCAGCGCAGCATAAGGCAAGTCTTGGCAGACCCGCATTTTTGCAGGTCTGGTTTGTTTGCATACAAACGATAGCTCTATCGGTCCCAGACCGCCGGGCGGCCGAAGCCGGCTTCGATATGGTCGAGAAACACCCGGACCTTGGGCGACAGGATCTTCTTCGGCGGATAGACGCCCCAGATCGCCCGATCGCCTGGCGCCAGGCCGGCGGTCCAGCCGGGCAGCAGGGGGACCAGTCGCCCGCTTCGCAGCACTTCGCCCACCAGCCACGTCGGCAGCAGGGCCACCCCGAGCCCGGCCAGCGCCACATCGAGCAGCGCCTCGCTGTCGTTCGCCTTGAACGTCCCTTTGATCGCGACCTCGACCCGCTCGGCACCCCGTTCGAAGAACCAACGGTCCGCGGGCTGCAGCGCGAAACCCAGACAATTCTCACCGGCGATATCCGGCGGATGGGCTGGCGCCGCACGGCCGGCCAGATAGGCCGGGCTGGCGCACAGCACCCGGCGATGGGGCGCCAGCTTCTTCGCGACCAGGGCCGAATCCGGCAGCGCGCCAATCCGGATCGCCACGTCGGCACCCGCCTCGATCAGATTGACCGTCGCATCGGTCAGGGTCGCCTCGATCCGGATGTCGGGATAGGCCTTTAGGAAGCCGGGCAGCAGCGGCACGACATGGCGGCGGCCGAACGCACCCGGCAGGTTGAGCTTCAGCAAGCCCTGCGGCCGGCCGTTCAGCGCAGCGGTCTGCTGGCGCGCATCCTCGACCTCGACCAGGATGCGGACCGCGCGCTCATAGAAATCGCCGCCGGCCTCGGTCGGGTTCAGCCGCCGGGTCGAGCGGTTGAACAAGGCCACGCCCAGATCGGCCTCCAGCGCCGCCACGGCGCGCGAGACGGACGAGACCTTGGCGCCGCAATCGGCCGCCGCTTTGGAGAAGCTACCGAGTTCATGGGCCCGCACGAACAAGCGTATCGCCGCCAGATAATCCATCGACCCTGCCCCCTTTCGCAAAAATCAATTGCCGAATAGGGCCATTCCGGCGCGACGACCCGGGATCTATATCCATTATTGTTGCCTATTTCGCAAATGTTGGCCGGAGCCATGCTGAAAGCCTTGTCGATTCTGATTGCGGCGCAGCTGATCGGTACCGGGCTGCAGATATCCTGTCACCTGCCGCTGCCCGGGCCGGTGATCGGCCTATTCCTGCTGGCGCTGCTGCTGGCGACCCGGCCCGTCTGGCAGACGCCGGGCCTGGACCGGGTCGCGGGCGGTCTGCTGCGGCATATGGGCCTGCTGTTCGTGCCGGCCGGCGTCGGCCTGATCGATCATCTGGACCTGGTCCGTGCCCAGACCCTGCCGCTCGTCGTCGGCCTGGTCGGCTCCACCCTGCTGACGCTGGTCGCGACCGCGCTGATCATGGAATGGCACGGCAAAATCTCCATCCGCATGCCGGAAGGGCTCCATGTCCGCCGCCGCGCTGCCCGCTGAACTCTGGCACGGGCTCGCCGCCAGCCCGCTGTTCTGGCCCGGCGCGACGCTGGCCGCCTATGGCGCCGGCACCGCCGTGCAGGCGCGGCTGGGCGGCTTGGCCCTGGCCAATCCCGTGCTGATCGCGATCCTGCTGTTGGGCGCCCTGCTGAAGGCGACCGGCACGCCTTATGCGGACTATTTCGCGGGCGCGATGCCGATCCATCTGCTGCTGGGTCCCGCGACGGTGGCGCTGGCAGTGCCGTTGGTCGCGGCCTTGCCGCTGCTGCGCCGCAGCCTATCCGGCATCCTGCTCGCGATGATGGCGGGCGCCATCCTGTCCGCTGCCAGCGGCCTCCTGCTGGTCAAGGCGTTCGGCGGCTCGACCGGGCTTGCCCTGTCGATGGCACCCAAGGCCGTGACCACGCCGATCGCCATGGCATTGTCCGAGACCCTGGGCGGCCTGCCCCCCGTCACCGCCTCGCTGGCGATCGCCGGCGGCATCCTGGTCGCGATCGCGTCGAAGCCGATCCTGACGCTGTGTCGGGTGCGGGACTGGCGCGCCCATGGCCTCGCCGCCGGCACTGCCGGCAGCGGCGTCGGAGCCGCCCATGCCGTCCGCCTGCACCAGACGGCCGGCGCCTTCGCCGGCCTGGCCGTCGGGCTCAACGGGCTGGCAACGTCCCTGCTGGTCGGTCCAATCGCCCGGCTCTGCGGCTTCTAGAGCACGATGATATGAGGCCCAATCGGCCTCATACCTGAATCGCCCTCTAAATCAGTCTCTAGCGCAGCTGCGGAACCATCCGGTCGGCGAGGAGGCCGAGCGCCGTGCTCATGGCCGTGACGGTGCCGTCGATATCGGCGTCGGCCGGCACCTCGATCCGCTCCTCATGCCGGGCCAGCACCTGGTCCGGGCCGTCGCCCAGCAGGGTCCAGCGGGCGACGAGCGTCACCGGGCCCGGCGTGGCGCCCTCGAACCGCTCGAGCACCACATCGATCCGGTGCAGCAGGCGGGGCGGCGCCGGATCGTCCTGGCGCACCGTGGCGCCCGCGGCCAGGCGCAGCGCCAGGTCGGACGCGAGCGCGCCGCGCGCCAGCTCGTCGAGCGGGCCGGCCCAGCGATCGTCATCGGCCAGGTCGAGCCGGCCCGGCCCGGCCCGCCGTACGATCTGCGGCCGGTCGAGTTCGGGCGGCACGACCACGCTGTCGACGCGCACCGGCGCCGGCAGCAGGCGTTGCGCCACGGGGCTCGCGGGGGCGACCGGGTCGAGCGTATGGAAGCGGGTCGGCGCGCTGGCACAAGCGGCGAGCAGCGCCGACAGGCCGATGGCGACGAGTATGCGGCGGGCGTGCATCTTCCCTCTCCTATCGGGCCGAGCCCGCTCGGCCGCGCAACAGCGCCTCCGGGTGCTGATCCAGATAATCGGCGAGCGCCCGGATCGAGCGCATCGAATCGGTCAGTTCATGGACCAGCGCCGGCAGATCACGGCTGCGGTCGCCGCCTGAGCCCAGCAGGTGCTGCGCCGCCTCCAGCGTCTGACCGGCGGCATCGGCGGTGCGATGCAGGCTCTCCAATAACGGCCCGATCTGCTGGTTGGTCTTCTGGGTGAGCTGGTCGAGATTGGTGAGTGAGCGGTCGAGCGACTTGACCGCGCGCCCCAGTTCCGGCCCGGCCGTCGCCTGATCGACATGCGCGATGATGTTGTGCAGGCCCATGCCGATCTCGGCGATCGGCAGCTGCGCCAGCTTGTCCATGAATTGATTGGCCGAGACCGTCAGCGCGCCGAGATCGCCCGAGGCCACCGTCGGCACCTGCGGCAGCGGGCCGCCGTAATTGATGGTCGCCATGGGCGCGTCCGGGACAATGTCCAACTGGATAAGCCGCTGACCTGTCAGCAGGTTGGCCGAGCCCAGGCGGGCACGCAGCCCCTTCTGGACCAGATGGTCCATCGCCGTGTTGACCTGATCGATCGAAGGCTTGGGCTTGTCCTTGGCCAGCGGCAACTGGGTCGGATCGATCTCGAACGTGACCGGCGCGCGCAACGTGTCGGCAGCGGCGTCGTACTCCAGATGCACGTCCCTCACCTGGCCGACCCGCATGCCCTGCACCTCGACCGAGGCCCCTTCCGACAGGCCGTGAACGCTGCCCGGAAAATAGGCCACGTAGCTGACGGTCGGACCGCTCGGCTGCAGATCGGCCTCCTCCTCGTTTCTGTAGAGATGGAATTCGGCATCCTTCGGACTGGCCGCATCCCACATGGCCGCGTCCGACGTGTCGAAGCCGAGGCCGCCGGCCAGCAGAGCCTCGAGCGAGCGCGTGCTGGCGCGAATGCCACCAGCGCCGGCCGAAATCGACACGCCGCTGACGTTCCAGAAATGGCTCTTCGGCCGCACCAGCTTGTCGTAGGGCGCGCGAACGAAGACGAAAAGGTCCGTTTGCTTGGCGTCCTTGCCCAGCTGATAGCCCAGCACCTCGCCGACATTGATGCCGCGGAAATAGATCGGCGAGCTTTGGCCGATCGAGCCCAGATCGTCGGCATGCAGCGTGAAACGCGTGCCCGGCTCGTCTTCATCGACCACCGGCGGCTCCTCCAGGCCGGCGAAATGGTCGGCCGACGGCGCATCGGAAGCGGCAGGGCCCGGATCCATTTCGATATAGGCGCCCGAAACCAGCGTGTTCAGGCCGGTGACGCCGGCGGCACTGATGCGCGGGCGCACGATCCAGAAGCGGGCGTTGGACGTCACGTGATCCTTGACCCGGCGCTCCAGCACGGCAGTCACTTCGACGTGGCTCATGTCCCGGGTCAGCACGACCTGTTTCACCGTGCCGATATCGACGTCCTTGTGCCGGATCTTGGTATGGCCGGCCTCGACCCCGTCGGCCGAGGCGAAGGTGATCGTCACGGTCGGGCCATGGTTGGCGAAGGTCTGGAAGCCGACCCAGAGCACGACCAGAAAGGCCGCGATCGGCACCAGCCAGACGACCGTCAGGAGCCGACTGCGCCGGACCTGCGCGGTGGTTTCGCCGTCACTCATGCCCGTTCTCCACCAGGTCCCACATCAGGCGCGCATCGAACGCCCGCGAGGCGAGCATGGTCAGCAGTACGACCGCCGCGAAGGCGACGGCCCCCGGCTCCGCCTCGACCCGGGTCAGCGTGCCGAACTGCACCAGCGAGGTCAGGATCGAGATCATGAACACGTCGATGTTCGACCACCGCCCGATCCCCTCGATGAAGCGATAAAGCCGGGTACGGGCCATCACCCGCTGGGTGAAGCCGCATCGGATCGCCAGCAGAAACCAGGTGAGCCCGGTCAGCTTGACCAGCGGCACCGCGATCGACGCCAGGAAGACGATGATCGCCAGCGGCCAGAGCCCGTTCTCGATCAGCTCGCGCACGCCCGAGAAGATGGTCGAAGGATCCCCGCGGCCGAAGCGGATGATGCTCAGCACCGGCAGGATGTTGGCAAGGATATAAAGGAAGAACGCCGCCAAGGTCAGCGCCGCCGTCTTGGCGAAGGAGCCCGGCTTGCGCCGATGCAGCCGCGCGGCGCAGCGCGGGCAGAAGCCGCCTTCCGCCTCCAGCGGAGCGATCAGGCTGCAGGCCAGACAATCGATCACGTCCCCCTGATCCGTCCCGGCCATCGCATCCGGCCCGATCGCGTGCCAGATGACACGCCGGTCGAGCACCGACCCGATCGCCAGGATGACAAGCGCGAAGGCGACGAAGCACCAGCCGCCGGTCGAGATCTCGATGCTGGCGACGTCCTTGATGCGGCTATAGGCAACCAGGCTGCCCAGCAGATAGACCTCGGTCATCGCCCAGGGGCGCAGCCACTCGGCCTGGCGGAACAGCCAACCGAGCCAAGGCGGGTGCGACCGGCGCGCCACCAGGATGAGCGAGGGAATCAGCGCCGCCAGCCAAAGCACCGGTGCCGCCACGCTGAATGCACCGACCACCATGCCCAGCGATGGATACCCCGTGTCCCACAGCGAGGTCAGGCCGTTGATCGTCAGGTTCTGCCGCTCGGCGCCCTCGAAGCTGACAATCATCAGCGGCAGGAAGTTCGCCGGAAACAGCAGCAGGCCCGCGGCAAGCGCCAGGGCGAGCGCCGCGGTGATCCCACCCGGAATGCGCCGCAGCAGCGTTCCGCCGCACCGGGCGCAATCGGCGACCGAATGAGCGGGCACGGCCGGCAGGCTTTGGGCGAGGCCGCAATCGGGGCAGTAGATCCGCCCGATCCGCTCGGCAGGCGCAAGATTCATCGTGATCCTCGAACCGGCTGCGGCCCGAAACGGGACCGCGCACCAGGGGAAACGCGGCATCGATCAATAAGTTGCGCTATCTGGTAACGGCCCGCCCGCCCCGTTCGATCGTCAGGATGGCGGCAGCTTGTCCGTCGGAACGTCCGACGGCGGGGTTGCGGGCGTCCCTGACGGGATCTGGGGAATCCTGACCGTGTAGCTGGGCGACGGGGCCGGATTCTGCGTCGTGGTCGTCGTCACCGACTGCGGCTGGACGGCGAGCGGATCTTCCGCGGGCGCCCCCGCCGCCGGTGCCGCCGCCGGCGAAACGATGACCGCCGGCGGAGCGACCACCGTCGTAACCGGTGGGGCCGGCGTGCCCGGTGGGGACAGTGCCGACGGGGGCGGCGCCAGCGTTGTCGGCGCGGTTTGCACCGCATCGGATCCCGGCAGTGGTGCAGGCGGCGCCGCGACGATCATCGGCACGGCCATCGTCGCCGGCGGGCTCTGCGCGGTTTCGGTCGGGGTCGCAGGCGGCACTGCCGGCATCTCGACCGGCTGTACCGACGCCGGCGTCAGGGGCGCCTGTACCACTGCGGGCACGACTGGCGCTGCGGCGGTATCGATTGCCGGAGCGGCCGGCGTCTCGACCGCGGTCGCGGCCGGTGGCGCCGGCGGTGCCGGCGGTGGGACAACCGGGCCGCTGCCCAGCGCCTTGGCCAGCATCTGCTGGTTCACCGGATACCAGATATTGCCCATATGCCCGCCGTGGGGGAACAGCGTCAGGCGATTGGTGAGCGTGCTCTGCAGATAGGCGATGTCCTCGGGCCGGACCAGGAAATCGTCGGCATTGTGAAAGATCTCGACCTCGTGATGGCTCGCCAGAAAATCATGCAGCCCGTACAGCGTCTCGGTCTTGACCATCTGGCTGGCCGCTTGCCGGTCGCCCAGCTGCGGCATCACGAACTTGTCGAGGTAATCGGCGAAGCCATATTGCGCGGCTTCCTTCTCACGCGCGTCCAGGCTGGTCTTGCTCGCCGGGCTCTTCAGAATGCCCTCGTCCTTGATCTGCTGCGACACCATGATCACGTCGCTCAGGCTGTTGCGGAACAGGCCGAACAGCACGTATTTCAGCTGGTCGTCCGTCAGCGTGTTTTTCTTGGCCAAGTCACGGAAATAGGGTGCGCCCTGCGGGTCGGTCAGGTTGGCATTGACCACCAGATCGAAGGCGCGCGCCTTGATCGTCTTCTTTTCGTCGGCCGACCAGTTCTTGCCGGTTTCCGCGAGCGCGTCCAGCTGGCGCAGATCGTAGAATGTGTCGACCGGCGGGTTCAGCAGCACGACCTTGTCGAACTTCAGGCGCGGATGCTGCGCCTCGCGCGCCGCCAGGAACGCGCCCTCCAGCGCGCCCATCGAATAGCCGACGAGCTTGGTCTGCTGGATTTTCATGCCATCGACGCGGACCGCATGGTCCCGGGCGTGGACGATGAAATTCTCCAGATCGCCGGCATCGACGCTGGGCACGCCCGGATAGCCGGACCGCGAGGCGCCCAGCGCGAATTGCCAGTTGAAGGCGTTGGGGATGACCAGGACGTTATAGCCCATGGCGAAGATCTGGCCGCCCAGGTACAGCGCCAGCGGATCCTCGGCCACGGAGCCCAGGCCCGAAATCAGCACGACCAGATCGGCCGGCTTTTCCTGGCGATAGGTGACGTAATAGACCCGCGCCTTGTCCTCGAACAACGGCGTGCGGGCCCGGGCCGGATAGACGGTCACATCCTTGACCTGCTTCTCCGGCAATTGGGGATCCTTCAGCAACGCCACCGACGCCGTCGCCAGCCACGGGTCCTGATAGGGATAATCATAGCCCGGAGGGACATCGGCGGCATGAACGCCAAGGCTGCCGAAGCAGCATAGCGCCAGAGCCGACACAGCGAGCGGTTTCAGCATCTCGATTTCGCCATTCCGAATGAACTGTTTCCAACGCGCGTCGGGGTGCGCGGTGCCTGTTCATGCAAACTCTCGCGCCCTCCGAACGTTCCGAACCGCTGCCGGTTTCGATCGCTGAACTTTTGCGCTTGAAAGACGAAACCTCACGCAAATGCGAAATCGTTAAATGTTGGAGAACGCAACACTTACCGGCATATCCACATTTGTTTGAGGTTGACACATAGCGGATATGTCGGCAGGTGGGATCTTTCTTCGACATGGGTCGTTATTAGGTCATGGAACCCCGCTTGCCCACGATCCTGCTGGTCGATGACGATCGCGATATTCGCGACGTGACCCATGCTTTGCTGGAAAGCCTCGGTTATGCCGTCATCGAGGCGCCGCATCCGGCGGCGGCACTCGACATCGCCGCCGGTTCGGCGACGATCGACCTGATCTTCACGGATCTCCAGATGCCCGGCATGAACGGCTTCGAACTGGCCGATGCGATCAAGCGCCTGCGGCCCGACGTTCCCGTCGTCTACGCGACCGGCTATGCCGGCGCGCTGGCCGAGAACGACAATCACCCGCCGGGACAGATTCTGGCGAAGCCCTATCGCATGGCCACGCTACGCACCGCCATGGCGCAGTCGCTCGCGCACGACTGATCAGCCGGTCGTGGTCGACTTGCCGGATCGGTAGAGAACAGACAACGCGAGAAATTGAAGAACCGCGATGACGAGCGGTCCGATGATCTTTCGCGGATCGGCTTGCGTGAAGCCCACCCCGGCATCCAGCAGCTGGATCACGCCCGCAAGCGCGCCGACCAGCGCCAGTCCCCGCGGCCATTGCTGGTAAATCACGACAAGGGTGACAATGGCGAAGGGCATTGCCCTGGCTGCGCCATACAGGGCGAATATCGAGGATGCCTCATTCGTCTCGAGACCAGCCGGCAAGATGGATGTCGGGCTGACGATTCCTGCAACCGAGTAGCCGGCCGCAATCAATACGTTGATCGCGGTGATCCATGAGGCAATCCGCAAGGCGGTTGCCGGCGACGCAGACGTGAACATGGCGGAGCTCCCCTCAATCCGGACCAAATTCCCTTTTGGTCCGTCCGCCGCAAGCTGTATCAAGGGGAGATCATGAGAAGAATCGAATTAGATTCATGAACATCATCGATGATATTAATATTCGTCGGCTTGATCCGACGTTGTTGATCGTGTTCGGATCGCTGCTCGAGAGGCGAAATATGAGCGCCGTCGCGGCGGAGATGGGGCTTACCCAATCCGCTGTCAGCCATGCTGTGGGACGGTTGCGGCTGATCTTCGACGATCCGCTTTTCGTGAGAAAGGGCGGCGGCGTAGAACCGACCGCACGCGCGCTGCTCCTCGGACCTCCCCTGGCCGAGGTTCTGAGCGGAATACGCAACGCGCTTCAGATCGGCAGGCAATTCGATCCGGCCACCGCGACCCGCCGGTTCGCCATCGCCGCGCCGGAAATGATCGTGGCAGCGCTCGCGAAACCCGTGCTGGCTGAACTGGTCAGGTCGGCACCGCGCTGCCAGGTCTTGTTCCGCTCCCTCAGCCACAACAGCGCGGCGGCAACGGTGGTCGCCGGAGATGCGGACATCGCCCTCGGCGTGTTCACCGATCCTCCCAAGGAAACGGTCGGCACGCCTGTCGGCTATGAGGTCTTCGGGGTCGCGTCCAGGCCAAACCATCTGCGGATCGTCAACGGCCTGAACATGGATACCTATTGTGCGCTCGACCATATCCTGGTGTCGCACGACCGGAATGCGCGCGGCATCGTCGATGTGATCCTGGGCGACCTTGGCCGACACCGGCGGATCGCCGCCGTCATGCCGCAGATGCTGCTCGGCTTCGCCGCCGCCAGCCAGTCGGACGCGATCATCACCGCCCCCTTGGGCGCGTGCCGCTATGCCGCGTCCCTCTTCCCTCTGGCGATCCATCGGCCCCCGGTAGCCATTCCGGGATTCGAGCTGACCCTGCTCCGCCACCAGGATGCAGCGACCGATCCGGCGGTCAAATGGCTGGCCGACATAGTCGTGAACGCCCTTCCGCCGCGGACCCACAATGCGAATCCGCAATAGGACCCGGGTATCGAGGTCAGGGGTTTTCGATCTCTCAGAATATATAGCCGACCGTGAAATTCGCGTCGTACTGCATCCGCGCCCGCACCAGCGGACTATGCGCGGCACTGTCGAGCAGCCGCGCGGCCGTGACGCCGCCCTCGACCAGCCAGTGATCCGTGATCAGCCAGGTCAGGTTCGAACCAAACCCGGCGCTCTGCAGCCCGCCCTGTGCGTCGTAGCGCGGCAGGCCGGAACGCAGGTGCTGGGTGGCACTGATGCCGAATTCATGCCGATTCCAGGCATCGTCGACGAAGCTGACCGTCGGGCCGGCGAACACGAAGATCTTCTCGGTGCCCCAGACCGGCATATAGGCCGACAGATCGCCGGCCCAGCCATCGACACCGCCCAGCGCCCGCCGCACGTCGGCACGCAGCACGACCGGGAAGATCACATATTCGGCGAACAGCTTCGGGACCGGCGCCCAGCCGATGTCGCCGGTTCCATGCAGCCGCGTGTCGCTGTCGGCCTCGCGCCCCCGGTCGAAGCCGAGCGCCGCGCCGATCCGATAGGTATTGCCCCGCAGCAGATTGACGCCCAGCCCTTCGCCGGTCGAGAAAAAGGCAAGATCCTTGTAGCGCACATCGATATCCGGGCCCGGTTCGAAGCGATATTTCCCTCCCCCCGGATAGATCGGCTGTACATTGCCGGCGGCACCCAGTTCGAACTGCCAATCGGGGATATTGTCCTCGAACATCGAGCGCAGCGGCACACCGGCCGAATATTGCCATTCCGCCATGGGTGACGATGTCTGGGCCTGCGCGCGGGTCATTCCCGCCATCAGCGCCAACGACGCGATCGCCGCCCAAAATCCCCGCCGCACGAAATCATCCATATTCGACGCGCCCTACTCTACAAAGCGATCGGTCAACGATGCCGCGGCGCGATAATTCCCGCCTACCGCCGAACGGAAGGGAAAAAGCTCTCTGTGGCATTAAGACCCTTCGCCTCGGCCGGAAAAGTTCGGATACTGCGATGGGAACATGAAACAAAATCTGGGAAGGAAACCAAGATGAGCCAAGGGCAGAAATTTGCCGTCGTCACGGGCGCCGGCAGCGGCATCGGCCGAAGCTCGGCGCTCGCCTTGCTAAGTGCCGGCTATGGCGTGGTGCTGGCCGGACGGCGCGCGGAACAGCTTGATGAAACCCGCGATCTCGCCGGCGCCAACGGTGCCAATGCCTTGGCCGTGCCGACCGACGTCAGCGATCCCGCCGCGGTCGCGGCCCTGTTCGCCGCCACGAAGCAGCGCTTCGGCCGGATCGATCTGCTGTTCAACAATGCCGGCGTCAATGTGTCGAACACGGCATTCGAGGACCTTACGCCCGACCAGTGGAACCACGTGGTGGGGATCAATCTGACCGGATCGTTCCTGTGCGCCCAGGCCGCCTTCCGCATGATGAAGGATCAAAGCCCGCGCGGCGGCCGGATCATCAACAACGGTTCGATCTCGGCCCATGCGCCGCGCCCGAATTCGGCACCCTATACCGCAACGAAACACGCCATTACGGGATTGACGAAGGCTCTGTCGCTCGACGGTCGGAAATACGACATCGCCTGCGGCCAGCTCGACGTCGGCAATGCCGCGACCGACATGGGCGGTCGCATGGCCAAGGGCGTCCCCCAGGCCAATGGCGAGATTGCGGTCGAGGCAGTCATGGATGTCGGCGAGTGCGCCCGCGCGATCGTCTATATGGCCAGCCTGCCGCTGGAGGCGAATGTGCAGTTCCTGACCGTCATGGCGACGAAGATGCCGTTCGTCGGTCGCGGCTGATCCCGGGCCGGGTCAGCCGGCCACAGGGAGAGAGCACATGCGGGTCGCCCGTTGACCGCCCAAGTCATCGTCGTCGGCGCCGGCCCGGTCGGCCTGTTCATGGCGGCATCCCTGGCCCGGCTGGGCGTCGGCGTCCGGATCATCGACCAGGCCGCGGCGCCCAGCGACAAATCCAAGGCCCTGGTGATCTGGCCCCGCACCCTGGAGCAGCTCGACATCCATGGCGCAGTCGACCCCTTCCTGACGGAAGGGCTGAAGATCACCGACGTCCATCTGATGGCGCAGCGCCGGAGCCTGGCGCGCGCCTCGCTCGGCCAATTGCCCGGCGCCTATCCGTTCGCCCTGTTTCTGCCCCAGTCCGACACCGAAAGACTGCTGAGCGCCGACCTGCTGCGCCTTGGCGTCACGGTCGAGCGGTCGGTCGAACTGCGCAGCTTCGAGCCGGCCCCGACCCATGTCACCGCCGTGCTGGGGCACGCCGACGGCAGCACCGAGACGGTCCGTGCCGATTGGCTGCTGGGCTGCGACGGCGCCCACAGCGCCGTGCGCCACGGGCTGTCCCTGCCGTTCGACGGTGAGACCCTGACCAGCGACTGGGTGCTGGCCGACCTGATGCTCGACGGGCCGGCCGCGGCGGAGGTGCTTATCTCCTGGACGCCGGACGGCGTGCTCGCGCTGTTTCCGATGGGACGCGGCCGGTTCCGCGTCATCGCCGACGTGCCGGAATCCCAGGGCGAGGTGACGCTGGACGAGGTCCAGCGATTGCTCGAGGGGCGCGGCCCCGGCGGTCTCACCGGGCGCGATCCGATCTGGCTCGCCCGGTTCAAGATCAACGAGCGCAAGGTCGCCCGATATCGCGTCGGTCGCGTCTTCCTCGCCGGCGACGCCGCCCATATCCACAGCCCGGCGGGCGGCCAGGGCATGAACACGGGGCTTCAGGACGCGGCCAATCTCGCCTGGAAGCTGGCGCTGGTGTGCCGGGGCAAGGCGGGCGAGGGCATCCTCGACAGTTATTCCCCGGAACGCAGCGCCATCGGCGATCTGGTGCTGAGGAACGCCGGCCGGATGACGCGGGTGGCATTGTTTCGCGCGCGCTGGCTGCAGTTGGTCCGCAACGGGATCGTTAGGGTAGCCGCGCGCCTGCCCGCGTTCCGACGGCGCCTGGTGGGCGACCTGAGCGAGCTCGATCTGTACTACCCCGACAGCCCGCTGAACGGCCCGTCCATCGGCCGCTGGGCGGCGCCGGCGCCGGGCGACCGGGCGCCCGACTGCCCCTTGGTCGGCGCGTCGATGCGCAAGACGCGATTGTTCGAGAAGCTGCGCGCCGGCCGCTTCGTCCTGTTGAGCGGCGAGACGGCGCCCGCATTGCCGGAGACGCTCGCCAAGCTGGTCGAGACGGCGCGGTTCGCTGCCGGGACCGAGGTCTATCGCCCGGAAGTGCTCTATCTGATCCGCCCCGACGGCTATGTCGCGATGACCGCGCCAGCCGATCAGCCGGACGCCGCGACTGCCTATCTGTCGGTGCTTCTCGCCTGATTCAGCGGTTTTGACGGATTGTCCCGGCAGCTTGACGATCTCGCCCCGACCGCTCTGGTATGGTTCTGGTATTATTTGTCCAGAAGCAAATCGGATAGAACAAAATCGGAGCGACGGCGGCATGGCGACGGACGGGATCTTGTTCCTGGGGGTGGATGGCGGCGGCACGGGCTGCCGGGTCCGGCTGGTCGATGCCGCCGGCACCGTGCTGGGCGAGGGCAAGGCGGGTGCCGCCAACATCCGCCTGGGTCTCGACGTCAGCTGGGGCCAGATCCTGCAGGCGACCGACCAGGCCTTGGGCCAAGCCGGGCTCGACCGCGCGGCACTCGCCCGCACCCGTGTCGGCCTGGGCCTGGCCGGCATCACCGGCCCCGCCGATTCAGCCCGGGTCGCGGCGGCGGCACCGCCCTTCGCCGGTATCGCCGCCGAGACCGATGCCCATACCGCCTGCCTGGGGGCGTTCGGCGGCCGGGACGGCGCGATCCTGATCCTCGGCACCGGCAGCGCCGGCTATGCCATCGTCGAAGGGGCGTCCCATCCGATCGGCGGTTGGGGCTTCGAAATTTCCGACGACGGCAGCGGCGCGCAATTGGGCCGCGAAGCGGTGCGCGCCGCCGTGCGGGCCTATGACGGGCTGGGTGCCGCCAGTGAATTCACCCTGGCGATCATGGCCCGGCTGGGCGGCCATCCGCCCGACGTCGTCGCCTGGGTCAATGGCGCCAAGCCGGGCGACTACGGCGGCATAACGCCCCTGATCATCGATTTCGCGCGCCGGGGCGATCCGGTCGCGGTCGAACTCGTCGGTCAGGCGGTCCGCCATGTCGAGAATTTCGTCCGCCGGCTGATCGCGCTCGGCGCCGGTCGCGTGGCACTCATGGGCGGGCTCGGCCCCGTGCTGGAGGAATGGCTGGACCCGTCGATGCGCGAAATGCTCGCCGCCGCCCAGGGCGATGCGATGGACGGCGCGGTGCTGCTCGCCCGCCGCCGGATATCATGACGGCTATCGGCGCGCTGTTCGATGGCGAGGCGCTGACCGCCGGCAGTCCGGTCCCACTCTATCTGCAGCTCGCCCGCCATCTGCGCCGCCTGATCGGCGATGGCGCGCTCAGGCCCGACGAGGCGCTGCCGGCCGAGCGGGATCTGGCCGAACGGCTCAACGTCTCCCGCGTCACGCTGCGCAAGGCGCTGCAGGCGCTGGTCGAGGAAGGGTTGCTGGATCAGCGCCCGCGCGCCGGCACTTTCGTCCGGCGGGTTCATGTCGAGCAGGCGCTGACGGTCCTGAGCGGCTTTACCGACGATATGCGCCAGCGGGGCATGGTGCCGAGTTCGCGCTGGCTCGACCGATCGATCGCGACGGCGACGCCCGATGAAGCGGCGGCGCTCGGCCTCATGCCCGGCGAGACCGTGTCGCGACTGTGGCGCGTCCGCCTGGCCGACGGCAACCCGCTGGCGCTGGAGCTGGCGACGATCTCGACCCGGCTGTTGCCCGATCCCCAAGACGTCGGTGCGTCGCTCTATAGCCGGCTCCGTTCGCTTGGCCATACGCCGCATCGCGCCCAGCAGCGCATCGGCGCCACCGTACTGAACCGGCAGCAGGCGACATTGCTGGGCGTGCCGATCGGCACGCCGGCCCTTTCGATCGAGCGGCGCAGCTTCCTGGCCGACGGCCGGCCGCTCGAACTGATGCGCTCGCAATATCGCGGCGACGCCTACGACGTCCTGGTCGAATTGAGCCTGTTCGACACCAGGCATCTTCATGCCGCACCCGCGGCGCCCTTTCCCACCCCGCAATCGAGATCCGCATGACCGTGACCGCTGCCCGTTCCCTGCCCGCCATGGCGCTCGAAGCCGCCGAATCCGCCGAAGCCGCCCGGCGCCAGATCGAGCGCTGCGGCCCGCTGTTCGAGACGCTGGGCGCCAAGCTGCGCGCGCTAAAGCCCGGCTTCGTCGTCACCTGCGCGCGCGGCTCGTCCGACCATGCTTCCGCCTATGGCAAATACCTGATCGAGACCGGCATCGGTCTGCCGGTCGCCTCGATCGGCCCGTCGGTCGCCTCACTCTACAATGCGCCGCTGCAGCTGAAGGGTGGGCTGTTCATCGCCGTCTCGCAATCCGGCCGCAGCCCCGACCTGCTGCGTCTGGCCTCATCGGCCCAGGCGAGTGGCGCCTTCGTCGTCTGCTTCGTCAATGACGAGGAGTCGCCGCTGGCCCGCCAGGCCGACCTGTTCATCCCGCTCTGCGCCGGCAAGGAGGCAAGCGTCGCCGCGACCAAATCCTACCTGACCTCGGCGCTCGCCTTCCTGCAGCTCGCAGCCTATTGGCGCGACGATGCCGGCCTGCTTGCCTCGGTCGCGGCCGTGCCGGCCTGGCTCGATGCCGCCGCCAAGCTCGATTGGACGCCGGCGCTGCAGCAGTTGGCGCCCCTCTCCAGCTTCTATGTCATCGGCCGCGGCCTCGGCACCGGCGCCGCCAACGAGATCGCGCTCAAGTTCAAGGAGACCTGCCGGCTGCACGCCGAGGCGTTCAGCGCGGCCGAGGTCATCCACGGCCCGCTGGAACTGGTTCGCCCCGGTTTCGGCGCGATCGCGCTGACCCAGAACGACAAGACGCTGGAGTCCAGCATCGCCACCATCCGGCGCATGGTCGATCTGGGTGCCACGGTGCTGAGCACCGATACGAGTGTGCCCGGCGTGGTGCCGCTGCCGGTGCTGGCCGACCTGCCGCCGGAAGTGGCCCCGCTCGCCGCCGTGCAAAGCTTCTATATGGCGGTCCATAACGTGGCCCAGTCGCGCGGCCTCAACCCCGATGCGCCGTCGAATCTCAAGAAAGTGACGGAAACCGTCTGATGCGGCAGCTTCTGACCGGCGCGCGCCTGTTCACCGGCGAAACCGTCCTCGACGGGCATGCCCTGCTCGTCGAGGACGGCAAGATCGTCGATCTGATCCCGGGGGCAAGCGCGCCCCAGGCCCGGATCGTGCCGCTGCCGGCCGGCAGCCTGATCGCACCCGGCTTCATCGACACCCAGGTCAACGGCGGCGGCGGCGCGCTGCTGAACGACACGCCGACGGTGGACGCGGTCCGCACCATCGCGGCCGCGCATCGGCGCTATGGCACGACCGGGCTGCTGCCGACCTTTATCACCGACGCGTCCGACAAGATGCATGCGGCGGCGGCGGCCGTCTGCGAAGCGGCCCGGTCCGCCGGCAGCGGCGTGCTGGGACTGCATCTGGAGGGGCCGTTCCTTGCCCAAGAACGGCGCGGCGTCCACAGCCCCGCCTTCGTTCGCCCGCCGACCGCGAGCGATATCGCTTACCTGACAGAACTGCCGAACGAATTCCCCGGCGGGCGCGTGCTGCTGTCGCTGGCGCCCGAAACGGTGGCGGACGCAGACATTCGCACGCTGGCCGCGGCCAATGTGCTGTTGGCGGGTGCGCATTCGGCCGCGAGCTATGCCCGCACGGTCGAGGCGGTCCGTGCCGGCATCAGCGGCTTTACCCATCTGTTCAACGCCATGCCGCCGATTGCCAACCGCGAGCCGGGCATCGCCGGGGCGGCGCTCACGTCGGCCGAGACCTGGTGCGGCATCATCGTCGACGGCATCCATGTCCATCCGGCGGCGCTGACGCTGGCGCTTGCCGCCAAGCCGCGCGGCAAGCTGATGCTGGTGACCGATGCCATGACGCCGCTGGGCACGGACGCGACCAGCTTCCAGCTTTACGGCGCCACGATCCACCGGCGCGACGGCCGCCTGGTGACCGAGGACGGCACGCTCGCCGGCGCCGATCTGGACATGGCCCAGGCCGTGCGCAACTGCATCGGATTGCTCGGGCTCCCGCGCGAGGAGGCGTTGCGCATGGCCTCGCTCTATCCGGCAGAATTCCTCGGCATGGCCGACCGGCGCGGCCGGCTGGCGGCGGGCTATCAGGCCGATCTCACGCTGCTGGACCCGAGCAACCATGTATTGGGGACCTGGGTCGCAGGGGAATGGCGGGCATCGTGAGATTCGCGCAATCGCCGGAACTCGACAAAATTTGACAGCAGAACTCTATTTCATCGCCTATCTCGCCAAGACCGATGAGATCCTGATAGTCCGCGTCCTCGATGATCGGCAGGATTGGGCAGAGTACCTCCGATCATAGAACGCAGCCGTTCCGTCAGCGCGATCCTCAAACCGACGCGTAATCCACCGCGAACACGGTCGCCCCCTCTTCAGCACCGCTGACGGCGCGGCGCATCATGCCGAACAGTTCGCGGCCGGTGCCCTTGCCGTTGCGATGCGCGTCATAGGTCGCGAGAGGACGCACGGCCAGCGCTTCCGCATCCACCAGCAGTTCGAGCGTGCCGGCATCGACGTCGAGCCGCACGAGGTCGCCGTCCTGGACGCGGGCGAGCGGACCGCCCTCGGCACTTTCCGGCGTCACATGGATCGCGGCCGGCACCTTGCCGGACGCGCCCGACATGCGGCCGTCGGTGACCAGCGCCACCTTGTAGCCCAGGTCCAGGAGCACGCCCAACGGCGGCGTCAGCTTGTGCAGTTCCGGCATGCCGTTCGCCTTCGGGCCCTGGAAGCGCACGACGGCAACGACATCGCGGTGCAATTCGCCGGCCTTGAACGCCGCCGTGAGCTCTTCCTGACTGGAGAAGACCTTCGCCGGCGCCTCGATCACCAGATGCTGGGTCTTGACCGCGGAGATTTTGATCACCGCCCGGCCGAGATTGCCGTGGAGCATGCGCAGACCGCCGTCGGGCGCGAACGGGTCGGACGCCGGGCGCAGCACGTCCAGGTCCAGGCTGCGGGTCGGGCCGTCGCGCCAGACCAGTTCGTCGCCCGAGAACGATGGCTCGCGCCGATAGCGCGATAGGCCCGGGCCGGCAACCGTCCGCACATCCTCGTGCAGCAGCCCGGCATCGAGCAGGGTCGCGATCAGAAACGCCATGCCGCCGGCCGCATGGAAATGGTTCACGTCGGCCTGGCCGTTCGGATAGACCCGCGCCAGGAGCGGCACCACGGCCGACAGATCGGCGAAATCGCCCCAGGTCAGCTTGATCCCGGCCGCCGCCGCCATCGCGACCAGATGCAGCGTGTGATTGGTCGAGCCGCCGGTCGCGAGCAGACCCACAACGCCATTCACCACCGCGCGCTCGTCGACCACCGCGGCCATGGGTGTCGGCTCGCGACCAAGGGCGGAGATCGCGACCACCCGCTGGGCGGCGGCACGGGTCAGTGCCTCGCGCAGCGGCGTGCCCGGATTGACGAAGCTGGCGCCCGGCAGATGCAGGCCCATGATCTCCATCAGCATCTGGTTGGAATTGGCCGTGCCGTAGAAGGTGCAGGTTCCCGGCCCATGGTAGGAGGCGGCCTCGACCTCCAGCAATGCCTCGCGGGTCACCTTGCCCTCGGCGAATTGCTGGCGCACCCGCGCCTTTTCCTTGTTCGGGATGCCGGACGTCATCGGACCGGCCGGGATCAGGATAACGGGCAGATGGCCGAAGGCGAGCGCGCCCATGACCAGGCCCGGCACGATCTTGTCGCACACGCCCAGTGCCACGGCGCCGTCGAACATATCGTGGCTGAGACCGATCGCCGTGCTCATGGCGATCACGTCGCGGCTGAACAGCGACAGCTCCATGCCGGCGCGGCCTTGGGTGACGCCGTCGCACATGGCCGGCACGCCGCCGGCGAACTGGGCGACGCCGCCGACGGCCCGAACCGCGTCGCGGATCACGTCGGGGAAATGCTCGAGCGGCTGATGGGCCGACAGCATGTCGTTATAGGCCGAGACGATGGCGATATTCGGCTTGGGCGAGTTGCGCAGGTCGTTCTTGTCGTCCGCGGCACAGGCGGCGAAGCCATGGGCGATATTCGCGCAGCCGAGATCGGCGCGCTGCGGCCGGTCGGACGCGGCGTCGGCCACGCGGGCGAGATAGGCCTCGCGGGTCGGCCGGCTGCGCTCGATCAGGCGGGCGGTCACGTCGGCCAGGACGGAATTCAGCGCTGCACTCATGTCAATTCTCCTCCGAACCCAAACTAGCGGGCCGGTGTTACAGCGGCTCGTCGTGCCAAGTGCGTCCATCGCGCTCGATCAGCGCGATCGCCGAGGAAGGACCCCAGGTGCCGGCCGTGTAGGGGCGGCAGGCCTGACCGGTGCGGGCCCACCCGTCCAGGATCGGCTCGACCCAACTCCAGGCGGCTTCGACCTCGTCGCGCCGCATGAACAGGGTGGCGTTGCCGCGCACCACATCCATCAGCAGCCGTTCGTAGGCCTCGGGGAAGCGCATCTTGAACGCTTCCGCAAAACTTAAGTTGAGCGCGGAATTGCGCAGACGCAAGCCGCCTGGACCGGGATCCTTGCTGACGAGCTGCAATTTGATGCCTTCGTCGGGCTGCAGCCGGATGACCAGGCGGTTCGGATTGAACAATCCCGCCTCGCTCGGAAAGATATTGAGCGCGACCGGCCGGAACTGGATGACGATTTCCGACACCCGCTCCGGCAGCCGTTTGCCGGTACGCAGATAGAAGGGCACCCCGGCCCAGCGCCAGGTGTTGACCTCGGCCTTCAGGGCCAGGAACGTCTCGGTATCGCTCGCGGGTTGGCCCAGATCGTCGAGATAGCCGCCGACCGAGGCGCCGTTGATCGCGCCCGGGCGATATTGCCCGCGCACCGTCGCCATGCCGACCGTCTCGGCGGTGATCGGCTTCAGGGTCCGCAGCACCTTCAGCTTCTCGTCGCGCACGTCGTTGGGATCGAGGCTCGAGGGCGAATCCATGGCGACCAGACATAAGAGCTGCAGCAGATGGTTCTGCACCATGTCCCGAAGCGCCCCGGACTTGTCGTAATAGCCGCCGCGCTGCTCGACGCCGATCGTCTCGGCGACGGTGATCTGGACATGGTCGATCGCGGTCCGGCTCCACAGCGTCTCGAACAGGGAATTGGCGAAGCGCAGCGCCAGAAGATTCTGCACCGCCTCCTTGCCCAGATAATGGTCGATGCGGAAGATCTGGTGCTCCTCGAACACCGATCCCACCGCCTCGTTGATCTGCCGCGCGGACGCCAGATCGCGGCCGATCGGCTTTTCCAGCACGACGCGCGCCTGCGGCGTGATCAGGCCGTGGCGGGCGAGATTCCGGCAGATCTCGCCGAACAGATCCGGCGCCGTCGCGAGATAGAACACGCGGATCTGTTCCGGCCGATCGGCCATCAGCGCCGCCAGCCGGTCCCAACCGCGCTCGGCGGTCGCTTCGAGCGAGATATAGGACAGGCGCTGGACGAAGCGCTGCCAGACCTCTTCGCTGAAAAATTCGGCGGCGACATGCCGGCCGATCGCGTCCCGGACCCGCGGGATCACCTCGGCAATCGTCTGCTCGGCGCGCGAGGCCAGCAGAATGCGGGCGTCCGGCGTCAGTTGGCCATCCCGATCGCGGAAGTAAAGCGCCGGCAACAGCTTGCGCATCGACAGGTCGCCGACGCCGCCGAAGACCATGAAATCGAACGGTGCCACCGGAATGGTCTTCATCATGAAACGCGACTTTTCGAATAAAAATGGGTGGCCCCGAGTCCGGGGGGGGGCTCGGGGCCACCCAAGTCTAGGAATAGAGGGAGAAGTTCTATTCCAGGAAACGCGCGGCCGATCGCCATCGGCGGCTCGGCATGGCGCTATCCAAACCCATTCGCGGCGCCTGGATAAGGCGAAAACCGGCAGATTGCCGAAAATGACAAAAATTCATCGGCGCTTGCGAAATTACTGGGGCGGTCTTTTCCCACAGGATCTCTAGGTTTTCCGCTGGGTCAGGTGAAAACGGACACAGATGGACCCGTTGGGCCAATGGACGACAGTCCTCGATCGATTTGCTATTGTGGGTTCATCGAATTCCCATGGCGCGGTTTAGCGCCCCTCCTTTCCAATATTCAAACTGTCGAGCGCCACGCAGGATTTCCCGAGCATGTCACTGGTCACGAAACTCGGCCTTATGATCGGTGCCTTCGGCGCCACCGCCTCGCTGGCATTCGCGCAAGCAGACCGGATCTTCGCCGGCCATCCGCTGCCGTTCACGCCATCGACCGGCAAGGTCGTGGGTTTCTATCTCGACGGCGGCTCGATCGCATCGGGCTATCGGCTGGATCCGGTCACGACCGGCAACCTCACCCATCTGCTCTATGCCTTCCTGGCGATCTGCGGCCCCGGCCAGAACGCCCATGCCGGGATGACCTGCAAGCCGGAACAGGATTTTCAGCTCGCCGGCACCGCGCCGCTCGACGATGGCGCCTTCACCCGCTATTTCGCCGACTTGAAGGCGCAGGCGCCGCATCTGAAGCTGTTGGCGTCGATCGGCGGCGCCGAGGGCTCGAAGCCGTTCTACGCGTTGACCCGATCACCCGAAGCCCAAGCCCGCTTCGTTTCATCGGTCCGGGCGTTTCTGGCCGACCATCCGATGTTCGATGGCGTCGACATCGACTGGGAATTTCCAACCGACAGCAGCCCGGCCGCGGGCGAACCCAATCTGGGCACCCCGGGCGATGCGCACGCCTATGCCGATCTGCTGCATGCGCTGCGCGGCGCGCTCGACGGGTTGGGCGCGGGCAAGCGCAAATATCTGCTGACCTCGGCCGTGCTGACCGCGGCGCGGTTGACCAGGGTCATCGATTATCGCGACGCCGCCGTCGACACCGATCTGTTCTTCGCCATGACCTACGACTATTACGGCCCCTGGACCCAGGTTGCGGGGCATCATGCCTCGGTCATTCCACCCGACGACCCGGGCCTGGGGCCGGTCGGCATCCAGCCGCTGCTGGACGCGGGCATTCCGCCATCGAAGCTGGTCGACGGCATCGCCGCCTATGGCCGCGGCTGGCAGGTCGGCCCGACCGGCGCGCTCGTGTCGAACTACAACAGCCGTGACGGCGTCGAATTCTATCGCGCTCTCGCCGTCACGGCGCTCGGCCCGGCCGGCACGGGCATCGGCGGATACGAGGTCCATTACGACAAGGCGCTGCATGCCTATTCGCTCTGGAACCCGGCTGCCCGCATCTATATCGGCTATGACGACCCGCGCGCGGTCGCGGAAAAGGGCCGGATCGCGCTCAAGCGGGAGCTCGCCGGCCTGTTCGGCTGGGAATTGTCCCAGGACGACGGTGATCTGGTGAACGCGATGAACCGCGGGCTCGGTAATCGGCCCAGACGCTAGGCCGGACGGCGCGGCGGCCCGAAAAATGCTGCGGCGTCGCCGTAGAAGAACGTCGTGTTCGCGGTCAGCCGACCCTTGCGCGGGTCGGGCGAATAGGAAAATCCCTGTGGGACCGAGGCCGCATGCAGGCTGGTGCTGCGATAGAGGATCGCCCGGTTGAACACGGCGTCATAGGCGGCGATCTGTTCGAAGATCGGCGTGTCGCCGCCGATATAGCCGGCGGGCGGCGCTTGTTCCAATTCGGCCCTGAGCAGCGTCTCGTAGCGCTCGCGCTGATCGACGCTCATCACCTCGTAGCCGGTCGAGCGATGGCGATAGAACGCCGTGCCGCCACCGGGCGCGTCATAAAGATAGTGCAGCAGCACGATATGGTTCGGGTCGAGAAAGTCGGTATGCGGAATGCGCTGCCGAAGGCCGACCTTGTCCGGCGGCACGGTCACGATGGAAAAGGTGCAGCGGCTGTCGATCACATCGCGATCGCCGAGCCCGAACACCTCGGGAACCATCGTGCGGGTAAAGAAATGGGCGAACAGCGGATAGGGCGCCGGGATCGGGGCCTGAATGCCTGGATAGAGCGCCGTCGCCGGCGTGAAGCGGGAGTGGGTTGCCGCATGCTCGACCATCTGGTCGGCGTCCAACAAGAAATTATCGATGACGATGACCGGCGCCTGCTGCACGCCGATATGGTCGACGCGCATCCGAAAGTCTTTATGCAGGAACGGCCTGATCTTCATGGGGGGTCTTTCCGGTCGAGAGATCGACTATGCCCGAGCGGGCTCCAACGAAAAAGAGGTGCCCGGGATCGCTCCCGGACACCTCGATCTTATGCGCTCGAAGCGAATGGCGACAGGTTGCCCCGTCGCCGCCCTCTCCGGATTTAGTACCTGGCCGTGAGCGTGAAGAACATCGTCCGACCGAAGTCGTAGTTCGCCCGCGGAACTTGGACGTTGTTTACGGTGGTCACATACTTGTCGGTCGCATCGGTGATGTTCAGGAAGTCCATCCCGAGGCTGAAGTGCTTGTTGATCTCGTAGCCGATATGGCCGTCGAGTTCGCCGTTGCTATCCTCGAAATACTTGTTGGCGCGATCGATGCCCTCGTAGATCTGGGAGTGCACGGTGTAGGCCAGATGAGCATCGAAGCCCCAGTCGTTCTGGTAGTAGCCCGTAAGATTGCCGGTATGCTTGGCCGCGCCGAGCAGCTGACGACCGCCGATACCGGGGGTCGGGTTGTTCTGCGAGCTTTGGGCATAGGTGTAGTTCGCGGCAAAGCCGAAGCCGTAAGCGATCGGCGCCTGCCAGGCCAATTCCATACCCCGGGACGAACCGCTGTTGTTGGTCGGCGCGGTCACGGTGTAGGTGCTGAAGATCGGATTGGCGAGACCCAGGGGATTGTTGACGTTCTGGGTCTTGGCGAGGTTGAGTTCGACTTCCTGGATCGTACCGGCATCGAAGGTCGAGGACATCTGCATGTCGAACAGACCGAGCGAAACCGACGACTGCGGCGCGTAGTACCATTCGGTCGAGATATCGAGATTGGTCGACCGGGTCGGCTTCAGGGTCGGATTGCCCTGCGAACCGCTGAGCAGCTGAT
The DNA here is from genome assembly GCA_028288725.1 of Rhodospirillales bacterium. Taxonomy (GTDB): domain Bacteria; phylum Pseudomonadota; class Alphaproteobacteria; order ATCC43930; family CGMCC-115725; genus Aliidongia. The sequence goes on from JAQGIC010000103.1 coordinate 71,804, forward strand.
CGTTCAGCGTGGCACCACCAGCGAGCGCGTAATAGTCCGGGCGGGTTACCGTCTGTCCGGCCGAGAAGCGCGCCACGACATCCTTCGTCACATCATATTTGACCGAGAAGCTGGGCAGGATGTCGATGTAGCTCTGCGTCACATGGTTGATGTAGTACGCGCCGAACGCCGATCCCGTGTCGGGATGAACGCTCGGATCCGACGGGTTGGAGTCGAACTTGTCGATGGCGTCCTTGGTACCTGCGACGCGGATACCGAAGTTGCCCTGGAAATTCTCGCCACCGAACTTGGCCATCAAATAGCCGGCCTCGGTGTTTTCCTTGATCTTGAACGCGGCGCCGGGATAGTAGCGCGGCAGCGGGGTCTGACCGGTCGTCGCGACCATGTTCTGGACGAGGGCTGAGAGACCGTTCGGATCGACGGAGAGCGTGAACGGCGTCGAAACGCCGGCACCGCTGCCGAAGTTGCTCGGGAACAGCCCGTTGGAGATGCTGGCCAAGGTCGGGCCGCAGACCGCGCTATAGCAGCCATAGGCTTCGGATTCGACTTCGTTGCGCTCGTGTTCGACGATGCGGACGCCGCCCTTGACCGACTGGATCAGGCCGCTGTCGAACTGATATTCGACATCGACCTGGCCCGAGGCATCGGTATCGAGCTGGGCCAGATGCGTGTCGCCGACCCAGTCCTGATTGCCGTCGCCGGCAAACGCGGAATATTTCGACGGGTCGTTCAGGCCGCTGGCCCCCGGGAAGGCGAGCGACATCGGGCTCGTACCATTGATGCCGTAGCTGACGCCGGCGCCCGTGGCCGAGGTCGTGCCGTAAGCATACTGGTCGGTCTGGCCCTTGCCGCGCGAATAGCCGCCCTGAACATGAATGCTCAGATCGGACCTGGGTTTGTACGTGCCGTTGGCATCGATGAAGTAGGTCGAGGAACCGGCGCCGGGACGGTAGATGTCGTTGATGCCCGGATTGCCGCGCGCCGTCGAGCCCGGGAAGGTCGCCGAGGTCAGGATGCCGTTCTTAACGGTGTACGCGGTCGGCGCCACGCCGTTATTGACGAAGTCGTTGAGGTTGACCAAGTCGCCCTGGTTGTAGTTCGCGGCATTCAGATAGCTGTAGAAGCCATCGAGCTTGAAGTCCCACTGGCTGGTCGGCTTGTATTCGATCGCGACGTCGCCGCCCTGACGGGTCTGGTTCTGCTCGAACAGCGCGTTGTTGATGATCTGCGGGAAGGCAGCGCCGCGGATCGCGGCGGGGAACGGGTTGGGATTGCCGTTGGCAAGCGTGGCACCGCTCGGAATGGTGCCGTAGCCCAGCTGTTCCTGGCCGTCGCGCCGGAAGTAGCGCGTGTCGTGGAAGCCGATGACCGAAACGCCGAGCGTACCGGCGTCGTTCTTCCAGGCGACGAGACCGTTGAACTGCCCACCGGTGCGGTCGGCCAGATCATTATAGGCGCCACCGATCTGGACCTGGGCCGTGATCGGGTCCTTGAAATCGAGCGGGCCCTTGGTGACGATATTGATCGAGCCGGCGGTACCGCCTTCCGGCAGATCCGCCTGGGAGCTCTTGTAGACGATCGCGTGATCGACGATGTCGACCGGCAGCAGATCGTAGGAGACGCTGCGGCTGGCGGCGCTGAGCGAGTCGAGAATGAACCAGTCGCCGCTCGAGATCGAATGACCGTCGACCAGGGTCTGTGTCAAAGCCGGTGCCGTACCGCGGATCTGGACGCGGTCGTTCTCGCCGAAGCCGCCCGAACCGGCCGAGGCCGACTGGATGGTGTTGACGCCCGGCAGACGCTGCAGGGCATCGGCGATATTCTTGTCCGGCAGCTGACCGATGTCGGTCGCACTCACCGCATCGACCACGCCGTCGGCGGCGCGCTTGACGTCCAGCGACTTCTGCAGCGACAGGCGGATGCCCGTGACTTCAATCTGTTCGACGGCCGGCGCCGCGGCCGTTCCCGTTGTTGCCTGCGCCGTTTGCTTGACCGGCGAGGCGTCCTGAGCGTGCGCAAGGCCCGCCACGGTCATCATCGCAATCGCGCTCACCGAGCCCCGAAGTAGCCTTGTCCCAGTCCACATTGATCCGCCTCCTGACATGTTCTTGGAGCCTGCTCTGGCGCGCTCAAGCGGCGTGGCATCATTCGACTGATGCTTCACCCCCTCCACTCGAGCCCGCCTCGTTGATCTGCCCACTGTTGCTAGTCCCGCACCCAGCAGGCACGAATGGCTTCAGCAGACGGCTCCCCTACGCCCTGCAATCCAATCCGAACCGGGATAAGGCGAAAGGCTCAAACCGGCAGAATGCCGAAAATGACAAAAATTCGTTGATCTATTGAATTTACCGTGAACGGACACACCCGCAGAAAATCATGCGTTTTCAAGGGCATCACACATTGAGGAAGCGGGGAAAAGGAACGGGGCGGTTAAAACCGGCCCCGTCTATTTTGCGGGTCAGACCCGTTCGACCTGACGCAGATGATATTTGAGACTCGCCAGCGCCGCGACCAGCTGCTCGCGATCGGGGCTCGGTTGGGGGGCGTTGCGCAGCACATATTCCGCCGTGCGTACCACGTCGCGCCAGCGCGGGTTGCGCGGCAGGGTCTCGACCAGCAGGTATTTGTCGAGCGTCCGGGTCTGCAGCGAGCTGCGGTCCATATAGACGCGCCACAGGCCGCTTTCCTCCGCCAGCTCGATCTTGCCCTTGTGCTTGGTCTTCTGCCAGTAGTCGAGCGCCAGGGTCATCACCTCGACCAGCGACCGGCGATAGCCCTCGCTCGCCTCGAACTCGTCGCCGAGCGAATCCGACGGGGCCGCCGGCTCGACATAATCGGCATCGACCGTCGGCTCGGCCTCGCCCGGCGGCAGTTCGGCGAGCGCCATCGGCTGCGCCGACACCAATCCGCCCATCGACGGCGTCGCCGTCAATGACATGGACAGGGCGACCCGGCCGCCGGACCGCGCGCTCATCGCCGCCGTGACCTGGCGCCAATTGAGGAGAAGCGAGCCGCCGATACCGCCGGCGCCCAACAGGCACAAGAAGATGAACCAGAGCCACAGACCACCGTCGAGCGCCGAGCGATCGGCCAGAATCAGGTAGTGCCAGCCGGTCTCGGGCAGGATCGACGGCCCGTAGGTCGCCTCGCGCACCGAATCGGCGACCGGCGTCGCCTGCACCGGCGTTCCCTTGGAATCGAGCAGCATGATCCGCACGCCCGGCCGCTGCAGTGCCGCCAGCCGTTCCGAGAGCGCGCTCGCCGGCAGGCGGAAGGCCACGATGCCCTCGACGGAACCATGCTGAATGACCGGCCGCGCCAGGAGCACGCCGTAAGTCTCCTCGATTCGCTTGATGCCGGAAACGACCAGGATCTTCGACGGATCCTCGGTCTGCTGCAGCCGGGCCATGACCTCGCGATAGACCTCGGCCAGCGGCTGATCGCGTGAGCGGGGCTGGGTCAGGTCGGCGGCGAAGTTCTGATCCTTCTGCAGCGAATAGACGACCCGGCCGAAATGGTCGATCAGGTAGAGATCGTCGAACAAGGTGGACGCGATCAGGCCCTGGAAGCTGGCATGGAAGCGGTCATGCACGCTGGCATAGGCCGGCAGCGACGGCGGCATCTCCTGCGGCGGCGTCTGGCCCTTGCCATAGTAAGACCGTAACAAAGCTGCTGCACGGTCCGGGTCGGGGGAAATCTGCGCGTAGGCGGGGGCGAAACCATAGTAGCGCCCGATGCTGTAGCCGATGAAGCTCGTACTGGCGAAGGCGGCGCTCTGGCTGCGGGCGAAGTCGACGATCGTGGTCAGATCATGTCCCGCCGAAGTCTCGGCGATCTCGATCTGGAATTGCGTCCTTTGCTCAATAATATTCGCCAGCGCCAGCAGGGCTGTGAAAAAAACAGCAATGACAGGGAGTAGCGGAACTACCGCCCTGGACGCCCTACCGTGAAGCCCCAACACTGCCCGCCCCCCAATATGCCGGCGTCCAGGATATGATTTTGACGATTTTGTCGTAACATCGATCAAGCCGATTCGACTCACGCCTGTCAAGTTTCGGAAGAAACGCACAAGGCCCGATCAAGCGTGCCCCATGGTGTCGACCTCCGCCCGCTTTTCCCCGGTCCGCGACATATGATCTGCGCCACCCCCCGGCCGCCGGCGCATTCGCGACCCCGGCGGGACGAAATACCCCCTCGTCCCATCCGGTCATAAGGCTATAAGCCTTTGACGCTGCGAACACACCGTCACGAAACCGTCAATTTCGTTCATCGAGCATGGGACACTTGATCGCTGGGCGCGCTTGCCGCTTGTCTCGTCTGGCCCGGCGGCCACGGTCGTCGATCCCGTTTCGATCACAGCGAGAATGATCCCATGTCCCGAGCTCCGTTGGCCGTCATCTTCGGCACGCCCGGCACGGTCCTCACCGGCGACCAGCGCGCTTTCTTCCGCGAGACCGATCCGCTGGGGCTGATCCTGTTCAAGCGCAATTGCGAGACGCCCGATCAGGTGCGCCGCCTGTGCGAGGAGTTCCGCGAGGCGGTCGGCCGCCACGACGCCCCGATCCTGATCGATCACGAGGGCGGCACCCACCAGCGCATGGATCCGCCGGTCTGGCCGGCCTTTCCGGCGCCTGCCCGCTTCGGCGAGCTCTATGCCCGGGACCCGGCGCGCGCGCTGGTCGCCGCCCGGCTCAATGGCCGGGCGATCGGCACGCTATTATGGCAGCACGGCGTCAGCATCGATTGCGCCCCGCTGCTGGACGTGCCCGTGGCCGGCGCCGATCCGGTCATCGGCGACCGGGCCTTCTCCGGCGATCCGGAGCAGGTGGCATTGCTGGCCGACGCCTTCGTCGAGGGCATGAAGCTCTCGGGCGTTACGCCGATCATCAAGCATATTCCCGGCCACGGCCGCGCGACCGTGGACAGCCATAAGGAACTGCCGACGGTCGACGTCCCGATGGCCGAACTGGACAAGACCGATTTCGTCCCGTTCCGCCATCTGGCGACCGCGCCCTGGGCCATGGTCGCGCATATCGTATTCCCCGAGGTCGACGCGGCCCGGCCGGCGACGGTGTCGCCGCTGGTGCTGGATCAGCTCATCCGCGGGCGCCTGGGTTTCAAGGGCGTGCTGATTTCCGACTGTATCTATATGGACGCGCTGGGCGGCAGCTTGCCGGAACGCTGCCGGGCGGTCCTGGCCGCGGGCATGGATATCGCGCTGTCGAGCCACGGCGACGTCGAGGAATGGCAGGGGATTGCGGCCGCGGCGCGGCCGTTGACCGAAGCATCGCTGGCGCGCCTCGCCCGGCATGCGGTTCCGGCGCCGGCCGAGCCGTTGCTCGACGTCGCGGAGGCCGTTCGCGAGATCACGCGGCAGCTCGCCGCGTAATCAAAACGCCCAAGGTCACGAGACTGTCGAAAAAGCGACGGAAATCCGACTTCTCCTGACGAAAACAACGAGTTTGCAACCTAGCCGCCATGACGCCAGCCATGACAGGGTCGTTACCAAGGTTGGGAGGTCCGGAAGGGCCGACCGCCAGGGGGCTAAAAATCCGGGGAAGGACCCCGATGATCAGAAAAATCATCGCTACCGCGTTCGTTGCTCTGCTGCCGGCAACCGCTGTTGCCGAATCGAACCTGACCATCGTCGCAAGCCTGTCCACGGGCTGGGTGCGGAACTTCAATCCGTTCAACGAAACCACACGGCTGCATAGCGTGCGGGACTTCGTGTACGAGCCCTTGGTCATCTTCAACGCGATGCATGGCGGCACGCCGAGTTTCCGGCTGGCGACCGACTATAATTATTCGGGCAACCTCTTGAAGCTGTCCTTCCACCTGCGCGACGGCGTCGAATGGTCGGACGGCCATCCGTTCAGCGCGCGCGACGTGGTCTTCACCTTCGACATGCTGCACAAGCGGCGCGAACTCGATACCCAGAACATCTGGGATCGGATCGCCTCGGTCGAGGCGACCGACGCGAACACGGTCGTGTTCACCCTGAAGCGCGTCAACACCAATATCGCGTTCGAGATCGTGCGCGTGCCGATCGTGCCGGAGCATATCTGGAGCAAGGTCGCGGACCCGGTGACCTTCACCAACGACAATCCGGTCGGCTCCGGTCCGATGACCGAAGTCCGGCGCTTCACCTCGCAGATCTATCAGCAATGCCGCAACCCGCATTACTGGGACGCGCAGGACCTGAAGATCGATTGCATCAGTTTTCCGCAGGTCGGCACCAACGAGCAGCTGCTGACCGCCGCCGCCGCCGGTGCCATCGACTGGTTCGGCGCGTTCCTGCCGGATATCGAGCGCACTTATGTCGCGGCGGATCCCGCGCATTTCCGCTATTGGTTCCCGCCCGGCGGCACGGTCGCGATCAACATCAATTTCGACAGCCCGACGCCCGGCAACCGCGCGGCGTTCCGCAACGTCAACTTCCGCCGGGCCGTCAGCATGGCGATCGACCGCCGCGCGATCGTCGATATCGCCGGCTACGGCTATCCGACGGTCAATGAGTACGCGAGCGGGCTCGGCCGAACCTACCAGAGCTGGACCGACCAGGAGGCCGAAAAGGAATTCGGGCAATTCGCCCATTTCGATAAGGACGCGGCCCGCGCGCTCCTCGCCGAAAGCGGTTTCCACGACAAGGCGGGCCGCGGCTTCGTCGCCAATCCGGACGGCACGCCGATCAGCTTCACCATCCTGGCGCCGAACGGCTGGACCGACTGGGTCAACACGACGGAGCTGGTCGCGGAAAGCCTGAACCAGATCGGCATCGACGCGCGGGTCTCGACCCCGGAGCCCGCGTCCTGGACGCAAAAGCTGATCACCGGCACCTACGACATGGCGATCAACGGCTATCTGACCGGCGAGACGCCCTATCGCTCGCTCGACATGGGTTTCCATTCCCGCTTTGCCGGCAAGACCCGGTTTGCGGCCACCCGCTTCGTCGATCCCGAACTGGACCAGGGCCTTGACGCCTTCATCTCGACCATCGATCCCGCCGCCCAGCGTCAGGCGTTGAACAAGGTTCAGATGATCCTGGCGGCCAACCTGCCCTATGTGCCGCTCTATTCGAACCCGATCTGGTACGAATACGACACCAAGCGCTTCAAAGGCTGGTTCAACAGCGACAACCCGGTCGCCCGGCCCGATGTCTTCGATGGCACGCCGGAGCGGCTGCTGCACCTGCTGGCGCTCGAGCCGGTGAAGCCCTGAGCCAGGCCATGCCGACTTTCATCCATCCACGCGTCGGGCACGCCCTCGCCCCGTCCCGCGTCAGCGCCGGAGCCCGGTGATGGTGTTCCTGCTTCGCCGTTTCGGCTTCTACGTCGCCGCCTTCATCTGCGCCGCGACGTTCAATTTCCTGATCCCGCGCCTGATGCCGGGCAATCCGATCGACACGATGTTCGCCCAGTCGGGCACCGCCTTGCCGCCGGAAAGCCTGGAAGCGCTCAAGAAGACCTTCGGCTTCCTCGACGTGCCGTTGCCGATCCAATATCTGCATTACCTCGCCAGCGTGTTCACCTGGGACCTGGGCCTGTCGGTCAAGTTCTATCCGCTGACCGTCAATCAGGTGCTGGTGCGCGCCTTGCCCTGGACCCTGCTGCTGGTGTTGACCTCGTCGTTCGCCGCCTTCGCGATCGGCTCGCTCGCCGGTGCCCGCGCCGCCTGGCGCCGCGGCGGCAGCTTCGACAGCTTCGGCGCGCCTGCCGCCCTCATGCTGCAGGCGATCCCGCCGCTGGTGACCTCGCTGCTGGCGCTCTATCTGTTCGCGATCAGCCTCAAGTGGCTGCCGACCGGATTCGCCTGGGATCCGATGCTCGATCTGACCTGGTCATGGGAATCGGTCTGGAGCGTGCTCTATCACGCGATCCTGCCGGTCGTGACCATGGCGATGGCCCAGATCGGCGGCTATCTGGTCACCATGCGCAACAGCATGATCAATCTGCTGGGCGAGGATTACATCACGCTCGGCATGGCCAAAGGACTGACCGATCGCCGGCTGCGGCTGGTCTATGCCGCCTATAACGCGCTGCTGCCGGCGCTGACCAGCTTCGCCATGAGTCTGGGCGCCGTGTTCGGCGGCTCGCTGGTGACCGAGGTGGTCTTCAACTATCCGGGCCTGGGCTACACGCTCTACCAAGGCATCACGTCCCGCGACTATCCGCTGATCCAAGGCCAGCTCCTGATCATGACCTTGGCCATGCTGAGCGCCAATTTCATCGCGGATCTGCTCTATATCATCGTCGATCCGCGCCTGAGGAGGGCCTGATCATCCGCGCGATTCTTCAGGCATTGACGAGCAACCGCAAGGCCGTGGCCGGCCTCGCCATCGTCGGCATCTTCATCGTCGTGGCCCTGCTGGCCCCGATCATCGCGCCGTCCGGCCCCAACCAGCGGGTCGCCAAGCCCCATGAGCCGCCCAGCGCCGAACATGTGCTGGGGTCGACGCGCATGGGCCGCGACGTGCTGGCGCAGACCATCCACGGCACGCGGACATCGCTCTTGGTGGGCTTCGTCGCCGGCCTGGTCGTGACGGTCGTCGGCGTCGCGGTCGGCGTGACCTCGGGCTATTTCGGCGGCCGGATCGACGAACTGCTCAATCTCGTGACCAACGTCGTACTGGTCATTCCCAACCTGCCGCTGATGCTGGTGCTGGCGGCCTTCGTCGGCGAGGCCGGCCCCATGACCATCGCGGTCATCATCGGCATGACCGCCTGGGGCTGGGGCGCTCGCGTCACCCGCGCCCAGACGCTCAGCCTGCGCCAGCGCGACTATATCCTGGCGTCGGAGATGCTGGGCGAGCCGGCCTGGCGCATCATCCTGGTCGAGCTGCTGCCCAACCTGGTCTCGATCATCGGCTTCAACTTCATCGGCAGCGTGCTCTATGCGCTCATCACCGAGGCGACGCTCGAATTCCTGGGATTGGGCGACCCGCTGGCCTTGAGCTGGGGCACCAACCTGTACCACGCCCAGGAAACCTCGGCGCTGCGCGTCGGTGCCTGGTGGGAGATCGCGGCCCCCTGCCTGGCGCTGGTCGTCTTTGGTTCGAGCCTGTCGCTGATCAACTTTGCCGTCGACGAGATCGCCAATCCCCGGCTTCGCACCTTACGGGTACCCAAGCGGATCCTGGCCGCGATCATGCCGGTCGGCGCGGCGGAATGACGGTAGTACAGATGAACCAGGCCAAGCCCCTTCCGTTGCTGAACGTGCGCGATCTGTGCGTCGATTACGCATCGCGCGCCGGGCTGAAGCGCGCGGTCGACCGCGTGTCGTTCACGCTCGACGCCAACGAGGTGCTGGGGCTGGCCGGCGAATCCGGGTCCGGCAAAAGCACGGTCGCGTTCGCCATCGCCCGCCTGCATCACCCGCCCGCCTTCATCACCGGCGGCAGCGTCACGCTCGACGGGACCGACGTGCTGGCCCTCAAGGGCGAGACGCTGCGGCAATGGCGTTGGCGCGACGTCAGCGTGGTGCTGCAGAGCGCCATGAACGCGCTCAATCCGTTGCTGACGGTTCAGGCCCAGTTCACCGACCTGTTCAAGGCCCACGGCATCAGGAACAAGGCCGAGATCCGCGAGCGCAGCGCCGAACTGCTGCGCATGGTCGGCATCGAGCCGGACCGGCTCCTGGACTATCCGCATCGCTTTTCGGGCGGCATGCGCCAGCGTCTGGTCATCGCCATGGCGCTGGCGCTGGGTCCCAAGCTCATCATCATGGACGAGCCGACGACGGCGCTCGACGTGGTGGTACAGCGCGAGCTTTTGGAAGAGGTCACGGCGCTCCGGCAGCGCCTGGGCTTCTCGATCCTGTTCATCACCCACGACCTGGCGCTGATGAGCCAGTTCTGCGACCGGATCGGCATCATGCTGAACGGCGAGCTGGTCGAGATGGGTCCGCCGCTGCAGATGGTCGAAGCGCCGATGCATCCCTATACGCGCAAGCTGTGGAACGCCATTCCCCCGCTGCACCCGCCCCGGATGCCGCCGCGCCGGGTCCTGGAGAATACGCCGTGAGCCCGAGCTCGAGCTCCCCGATCCTGGAGACGCGCAAGCTGGGCATGGTGTTCCGGGGCCATCGCGATGTGGCGGCGCTGACCGACGTCAGCTTTCAGCTGCATCGCGGCCGCGCCCTGGCGCTGGTCGGCGAGTCCGGCTCGGGCAAGAGCACCTGCGCCAAGATCCTGACCCGGATGATGCCGTCGACCGACGGACAGATCCTGTTCAACGGCGAGGACGTGACCAGGCCCGGCAACCGCAAGGAAGTCCTGGCCTATCGGTCCCAGGTCCAGATGGTGTTCCAGGACCCGTTCGCCGCCCTCAATCCGGCCCATTCGGTTCGCCATCACCTGAGCCGGCCTTTGGCCTTGCACAAGCCGAACCTGGGCTATGGCGAGCGCGAGGATCTGACAGCCGAACTCTCGCTAATGGTCGGGCTCGATCCGGCCGAGACGCTCGATAAATATCCCTATGAGCTGTCGGGCGGCCAGCGCCAGCGCGTCAACCTCGCCCGTGCCATGGCGGTTGATCCGGTCGTGCTGATCGCCGACGAACCGACATCGATGCTGGACGTCTCGATCCGCCTCAACATCCTTGACATGTTCAAGCCGCTGAAGCGCGACCGCGGCATCGCCATGCTCTACATCACCCACGACATCGCCACGGCGCGTTACATCGCCGAGGAAACCGCGGTGATCTATGGCGGCCGTATCGTCGAGATCGGGCCCACCAGCACGATCATCGACGCCCCGCGTCATCCCTATACCCGCCTGCTGTTGGCGGCGGTGCCTGAGATCGGCCGCCCGTTCGGCAGCGCCGATGCCGGTCTGGTCCGCGAGGCCGACCGGGTGCGCGCGATCAGCCGCGAGCCTGGCCGGCTTGCCGAAGTGGCGCCCGGCCATCTGGTCCGCGAATGCTCGGCCAGCTTCGCTTGAACCCTCTGGAGAAAGAAGATGCGTCTCTTCCCGATTGCCCCCGTCTCGGCCCTGGCGGTCTGCTTCATTGCCCAGCCCGCCCATGCCGGCACGTTCGCCTGCAAAGGGACGGCATGCACGGGAAGTTTCGAGGGCTCGACCTATATGAACGCCCATTGTCCGGCCCCGCCGGAGGCGCCGCATCTGAAGGGCGGCAAGGAGAATTACGCGCATTCGGTCGAGCTGGCCAAGGCGTACTCCGACGCCGCCGCGGCGCGGATCACTTGCATCCAGGACGAGGCCAACGCCGACGCGGCGGCACTCCAGGCGGCGATCAAGGCCGGCGTACAGCTGCAGGTGGACGAGGCCAAGGCCAAGCTCGGCGCGCTGCAGACCTCGCTCAACAACCTGTCCCAACATTGATGAGGCGGCATTGATTTAACGAACGCGCCGAGCCCCCACTCGCGGGCGAGACTGACCCCGCAGTCGCCCGCGCCGCTCGCGCGAGGAACGCCCGTGCCGAAATCGGTACGGGCGTTCTCATTTGTGGGCGTGCTTTCCGAAAACCGGCAGAAACCGCCCGGCAATATCTGCCGATCAGCACTTCCTGCCGGGCTTATTTTTCTTTTAAGCGACTGAGAAAACGAGAGGAGCTCAACGGTCGCCGGATTGCTCTTGGGAAAAGGTCAACTACCCCCATGCCCAAGGAGGGTCCTTATATGAGCGTCAGTAGCCTCTCCCAAGCCGCCGTCTTTCAGCAATGGCAGCAGCTGCAGTCGCAGCGGCTCCAGGCGCAACAGACGTCGGCCTCGACGAGCAGCAGTTCGTCGAGCAGCAGCAGCGACAGCAGCAGTGCCTCCGCACTCGACAGCCAGTCGGCGCCGACCCCGCCGGCCTATTTTCAGCTGCTGAACGTCAACTTCCTGTCGGGCCTTTCGGCCAGCAACAGCTCGTCGACCGGGGCTGCCACCAGCGGCGCATCGTCGGTCAGCAGCAGCACCGCCTCGACGACGGCTAGCACCAGCAGCAGCACGACCCCGGCCGATCAGCTGGCGAGCGAACTGCAATCGCTGCTGGCCCAGCTTCAGGCCGATCTCAACCAATTCCAGAACGGCAGTTCCACCACCGGCAGCACCGCCTCGAGCGTCAGCTCGAGCAGCACGACCCAGACCGCCTCCACCTCGACCGCCAGCAGCCAGACGACGGCCGGTGCTCATCATCACCATCGCAACCATGTGGAATCCTATGCGCAGAACCAGCAATTGGGCGATTCCACCGACAGCGCCAGCACAAGCACCAGCGCTTCAGGCAGCTCGTCCAGCGACAGCAGCCTGATCAGCGCTCTCGTCGCCTAAAGGCACGAGCACAGATGGCGGACCGTCCAAAGGACGTCCGCCCCTTCTCTTCCCAAAGACCTGGAGCGGGCCTACCCTCGCCGCCATTCCCTCGAAAGGCGACGCCCGATGCTCTATGTGCCCGACCTGCTGCAGGCGATCGATATGCTCGGCACCTTCGTGTTCGCGCTCAGCGGTGCCGTCGCCGGCGTCCGGCGGGGGCTGGATCTGTTCGGCGTCCTGGTCGTGGGTTTCGTCGCGGCCGTGTTCGGCGGCATCACCCGCGACATCCTGATCGGCGCCGTGCCGCCCGACGCCTTCCTGCACCCGCATTACATGATCCTGGCCGCCGGTGCCGGCCTGCTCACCTTCCGCTGGTATCCGCTGGTCGCGCGCTTCACCTATCCGGTCCGCCTGTTCGACGCGGTCGGCTTGGCGCTGTTCGCGGTGACCGGCACCGAAAAGGCGCTGCACCACGGCCTGGACGGGCTGTCGTCCGCGTTCTTGGGCATCGTGACGGCGATCGGCGGCGGCGTCGTGCGCGACATTCTGTTGGCCGAAGTGCCGGTCGTGCTGCGCTCCGACATCTATGCGGTGGCGGCCCTCGCCGGCGCGCTCGTCGTCGTCGCCGGCGATCAGTTGGCCTTGCCCGAGGCGCCGGTCGCCCTGCTGGGGGCGGCGCTCTGCTTCACGCTGCGCATGCTGGCGCTCTACCGCGGCTGGCAGTTGCCGTCCTCGCGCTGGTATGCCAAGGGTGGACCTTGAAAATGCTCCCCATACGTAGGGACGCGGCCCGGACGATCAGCGATGCGCTCCTGCCGTTGACCATGAAGGAATTCTGGTTCTGAGCGCCCTCAGGCCGTTGCCTGGGCCTGAGCCTGGGCTCGAACCGGCAGCGAAAGGAGTTCGCCCGCGGTCGCCTTCAGGGCTTCCTGCCGGGTGATCGCTTCCAGGTCGTAGTTGATGCTCATCTGGCCGGCGCCTTCGATCAGCTTCAGCCGCACGCTTTCGTGCCGGCTGAGCATTTCGAGCTGATCGATCTCGGCGGCGATGTCGGCCGCCAGCGTCGCATCCTTCACCGGTCCCTTATGCAGGCCCGAAGCAACCTCGGCGGCCTTGATCTTCATCTCGGCGATGCGCCCGGCCAGTTCGTCATCCAACTCGCCGGTGCGCCAATTGACCATCGCCTTCATGCGCTTGGTCCCGGTCAGCGACTGGCGCCGCTTGCGCGCTTCCTCGTCCGCATCCATTTCGTCGCGCGGTATGATCGGCAACACCAGCTTGAGCTGGGAAACGGCTTCGCGCTTTTCGATGGCATGGGCGTCCGCGACCCGGGCCCAGATCGCCAGGATATAGTCCCAGCCGTCGAGCAGCCACGAGATCCGCGCGGCGGCGGCCTGGGCGACCTTGACCTGGTCGCCCCATTGACCGATCACGGTCGGGATATCGCGCATCGAATCGTCCAGGCTTTCGAACGTCCTGCCCGCGATCCTGACCGTGAAATCGGCCACTTCGCTGGCAAATTCCGCATAGGGCGCCGCATCCGATACGTCCTGCTCGCCCCAGGCCTTGAGGTCGTCGCGGAACTTCACGAGCTTGTTCATCAGCAGGCGCAACCGCCCCTCCTGGCGCGAAGCCTTGAGCCCGATCGGCGTCAGGATCCGGGCCATCTTGCCGAGCCGCTCATAGACGGTGGCGAGATCGATGCCGAGCTGTTCCCCGCCGGAATGCAGCATGCCGCGCACCAGATTGCGCCAGGCGTCGCTGTCGGGCTGCAGCGTGAACAGCTCGCGCGAACTCATGCCGAGCGAGGACAGGAGCGCCACGACCAGCAGGAAGTTGGTCTCGACATATTGCTCCTCTTCCTCCTGGAGCTGCTTCTTCGCCGCATGGGCGGCGCGCGGGCCGGCGAGACCGGTCTTCGCGACCTTCAACGACGCGATCCGCATCGCGTCGGGCGTCACGGCATGGTCCTCGAGCACGGTTTCATGCAGCGCGCGATCATGGACCGACATCGACACGACGTCGGTGACCGCGCCCCAGGGCACGACATAGGCGCCGTCACCCCCGCCCATGTTCGGCATCATCAGAACCAGCCCGTGGCGATCGTCCGGCCGAACCCGGCTCATGGCAAGACTGGGCGTCGTAAAGGGCGCGATCGCCCCGCGCTCTTCGAACGTCGATGGCAAAAACACACTGGTCGGATTCTTACTCATTCCGCCGGCGGCCTCTGAACGAATTGATCCACCCGAACATCCTGTCTTGTTGCCGACACTGCTCGCGCGTTTCGAGACTATTTTGAGAGTCGCGAAGACAGTGAACCCGTTTCCCATATGTGACGCAACAAATTAGAACAAACAAACAACTTGTTATCGAAAATGAATATTTGTAATAGGTCTTTTAAATATCGAAATACCTGAAATCAGGCAGATCGGACGGAAGTTACTGACCATAAGATGCAGATAATTTAAAATTTCAGCGCGAAGATGAACCCGTCAAGATTGAGTCATCGTCCAGGACTTCTTGGGTCGGCGATTCGCATCTCGTTCACCCTGTCCGTGCGGTCAGACTTCGGCCGTAAGCGGCCGGTCTGGGACGGGTCGGGCTCACAGGCATTGCCGGCCGGAATTGAGACCCTGGGCGGCAAAGGGACCGTAGTCGCTCAGCGGCACGGAGCCAGGGAATGGGCTCGCGATATCGCTGCGTCGGCCAGGATAGGCGGTCGGCAGCGCAACCGGAACGCGCCGGCCGTCTATTGGAGGCCGAGTTCCCGCTCGATCCGCCCGGTCGCGCGGTCGATGGAGAGCTCGATCGAGGCCCCGCCGCCCGGCTGCGCGCCGGCCGTATCCCGGGGATCGACGACCCGGATCACCGTGTAGCGTCCATCGGCGCTGCTGCCGCGGTTTTCGAGCCGATAGGCATCTGGTTTCCAGCCTCTGCTGCGCAGCAGATAGGCCGCGACGCTTTCCGGCTCGGCGCCGGTCGGGCTGGCCAGGTCGAGCTCTATGAGGCCGGTCGCGCCGCCCCGTTCCATCCAGGACGGGCTCCAGCCATCCCGGCCATAAAAGGGCTGTTCGTAGCGCCAGGTCATGGTGAGCTTCCGCCCGTCCGGCTTGGTCCAGAGGAGACGGAAATAGAGGTTGCGGCGCCAGGTCGGCGAGGAGCCGGTCATGAAGTTGAAGTCGAACGGCGTCGGCCAGGAGAGCAGGCTGCGCGAGCGGCTGAAACTCAGCCGATCGCCCGGATCGGCGATGAAGGGAATGTCGGGCCGACCGGACCTGTCCGGCGGTGTGGTCCGGATGCCGAGCGGAAAGTCGTGGCCGGCGGAATGCAGGACGAGCCGTCCGCTCGGCGCTATATCGACCCTGAACTCCGCCCGGTTTCCGTCGGATCGGCTCACCCGGTTCGAATATCCGCCGATCGCGATTCCATTGGGCGAATAGACCAGCGGATCGGTCGGCAAGGCCTCGGCCGGGCTGGTCGCGAACAGGTCGATCAGTAGCACGAATTGCCGCCCGGCAAGCACCCACCACAGGAAAGCCAGGCCGAGCGCGGCCACAAGCGCCAGGATCACGGCGCGCCGGCTCATTCGGCCTCGAGCGGCGACGGCAGCTCGATGAGGCGGATGACAGGACGGTCCGGGCAGATTGCGCTCTCGGGCGGCAGATCGGCGCCGTGCCCGTGTCGTGACATATCTTCGCCCCCGGCTGGTATTTCGCTGATAGCCTAGCCGAGACTCCGACTTTTGTCCCCTTGGCATCGCCCGGCGGCCGCGGGGTTGCTCCACGCCTGTCCGACCTTCTGGTCACAGGGCCTGACTTCTCACAGGGCTTGACTTCTCACAGGGCCTGACTTCGGCCAATCGGCATCCCGGTATCGATCCTGGCGACAAGCCGTGAGCGGAGCTTGTCTGCGCGCGGAACTTGGGCGTGCCCGGCGATGACGCATGAACGGCGTCGTGCCGAACGTGGCGTTCTGCGACGATAAAGTCCGATGGTGTCTGGAACTGTCCGGCTCCGGCAGGATTTCCGGTGTGTTGCCCTGGCGTCCCCAACGAGATTCGAACTCGTGTTACCGCCGTGAAAGGGCGAAATAAAGCCAAGACACCAAGCCATCTATAACCGCAAGCCTCTGTTTTTATGTAATTTTATCAAACGACCTGTAACGCTTTATCACAACGCGTCATTGCGCTGTTGGCCCAGAATTGGCTCAGAACGACGCACCTCCATACAACCTTGCACCGCCTCAACGAGGCAAGCAGACGCGAATCGCAACATACCCCAAAAAAGTCTGATCCACTGTCCCAGGCCGGGGTTCCTATCGTAGGTGAAGGCTCCAACCCAGAGCAATTGATAGCTGGGGGTCGAGCGGCGCCCCGCCTACTTCTCAACGAAAAGTCCGAACCGGCAAAAAGAACCGGGGATAGACCATCGGAAAAACCGGGTTCGATCTCGGGCGGGTTGACCGAAAGGTCGAGAAACCGGGTGGCAGGGATCCTCTGCCGTGGCGTGACAGCCAAACCCCGACAATGGCGCTCCTCGTGCGACTTCAAAGTCGAGCGATCCCGCGTGGAACGGGCAGCTCCGAACCGAGTCGGAGTCCGTATTGTGCACTACAACCCTTGCCTAACCTATGCCGAAGCCGCGCGCTACCTAAGTATCGCTCCAGGCACGCTCCGTAACCTTATATGCAGCGGCGATGGCCCCCGTAGCGTCACCGTCGGCAAAGCCGCCCGACGGTTCCGGCAGACGGATCTGGATGCTTATCTAGATTCGAGGGTCGTCGATACCTCGAAGCCTTCCGACCCACCAGAGCCGGTCGAGGCAGCCCGGCGGAAGCGCGGGCGCCCCACGAAGGCCGAGCAAGCTCGGCGAAGGCGTTCGGGAACTTGAGGCCGGTTTCCATGTTCGTGGACAAGCTTCGCGATCGGCCTCAGGTTCGGCGATTCTCAGGACAGAACGGCGAGGCCGAACCGCCCCGTCCCAGCTTTGTCGTGAAGAACGGCTCAAAGACATGGTTTCTCACGTCGCCGCCGGGGGCATGATGCCAGAGGCCGCGATGTTCCGAAAAACGGGTTTCGATCTTTTCATACCCGCCATCTGAAGCGGGGTGAATTTCACCGCCACACTGGCGGCCCTTGATCCTGCGATCGTCAAATCAGTCGTCGCCCCTCCTCCTCAAGATCCACGCACAGTTGATGGATCACATTTCGAGAGATGTCGTACCGGGCGACGCACTTCCTCATTTCCCGTTCAGCGCCGCATGCTGGATGCGCTCGGCCGCGCGGCCGCGGGCTTCGGCCAGATGATCAAAGCGGTGTGTGTAGCTGCCGAGGCCCATGCGGCCCGACCCGCTTGGTGATCTGCGCCGCCTGGGCGGCCTCGACCACGACGCGATGCAGATGTCTGGTACTGATCGGCTTCATCGCATCTTGGCCCGGGAACGGCCAGCCTTGTGGGTGCATCACGCCTTGTTGCCGTCCGACCTGCCACCACTCGCGCAGCAAGGTCAGCAGATCTGCCGGGAGCATGGCATTGCGATACCGGCCGCCCTTGCCACGCTCGACCCTGAGCAACATGCGTTCGCTGTCGATGTTGCTGACCTTGAGTGCCGCAACCTCGGCCACGCGCAGGCCGGAGCCATAGGCGACCGAGAGGGCCGCCTGATGCTTGATGC
>JAQGIC010000124.1 GCA_028288725.1 Rhodospirillales bacterium
AACGGCATCAACATGACCAAGCTGGAAAGCTACATGAGCGGCGGCACCTTCGCCGCGACCGAGTTCTATGCCGATGTCGAAGGCCATCCGTCCGAGCGCCGGCTGCAACTGGCGCTCGAAGAGCTGAAATTCTTCACCGAGGAACTGACGATGCTGGGGACCTATCCGGCCCACCCGTCGCGCACGAAGACCGCGCAAGGGTAAGTAGTTCTTTTTCCTTGTCATTCCCGCGCAGGCGGGAATCCAGAGCAACCACGAGAGCCTTTGCGGCAACTCTGGATTCCCGCCTGCGCGGGAATGACGGAGAACCTTGACCTTGCCATGATGGCAACCCCATCTCTCGCTTCTGACTTCAGGAGGGAGCGAGAGATGGCCATCCGGTCGGCCGAGATTCTGACCATCGGCGAGGCGTCGGCCGCGTCGGGCGTGTCGGCGAAGATGATCCGCTATTACGAGAGCATCGGCCTGGTGCGGCCGGCGACGCGGACCGAATCGAACTACCGCACCTACGACGGCAAGGCGGTCGAGACCTTGCGCTTCGTCGCCCGCGCCCGCCATCTGGGCTTTTCGATGATGGAGATCGGCCGCCTGCTCGCGCTGTGGCAGGACCGCGCGCGCGCCAGCGCCGACGTCAAGGCGCTGGCCGTGAAGCATATCGACGAGCTGGAACAGCGCATCGCGGCCATGACCGCGATGAAGGCGACGCTGGAACATCTGGCCCTGCGCTGCCACGGCGACGACCGGCCGGACTGCCCGATCATCGAGGGCATTGCCGGCGAGGAGTGCTGTCATTAGGGGCGATTGCCCGCGCGCTGATGACGAGATTCGACCCATGTAGGTCGTACAGGATCGATTTCGCTAATCCTGAAACCGGCCGTTCGCCGCACCGCCCTTCCGGCGGCAGGGCCCCCCATCATTGCCATTCGCCGAGAGTGCGCGCTTCCCCGATAACTGTCGTTCGTTCAGAAAAGCGCCGACGGCTGCTTCGTGCTCCATCTACGCGTGGACAAGATGGTCTCCATCAATAGCCGACGGTTCAGCCTTGAAGCTGATCAGCTGAACCGACGGATTACTTCGAAGAGCCGATCACAGGACCGAGCAAGATTCCTCGTCGGCGCGGTCGCGACACCAAGCAGAAGCCCAGACTCGGCGCTATCAGGCGACACATACCAGGCGGAAAGCGGCGCCGGAGACATGCCGAACGCCGATACTTCGCGTGCGACGGCCAAATCCGACGTTCCCCTCGGCAATTTCAGCAGCACGGCCAAGCCGGGTGCGGCAACGTGATCGGCACCGACGGATGCTTGAAGACAATCCAGCAGCGCCTGCCGCTTGGCGGCATAGGCGCGCTTGGTGCGTCGGAGATGGCGCATATAGTGGCCCTCGTGCATGAACTCGGCGGTTGCGAGTTGCACCGCGGGGCCAGGTGGCGGCGCGAGACACGCTGCCACCTCCGCGAACCGAGAGATCAGTTCGACCGGCGCGACCAGAAAGCCAAGCCGAACAGTCGGACTGATCGTCTTGCTGAACGAGCCGATGTGAATGACGCGTCCGTCCCGGTCGAGCGACGCGAGCGCCGGCGCGGCCCTGCCCGCCAGTTGTAGCTCGCTCAGATAGTCGTCTTCGATCACCCAAACCTGGTTCGCGGCTGCCCACTCGAGCAGACGAAGGCGCCGCTCAAGCGACAAGGTGGGACCGAGCGGCGCCTGTTGACCGGGGGTCACGACCACGAGCTTCGCGTCGGGATGGTGGCGCAGGCCATGATCGATATCGATACCGTCGGCATCAACCGGGATCGGAGCGAGGGATAAGCGTGCGAGCTCAAGTCCCTTCCTGGCGAATGGGAAGCCCGGATTCTCGACCCAGGCGGTCTGTCCGCCCAGGCCAAGAACGCTGAGCGCCAGGCCGAGCCCTGCGCTGAATCCCCCGGTGACGATAACCTGCGATGGCGAGCAATTGATGCCGCGAGCGATGGCAAGATAGCCCGCGATTTCCCGCCTCAGTTCGAGCTCGCCGCGAGGGTCGGGATAGATGGGGGGAGCACTCGCCTCGACGCGGACCGCGTGCGCGCGAATGCGCGCGAACCTAATGTTGCCGGAAAGGTCTCGGTTGCCGGCACACCCATCTGGAAGAGCGCAGGCCCCTGCGTCATCTCCTGATAGATCTCCATGAACGAGCCTGCGTCCGGCGGCGGCTCGCTCTTTACGACGGCCCGAGGACGTTGGGCGACGCGCGTGCCGGTCGCCCGCGAGGCTTCAATCAGCTGGGCGGCGGCCAGCTTCTCGTAGGCGGTCCGCACGGTACCGCGCGCGACACCGAGTTGGGCAGCGAGATCCTGCCATGAGGGTAAGCGCGACCCCGGCTCCAGCACGCCACCCTCGATGGCCGTGGTCACCCCCCTTCGGATCTGCTCCGCCAACGGGATCTTCGCCGTACGGTCGAGATTCAGGTTCAGCGGCTTGTTCATGGTGCCGTAGTACATGATTTTTCCGCGTTCTTGATGCTTTTTTATAACCCAACAAGACGCATCTTCGGGCTGGCAGAAGGAGAAAGCCCATGAAGATCCGCGCCATCGTCGCTGCTACCTGCGCCGCCCTGGCCTTCGCGCTTGCCGGGTCCGCCTCGGCCCATGGTCAAGCCGAAACGGTCACGCCTAAATTCGATCAAGCGATTCCGAACATCCCCGGCAAGTCGCTCGTCATTCTGGAAGTCGACTATGCACCAGGGGCTGCTTCCCCGCCGCACACACACGCGAAGTCCGCCTTCATCTACGCCTATGTGATCTCGGGTGAGATCGAGTCGAAGGTGAACAACGGCGAGACCCGCATCTACACCGCCGGCGAGAGCTGGTCCGAACCGCCGAACGCGAGCCATCCAATCAGCCGCAACGCGAGCAAGACCAAGCCGGCGAAGTTGCTCGCGGTCTTCGTCGTCGACTCTGACGACAAGGCGCTTACCACCCCCGTCAAATGAGACCGAAGGGATTAGAACGATGACCAAGAGACTCGATTACGACCAGATCGCTCCCAACGGGGCCAAGGCACTTGGCGGTGTCTATGGCTATGTCATGCAGAGCGGTCTGCCCGACGAACTGGTGGCGCTGGTCTATCTGCGGATCTCGCAGATCAACAACTGCGCCTATTGTCTCGACATGCACACCCGCGACCTCATCACGAAGGGGGTGAAGGTCGAGAAGCTTGCGCTGCTGCAGGCCTGGGAGGAAGGCGGCAGTCTCTTCAGCGAGACCGAACGCGCCGCGCTTGCCTGGGCCGAGAGTGTGACACGCGTCGCCGAGACCGGCGTGCCGGATAGCGCTTACAAAGCCGCGCGAGGCGTTTTCGATGAGAAGCAACTCGTCGACCTTACGATCGCGATCAGCCTGATGAACAGCTACAATCGCATGGCCATCAGCTTCCGGAACACGCCGCAGGCCGTCCTTGAAAACTGAGCCTGCGCGCTGCGCCGATCTTGAATATCGTGAGATGTGATGGAGTATAGACCATGCTTGTAGACGAGATTTCTGGCGTAAGAATTCCAGACAGCAAATTGGCGTGCGAAGTGACCCAGATCATTCGTGACACAGAGAGCGATCTTCTCTTCCATCACTCAATCCGAGTCTATTTCTGGGGAGCCTTGACTGGGAATCGGATGGAGCGGACCTTTGATCCGGAACTACTCTACATGGCCGCTATGTTCCACGACATCGGCCTCACCGCACGCTATGAAAACAGCCAGCTACGCTTCGAAGTGGATGGCGCGAATGCTGCGCGCGAATTTCTTCAGGGGCACGGCATCTCCGAAAGCGATGTCGAGACGGTCTGGAACGCCGTCGCTCTCCACACAACGCCTGGCATACCCCAATATATGCGTCCTGAGATCGCGCTGGTGCAGGCGGGGGCCGGCATGGATGTGGCCGGCCGCGGCTATGAGCAATTTACCGACGAGCAGCGTGAGGCCGTCATCGCCGCCTTTCCTCGAGGCAGCGACTTCAAGCATAGAATCATTGACGCCTTCTATCGGGGCATGAAGCACCGTCCCGACAGCACCTTTGGAACTTTCAACGACGACGTCCTGGCGTTCAAGGATCCGAACTTTCGGCGAATCGATATGTGCAGCATCATTCTTGCGTCGAAATTCGAATAGCTGAGCCAACGCAGCTTTTCGCCTGGAGCCGAGGCTTCGGTCCTGGGGATTTATCTACACTGGCCGTATGCTGGCCCGCAGCGGAGCAAGCTGTTTGCCGAGAATGCGAGGCGGTAACAGCCCGACCGTCCGCTTAGGCCGTCTCTGACCCAAAAACCTGCCGTTCTGCTAACGGCCCATCCAAGCCGGAAGACGAATGTCCGCTATTTCGCATCGGCACCCGAAAGCAGAAAGTCGCGTTTCCACCCCTCCCAGGCATCACCTCCCTACTCGACCCAGCCTCGCCCTACCCCCGTGGCGCGAACAGAATGACCCCCGCCCCCGCGATGCAGAGCACCGCGCCCATCAGGTCCCAGCGGTCCGGCCGGACCCGCTCGACCACGAGCAGCCAAAGGAGCGAGACCGCGACATAGACCCCGCCATAGGCGGCATAGGCGCGGCCGGCGGCCGGCGCATCGATCTTGGTCAGCAGGAACGCGAACAGCGCCAGCGACGCCGCCCCCGGCACGAGCCAGAGCGGCGAGCGGCCGAGCCGGAGCCAAGCCCAGACGGCATAGCAACCGGCGATCTCGGCCAGCGCCGCGCCGACCGCGGCGGCGAACGAGCCCATCAGCGCTGGAGCCAGTCCTCGATCAGGCGGCGCGAGATCGAATCCTTGCGCGGCAGGCGGAAGAATTCGTCGTCCTTGTGCTCCAGCACCCAGTCGCGCTGGAACCAGCGGGCGTCTTCCAGTTCCTTGTCGTTCAGGTTGATCTGGCGGCTTTTCGCGGTCGCATAGAATCCCAGCATGATCGAGGATGGAAACGGCCAGGGCTGCGAGGAATGATATGTGGCGTCCTCGACCTCGATGCCGGCCTCTTCCTTGACCTCGCGCGCCACCGCCTCTTCCAGGCTTTCGCCCGGCTCGACGAAGCCGGCGAGCGTCGAATACATGCCCTTCGGCCAGACCGCCTGACGGCCCAGCAGCATCTTGTCGCCATCGGTCACCAGCATGATCACGGCCGGATCGGTGCGCGGGAAATGGTGGGTCTTGCATTCGGGCGAGATGCAGATGCGGACATGGCCGGCCTCGGCCCCGATGGTCGGGCTGCCGCACACGCCGCAGAACCGGTGCCGGCTGTGCCAATGGCTCAGGCCCCGCGCATAGGCCAGCAACGAGCCGGTCCGCTGCGGCAACAGCGGCCCGAAAGCGCGCAGGTCCTGGAATTTCGGGCCTTCATCCGGGGCAAACCCGCCGAAGCCCAGCCGCTCCAGCGGCGTCTCCTCGGACGAGATGTCGAGCGCGAAATGGGCGATCTCGCCGTCCAACCCAAGCAGCATCGGCTCGGCGCCGCCGACGATAAAGGGCGTGACCGTCGGCAGATCGAGCAGGATCGGCTCCGGAGCGCCGTCCTGGTCGCGCACGAGATGCTGGGCGCGCCAGATCGGCACGAAGCGGCTCGTCTCCGCGGTCAACCGCGCCTTGAGCCAGTCGGGGTTCTTGCGCAGCGGACCGACCCGATCGAGCCCCCCCGCCGCATAGAAATTCGGTCGCTTCATGGGGCGAGACCATCGCATGGCGGCGGCCGACCGGCAAGCGGTGGGCGGTCGCACCTCCCGCGCCCGGCCGATTCCTGCAGCCCATCCATGCCATCGGTCGAACGGGCTTGCACCTTGGCTCGGGACAGTCGATATAGGGGATGGAAGGCTGGTGATGGGCAGGTCCCTCGCCAACCCGGTCAGGTCCGGAAGGAAGCAGCCGCAACGAGTTTCGACGTGGGTCGTCGCCGGTCTTCCACCTTCTTCGCGTCCCACGTGACCTCTGGCGGCGGGCCCCTTCTTGACAGTGTCGACCGCGACCGATCGTCCTGCCCGCCCGGCGATGCCCCAGGCATCCCGCCGAGCTTCATGAGCAATCAAGTCGAATACCGGGTCTTGGCCCGCAAATACCGGCCGTCGAGCTTCGATCAGCTGATCGGCCACGACACGCTGGTCCGCACGCTGTCGAACGCGTTCAACAGCGGGCGCATCGCCCATGCCTTCATGCTGACCGGCGTGCGCGGCGTGGGCAAGACCACCACGGCCCGCATCATCGCCCGCGCCTTGAACTGCATCGGCCCGGACGGCACCGGCGGCCCGACCATGCAGCCCTGCGGATCGTGCGACGCCTGCCGCTCGATCGCCGAGGACCGCCATCCGGACGTGATCGAGATGGATGCCGCGTCCCGCACCGGTGTCGACGATATCCGCGAGCTGATCGAGAGCGTGCGCTATCGCCCGGTCTCGGCGCGCTACAAGATCTACATCATCGACGAAGTACATATGCTGTCCAAAGCCGCGTTCAACGCGCTGCTGAAGACGCTCGAGGAACCGCCGCCGGACATCAAGTTCGTGTTCGCGACGACCGAGATCAACAAGGTGCCGGTCACGGTGCTGTCGCGCTGCCAGCGCTACACCCTGCCCCGCATCCCGCTCGATACGCTCGCGGCCTATTACGGCGAGATCGCGATCAAGGAAAAGGTCGAGATCGAGCCCGGCGCGCTGGCGCTGGTCGCGCGCGCCGCCGACGGCTCGGTGCGCGACGGCTTGTCGATTCTCGACCAGGCGATCGCGCTCGGCTTCGGCGCCCTGATCACCGAGGCCGCCGTCCGCGACATGCTGGGCGTGGCCGACCGGGGCCTGACCTTCGATCTGTTCGAGAATGTGATGGCCGGCGACGCGCCGGCGGCGCTGGCCGGGCTCGAAGTGCTCTATAACGGCGGCACCGACCCGGCGATGGTGCTGCAGGATCTGCTGGACGTGACCCATTTCGTCACGCGCCTGAAGCTGGAACGCACCACCGAGGCCACGTCCGCCCAGCCGCTGGCCGACGGCCAGGATCTGGAACGCGGCCGGGCGCTCGCCGCCAAGCTGGGCCTCGCGGCGCTGGCGCGCACCTGGCAGCTGCTGCTGAAGGGCCTGCCCGAAGTGCAGATGGCGCCGCATCCGCTCAAAGCCGCGGAGATGATCCTGATCCGCCTGGTCTATGTCACCGACCTGCCGCCGCCGGCCGAGCTGATCCGGGCGCTGCAGAACGCCGGCGCCGGCCAGGGCACGTCCGGCGCCATCCCCAGCGGCAATGGCCCCGGTCCTCGGGCCGAAGCCCCGCCGCGTCCGGTTGCGATCCAGGGCGGCGGCCAGGCGATGGCCGCGCGCCAGGCCGAGCCGATGGCGGCAAGCGCGCTGGAGCCGAGCGCCGAACTGTCGCTGCCGCGGCCGATGAGCTTTCATGAGGTCATGGAGCTGATCGCCCGCCAGCGCGAAGCGATCCTCTATAATCACGTTGCCGCCTTCGTGCATCTGGTGCGCTTCGAGCCCGGCCAGATCGAGCTTCGCCCCGAGCCGGAGGCGCCGCGCGATCTGGCGACGCGCATGGGCCAGTTCCTGAACGAGATCACCGGCCAGCGCTGGATGATCACCATGTCGCGCGAGCCGGGCCTGCCCACGCACAAGGAGCAGATGCAGGCGGCCGAGACGAAGCGCCGGGCCGAGGTCAGCGCCACGCCGCTGGTCCAGGCCTTGCTCGCAGCCTTTCCGGGGCTCACCATCGACAAGATCATCGATCTGGAGCCGCCGCCGGAGCCGGCGCTGCCGGTCGAGCTGCCGCTGGAACCGGAACCGGTGGAAGCGGTTGCGGTCTTCGATGACGCGCCGGCCGCAGGACTTTACGAAGAAGACGATCCGGGGCCGTTCGTGGCCCCGGTCCTCGATCCCGATGAAGAAGATGGAGACGCTTGAGATGAAGAATCTCGGCAATATGATGAAGCAGGCGCAGCAGTTTCAGACGCGCATGTCGGAAATGCAGGCCGAACTGGAAAAGGTCGAGATGACCGGCCAGTCCGGCGGCGGCACGGTCAAGATCGTGCTGTCGGGCAAAAACGAGGTCCGCAAGATCTCGATCGACAAGGCGCTGGTCGACCCGGAAGAGGTCGAGGTGCTGGAGGACCTGCTGCTGGCCGCGTTCAACGACGCCAAGCACAAGGTCGAGACCCATGCCGCCGCCGAGATGCAGAAGATCACCGGCGGGCTGCAACTGCCCCCGGGCATAAAGCTGCCGTTCTAAGGGCTCCCGCTTGTCCGGCGCCGAGATCGACCGGCTGATCCAGCTCCTGGCCAAGCTGCCGGGGCTGGGGCCGCGCTCG
Source organism: Rhodospirillales bacterium (assembly GCA_028288725.1). Classification (GTDB taxonomy): domain Bacteria; phylum Pseudomonadota; class Alphaproteobacteria; order ATCC43930; family CGMCC-115725; genus Aliidongia. The sequence goes on from JAQGIC010000124.1 coordinate 8,304, forward strand.
GCCCGGCGCGCGGTGCTCTACATGCTGAAGCGGCGCGACGCGTTCATGCTGCCGTTGGGCGAAGCGATCGGCGAGGTGGCATCCGCCATCCTGCCCTGCCGGATCTGCGGCAACCTGGATACGACCGACCCCTGCCCGATCTGCGCCGACCCGACACGGGACGGCGGGCTCGTCTGCGTCATCGAGGATGTCGCCGACCTGTGGGCGATCGAGCGCACCTCGTCCTACAGCGGCAAATACCACGTGCTGGGGGGCATCCTGTCGGCGCTCGACGGCGTCCGGCCGGAGGATCTGAACATCCCCCGCCTGGTCGATCGCGCCGCCGGCGGCGATGTGCGCGAGGTGATCCTGGCGATGAACGCCACGGTCGAGGGCCAGAGCACGGCGCATTACCTGACCGACCGCCTGGCCGTGACCGGCGTCAAGGTCTCGCGGCTCGCCCATGGCGTGCCGATCGGCGGCGAATTGGATTATCTGGACGAAGGCACGCTGGCGGCGGCACTCAAGGCACGCCGGCCGTTTTAGCTCGGGCCTTGGGCGATGGCCGAGGCAGGGACCAGGGCCACGCGCTGCTGCCCGCTTCGCTGCATGGGGTGCGAGTTAGCGATCAAGCTGGTGTCGGTACGGCATCCCCGGCTGGGCGCCGACGAGCAGGCAGGAGAGCGACGCGCCCTTGACGGCCCTCGACACGGCGGTCGCGAGATCCCCGTCCTCGACCAGGCCCGCCGCCAGGATACCCACGAACGTATCGCCCGCGCCGGTCGTATCGATGGGGACGACGCGGCTGGCCGGGAAATGCGCGCGCTGGCCATTGAAGTCGATCATGGTCGCGCCGTCGGCGCCGGCCGTGGCGACACAGGTCAGATTTCCGGCCCGCGCCAGCCGTTCGGCGGCATGCTCGAACGCCAAGCCCTCGAAACCGAGAACGGCGGCGGCGGCGACCGCTTCGTGCTCGTTCACCACCAGAAAATCCGTGGCGGCGAGCAGGTCGCTCAGATCTTCGCGGCGGAAGGCCGCCGGCACCGGCGCGAAATTCCAGATGACGCGGCCGCCCGCGTCGCGGACCCGCTGGGCCACGCTCAGCGATTCGCCGAACGGAACCTCCATCTGCAGGACCAGGACCGTTCCGCCGTCGATCAGATCGGCGGGGACCGCTGCTCCCTTGAGCGCCAGATTGGCGCCGCTCGCGACGGTAATGGCGTTTTCGCCCCGCTCGTCCACCGTGATGAACGCGCAGCCGGTCGGTTCCGGCCCCACGCCGAGATGGTCAATACCAACGCCGTTGTCGTGCAGGTTCGCTCGGGCCGATGCCCCGAAGGCGTCGGTGCCGACCCGTGCCACGAGGCACACCCCGCCCGCGGCCGACACGCGCGCCGCTGCCACGGCCTGGTTCGCCCCCTTGCCGCCGAACGTCGTCGTGTAGCTGGGAGACAGCACCGTCTCGCCGGGCCGCGGAATGCTGCTGACCCGGGTCACGAGATCGAGATTGACCGAGCCGAAGACCAGAATCATCGCAGCGCTCCCGGCCCGCTCATCCCTCGGCGTCCATCGCATGGAGCTTCTCGACCCGCCGGCGGAAATCCTCGTCGGTCGAAAATTCCGCGGCGAGGAACGACGTAATCAGGTCCTTGGCCAGCCAGGGGCCGATGATCTGCGCGCCGATGCACATGACGTTGACGTCATCATGCTCGACGCTTTGATGGGCGGAATGGACATCGTGGCATACGGCGGCGCGAATGCCCTTCATCTTGTTGGCCGCGATCGAGGCGCCGACCCCGGTACCGCAGACCATGATGCCGCGTTCGGCTTCCTTCGACGTGACCTTGCGCGCGACTTCGCGGGCGATGTCGGGGAAATCCACCGGCGTGTCGTCGAACGATCCGACGTCGACGATTTCATGCCCCAGGCCGCGGACGTGCTCGATGACGTCCCCCTTCAGAGCCCAACCGGCATGGTCCGATCCAATCACGAGCCGCATTGATAGTGGTCCTTTCATTTTTGAGGAGGGCCGGCCGCGTCCGTCTTGGGCGCGGCCGGGTATCCAAGCGTCAGCCGCGCATTTCCTGCGGCAGCTCGCTGCCGTGGAATTTCTTGTAGATCGCGTTGAGCTTGCCGTTCTTGAGATTGGTTTCGATCCAGGCGTTGAGCTTTTCCATCAGCCGGGGCTCGTTCTTGCGCAGGCCGACCGCCAGATCGAACGTCTGGATCAGCACCTTGGGCTCGAACGGGCGCGCGGGGTTCTTGACCCCGATCTGGTTGACGATGGTCGCGGAGGTCGCGATGAAATCGGCCTGACCGGTGACGGCGGCTGTCACCATGGTCGCATCATCGTCGTAGCGCGCGATCTGCAGGTCGCGATCCTTCATATTGCTCAAGACCTGGTCCTGCGTCGTGCCGCGCGATACCGCGATGGTCTTGCCCTTCAGGTCCGGCCAGTCCTTGACCGGCAGCGACTTCAGACCGCCCACGACCGACTGCAGTGCTGCATAGGGCTTCGTGAAGTCGATCACCTTCGCCCGGTCCGGCGTCACCGACAGCGTCGAAATGATGATGTCCGCCTTGCCGGTCTGGACGTTCGGAATGCGCGTCGCCCCCGTGGTCTGGACGAACTCGAGCTCCAATCCCCAGTCCTTCGCGAGCAATTGCGCGGTTTCGACGTCCGAGCCGGTCGGCTGCAGGTTGCTGTCGATCATGCCCGAGGGCGGGATGGCCAGATCGGTCGCGATGCGGATCTTTTTCGCCTTCATGATGTCGTCGAGCAAGTCGGCCCGTGCTGCGCCGGGGTGCAGCGAGCCGATGCATACCGTCGCGAGGGCGGCGAGGATCAGGCGTTTCATCTGTTTTCTCCCATGAGTTTGTTTTGGTTTTTCTATAGTCCCGCCCCGACGAACTGGCTGAGCTCCGGGGTGCGAGGGGAGGCAAGCATCTCAGGCGGGCCCGCTTCGTGGACCCGGCCGCGATGCATGAAGACAATTTGATCGGCGATGCCGCGGGCGAAGCCCATCTCATGCGTGACCATGACCATGGTCATGCCGTCGGCGGCGAGCCGTTCGATGACCTTCAGCACCTCGCCGGTCAGTTCCGGGTCAAGCGCCGAGGTCACTTCGTCGAACAGCATCACTTTGGGCTGCATGGCGAGCGACCGGGCGATCGCCGCGCGCTGCTGCTGTCCGCCGGACAGTTGCTCGGGATAGGCGTGGAGCTTGTCCTCGAGCCCGACCTGCGCCAGGACGCGGCGGGCCAGTTCTTTCGCGGCCGGTTTCGGCACCCGCTTTACGGCGCAGGGCGCCAGGATGATATTCTGCTCGATGGTCAGGTGCGGAAACAGGTTGTAGCTCTGGAAAACGATGCCGACGTCCTGGCGCAGCGCCCGGAGATCGAGCCCGGGATCGTCGACGCGATGACCGCAGACCAGGATCTCGCCGCTGTTGATCCGCTCGAACCGGTCGATACAGCGCAGCGCCGTGCTTTTGCCCGAACCGCTGCGCCCGATGATGACGGTCACTTCGCCTCGCCCGACCTCGAAGCTGACGCCGTCGAGAACCTTCAGCGAGCCGAAGCTCTTGTGGACGTCCTTCAGCATCACGACTGGGGACGCAGGAGCGGTGGCCGGCCCAATGCCGGCTTGGTTGGCCTTCTGATTGATCGCGGCGATCTCGGGCATGGCTATTACCATTTCAGGCCGGCGTCAGGGTTTCGCGCGCCGCGCCGCCTCGGCGTTCGAGCCGATGGCTCAGGCGCGAGATCGGGAAACAGAGCACGAAATAGACGAGGGCGATGATCGAATAGATGAGGAAAGGCTCGAATAGCGAGTTGTTGATGATCTGGCCGGCGCGCGTCAGTTCGACGAAGCCGACGACAGAGGCCAGCGAGGTATTCTTGATGATCTGCACCATGAAGCCGACGGTCGGCGGCGTGGCGATCCGGACCGCCTGCGGCAGGATGACCATCCGCATGCGCTGGGCGCGGCTGAGGGCGAGGCCTTCGGCCGCTTCCCATTGCGGTCGGGGCACGGACCGGATGCAGCCGCGCCAGATCTCGCCGAGATAGGCACTGACATAGACCGTCAGGGACGCGCCGACGGCGGCGAGCGGGGAGACCTGGACGCCGATGGCGGCCAGACCGAAGTAGGCCAGGAACATGATGACGAGCAGAGGCATGCCCTGGATGAGCTGGACGTAGGCGCCGCTTGCGATGCGCAGCCAGCGGCTGGGCGAGACGCGGCAGAGCGCCACGATGAAACCCGCAATGCCGCCGCCTCCGAGCGCGATCACGGACAGGCCGAAGGTCCAGAGCATGCCCTGGCCGAGAAAAAGCAGGTGGTTGCCGTTGAGATGTCCGCCCATTATCGCCTCACAACGGTGTGCCGAGGCGCCGCTGGCGCGGGAAGATCAGCATGCCCAGCCCCCAGAAGCCCGCGCGCATGATGAGCGACAGCACGACATAGGCGAGCGCGACGAGGATGTAGGTCTCGAAGGCGCGATAGGTGTCGGACTGGATGTAGTTCGCGACCGCCGTAAGTTCTTCCGCCGAGATCTGCGACGTCACGGAGGAGGCGAGCATCAAGAGCACGAATTGGCTGGTCAGCGACGGATAGACCTTCTCCATCGCCGGCAGCAATATGACGTGCCAATAGATCTGCAGGCGGGAGAGCGCCAATCCCTCCGCCGCTTCGATCTGGCCCTGCGGGATGGCGTCGAAGCCCGCCCGCATGATTTCCGTGGTGTAGGCCCCGACATTGATGACGAGCGCCAACGCCGCGACGCTGAATGCCGAGAATTTGAGGCCGATGCTGGCCAGGCCGAAATAGACGAGGAAGATCTGCACCAGCAGGGGCGTGTTGCGGATCGCCTCGACGTAGATCGTGCAGATATTGGCAACGGACCGGTTTCGGCTGCGCCGGCCGATCGCCCCGATCGCCCCGAGGATGCCGCCGAACAGGGTCGCGATGAACGCGAGTTCCAGCGTCAGGACAGCCCCGCCGAGAAAGCTCGGCCATCGCTCCAGAACGGCTGGAAAATCAAATTCGATATGCATGTCTGTCGCCGGCGCTGCCCTGTTTCCTCCGCCCGTCAGCCATCGGCCCGGTTGGTCATGCGGTCATAGACGCGGAACAGGGCCTGGTTGCCGTTCGTGCCCTCGCCATGCGCCTTGGCTTCCAGATATTGGCTGGTGACGAGGCCGGTGGCCGGCAGCGGTACCGCGAGCGATTGGGCTTGCTCCAGCACCAGTCGCAGATCCTTGAGCATGAGGTCGATGCGAAAGCCGGCGCCCGCGTCGCCCTCGATCATGGCCGGGCCGAGCTTGTCCAGCATCCAGGATGCCGCGGAGCCGCCGAGCAATACGTTGCGAAGCTGGGTCAGATCGACGCCAGACGCGCGCCCGAGCGCAATCGCCTCGCAGATTGCCTGGATGTTGATGCCGCAGATGAGCTGGTTGCAGAGCTTGACCGCTTGGCCCGCTCCGGCGGCGCCGACGTGGGTGATCGTCGTGCCCATCGCTCGGAAATACGGCTCCGCCCGGACGAAGTCCTCGGCATCGCCCCCCGCCATGATCGAGAGAGCGGCGTTCTGGGCGCCGATCGGACCGCCGGAGACCGGCGCATCGACGAAACCGATGCCGGCGGCCTTCAGGTCCCGATGCATCCGCCGGACGGCGACCGGCGAAATGGTACTCATGTCGACGATCAGCCGACCGCTCGGCGGCGCCGCGAGCAGGCCATGCGGCCCGTAGACGACCTCTTCGACCTGCGGCGTGTCGGGCAGCATCAGGATCGCGATGTCGGCGCCTCGGGCGGCGTCGGCGGGGTTCGATGCGGCTATCGCCCCGGCGCTTGTCACCGCGTCGACCGCGGACGCGACCACGTCGAACGCGCGGACCGTATGGCCGGCCTTCATGAGATTTCGGGCCATCTCCCGGCCCATGGTGCCGAGGCCGATGAAGCCGATCGTGCCCGTCTCTTCGTTTCGTCCCATCGTCGTTTCTCGTCTTTTGATTGGCAGGCGTTACTGGTCGGTGGCGACCCCGTCATTGCGAAGGTCATGTTCACCGATGGCGGCGCGCCGGCGGAAATCGTCGCCGATGCGGAAATGTTCGCGAAGGACCTGGTCCGCCCGCTCGGGCTCGCGCGTCACGATCGCATCGAAAATCCGGCGATGGTCGTCGATCAGGTAAGTCTTCATCGAGCTGAAGACCTGCAGCAACTCCCGGCGGCTACGGTGCGAGCGCCGCAGGATGGTGGTCGTCGATTCGTAGAGAATGATCAGCGTTTCCGATTTTCCGGCCGCGACCATGGTCCGATGGAATTCGAAATCGGCGATGCCGCCGGCCTCCGGGTCGTCGATGGTTTCCACGATTCGGGCGAGGGCGCGGCTCAGCTTCTCGAAATCCAGCACGGTCGCCCGCTCGGCCGCCAGGCGGATCGCCTGACATTCGATCGCAATCCGTGCCTCCATGATGTCGTCGAGGAAGTCGGCCTGCTGCGACAGCGCGAAAGTGAAGAAATCGTCCAGCACCGAGACGTCAGGCCGGCGAACGATGGTGCCGACACGGTCGCGGATCTCGACGACGCCCAGGACGGTGAGCGCTCGCAGCGCTTCCCGCACAATCGGCCGGCTTACGCCCAATTGCGCCGCCAACTCGCGTTCCGGAATCAGCCGATCGCCGGGGCGCAAGGAGCCGGCAAGCAGCCGGTCTCGAAGAAAGGCGAACACCTTCTCGAAGCCCTTGCTGCCGTCATTCAGGCGCGTGATTTCCATTCCGCCGACTGCCTTGTCACACCGTGGTCAGACCAGATTGCATGTCGAAGTCGGTCCGTCAAGCCTTTGCGACGGATCCCCGCGTCACCTGCTGGCGGCGGCAAAGCCTCGAAACGGCCGGGGCCCCCGGCGATCGGCTTGCGACATATCGTCTATCGCTCGTGTGAATACCCACCGCGGAGCGACCCCGCGATTGCGATAGATATCAAGCGCTTGCGCCACCGATCTGCGTCGGGATCCGGTGCCGAATTAACCGATATGGAACCCGCTCGGGGATGTCGGAGGACGACAGATGCTGCTGGGACGCTTATTCCATGCGGCGCATACAGCCCGTCGCAGTCATGACCATGCAGACAGTCCTGCCTCGCGCGGGAGCCCACCTCGTTGCTGGACCAGAAAGGCGTCAATGAACCTCCGCCGTATCGATCTCAATCTCCTGCTGATTTTTGACGTTCTGATGGCTGAAAGAAGCATCACCCGCGCGGCCAAAGAGATCGGAATGACCCCGTCGGCAGTGAGCCACGCGCTACGCCGACTTCGCGGCACTTTCAACGATCCACTGATCGAGCGAACGCCTGGCGGAATGGTTCCGACCCAACGCGCCTACGATCTCAGCAGATACGTTCGCACCGCCCTCGAGCAACTTCAGTGCGGTGTCGCCCAACAGCTGAATTTTGATCCCGCAACATCGGAGCGAAGGTTCAATATCCGCATCTCCGACTTCATGATTGGCTGCTTGCTACCGCGGCTGTGCGCGCGAGTGAGGGCGGAAGCGCCCCACGTCACACTTGTGGTCGAGCATCTGCCATCGGATGGCAGGGAAGTATATGCGCCGGGAGACATCCAGCTCCGCGTCAATGCCGGCGCCCGGCGGTCGGAATTCGAGCAGGAGCGGATCTGGAGCGATCCCTTCGTCATCGTAATGCGGCGCGGTCATCCGGCTTCTAAAGGGCAGATGACGCTCGACCGCTACGTAGGACTACCGCACCTCGAAATATCCAGCGCCATCATTGATACGCGCACGCTCGACGAGGTGCTCGACGGCAAAGGCCTGGCGCGCCGGGCTATCGTTACCATCCCGAGCCTGGCAGGGGTGATCCCGATCCTGGAGCGTACCGATTTGTGCGCGATCCTGCCGGAACGGTGGATCACGCTCTACGCCGAACCCGGCAAGCTGGTCACCGCGCCTCTCCCGTTGGCCGGGGTCGAGTATGCGGTCGATATGGTCTGGCACAGCCGAGACGATAAAGAAGCCGGTCATCGTTGGTTGCGCAGGTTGATCGGCGAGGAATTTGTCGCGCTGTACGCGCAAGGGAAGGCCGAGCCAGCGCAATGGGGGGGTGAGTTGATAGATTGATCTGGTGTCGCCGATCCGAGCTGGGAGTTGAAGACAATTCATCTGATGATGAAGATTATGAGATAGGCGGCGCAGCCGAGCCTCCTATACTCCTTTCAATCAGAAATAACCGGCTATAATAATGTAAAAAATTCCAATTCTAAATAGGTAATTCAACAACGTTGGCAGATTATGCTGATTTGTTTATTATTATTTCGAATAATAGTGTCGTATCTTGCTAATTCGTCCGACTGGAGGCTAACGATTACCTTGTATTTTCTCGAAATGAGATCGTCCTGAGGCTATTAGGACGCTTTATCGAGAGGGCTCGTCTTTCCGTCCCCTTCGTCGGCGGCCATTGCCTCAAACCTCTCGGCCGCCTGAAGCCGCCGGCGCTTTGCCGCGGGTTTCTGACCAAGCGCGACCGACCGGCGCAGCGTCCGCTGCCCAGGTCGAGGCCAATCGAGGGCATTGAAAGGAACAACCATGAATAGCCCCGTTATACTGGTGATCGACGACGACGCAGTCGTCCGAAACATCGTCCAGCGGGACCTCGAGATGGCAGGCTATCGGGTGGTCGTTGCCGGCGACGGCCGCGAAGGGCTGGCGCAGTTCTGGTTGGTCGCACCGGACTTGCTGATTATTGACCTCATCATGCCGGAAATGGATGGGATCGAGACCATCATGGAGTTGCGCAAACGCCGCATTACCACCCGGATTCTGGCGATTTCCGGCGGTGGTCGGTTAGGCAATCGCGACATCCTGCGGGTCGCCCGCTTGCTTGGCGCCGATGATACCCTCGCGAAGCCGTTTCACCACGCGGACTTGACCGATAAAGTTCAGCGGCTCCTGGCTGCTCCCCCAGGATAGAGGCGTCGGTGCCGGCGTTGACGCGCCCCCGAAGGTTGAACTTGAACTGTCCCCAGTTTCGAAATTCGCGTCCGCTTTCGAGGAAGGTCCGAGTTCGGCCGAGCGACGGGTATGGTGCGAGCGGAAGCCGGAAATTCCCTTCGGCCAAAATCCGCAAAGGATCAGAGTCTGACCGATGACGCCTGTTGCCAAGCGCCGGCTCCCCCTAGCTCGGATCGAACAGCGTCCCGTTCAGCGATGCGCCCTTCACATTGACCTTCGACATGTCGACGCCGCGCAGGTCGGCACCGCCCAGGTTGGCGCCTTCGAAATTGGCACCGTCGAGCTTCGCCTGCCGCAGGTCGGCGCTGCGCAGGTCGGCGCCCCGCAGCGAGGCGCCGCGCAGATCGACCGGCCAGTCGCGACCGGCCGGCTTGCCGTCCGGGGTCACCAGCGCCATCGGACCCAGCTTGGCCGCCGCCAGGTTCGCCATATCCAGCACGGCGCCGGCGAGGTTGGCACCCGACAGATCGGCCCCGGTCAGGCGGACGCGCCCCAGGCGGGCGCCATCGAACTGCACCAGACAAAGCTTGGCATCGGCCAGATCGGACAGCGTCAGGTCGCTTTGCGAGAAGCAGGCGCCGGACAGGTCGAGCCCGGCCAGATTGATGCCGTGCAGCACCATCTTGGCCTGGTCGAGCCGGGCGCCGGTTTCGCCGTTGGTCTGGATCCACTCGGCATGATGTCCCAGATGCTGGCGCAGTTCCGGCGGCAGCGGCTCCCGCTGGGCCTTGCCGTCGTCTTCGGGCAACTGCGCCCCCTCGATCTTGGCGGCGGACAGATCGACATTGCGCAATTCGGCCTGGCGCAGGTCGGCGCCGCGAAAATCGGCGCCCTCGACCTTGCAATTGTTCAAGAGCGCGCCCTTGAGGCGCGCCCGGCCGAAATTGGCACCGCTCAGGTCGGCGCCGTTCAGATTGGCGGCGAACAGGGTCGCGCTCTGAAAATCGGCACCCTTGAAATTGGCGTTGGACAGGTTGGCGAACGACAGGTCCGCCGCGCCGAATTTGGCGTTGCGCAGATCGGCCCCGGCCAGATCGGCGGATTGGCTGCGCGAGATCTGGCGGGCCGAGACCCAGGTGACCAGCTGGCCGGCCCGAAGATCCGCGCGCTCCAGATTGGCGCCCTGCATGCGCGCCTTGGCCAGATTGGCCCCGCGCAGGTCGGCGCCGATCATCGTCGCCTCGGTCAGGTCGACGCCGGTCAGGTTGGCACCGAACAGATCCGCGCCGTCGAGAAAGCTGCGCATCATGCGCGAGCGGCTGAGATCGGCGCCGGCCAGCATGGCCATGCTGAGACGCTGGCGCTCAAGATCCGTGCCCGTCAGCATGGCGCCGCGCATGGACAGGCGCTGACCGTTCGGCCGCCCCTCCAGGAAGTGCTTATGTGCCGCGAGCGCGATTTGCAGGTCAGCCGGAACCATAGGTGCCGTCCCAAATAATGTCCGGGCCCAAATAATGTCCGGGCCCAAATAATGTCCGGGCGGAGTGTAGGTCGCGCGGCGCCGCGTCGCCAGTGTTCAAAGTCTCAGCCGACGGATTGTCGTCGGTCGGTCAGCTGTCGTAGCTGGCGCCGGTCAATTTGGCGCCCCCCAGGATCGCGTTCACGTAGTCGCTGCCCCTGAGATCGGCGGCCGTCAGATCGGCCGAGGTGAAATCGGCGCCCTCCAGCCGGGCCTGGCGCAGATCGGCCCCGACCAGCTCGGCCTGGACCAGGCTGGCCCCCCTGAGATCGGTCGGCCAGTCGCGCCCGCTGGGACTGCCGTCGGCGCCGCGGATCGCCATAGGCCCCAGCCGGGCGCCGCCGAGCTTCGCCCCGGCGAGATCGGCCCGCGACAGCGAGGCCCCCGACAGGTCCGCCCCGGCCAATTGGCACCCACGCAACCGGGCCTTGTCCAACTGGGCCAGACATAGCTTGGCGCCGCGCAGATCGGCACCGGACAGATCGCAGTCGACCAGCTTGGCGCCCGACAGATCGGCCTTGGACAGATTGAACCCGGCGAGCGACGCGCCGCTCATATCGAGCCGGCGGCCGCGCGCGCCGTTCGAGACGATCCAATCGGCATGCTGACCCAGGCGCAGCTTGAACGCCTCGTCGTCGAGCGCCGTATCGGTCTCGTGCAGCACGACATCCTGGCAGGAGGCCTTGCTGAGATCGACGTTGCGCAGTTCCGCGCGCCGCAGATCGGCCCCGTCGAAGCACGCATCCTCAACCCGGGCGTTGTTGAGCAGGGCTGCGCGCAGCGAGGCCGCGGTGAAATTGGCGCGGGTCAGGTCGGTGCCCGACAGGTTGGCGCCGTTCAATTGAGCACCGGTGAGATTGGCGCCCATCAGGTTGGCGTAGCTGAAATCGGCGCTGTTGGCCTTGATGCCGGCGAGCCTGGCGCCCTTCAGATTGGCGCCGGTGAGATCGGTCGGCGTTTCGCGGACCCGGCGCTCGCCGCTGACGAAGATCACGCCCTGGCCGGGACCCAGGTCGGCGCGCTCGAAATCGGCACCTTCGAGATTGGCCTTGCGCAAGTTGGCGCCACGCAGATCGGCCCCCACCAGCGAGGCGAAAGACAGATTGGCGCCGGCCAGATTGGCCCCGAACAGATCGGCATTGTCGAAGCTGCTGCGCGTCAACATCGCGTGGCTGAGATCGATGCTGCCCAGGCGGGAGAATTGCAGCCGCTGCTTGGAAAGATCCGATCCCGCCAGGGCCGCGCCCTTCAGGTTCAAGATCCGACCACCGGGCTTGCCATCGAGATAGAGCCGGTGTTCCGCGATCGCCTGCAACAGCTCAGAGGCCTTCATGGAACCCCCGCAGACTGAAACGGCATTTTATAAAATCCGACAAACCGAAACCCCGATGCTTGCAGAGCAAACCCGAAAACAAACATACGCAGGCAATGTCCGATATTTGAAAAAGACAATCAAAGATTATATCTGTGCACTTTTGAACAAATATGAAGTGCATTGAATCTTTCAGGCTTCCGGCCGCCCGGCAACCGTGATCAAGGTCTGCAGGCCATGGGCGCAAACGGAGCGTTTGCCGGCCTTCTCGACCTCGACATCGAACTGGCAGACCGTCAGGGTCCGCCCGGCCCGGATGACCTGTCCCACCGCGATCAGCAGGTCGCCATCGGCCGGCGCCAAGAGGTTGATCTTGAACTCGACCGTCAGCACCGCACTGTCGGACGGGAACAGGGTGAAGCCGGCATAGCCGCCGGCCGAATCCGCGATCGTGCTGGTGACGCCGGCATGGAAATAGCCGTGCTGCTGCGAGAGATCGGGTCGATAGGGCAATCGGATCTCGCACAGACCCGGTTCGATCCGAGTGATGCGCGCGCCCAGCAGCCCCATGATGCCCTGCCGGGCGAAGCTGGCCGCGACGCGCGCCGCGTAGTTCGGATCGGGTGGCGTGAAGGCCGGACGCGGGCTCACCCGTCGCTCCCGGGCAGGCCGATCGGTGCCAAATCCTCGGCCAGGTCCATCGCCTCGCCCTCGATCAGGCTTTCGGCCCCCGCATCGATCACCTGATAGGCGCCGAGATTGGACGGCACCGGCTTGCCCGGCCGCAGCCCCAATTGCTGCATCTGGCGCGCGCGCGGCAGCAGCCGGCCGTTGATGGCGCCGGTCAGCTTGGTGAAGCCCTCCGCCGCCTGCTTGATGCCGCGCCCGACCGAGGCGGCATGGCTGACCGCGACCGACAGGCTCTCCAGCAGCTTTTCGGCCGCCCCGACGATGCGCGCCTGATTCTCGATCTGGCGCATCAGGCTGATCTCGACCGCGGCAAAGCCGATGATGCAGGCGAGCCCGGCCGGTCCGGCCGGAATGATCTGCGCCGCCGCCGCCTTGCGCGCGAAATCGGCATCGGCCCGGCCCAGCTTCTCGATCGCCGCCTCGTTCGGCAGATACATGACCGACAGCACGCGGCTGACCTCGCCATCGCGGCCCGACTTGCGGAAGCCCGACTGGACCGCACCGCGATAATCCTTGTCGGCCAGATCCTTCAGATGTTGGTTCATGGTCCTGGCCAGGCCCTGATAGGCCAGCGCCTCGCCCGCCGTGCCCTCCGCCTCGGCCAGGTCCAGCAGGTGTTTCGACGCCTTGGAATCGATCACCAGCACCGCATCGCCCGGCAGGAACACGATCGCGTCGGGACGCAACTTACGCTCGGCCTCGGCGCCATAGACCGTCTGCTGCAGCACGAAATCGCGGCCCTGCTCCAGGCCGAAGGATTTCAGCGTGTTGGCGAGACCGATCTCGGCGAAATAGCCGGCACCGCCCGGGCTCGACAGCGCGCGCTGGATCGTGTCGATCATCTGCGCCTTCTCGGTCACCGTGCCCTTCAGCTGCGACACGCCGTCGGTCAGCACCTGGACCTCGAGCCGAAGCGCCGCCGTGGTCTCGGCCAGCAGCTTCTGGGCCGCCACCTTCGATTCGGCCGTCTCGCGCTTATGATCTTCCAAAAGCTTGCTGGAGATGGTCTGGGCGGTCTGGAACACGCCGGCCTTGGTCGTCTCCAGGAACTCGGCCTTGGTCTTTTCCCAATCGGCCATCTGCAGCCGCACGGCCTCGGCCTGCTGTCGCGCCAGCGCCGCATCGGTCACGGCCCGGGCACCCTCGGCCCGCGCCATCGCCTCGCCCTGCCGGGCGAGATCGAGCGCCGTTTGCATGTCGAGGCGACGGCTTTCCGCGATCTCGGCCGCGGCGCGTGCCTCGCCGACCTGCGCGTCCAGCGCCGAACGCGCCCGGCCGGCCCAGATGAGGGCCGCGAGGATACCCAGCGCCAAGCCGGCGACAGCGGCGATTGCAACCGTCAGCACATCCGTCGTCACGTCCTTGGGCCCTCCAACCAGTCTCGAGCCCGGACGATAGCAGCCGTGCGGGTCCGAGCGACAGCCGCGGCTTGACCGAAAGATCCGAAAGCCATACCTCTGCGGTCAGAAGCCCAGCATTCTCAACGAGTCCGAAGTCCCATGGCCAAGCTGCCCATCGTCCTTGCCCCCGATCCCGTCCTCAAGGCGAAGGCCAAGCCGGTCGCGGCCGTGGACGACTCGATCCGTCGCCTGATGGACGACATGCTGGAGACGATGTACGCCGCCCCCGGCATCGGTCTCGCCGCCAATCAGGTCGGCGTGCTGAAGCGCGTGCTGGTGCTCGACGTCGCGCGCGAGGGCGATGCGCCCACGCCCATGGGCATGGCCAATCCCGAGATCGTCTGGGCATCCGACGAATTGTCGGTCTATAACGAGGGCTGCCTGTCCCTGCCCGAGCATTACGCCGACATCACCCGGCCCAAGGAAGTCCGCGTCCGCTATCTGGATCGCGACGGCAAGAAGCAGGAAATCGAGACCGACGGCCTGCTCGCCACCTGCATCCAGCACGAGATCGATCATCTGGACGGCGTGCTGTTCGTCGATCATCTGTCCGCGCTGAAGCGCAACATGATCCTGAAGAAGCTGGTCAAGCTGAAGAAGCAGCGGGCCGAAGACGGCGAATGAGGTGACCAGCCGCTTGCGTCTCGCCTTCATGGGTACGCCGGATTTCGCGGTGCCGGTGCTGGACGCGCTGGCCGCGGCCGGTCACGAGATCGCCGCGGTCTACAGCCAGCCGCCGCGGCCGACCGGGCGCGGTCATAAGACCCAGCCCTCGCCGGTCCAGGCGCGGGCCGAGGCGTTGGGTCTGCCCGTCCGCCACCCGGTCTCGCTGAAGCCCGACGACGAGAAGGCCGCCTTTGCCGCGCTGCGGCTCGACGCCGCCGTGGTCGCGGCCTATGGCCTGATCCTGCCGCGCGCGATCCTGGAGGCCCCCCGCCTCGGCTGTCTCAACGTCCATGGTTCGCTGCTGCCGCGCTGGCGTGGGGCGGCGCCGATCCAGCGCGCGCTGATGGCGGGCGATGCTGAGACCGGCATCACCATCATGCAGATGGATGTCGGGCTCGACACCGGCGCCATGCTGTTGAAAGGCACCCTGCCGATCGGGCCCGAGGCCACCGCCGAAAGCCTGCATGACGCGTTGGCGGCGCTCGGCGCCCGATTGATCGTCCCGGCGCTCGACGGTGTCGCCGCCGGGACGCTGGCGGCCCAGCCGCAGCCGGAGGACGGCGTCACCTATGCGGCCAAGCTGACCCGCGAGGAGGGGGCGCTCGATTTCCGCGAACCCGCTTCGGTGCTGGATCGCAAGATCCGCGCGCTCAATCCCTGGCCCGGCGTCTGGTTCGAGTATCAGGGCGAACGGATCAAGCTGCTGGCGGCGCGGCCGGAGCCCGGGCACGTCGAGGATGGGTATGGCGCGCCCGGCACGGTCGTCGATGCCGACCTGGGCATCGCCTGCGGCACCGGACTGCTGCGCCCGACACTGTTGCAGCGGCCGGGCCGCGCGCCGGTCGAGCGGCGCGCGTTCCTCAACGGCACCAAGATCGATCCAGGCGTGATCCTGCCGTGCCCCGCTACAAACTGACCATCGAATATGACGGCACCGGCCTGGTCGGTTGGCAGCGCCAGCTGACCGGCCCGTCGGTCCAGGAGATCCTGGAGACCGCGGTCGAGCGCTTCACCGGCAAAGCGGTGCGTGTGCAGGGCGCCGGCCGGACCGACGCCGGCGTCCATGCCACCGGCCAGGTCGCCCATGTCGATCTGGACCGCCCGTTCCGCGTCAGCGAGGTGCAGGGCGCGATCAATTACCATGTGAAGCCGGCGGCCGTGTCGGTGCTGGCGGTCGAGCGGGTGCCCGACAGTTTCCATGCGCGCCTGTCGGCCAATCACCGGTCCTATCTCTACCGGATCCTCAATCGCCGGGCGCCGCCCGCGATCGAGCGGAACCACGTCTGGCATGTGCCGCTGCCGCTCGATCTCGATGCGATGATCGCGGGGGCGGCCTATCTGGTCGGTCATCATGACTTCACCAGCTTCCGCGCCGCCATGTGCCAGGCACGCTCGCCGCTGAAGACGCTCGACAGCCTGAAGCTGACCCGGGTCGGCGAGGAGATCCACGTCGTGCCCGCGGCGCGGTCGTTTCTGCATCACCAGGTGCGCAATATCGTCGGCACGCTGAAGCTGGTGGGATCCGGACAATGGCAGCCGGACGACGTCAAGCGCGCGCTCGACGCCCGCGACCGCGCCGCGGCGGGTCCCACGGCACCGCCGGACGGGCTCTACCTGACCCGCGTGCTCTACCCGCCGGAGGCGATGCTAGAACAGGCGGACGGCGAGCTGGTCGATACCGACCCCGAAGACGATGTCGAGTAGCACGATCGCGCAGCTGGCCGTCACCGTGACGCCCAGCGTCACCTTGGCGACGCAGGTCTCGACGACGAGCGCATAGAGCTGCACCAACACCAGCAGCAACGTGCCGACGGCGCCGAGAATCCCGGACTGGTCCAGCACGACGGCGGCGAGCAGGGCCATCAGTTGGATCAGGCCCAGCCAATTCTGCGCGGTGACGAACAGCGGCCATTGCTGGGCATGGCCCAAGAGCCGGGCCAAGCCCAGCACGACGAGCGGAAAGCCCGCGGTATGAATGACATAGGCGATCGCCTGGACCAGCGCGTAGACCCACAGATCGGCGGGCTTGCCGGGTGCCTGCCAGATGTCGAGCGCCAGCATCGCGGCGTAGAACGGCACGCCATAAAGCGCCGCCAGGAACGACCGCTTTGCCGCATCGGTGCCGGGATCGAATGCCGTAACGGCCGCGAAGTCCAATTTGAAGAAGCGCAGCGCGCCGGCGAGCGACCGGATCGTCTCGGATGGAACCGGCGTGGTTTTCGGACCGGTCATGCCGAAAAGAAGCGCTCCAGCACGCCTTGATAGATCCGCGTCAACGCCTCCATGTCGGCCACCGGCACGGCTTCGTCGGCCTTGTGCATGGTGAGGCCGACCAGGCCGAATTCGGCAACCGGGCACAAGCGGTTGATGAAACGGGCGTCCGAGGTCCCCCCCGTCGTGCTGAATTCGGGCCGATGGCCGGTGACAGCCTCGGCCGCGTCGGCGATCAGCGCCGCGATGGCGCCCGGCGGCGTCAGGAAGCTCTCGCCGCTGATGCGGACCTCGAGTTCATAGCGGCCGCCGACCGCGTCCAGCGTCCGCCGCAGCCATCGATCGAGCTTGGCCCCGCTCCAGCCGTCGTTGAAACGGATATTGAAGCTGGCGCGCGCGGCGGCCGGGATCACGTTGGTCGCCGGATTGCCGATATCGATGGTCGAGATCTGCAGGGTCGAGGCCTGGAAATGCTCGGTCCCGGCATCGAGCGGCGCGGCGATGAGCGCTGAGAGCAGCTGGACCAGGCGATGGGCGGCATTGTCGGCCAGATGCGGATAGGCGGTATGGCCGCCGATGCCATGCACCGTCAGATGCCCGGTCATGCTGCCGCGCCGGCCGACCTTGATCATGTCGCCCAATTGACGCGCGTTGGTCGGCTCGCCGACGACGCAGGCATCGAGCTTTTCACCCTGCGCCTGGAGCCAGTCGAGCATCTTGACCGTGCCGTTGATGGCCGGCCCTTCTTCGTCGCCCGTGATCAGCAGGCTGATCGTCCCGCCGAAATCGGCGCCGCGCGCGGCCACGAAGCGGCTGGCGGCGGCGGCGAAGCAGGCGATGGCGCCCTTCATATCGGCCGCACCGCGGCCCAGCAGCCAGCCGTCACGGACCACGCCGCCGAACGGATCGACGCTCCAGGCGCTTGCATCCCCGGCCGGCACCACATCGGTATGGCCGGCAAAGCAGAAATGCCGCCCGCCCCCGCCCAGCTTGGCGAACAGATTGGCGATATCAGGCGTACCGGCCTCGCTGAACGGCAGCCGGGTGCAGGTGAAGCCGACGCTTTCCAAGGCACCGGCCAGCACGTCAAGCGCGCCCGCGTCGGCCGGCGTGACGCTCGGCCGGCGGATCAGGTCGGCGGCGAGGCCGACCGGATCGAGCGGCCCGGTCATGCCCGCAGCCATCATGCCCGCAGCAGGTCGTTGATCGAGGTCTTGGACCGGGTCTGGGCGTCGACCCGCTTGACGATCACCGCGCAGCTGAGGTTCGGGCCCGGCGAGCCGTCCGGCAGCGCCTTGCCCGGGATCGAGCCCGGTACCACGACCGAATAGGCCGGCACGCGGCCGACGAAGATCTCGCCGGTCGTGCGGTCGATGATCTTGGTCGACGCGCTCAGGAACACGCCCATGGACAGGACCGCGCCCTGCTCGACTCGCACGCCCTCGACCACTTCGCTGCGCGCGCCGATGAAGCAATCATCCTCGATGATGACGGGGTCGGCCTGCAGCGGCTCCAGCACGCCGCCCAGGCCCACGCCGCCCGACAGATGGACGTTGCGGCCGACCTGGGCGCAGGAGCCGACGGTCGCCCAGGTGTCGACCATGGTGCCGCTGCCGACATAGGCGCCGACATTGACGAAGCTGGGCATCAGGATGACGTTCGGCGCGATGAAGGCCGACTGGCGCACGACCGAGCCCGGCACGCAGCGGAAGCCCGCGGCCTGGAACTGCTGGGCGCTCCAGCCGGCGAATTTCGACGGCACCTTATCCCACCAGACGCCTTGCCCGAGCGACGGGTCGCTGGCGCCGCCCGGCATGATCACGTTGGCGGACAGACGGAACGACAGCAGCACGGCCTTCTTCAGCCATTGATTGACCTTCCAGCCGCCCTCGACCGGTTCGGCCACGCGCGCCTCGCCAGCGTCGAGCAGGGCCAGCGCCTTGCGGATCGCATCCGCCACATCGCCGGTCGTGGCGGGTGAAATCGTGTCCCGGGCATCCCAGGCGGCATCGATGGCGGCAGCGAGCGAAAGCGTGGTCATGGCGCACATTCTTGG
Organism: Rhodospirillales bacterium; assembly: GCA_028288725.1. Lineage (GTDB taxonomy): Bacteria > Pseudomonadota > Alphaproteobacteria > ATCC43930 > CGMCC-115725 > Aliidongia. The sequence goes on from JAQGIC010000124.1 coordinate 27,104, forward strand.
CTGTTTCGAAGGGAGGGCCCGAACCATGGCGGCGGCCCGGCGACCCTGTCAACCCGGCAGCGACGCAGCCCCGCCCCGAGCCGGCCGAACCCCGTGGGTTGCCAGCCACTGGGTCAGATCGTCGGTCTGATACTGCACATAGGGCTGATCGGCCCCCTCCTTCGCCCAATCGAGCGGCGAGCGGACCCACAGCGTCAGCATGCCGAGCGCCGCCGCCGGCTCCAGATTGCGCGCCATATCCTCGACCATGGCCGAGCGCGCCGGGACCACGCCGTGATGCTCGACCAGCTTGCGATAGCCGGTCGGGTCGGGCTTGGGCATGAAATCGGCGGCGGCGATATCGAACAGCAGCTCGAAATGATGCGCGATCCCGAGCCGTTCCAGCACGCGCTCGGCATGGCGGACCGAGCCGTTGGTGAAGACGAGCTTGCGGCCGGACAGGTTTGCCAACGCCGCATCCAGCGCCGGCGCCGGCTCGATGATCGACAGATCGATGTCGTGGACATGGGCCATGAAGGCGTGCGGGTCGACGCCGTGCTCGGTCATCAAGCCGCGCATGGTCGTGCCGTATCTGGTGAACAGCCGCTTCTGCACCAGCTTCGCCCCGTCGGCGTCGAGGTCGAGCAGCTGCATGATGAATTCGCCCATGCGCGTCGAGATCTGCGCGAACAGGTTCGAACCGGCGGGATAGAGCGTGTTGTCGAGATCGAAGACCCAGGCCTCGATCTCATGCGGCAGTAATGGCATCGCGTTCATTCATCCCTGTTCGTGAGTGCCGCGCGAAGCCGCGCCGCGGCGGCGGCATCCGGTGGCAGGCCGAAACGCAGCCAGTTCGGCTGGTCGGCGAAACGCCGCACCAGAATATGGTGCCGGCCCAGCCGATCGGCGAGCCGCTCGGCCCCATCGATGCGCGCCAGGCGAAACAGATCGGTGCCGCCGATGGGTTCGAGCCCGGCGGTCGAAAGCGCCGCATCGAGCGCGCGGGCGGCGGCGGCGAGCCGCACCCGTGTGGCCGCGATCCAGGAGGCATCCGACAGCGCCGCCCGCCCGATCTCCAGCGCCGGCCCGGCCACGGCCCAGGGACCGAATGCCGCGTTCAGCCGATCGATCAATCCCGCAGGACCGAACGCGAAGCCCAGACGCAGGCCGGCGAGGCCGAAGAACTTGCCGAACGAGCGCAGGATGACCAGCCCCGGCAGGCCCGCCCGGGGCATCAGGCTCGCTTCGGGTCCGACCTCTGCAAAGGCTTCGTCGACCACCAGCAGGCCGCCCCGCGCCGCCTGTCGTTCGGCGAGCACGGCGAGGCGCTCCGGCGGCCAAATGCGGCCGTCGGGATTGTTGGGATTGACCAGCACCAGGATCGATGCGGTCGACCCGTCGATGTCCGGGATCACCTGGACGTCGTGGCAGGCCAGCGTCCAGCAGCGCGCGTGCTCGGCATAGGTCGGGCCGAGCACGGCGACCTGGGCAGGCGGCAGCAGGCGCGGCAGCAGCTGGATCAGCGCCTGGGACCCGGGCGCCACGGTCAGGCGGGCATCGGCCGGCGCGCCGTAGCAGCCGCGCGCGGCATCCCCAAGCGCCGCGAGCGCCGCCTCGTCCGGCAGCCGGGTCCAGGCGTCGGCGCCGATTGCCGGCACCGCATAAGGCCACGGATTGATGCCGGTCGACAGATCGATCCAGTCGCCCCGCGTGCCGCCGAACCGGGCGATCGCCCGATCGAGCGCGCCGCCGTGGTCGGCAACCGGTCGATCACTTATGGGTGACAATTCAGCGGACAAGAAAATCCCGAGGCTGGGGGTAGAGGCGGAACCAGGGTTCTTCCTGGTTTCGGCCGAAATGTCGAGAGGGACGGCTTAACAGCCGCTTAACCGCGGGCGCGCTAAGCAGAGCGGTATCGGGCGGCTGCCCCAGAAACGATCATAGGGAGTGTGGCGTGCTGCGCGACGCCATCGCACGACTTTTCGGACGGTTTGGCGGCGGCCGCACGGCCTCGGTCCCGTTCGACCAGGCCAAGGCCCTGGCCCGCCACGGCGATCCCCGCGTGCGACGCTCGATCGCGAGCGATCCCGGCACCGCCCCCGAACTGCTGTTCTTTCTGGCCCGCGACCGGTCGGCCGAGGTGCGCGCCGCGGTCGCGGCCCACCGCAGCACGCCGCGTCAGGCCGACCTGCTGCTGGCGCTCGACGAGCAGCCGGAGATCCGCACCCTCGTCGCCGAGAAGATCGCGAGCCAATCCCAGGAACTGAGATCCCACGACGCGGCCCAGCTCTGGCAGCTGACGGTTCAGGTGCTGGAAGCGCTCGCGCGCGACGATATGTCCAGGGTGCGCCAACTGGTCGCCGAGACCGCGCGCGGCATCGCCGCCGTGCCGTCGCGCCTGATGACCGAGCTGGGGCGCGACCGCACCAGCGCCGTCGCCGTGCCGGCCTTGGGCTTCGTCGGCAAGATCGCCGATGCGGATCTGGTCGAGATCGTCGAGCGCGCGCCGAACGAGGCGGTGATCGGCGCCGTCGCCCGCCGCCCCGCCATCGGCCCGAGCGTTGCCGAGGCCGTCGTCGAACATGGCAGCGCGCCCACGGTCGCCATCCTGCTGGCCAACCAGGATGCCACCCTGTCGCCCGAGACGCTGGATCGTGTGGTCGACCGGGCCGCCCCGGTCGAGATCTGGCACGAGCCGCTGGTCGGCCGGCCGCAATTGACCGACGGCGCCGCCGTGCGGCTGGCGAGCTTCGTCGCCGACCGGCTGGTGCAGGTGCTGGCGAGCCGGCCGGATCTGGATCCGGAGACCAACGCCGCGATCGAGATCATCATCCACGAGCGGGGGATAGTGCGCGGCACGATGCCGACCACCACGGTCAGCGCCGAATTCGACGACAACCACCCGGTCACCCGCGCCCGCCGGCTGTTCTCGACCGGCCTGCTGAACGAAGATGCGCTGATGGAGGCGCTCGATGGCGATCGGGATTTCCTGGTGGCCGCCCTCTCGCTCCGCTCCAAGCTGCCGCCGGCGGTGGTCGCGAAGATCCTGGCCTCCCACAGTGCTAAGGGGCTGACGGCGCTGACCTGGAAATCCGGCTTCACCATGCGCCTCGCGCTGCAGCTGCAATTGCGCGTCGCCCATCTGCCGCCCAAGGCCCGCCTGATCGCCGGCGGCGGCGGGATTTTCCCCTTGAACGCCGCCGAACTGGAATGGCAGATCGAATTCTTCCGCAGCCTGGTGCCCGCGGGGACGTAACAATCACCCCGCCGCCGCCACGGCCGCGAGATTGGAGCGGTGGACCGGCTCGTAAGCGGCAAAATAGCCGATGGCGCCGGTGTCGAACGCCTCGGCGGCGAACCGCCGCAAATCCGGTTCCGCCAGGCCGGGCTCGGTGCGGCAGCGGTCCAGCTTCTCGACATAGCGCAGGCTCGCCTCGATGAAGCCCTTGCCGTAGCCGCCGGCCTCGATGACCTCGAGCGCGCCGTGGCTGGGCAGGATGCGCGAAATCGCCCAGCCCGCCAGGCGCCGAAGCTCGGCCAGATGATGCTGCAGCCGGTGCGGCTCGACCACATAGGTGATCGGGTCTTCGAGCGTGTCGCCCGCGATCAGCACGCCTGTCTGCGGCAGGAACAGCACCGTCCCGTCGTGGCTGTGGATCTCGGCTTGGCGCAGTTCGACCTCGACGGTGCCGACGGTCAAGCTCAGCGCGCCCTCGAACAGGCGGTTGGGCGGGATCAGCGGCTTGATCGGCGGGTCGCGGGCTTCGAGCCGCTCCTTGTTGTCACGGAGCGCCTTGGCGGTCAGATGATTGGCGATGATCTCGCAATCGGCAAAGACCTCGTTGCCGGCGATATGGTCGGCATGCCAGTGGCTGAGCGCGACGCGAATCCGGGTGACGCCCAATTCTTCCAGGGTCCGCCGGATGATCCCGGCATGGGGTCGCGAGATATGGGTATCGTAGACCAGGGCGTCGGCACCATCGACGATGGCGTAGGAACAGATGCCGAGGGTGAAGGCGCCGTCGTCGAGCCAGTTCGGCTGCTCGGAATGGGCACGCAGGCCGGCGATCCGCCCGTCATAGAATCCGACGACATGCGGTGCCGGACGGAGAACCCTCATCGTCGAGCCGAGTTGGTGCATGGATTGAAGCCTTTTCGCTGCGATAGGACATCATTACACTCGCCGTCATGTAGCCGCCCCTCCCCTTTTTCGACTTCCGGTCGTCCGCGTTTCAAGCGAATGCCTCTTTACGTCTTCAAGGGATTGGGACATGAGCGACGACACGCGCCCGCATTCTTCGGCCTATTTCGGCGAAGAGCGGGACTATTGGTGGAATGACGATTACCTCGACCTGCTGGCCCGGCGCCTGCGGCTGGACCAGGTACGCACGCTGGCCGACATCGGCTGCGGCATCGGCCATTGGGGTGGGTCGCTGGCCGGCCATCTGGCGCCGGGCACGCAACTGATCGGCATCGATCGGGATCCGGCGAACGTGGCCGGCGCGCGTGAGCGCTTTGCCCGGCGCGCGCCGGACCGATCGGCCCGGTTTCTGGAGGGCGATGCACTGGCCCTGCCGCTGGCGGATGGCTCGGTCGATCTCGCGACCTGCCAGACCCTGCTGATCCATCTGGCCGAACCGCAGAAGGCGATTGCCGAGATGATCCGCGTGACCCGGCCCGGCGGGCAGGTCGTGGCCGTCGAATCGAACAACCTGTTCAACCGCATGGCTATCTCGTCCCTGACGCCGGAGACGCCGCTGGAGCGGCTGCTGGCGGAGACGGAGATCGCCTGGCGCCAGGTGGAGGGCCGGCGGCGGCGCGGGCTCGGCTGCGAATATCTGGGCGATCTGGTGCCCGCTCTGTTCGCCGAAGCCGGCCTCGCCGACATCCGCGTCTGGCTAGCGACCGGGCCCTGCCGCTGGTGCCGCCCTATGCGGCGCCGGAGCAGCAGGCGCAGCTCGATGCGATCCGGCGTTGGCGCGCCGACGGATCCGGTCCCTGCGACCGGGCCGAGTTCGCCGCCGATCTGGCGGCAAGCGGTGCCGACCCGGCCCTGATCGAGCGGGCCTGGCAGCACATGCTCGACGGAGAGGCCGCCGGCGACAAGGCGCTCGCCGAGCGGCGCTACCACGCGGCCGGGGGCGGCTTGTTCTACATCGTCGCCGGCCGGGTGCCGGAGCGGCCGGCCCGCTAAGGTCGTGTTGATAAATAATCGCTTCGGCTCTCTCGCTGTCATTCCCGCGAAAGCGGGAATCCAGAGTGGTAGAGATCTGTCACTGGCCCTGGATTCCCGCCGACGCGGGAATGACGGAACAATGAAGCGATAGATGCATTTATCTTTGCACGGATCCTAACGAGCCCTGGGGCCGGCGCCGCCCAGCGGACGGCGCCGGCTCGACAGCATCCGCCGACGGGCGTAGGCTTCACGCATGCCGCAGGTTCTCTTCACCGCGCATCTGAGGCGCTGGGCGCCCCCTTCGCCGGTCGAGGCCGCAGGCGACACCGTGGCGGCCGCGCTCGACCAGGTCTTCGCGCAGCATCCATTGCTCGAAACCTATGTCCTCGACGACCAGAGGCGCCTGCGCCGGCATATCGCCCTGTTCGTCGACGGCGAGCGCGCGCGCCTCGCCGATCCGGTCGGGCCGGACGCCCGGATCGCGGTCCTGCAGGCGCTGTCCGGCGGTTGAACGGAGATGACGGCATGATCTCGCCCCTGCTCGTCGGCACCCGCAAAGGCCTGTTCGTCCTGGAGGCCGATGCGACCGACCAATGGACGATCCGGCGGCACGCCTTTGCCGGCATCCCGGTCACGATCACCGCGCTCGACCCGCGCGACCGGACGCTTTACGCCGGCCTCAACCACGGGCATTTCGGCGTCAAGCTGCATCGCTCCGAGGACCTGGGCGCCAGTTGGACCGAGCTGCCGGCGCCGGCCTTCCCGGCCGGCTTCCCGGCGGATGGCGACGGCAAGCTCGCGCCTACGGTGGCAATGCTCTGGTCGCTCGAACCGGGCGCCGGGCCTGGCGAACTCTGGGCCGGCACCATTCCGGGTGCGCTGTTCCACTCGACCGATCGCGGCGACACCTGGCGCCTGGTCGACAGCCTGTGGCACGAGGACGCGAGACGGCTGTGGTTCGGCGGCGGCTATGACGCGCCCGGGATCCATTCGATCCTGCCCGATCCGCGCGACCGGCGGCGCCTGCTGCTCGGCGTGTCCTGCGGCGGCGTGTGGCTGAGCCCCGACGCCGGCGTCCATTGGGAAATCGGCGGCGCCGGGCTGGTCGCGGCCTATATGCCGGAGGAGCGCCAGGAGGATCTGGCGGTGCAGGACCCGCATCGCATCGCGCGCTGCGCCGGCGCGCCGGAGCGGGTCTGGATGCAGCACCATAGCGGGGCGTTCCGGTCGGACGATGGCGGGCGGAACTGGATCCGGCTGAGCGGTCTGCCGCTGTCCGACTTCGGCTTCGCCGTGGCGGCCCATCCGAGCGATCCGGATGTGGCCTGGTTCGTCCCGGCGGAAAGCGACGAGAACCGGATTCCCACCAGCGGCCGGCTGGGCGTGACGCGCACGCGCGACGGCGGACGGAGCTTCGAGCGGTTCGAGGAGGGCCTGCCGGCCCCACCCGCCTTCGATCTCGTCTATCGCCATGGGCTTGCGGTCGCACCCGACGGCCGCCGCCTCGCGATGGGATCGACGACCGGCGGGCTCTGGACCAGCGCGGACGGCGGCGAGAGCTGGCGCCTGGCCGACGCCCGCCTGCCGCCGATCGCGAGCCTGCAATTCGCAGTCTGAACCGGCGCACGGCCGGTTCGGACTACTTCTTGCGGATGAGCGTGCCGGCACCCGAGCTGATGAACAGTTCGACCAGGATCGCGTGCGCCTTGCGGCCGTCGAGGATGACCGCCGCCTCGACCCCCTGGTCGACCGCGTCGAGGCAGGTTTCGATCTTGGGGATCATGCCACCGTAGATCGTGCCGTCGGCGATCATGGCGCGCGCCTGATCGACCGAGATCTCGGGCATGACCTTCTTGTCCTGGTCCATCACCCCGGCAGTGTCGGTCAGCATAAGGAGACGCGACGCCTTCAGCGCGCCGGCGATAGCGCCGGCCGAGGTATCGGCGTTGATGTTGTAGGTCTCGCCCTCGGCGCCGAGGCCGATCGGCGCCACGACCGGGATGATGTCGGAGCGGGTCAAGAGCTCCAGCACCTGGGTATTGATCTCGGTCGGCTCGCCGACGAAGCCCAGGTCCAGCACCTGCTCGATATTGCTTTCCGGATCGCGCTTGGTCCGCTCCAGCTTCTTGGCGCGGATCAGGCCGCCGTCCTTGCCGGACAGGCCGATGGCGGTGCCGCCGGCGGCATTGATCAGCCCGACGATCTCTTTGTTGATCGAGCCGGCCAGCACCATCTCGACGATCTCGACCGTCTCCTTGTCGGTGACGCGGAGCCCGTCGATGAACGAGGATTTGATCTTCAGCCGCTCGAGCATCTGGCCGATCTGCGGCCCGCCGCCGTGGACGACCACGACATTGACGCCGATCTGCTTCAGCAGCACCACGTCGCGGGCGAAGCGGGCGCCCAGCACCGTGTCGCCCATGGCATGGCCGCCGTATTTCACCACGACGGTCTTGCCGGCATAGCGCTTCATGAAGGGCAGCGCCTCGGACAGGATTTCCGCCTTGAGCGCGATCTCTGCTTCGCTAATCATCCGCCGGCCCTCTAGTGTTCCCTCACCGACCGCATTAGCCGACTGACGTGACAGCTGCAAGTGCTGTGAGTGCGGCCCGCAGCACGGCGATGCCGGTGCCGTCCTCGGAACTGGTCGCGTGGATGACCGGATGGGCGGCCACATGGGTCGCCATCACCGCCGCAATCTCGCGCTTGCGGGCCGCCAGTTCGTTGGGCCGGACCTTGTCGGCCTTGGTCAGCACGACCTGATAGGACACCGCCGACTGGTCGAGCATCTTCATCAGCGGCTCGTCCACATCCTTCAGGCCATGGCGGGCGTCGATCAGCACGCAGACGCGCCGGAGCGTCGAGCGGCCGCGCAGGAAGTCGTTGACCAGCCCGTTCCAGGCCGCGATCTGGGTCTTCGGCGCCTTGGCATAGCCGTAGCCCGGCATGTCGACCAGCACCAGGCGCCGGCCCAGGTCGAAGAAATTGAGCTGCTGGGTCCGACCCGGGGTGTTGGACGTGCGCGCCAGCGTGTTCCGGCCGGTCAGACCATTGATCAGGCTGGATTTTCCGACATTCGAACGACCGGCGAACGCGACTTCCGGCAGGGTCGCGGCCGGGATCGTCTCCAGCTTGGTCGACCCGTTGGTGAAGGCGCATTCGGCGGCGAACAGCCGTCGCCCGGCATCCAGGGCCTCGGGCGACGGCTCCAGCTCGTCATCCATATCAGGCCCTGGCGGCGCGGGCAGCGGCCGCGGCACCCCGGCGGCGGATCAGCATCTGCTGCAGCACCGTCAGGATATTGTTCCAGGAATAATAGATCATCAGGCCGGCCGGGAACTTGCCGAGCATGAAGGTGAAGATGAACGGCATGAACTGCATCATGCGCGCCTGGGTCGGGTCCGGCGGCGTCGGCTGCATGCGCTGCTGCAGCAGCATGGTGATGCAATAGATCACCGGCCAGACGCCGATCATCAGGAATTCCGGCGGCGTCCAGGGGATGAGGCCGAACAGATTGAACAGGGTCGTCGGATCGGGGGCCGACAGATCCTGGATCCAGCCGAAGAACGGCGCGTGCCGCATCTCGATGGTGACGTAGAGCACCTTGTAAAGCGAGAAGAACACCGGGATCTGCAGCAGCATGGGCAGGCAGCCCGCGACCGGATTGACGCCCATGCGCTTGTAGAGCGCCATGGTCTCCTGCTGCAGCTTGACCTTGTCGTCGCCGCACTGCTCCTTCAGCTTCGCCATCTCGGGCTGGAGCTGCTTCATCTTGTCCATGTTCTTGAAGGCCTTGTTGGCCAACGGGAAGAACAGGCCCTTGATGACGACGGTCAACATCAGGATGGCGATACCGAAATTGCCGACGACGCCGTAGAGCCAGTCGAGCAGGTAGAAGATCGGCTTGGTCAGGAAATAGAACCAGCCGAAATCGACCGCCCGGTCGAAGTTCGGCAGGCCGGCGTTCTTGGTGTACTGGTCGAGCAGCTTCACTTCCTTGGCGCCCGCGAACACCACGCCCGAATTCAGGATCGAGGCGCCGGGCGCCACATCGGTCTCGGCCCCCAGATAGTCGGCCTGGAAGCTCTGCGTCTCGCCGGCACCGGTATGGGTGAAGCGCGCGCTGATCGCGGTCTTCTGGTCCGGCGCCACGGCGGCCAGCCAATATTTGTCGGAAAAGCCCAGCCAGCCGCCCACGGTCTCCTTGGGCGGGGTCTTGCCGGCGGCGACGTCCTTGTAGCTCAACTCCTCGGCGCCGGTGGTATAGCCGCCGATCGGGCCCTCGTAGGACACCCAGGTCGACGACGCCGACGGTTCGCCGGTCCGCGCGACCGAGCCGTAGGGGAAGAGGGCGACCGGCGCCGCGCCGGCGTTGGTCACGGTGTCCTTGACCGTGAACAGGAAATTATCGTCGACCAAGATCTGACGCTCGAAGGTCAGGCCGGCCCCGTTGTCCCAGGTCAGCGTGACCGGCTTGCCGGGGGCGAGCGTGCCGCCGGCGGACTGCCAGACCGTATCGTCGTTCGGCAGCTTGACCGACGGATCCTTGGCGATCCAGCCCTGTGAGGCGCGATAGGCGTTGGGCGCACCCGACGGCGACAGCAGCACGATGGCCGGGCTCGCGGGATCGATCGTCTCGCGGTAGTTCTTCAGGATCAGATCGTCGAAACGCGCGCCCTTGAGGTTGATCGACCCCTGCATGCGCGGCGTGTCGATGGCGACGCGGGCGGTCTCGCCCAGCACCTGCTCGCGCGTCTCGATCGCGGCGGCCACGGCCGCGGCATTCGGCAATTGTGCACCGGTCGGCGCGTTCGGTCCGGCCGGCGACTGGTTCGCGGCGTTGTTCTGCGCCGCCTGTTCGGCGGTCTGCACCGGCCGCTGCGGATGCGGCAGCAGATACTGGGAGCCAAGCAAAATCGCGACAGCCAGCGCGATGAAGATGACGAGATTACGCTGCTCCATTCCCTGCATGGGTCCTCCGGGGGGCACGTCACCCTAACGGGCGTGCCGACATCCAATATGATGCGCGCGACGATCGGTCGGCGCAGGTGCGGTAAGATCGGGAACCGGATCGTAACCGCTGCCGCCCCAGGGGTGGCAGCGGCCGAGCCGGCGCAATGACATCAGGCTGCCGGTCCAGGCGCCATGGCGGCCGATCGCCTCCATGGCATAGGCCGAACAGCTCGGCTCGAATCGGCATTTCGGCCCGAGCAGTGGCGAGATCAGCATCCGGTAGAGCCAGATCAGCCCTCGCAACACATGGGCCATCGATGCCTCGCTACTCGGCCGAAGCCGGGATGGCATCTGGACCGTCGCGCCAGACTTTGAGCCGCCGCAATGCCTTTTCAAGTTCCGTCAGCAATTGCGCGTAGCGCACGCCGCCGGTTTCCTGCCGGGCGATCAGCACGAAATCATGTTCCGGCTGACCGTGATCCGCCACCAAAGCGCGCGCCGCCGCGCGCAGACGGCGCTTGGCGCGGTTGCGGGCGACGGCGTTGCCGACCTTCTTCGATGCGGTAAAACCGATGCGGCGCCCCTCGGCATGGGGTCCGGCCGCTTCAGGCGCGTCGCTCGGCGCCACCTGAAGGATCAGGCCGGGTGCCACCCATTTGCGTCTCCCGCCGGCGACGCGCAAGAAATCCTTGCGCTCAGTCATCCGGCCGAGAGTACGGGGCATGGGAGGCCGCTTGAAGCGGCCGTTAGGCCGACAGGCGCTTGCGGCCGCGGCTGCGACGTGCGGCGAGCACCTTGCGACCGCCGACCGTGGCGAGGCGGGCGCGGAAGCCATGGCGCCGCTTACGGACGATCTTGCTGGGCTGATAGGTGCGCTTCACGACGAAAACTCCAAACGCTTAGGCATCAAAATTCGAGCGCCCGTCTATAGAGGAGCGCCCGGTGTAAGTCAATTCACCGCGATGCGGCAAACGGACAGACCTTCCCGCGCTCTGGCGCAGGGCTCGGGCAAGGTCCGCCCTGGTTTCGCCTAGAGCGCGATATATGAGGCCGACCCGGCCTCATATCCGACTCTAGTGGGCGAAGATGTCGATCTCCGGCCAACCGGCCAGATCCAACAGCGCGCGGGACGGCAGGAACTCGAAACAGGCCTTGGCCAGGTCGGTCCGCCCCTCGCGCGCCAGCATCACGTCGAGCTTTTCCTTCATCTCGTGAAGATAGAGCACGTCGGACGCGGCATATTTCAACTGTTCTTCGCTCAGCGTATCGGCGCCCCAATCGGACGATTGCTGCTGCTTCGACAGTTCGATGTTCAACAGCTCCTTGCACAGATCCTTCAGACCATGGCGGTCGGTGAAGGTGCGCACGAGCTTGGAGGCGATCTTGGTGCAATAGACCGGCGCGGTCACGACGCCCAGGTACTGCTGCAGGACGGCGATGTCGAACCGGCCGAAATGGAATATCTTGGTCACCGCCGGATCGGTCAGGAGCGCCTTGAGGTTGGGCGCGTCATACTGGCCCTGCGGCAGCTGGACGACGTGCGCCGTGCCGTCGCCGGCCGAGAGCTGCACCACGCACAAACGATCCCGCCAGGGGTTGAGGCCCATGGTCTCGCTGTCGATGGCGACTGAATTTCCGAACGAAAGACCGGCGGGGAGATCGCCGCGGTGATAAGTAACGGTCACGGGCGGTATCCTGCGCGGGGAGAGGGTCCCTCCCCGTCCGCCCGATCTTCCTCGAAAGATCAGACGGACGGGAGGATCACTATGGTGCCCAGGAAAAGACTCGAACTTTCACGAGGTTGCCCCCACTGATACCTGAAACCAGCGCGTCTACCAATTCCGCCACCTGGGCTTAGGTGAGGACCGGGTTGATAAGGGAGGCCGCGCACCGTGTCAACCAGACTTTTCACGGCAATATGGCACTTCGATCGGTCGCCCCGGAACCGGTCCGCCCCGGCAAAAGCCTACCGCAGCCTTGAGGCCGCCAAGCCTTTTCGGGCGTTAGCGTTTTCATCGATCGACATTTCAGGAAGAGGTCAGAACATGGCTCCCATTCGTCGGGCGACGGTCTTCGGCGGCGCCGGCTTCATCGGTCGCTATGTGGTGAAGCGGCTGGCCCAGCGCGGCGTCACCATCACGGTGGCGAGCCGCCATGCCCGGCGCGGCAATTATCTGCAGCCGATGGGCGATGTCGGCCAGATCGTCCTGCTGGACGGCGACATCGGCGACGAGGATTTCGCCGCGGCCTCGATGGCGGGCGTCGATCTGGTGGTCAATCTGGTCGGTATCCTGGCCGAGAGCGGCAAACAGCGGTTCGATGCCCTGCAGCATCAGGGGGCGGCACGCCTCGCCCGGCTCGCCACGGCGGCCGGCGTCGAACGGTTCGTGCAATTCTCGGCGATCGGCGCCGATCCGGCATCGCCCGCGCGCTATGCCAGATCCAAGGCCGAGGGCGAGGCCGCGGTGCGCGCCGCGTTTCCCGGCGCCGTCATCCTGCGCCCCTCCATCGTCTTCGGGCCGGAGGATCAGTTCTTCAACCGATTCGCCGAAATGACGCGCCTGTCGCCGTTCCTGCCGCTGATCGGCGGCGGTACCACCAAATTCCAGCCGGTCTATGTCGGCGACGTCGCCGATGGGGTCATGGCGGCGCTCGACCGGCCCGAAGCCGCCGGCCAGGCCTACGAGCTGGGCGGCCCGCGCATCTATACCTTTGCCGAACTGATGCGGCTGATGCTGCGCGAGATCGATCGCCCGAGCTTGCCGCTCGTCCCGATCCCCTTTGGACTGGCCTCGCTGCAGGCGGCGATCCTGGAGCATCTGCCCGGAAAGCTGCTGACGCGCGACCAGGTGCGGATGCTGAAACGCGACAATGTCGTCTCGCCCGGCGCCAGGACGCTGAGCGACCTGGGCATCCTGCCGACGGCCCCGGAGGTGATCCTGCAAAGCTACCTGGAGCGCTTCCGCCGCGGCGGCCGGTTCTCTCCGCGCCACCCGGCATGAGCGGGCGGCTAGCGTCGCCCAGGTTGCAATGTTAGAGAGGCGGCTGCGAAATCATCCTGTGCGTGAAATGATGTTGCCGAATCGCCCGCTCATTGCCTTGACCCTGCTGGTTGCCGCCCCCTCGCTCGCCACTTCGACCGGCGCCCGCGCCGCCGACAGTTGCGAACTGCACATGGTCGCGTCGATCCCAGCGAAATTGTCCCCGTCCAACCAGTTGCTGATCGATGTCTCGATCAACGACACGCCCGTGAAGATCCAGGTCGATACGGGCACCCAGTCATCCACACTCAGCACGAAGTTCGCGACCCGCATTGGGATGCCGATCGAAAATATGGCAGGCGTCGTCTACGGCCTGACGGGAGAGGCGTTGAACCAGATGACGCGGATCCGCACATTGCGCCTGGGCAAGGCCGTCAACACGAATGCCGCCGTGGTGTTGATGCCGGTGGGGGGCGACGGCACGGACGACCAGCCCGTCGGTCTGTTTGGTGCCGACTATCTGCAAAACTACGACGTCGAGATCGACACGGTCGGCGGCAAGATGAACCTGTTCACCCATGACCATTGCCCGGACCGGGTCGTCTATTGGGCGCCGGATTTCTTCAAGTCGAAGATCTATTACGTCGGCAATTCGCTGGCCCATCGACCGACGATGGACATCAGCGTGGAAGGCAAGCCCCTGCGCGCCGTGATCGACACCGGTGCCTATGCAAATGTGATGAGGCTGGCGGTGGCGCAGGATAGGTTCGGCCTGTCGCCCGATTCCCCCGACATGCAGAAGTTCGGCGAAACCAGAGGCATCGAGGGCCGCGTGCTCCAAACCTATCAGCACATGTTCCAGTCGCTGACCTTCGGCGAGATCACCCTGCATAATACCAAGATGGTGATCGCCCCGATCAATACCGCCGCCCACGCCCCTGTTACCGGCAGCCGGATCAATACCGGCATGGGCGATCAGCCGGACGCGTTCATCGGCATGAGCCTGCTGAAGCAGCTCCACATGTTCATCGCCTATGACGAAAACACGCTCTATTACACGATCGCCAAGCCGACCCAGGCCGCCGCCCAATAGCGGCACGACCGACGCCATGACGGGCCGGCCCTAGCCGGCTCGCTTTCTTGCGGCCGCAACGAACGGCGGTTTCCAACCCAACCCCGCTTTTTTATGGCGGAAAATTGCGTTGCAGCGGGCAACCGAGAACATCCCAGCCGTTAAGTCCGGATCGGTACCAATGAAAGATCATTTCACGCGAGGAATGCCCGACGCCCAGGCATTCTTCCTGTGCAATGCAGGAAATCAGGTCCGTTTCGGACCTAACGAGCTATTTTCCCTTTGAGACCGCCGGTTTGCCCCCGTATATGCGATTGAGCCCGGTCACGGCCGGGCGTCCTTCGACCGCGTATCCGGAGCGGCCTCATGGCGCAGAAGCTGTTGCAGTTCACCACGATCGACCAGGCCAATCCGGACAAGCGGACGGCGGAGGCCCGTCGTCACGATTTCGACGAGATCTACGCGGCCTTCGCGCCCGATGCCGCCCAGACGCAGGCCTCGCGCTGCTCGCAATGCGGCGTGCCGTTCTGCCAGGTGCATTGCCCGCTCAACAACAACATCCCCGACTGGCTGATGCTGACGGCCGAGGGGCGGTTGGAGGAGGCCTACGAGATCTCGTCGGCCACCAATAATTTCCCGGAAATCTGCGGCCGCATCTGCCCGCAGGACCGGCTGTGCGAAGGCAATTGCGTCATCGAGAAGGGCTTCGATTCCGTCACGATCGGCTCGGTCGAGAAATTCATCACCGACACGGCCTTCGAGCGCGGCTGGGTCAAGCCGCCGCTGCCGAAGCGCGAACTCGGCCATTCGGTCGGCATCATCGGCGCCGGCCCCGGCGGCATGGCGGCCGCGATGGAGCTCCGGCGCAAGGGCTTCACGGTCCATGTCTACGACCGCTACGACCGGGTCGGCGGCCTGATGGTCTACGGCATTCCGAACTTCAAGCTGGACAAGGCCGTGGTCAGCCGCCGCCATCAGCTGCTCGAAGCGGCCGGCATCACCTTTCACCTGAATTTCGAGGTCGGCCGCGACAAGACACTGGCGGAGCTTCGCGCCGAGCATAGCGCGCTCCTGATCGCGACCGGCGTCTACAAGGCGCGCGATCTGATGGCACCCGGGGCCGGCCAGGGCGGCATCATCGCGGCGCTCGACTATCTGACCGCAAGCAACCGCCGCGGCCTGGGCGACCAGATCGACGCGGCGGGACTCGATGCGGCGGGCAAGAATGTCGTCGTCATCGGCGGCGGCGACACGGCGATGGATTGCGTGCGCACCGCCGTCCGCCAGGGCGCCAAGTCGGTGAAGTGCCTCTATCGCCGCGATCGCCGGAACATGCCCGGCTCGCAGCGCGAGGTCAGTCACGCGGAAGAGGAAGGCGTCGAATTCCTCTGGCTGTCGGCCCCCGAGGCCTTTCTGGGCGACGGCGAGGTCACCGGCGTGCGCGCCCATTCGATCCATCTGGGCGTCGCCGACAGCTCCGGCCGGCAGATCCCGCAGATGGTCGAGAACAGCACCGTGACCATCCACGCCGATCTGGTGATCAAGGCGCTGGGCTTCGATCCGGAAGACGTGCCGAAGCTGTTCAAGGCGCCCGAACTGGCCGTCAGCAAGTGGGGCACGATCAAGGTCGACCACCGCAGCCTGATGACCAATCTCGACGGCGTGTTCGCCGCCGGCGACATCGTGCGCGGCGCGTCGCTCGTCGTCTGGGCCATCCGCGACGGCCGCGACGCCGCCTCATCGATCGCCCGCTATGTCATCGAACGCCAGGGCGCGGCCGTCGCCGCCGCCGAGTGAAGGGAGCCAGCCCCATGTCCCAAGATTTCGAGAACGGCATCGAGAGCGGCGAAGCCTTCGCGCTGAACTACAAGCTCAACGCGGCCAAGCTGGCGGCCGATGGTCTCTACGACCCGCTGGACGAGCATGACGCCTGCGGCGTCGGCCTGGTCGCCTCGATCGACGGCAAGCCGCGGCGCGCCGTGGTCGAAGCCGCGATCGAGGCGCTGAAGGCGATCTGGCATCGCGGCGCCGTCGATGCCGACGGCAAGACCGGCGACGGCGCCGGCATCCATGTCCAGATCCCCGACGCGTTCTTCCGCGCCCATGTCGCCCGTTCCGGCTCGACCGAGGCGCGCGACCTGCCGCTCGCCGTCGGCATGGTGTTCCTGCCGCGCACCGACCTCGATGGCCAGGAGCGCGCCCGCTCGATCGTCGAGACCGAGATCCTGTCGTTCGGCTATGCCATCTACGGCTGGCGCCAGGTGCCGGTGAACATCGACGTGATCGGCGAAAAGGCCAACGCGACCCGGCCCGAGATCGAGCAGATCATCATCGCCAATCCCAAGGGCAACGGCGGCGAGCAGTTCGAGCGCGACCTTTATATCCTGCGCCGGCGCATCGAAAAGCGCGTGATCGCCGATCAGTTGCGCGACTTCTACATCTGCTCGCTCAGCGCCAATTCGATCATCTACAAGGGCATGTTCCTGGCCGAACAGGTCACGTCCTTCTATCCGGACCTGCTGGACCCGCGCTTCGAATCCGCCTTCGCGATCTATCATCAGCGCTATTCGACCAATACGTTCCCGACCTGGCCGCTGGCCCAGCCGTTCCGCATGCTGGCGCATAACGGCGAGATCAACACGCTGCGCGGCAACGTCAATTGGATGAAGAGCCACGAGACCCGCATGGCGAGCCCCGGGTTCGAGGGCTATATCGAGGACATCAAGCCGGTGGTTCAGGCCGCGGGCTCCGACAGTGCCGCCCTCGACAACGTGTTCGAGCTGCTGTCGCGCTCCGGCCGATCGCTGCCGATGGTCAAGGCGCTGATGGTGCCGGAGGCCTGGTCGTCGCGCGAGCAGATGCCGAAGGCGCATCGCGACCTCTATTCCTATTGCAACTCGGTCATGGAACCGTGGGACGGCCCGGCCGCGCTGGCCATGACCGACGGCCGCTGGGTGCTGGGGGCGACCGACCGCAACGGTCTCCGGCCGATGCGCTATTGCATCACCAAGGACGGGCTGCTGATCACCGGGTCGGAGACCGGCATGGTCCGGGTCGACGAGAGCAACATCATCGAGAAGGGCCGGCTCGGCCCCGGGCAGATGCTGGGCGTCGATCTGCGCCACGGCCAGCTCTATCGCGACGACGAGTTGAAGGACCTGATGTGCCGCGAGCGGCCATTCTCGGAATGGGTCAAGAACATCACCGTGCTCGACAGCCTGATCAAGCAGGGCGGGCCGGAAGCGGCCGAGTTCGATCGGGACGAGCTGCGCCGCCGCCAGGTCGCCATGGGCTGGTCGATGGAGGATCTGGAGCTGATCCTGCAGCCGATGATGGAAGAGGGCAAAGAGGCGATCGGCTCGATGGGCGACGACACGCCGCTGGCCGTGCTGTCGGACGTCTATCGCGGCCTGCATCATTTCTTCCGGCAGAATTTCAGCCAGGTGACCAATCCGCCGATCGACTCGCTGCGGGAACGCCGGGTCATGACGCTGATCACGCGTCTCGGCAACCTCGGCAACATCCTGGACGAGGATGCGACCCAATGCCGGCTGCTGCAGCTGGCATCTCCAGTGCTGACCAATGCCGAATTCCAGGCGATGCGCGACTATATGGGCGCGTCGGCGACCGAGATCGACTGCACCTTCGACGTGCCGGCCGGCGGGGCCACCACCCAGGAAAAGGTGCTGCGCGACGCGCTCGACCGGATCGAGCGCGAGGCGGAGGACGCGGTCCGCGGCGGCTGCAATCATGTCGTGCTGTCCGACAAGGCGACCAGTGCCACCCGTGCCGCGATCCCGATGATCCTGGCGACGGGCGCGGTGCACAGCCACCTAGTCCGCCAGCAGCTCCGCACTTTCACCTCGCTGACCGTGCGCTCGGCCGAATGCCTGGACGTGCATTACTTCGCGGTGCTGATCGGCGTCGGCGCCACGACGGTGAATGCCTACCTGGCGCAGGAAACGATCGCCGACCGGCATCGCCGCGGGCTGCTGCCGGGCGTCCGGCTGGAAGACGCGCTCGCCCGCTATAAAAAGGCGGTCGACGACGGGCTCTTGAAGATCATGGCCAAGATGGGCATCGCGGTCATCTCGTCGTATCGCGGCGCCTATAATTTCGAAGCGGTCGGTCTGTCGCGCTCGCTCGTCGCCGAGTTCTTCCCGGGCATGACGTCCAAGATCTCGGGCATCGGCCTGCAGGGCATCCAGCTGAAGACGCTGGAGGCGCATGCCCGCGCCCATGCCGAGGATTTCATCGCGCTGCCGGTCGGCGGCTTCTACCGCTACCGTCAGGGCGGCGAGAAGCATGCCTTCGAAGGCAACATGATCCATCTGCTGCAGACGGCGGTGGCGAAGGATTCCTACGCGACCTTCAAGAAATACAGCGAGGCGATCCGCAAGCAGCCGCCGATCAACCTGCGCGACCTGCTCGACTTCAACTACAAGAAGCCGTCCGTGTCGCTCGACGAGGTCGAATCGATCACCGAGATCCGCAAGCGGCTGATTTCGCCCGGCATCTCGCTGGGCGCCCTCGGGCCCGAGGCGCACGAGACCCTGTCGATCGCCATGAACCGGATCGGCGCCAAGTCGGATTCGGGCGAGGGCGGCGAGGACCCGGCGCGTTACAAGCCGCGCCGCAACGGCGACAATGCCTCCTCCGCGATCAAGCAGGTGGCGTCGAGCCGCTTCGGCGTCACGGCGGAATATCTCAACAATTGCCGCGAACTGGAGATCAAGGTCGCCCAGGGCGCCAAGCCCGGCGAAGGCGGGCAATTGCCGGGATTCAAGGTCGACGCGCTGATCGCGCGCTTGCGCCACTCGACCGAGGGCGTGGCGCTCATCTCACCGCCGCCGCACCACGACATCTACTCGATCGAGGATCTGGCCCAGCTGATCTACGATCTGAAGCAGATCAACCCGGATGCCAAGGTCACGGTCAAGCTGGTCGCCCGCTCGGGCATCGGCACGATCGCGGCCGGCGTCGCGAAAGCAAAAGCGGACGTGATCCTGATCTCGGGCCATACCGGCGGCACGGGCGCCAGCCCGCAATCCTCGATCAAGCACGCCGGCATTCCCTGGGAAATGGGCCTGGCCGAGGCGCATCAGGTGCTGGTGTTGAACCGGCTCCGGCATCGCGTGCGCCTGCGCACCGACGGCGGCCTCAAGACCGGGCGCGACGTGGTCATCGCGGCGATTCTGGGGGCGGAGGAGTTCGGCCTCGGCACCGCCTCGCTCGTCGCCATGGGCTGCATCCTGGTCCGGCAATGCCATTCCAACACCTGCCCTGTCGGCATCTGCACCCAGGATCCCGAACTGCGCCAGAAGTTCGAGGGCAGCCCGGAAAAGGTCGTGAACCTGTTCAGCTTCATCGCCGAGGAGGTCCGCGAGATCCTGGCCTCCTTGGGCGCCCGCTCGCTGAACGAGATCATCGGCCGCACCGACCTGTTGACCCAGGTCAACCGCGGCTGGGCCCATCTTGACGATCTGGACCTGAACCCGATCCTGGCCCAGGCGGATCCGGGCGATTATCCGCGCTATTGCACGCTCGAAGGCCGCAACGAGGTGCCCGATACGTTAGACGCGCAGATGCTGCAGGATGCCAAGGCCCTGTTCGACCTCGGCGAAAAAATGCAGCTGACCTACAACACGCGCAATACCCAGCGCGCCGTCGGCACGCGGCTCTCCTCGATGATCACGCGCAAGTTCGGCCAGACCGGCCTGCAGCCGGGCCATATCACGGTCCGTCTGCGCGGTTCGGCCGGCCAGTCCTTGGGCGCCTTCGCGGTCCAGGGCCTGAAGCTGGAAGTGGTCGGCGATGCCAACGACTATGTCGGCAAGGGCCTGTCCGGCGGCACGATCGTCATCCGGCCGATGACGTCGAGCTCGCTCGCGACCAACGAGAACACCATCATCGGCAATACCGTGCTGTACGGGGCGACCTCCGGCCGCCTGTTCGCGGCCGGCCAGGCCGGCGAGCGCTTCGCCGTGCGCAATTCGGGTGCGGAAGTGGTGATCGAGGGCTGCGGCTCGAACGGCTGCGAATACATGACCGGCGGCACCGCCGTGATCCTGGGCGCGGTCGGAGAGAATTTCGGCGCCGGCATGACCGGCGGCATGGCCTTCGTCTATGACCCGGAGCGCAAGCTGCAGAACATGATCAACCCGGAAACGATCGGCCTGCACCGGATCGAGACCGAGCATTGGTCGAACGTGCTGGAGAGCCTGGTGCGCGAACACGTGAGCGAAACCCAGTCGCGCTTCGCCGCGCAGATCCTGAACGACTGGGACCGGGAGCTGGCGCATTTCTGGCACGTGGTCCCGAAGGAAATGCTCCATCGCCTGGCGATGCCGATCACGGCAGTGGCGGCGGAGTAAGCGGCCCCACCCTCACCCTTTCCGCAGGTTGAGGGTGGTGAACGCAAGGGAGCCAGGTGAGGGTCGTGCCGCGTCCCGGTGTCCCGGTATTACGCCAGTATCCGCACCTTGGGCTCCCGCGCCCACTGACGCGTGCGGGCCGGCGTCAGGAACGCATCGACACCGCTGCCCGACTCGACCACGCCGGCGTCCGGCACGACGTTCGCCTTATCGAGCAACGGCTGCGCTTCCGGCGTGAAGCCGATCGCCTTCAGGTGGATGAAGGCATTCGAGACGAAGTCGGTGGCGGCACTCTCCATCATCAGCTGCTTGCAGCCGTCGGCCGAGACCACGATCGCGACGGCGTCGAAGATGATCGAAGGCGAGCCGGCGAGCTGGCCGTCCGCCTTCAGCATGGCGCCGTCCTTCAGCGTCACGCCGCCGACCTTGGGCGCCACGAGCTTGACCGTGGCCCCCTCGCCTTCCGCCGCCGTCTTGATCGCCTGGACGACCGCGCCGTCGGCGCCGTCGGTCACCAGGATGCCGACCATGCGGCCTTTCAGCGTGTCCGGATATTTCCCGACGATGCGCAGCGCCGGTGACGGCTCCATGTCCTTCGGCTCCACCACCGGCTTCGACTTCGCCGGCAGGTCCATCGCCAGCCCGTCGGCGACGCGCTGCGCCAGCGTCTCGTCGACATTGCGGAGATTGGCCAGCACGCGCAGGCGCACCGGTTCCAAGGTTACCTTGGACAGTTCGAACACGATGGCGCTCGCCAGATGCGCCTGCTCGATCTCGGTCTGCGACCGGAAGAACAGCCGGGCCTGGCTGTAATGGTCGGCGAAGGTTTCGGCGCGCAGCCGGACCTTGGTCTCGCCCAGCGGCAGCTTGAAGCTGCGGAAGCCGCCCTCGGGATCTTCGCGCGGACCGCCCTGCTCGCCGGCATCGGCCAGACTGTTGGGTTCGTAATTGGCGCGGCCCTTCGGCACCTGGGTCTGCATCTGGCCGTCGCGCTGCAGGTTTTGGAACGGGCAGCCCTTGGCCTGGTTGATCGGGATCTGGTGGAAATTGACCGTGCCCAGGCGCGACAGCTGCGTGTCCTGGTACGAGAACAGCCGACCCTGCAGCAGCGGATCCTCCGACGCGTCGATGCCCGGCGGCATGTTGGTCGGCAGGAAGGCGGCCTGCTCGGTCTCCGCGAAGAAATTATCAGGGTTCCGGTTCAGCGTCATTCTGCCGATGACCTGGATCGGGACCATTTCCTCCGGGATCAGCTTGGTCGCGTCCAGGATGTCGAACGGCAGCGCGTCGGCTTCGGCCTGGCTCAGCAGCTGGACGCCGAAATCCCAGGCTGGAAACGCGCCGGCGTCGATCGCTTCGTGCAGGTCGCGGCGGTGGTAGTCGGGATCGGCGCCGGCGATCTTGAGCGCCTCGTCCCAGCAGGTCGATTGCGTCCCCAGCACGGGGCGCCAATGAAACTTGACGAACGTCCCCTCGCCCGCCGCGTCGACCAGCCGGAACGTATTGACGCCGAAGCCTTCGATCATGCGCAGCGAGCGCGGAATGGCCCGGTCGGACATGGCCCACATGATCATGTGGGTCGTCTCAGGCATCAGGCCGACGAAATCCCAGAACGTGTCATGGGCGGTGGCGGCCTGGGGATAGCCGCGATCGGCCTCCATCTTCACCGCATGGATCAGGTCCGGGAACTTGATCGCGTCCTGGATGAAGAACACCGGGATGTTGTTGCCGACCAGATCCCAGTTGCCTTCCTTTGTGTAGAACTTGGTGGCGAAACCGCGCACGTCGCGCGGGGTATCGACCGACCCGGCCCCGCCGGCGACGGTCGAGAAGCGCACGAAGACGTCGGTCTTCTCGCCGACCTGGGTCAGGATCCTGGCGGTGGTGTATTTCGACAGCGACTTGGTCAGTTCGAACGTGCCATGGGCGGCCGAACCGCGCGCATGGACGATCCGTTCGGGGATGCGCTCGTGATCGAAATGCTGGATCTTCTCGCGCAGCACGAAATCTTCGAGCAGCGACGGACCGCGGCTGCCGGCCTTGAGCGAGTTCTGATTGTCGCTGACCGGCACGCCATGATTGGTCGTGAGCCGCGTCTGGGGTGTGGACGCGGTCTGATGGGTCTCACCGCCGTTGCCGACAGCGGTCGGGGCATTTCCGTTGGTCTTGGCCATGGGGAGATCCTCGGGTCGAGAGACGATGAATAGCGTCTCCCAACCGTCTGGACCTCCGTCGGTTCCGCTAAACCACCTTGGGCAGCGTCGGGGCTCTGCCGCCCGTTCGCGGGGCCTCGTCGACCGCCTCGACCCCTTCCGACAGGCGGAAGCATCCTCCAACGCGCGACCGATCCCCCTCGCAGAGCGCAGGTTCGAGGCCGAGCCCGGCGGCGCCGGATCGGACGAGCGCTCGCCCTCTTTAAACGAATGCGAAACCCAGACGGTGCAGGTTGGTTCAGCGGCGGCGGCGGACGGTCGGCCAGTGGGAGGATCACGACATGAACATGCTCAACAATCTGGCGATCCGGGTCAAAATCCCGCTGGGCTTCGCCATCGTGCTTCTCATCGTCCTGATCCTGGGCAGCGTCTCGATCAATCGATTGGGCGCCGTCAACGACAATGCCGCCGATGTGCGGGACAATTGGCTGCCCAGCACCGGGCAGATGAGCAAGCTGCTGACCTCGATCTATAGTTTTCGGCTGCGCGAGGCGCGCAATCTGCTGGTCGCGGCCGATGGCGGCGATCTGGACAAGGCCCAGGCCGACGTCGCCGCCGGCGCCGACCGCATCGCCAAGGCGCGCGAGGCCTATAGCCCTCTCATCGTGCCGGGCACCGAGGATGAACGCCTGCTCAAGCAATTCGACAGGGAATGGGCGGTCTATGGTCCGCTGACCGCCAAGATGCTGGCGTTGGCCAAGTCGCACGACATCAAGGGCGCCACGGCGTTTTTCAACGGCGAGTCGCTCGAAAGCTTCGATCGGGCGATCAAATCGCTGAACGAGGACAATGATTTCAACGTTCAGGAGGGCAAGAAGGCGGCCGATCGGGGCGCAACGATCTATGCATCCACTAAATGGATCGTGATCCTGGCCATGGGCTTCGCCGCCGCCCTCTGCGCGATTCTGGGCTGGTTGCTGGTCGCCGGCGTCTCGACGCCGATTCAACGCATCACCGAAGCGATGAAGCGGCTGGCCGGTCACGATCTTTCGACCGAGATCGTCGGCCTCGGCCGCAAGGACGAGATCGGCGCGATGGCCGCGGCTGTGCAGGTGTTCAAGGACAGCATGGTCACCGCCGAACGATTGTCCGAAGAGCAGCGCCGGGACCAGGAGCAGAAGGCCCAGCGGGCCGACCGGATCGAGGCGATCAACACCGCCTTCGACAGCCAGGCGAGCGAGGCGCTCAACTTCCTGGCCTCGGCCGCGACCGAACTGCGCGCGACCGCAGGCGGCATGTCGAACAATGCCGATCTCGCCTCCAAACAGGCCGGCGCCGTGGCGGCGGCGGCCGAAGAGGCCTCGACCAACGTGCAGACGGTGGCGGCCGCGACCGAGCAACTGTCGTCGTCGATCCAGGAGATCGCCCGTCAGGTCGTGCAATCCTCGACCATCGCCGGCCAGGCCGTGCAGGAAGCGGCCTCGACCGGCGGCACCATGCAGACCCTGTCGGAGGCGGCGCAGAAGATCGGCGAGGTCGTGCGCCTGATCAACGACATCGCCGGCCAGACCAATCTCCTCGCCTTGAACGCCACGATCGAGGCAGCGCGCGCCGGCGAGGCTGGCAAGGGCTTCGCCGTCGTCGCGTCGGAGGTGAAGAACCTGGCGACCCAGACCGCGCGCGCGACCGAGGATATCTCGGCCCAGGTCGCCTCCATGCAGAGCTCGACCGGCAACGCCGTCGCCGCGATCGAGCGCATCGACGCCACCATCGGCCGGATGAACGAGATCTCGACCTCGATCGCCGCCGCCATGGAACAGCAGGGGGCGGCGACGCAGGAAATCGCGCGCAACGTCCAGGAGGCCGCGCGCGGCACGACGGAGGTCTCGAGCAACATCACCGGCCTGAACCAGAGCGTCGAGGAGACCGGCGCCGCCTCGGTCGAGGTGCTGGGCGCTGCCGACGAACTGGGTCAGCAGGCCGAGCAACTGCGCGCCCGGGTCAGCGCCTTTCTGGCGGAGGTCCGCAGCGCGTGAGTTAACCAGTCTGTGCTGGTACCAGGGCGACTTCCGGCGCCCGGGCACGATCCGATTCGGATCTTGCTCAGTCGTAATTAGTCTGGCGCGAATTCTCCGCGTTCGGATGTGGCCATCCGAACGGAAAGCGCGCTAGTTTGGTGCTTGAACAGTCCGGAAGCCGCCCCGCCGCCATGCGTATCCTCTACCATATTCCGCTCGACCCCTTTTCCCGCAAGGTCCGCGTCGTCCTGAAGGAAAAGAACCTGGAGTTCGAGCTGCAGCACGAGCGCGTGTGGGATCGGCGGCCGGAATTCCTGCAGATGAACCCGGCGGCCGAAGTGCCCGTGCTGGTCGAGGCGGACGGCACGCCGATCGCCGACAGCGGCGTCATTTGCGAATATCTGGAGGAGGTCTATCGCGACCGGCTGCTGCTGGGCATCGACGCGATCGATCGGGCCGAGGTGCGCCGCCTGATCGTCTGGTTCGATCAGAAGATGAACCGCGAAGTGACGCAGAATCTGGTCGGCGAGAAGATGCTGAAGCGCCAGCTGGGCTATGGCACGCCCAGCAGTGCGGCGATCCGCGCCGGTCATGCCAACATCCATTATCATCTGGATTACGTGGCCTTCCTGGTCGAACGCCGCCGCTGGTTGGCCGGCGACCATTTCTCGCTGGCCGACATCGCCGCCGCCGCCCATTTCTCGGTGCTGGACTATGTCGGCGACGTCCCCTGGGGCAGCCACGAACTGGCCAAGGACTGGTACGCCCGCATCAAGTCGCGCCCGAGCTTCCGCCCGCTCCTGGCCGACCATATCCCCGGCAACCCGCCGCCGGAGCACTACACGGATTTGGATTTTTAGGGGGCAACGCGGCGTCCGCCCCCTATTCGAGGACAGCCTCATGCCCCGCATCGCCGGCCTGCTCGAAACCGCGCTCTATGTCGCCGACATGCCCCGCGCCGTGGCCTTCTTCAAGGACGTCCTCGGCCTCGAGCCCATGCTGTCGGGCGCGCGCCTGACCGCGTTCGACGCCGGGCGCCAGGGCGTGCTGCTGCTGTTCCTGGCGGGCGGTTCGGTCGCCGACATGCCCGGCCCGCGGGGCACCGTGCCGGGCCATGACGGCCAGGGCCCGGTTCACATGGCCTTCGCGATCGAGGCCGAGGATTACGAACCGTGGCGCCAGCGTCTGGCCGAGCATGGCATACCCTCGCGCGGCGAGGTCGCCTGGCCCCGCGGCGGCCGCAGTCTGTATTTCGACGATCCCGACGGCCATCTGATCGAACTGGCAACGCCGGGGCTCTGGGCGAACTACTAGCAACCCGGATGAGGGTGTCGCAAGGGACGGGCGGGACGGCGATGGGGATGGCGGCAATGCCGACAGTTTTAGATAACTGGCGGTATATTGCCGCCTCACCCTTGGCCTATAGTCTATGGTCTACGCCAACTTGAAAATATCACCGTCCGAGGAGCCCCCGTTGTGACCGAGTTCGTCCTGGAAGATGGACCGCCGACCCATGGATCGAGCCGAATTCTCGCCCTGGCCGGCATGCTTCTTTTGGTTGCAACCATCCTCATGACCGGGTTCATCATCTGGGACCTGCGGGACGACACCATCAATCGGTATCGTCAGGACATGGATACGCTCGGGCTGGCGTTGGCCGAACAGAGCGAACGCTCGATGGATAGCGTCGATCTGGTGCTCCAGCAGATCCAACAGCAGATAGACGCGCTCAGGATCGCGACCCCGTCCGAATTTTCCAGCCGGCTCGGGGGCGACGAGTTCGGGCGCGTCTTGCGCGACCGGGGCCGAACGGCCGTTCAAGCCGACGGCTTCGTGCTGGTCGACAGCGGCGGCTATCTGATCAACTCATCCAACGGCATGGCCACGACGCAGGTCAACCTGTCCGACCGGGACTACTTCGTGCATTTCCTGAAGGACGACGACAAGTCGAGCTTCATCGGCCGACCGGTGCCGAACCGGCTGACGGGCGAACGGGCATATTACGTCGTGCGCAGGATCGACAGCGCCGCCGGCGAATTTCTCGGCCTGATCGTGGCCCGCATGGAACTTGCCTCGTTCGAGCGCCAATATAATGCGGTGGTGCCGCCCGATGGCGGTTCCATCGCGCTTTTTCGGCGCGACGGAACGATCCTGGCACGCGCGCCGGAGGGCCATGCGGCGATCGGCACGAAGATCTCCCCGGCATCCCGGTGGTGGCGCGTCGTCGAACACGGCGGCGGCAGCTATCGGTCGTCGGGTCAATTCGAAGAGGAAGCCCGTATCGTCTCCATCCATCTGGAGAAGCGGTTTCCCCTCGTCCTCGGCGTAACGGTCCTGGAAGAGGCGGCACTCAACCATTGGCGATGGCAGGCGATGATCATCGGCGCCGCGTTCCTCGTCATTTCGCTGTGCGCCGGCTTCGTCCTCTATTGGTCGCTCCGGCAATACCGTCAGCTCCAGGCCTCGGCGAGGAAGCTGGTCCTGCACAATGTCGAACTGCAGGACAATCGGAGGCGGCTGGAACAGCAGGCGGGCGCCGCGGCGGCGATCCGGGTCAGCGAGCGGAAGCTGGTCGCTGAAGCGAAAGCCTTGGAGAAGTGACGCCGTGCGCTTTTGACAACAGCACAACGGAAGCAGCCCGCCATCCGGCGTTTCATCGCGGCCGGCCCCTCGCACCTGCAACATAATTGACGCACAAGCCGCCCGACCGGCAGGAATCCGCCTGCCCCCGTCGCTTTCCCGGACCCTTTCCCGCTGCTGACGACTTAATATCCCGGGTCGCGCGGGTCTCATGCGGCGGCGTCCGGTCGAAAGGCAAGTCATGGCGGTCCTGAGCGCCTCCTCCCAGCGGTCTTCGTTGGAACCGCAGCGCTTCACCGTGCGGCACGTCAGCGCCTACAGCTATTCCGAACCGGTCGGCTTCGGCGAACACCGCATGATGTTCCGCCCGCGCTCCAGCCACGATCTGCGCCTGGTCGCGACCACCCTGCTGATCACGCCGACCCCGGCGCGGCTCCACTGGCTGCATGACGTGTTCGACAATTCGGTGGCGGTCGCGAGTTTCGACACGCAAGCGGCCGAGCTGCGGTTCGACAGCCGGGTGACGCTGGAACATACCGAGACGCCGCTGCCGGATTATTCGCTGGAGCGCTATGCCGCGATCTGGCCGTTCATCTATACCGATGCCGAGGCGTCGGATCTGGTGAAGGCGCGCAACCGGCAATATCCCGACCGGGATGTCGATGCCTGGGCGCGCTCGTTCCTCCCGCCCGACGGCACCATGGCCACGATGGCGCTGCTGCGCGCCATCACCCAGAACATCAAGAGCACGTTCCGCTATGTCCGGCGCAACGAAAAGGGCGTCAACCACCCGGCCGAGACGTTGCATCACCGCAGCGGCAGCTGCCGGGATTTCGCCGTGCTGATGATGGAGGCGGCGCGCTCGCTCGGCCTCGCCGCCCGCTTCGTCAGCGGCTATATCTTCGTGCCGGATCACGATGCGACCCAGGGCGGTGGCGCCACCCATGCCTGGCTGCAGATCTATCTGCCCGGCGCCGGCTGGGTCGATTTCGATCCGACCAACAGCATCGTCGGCAATCGCCACCTGATCCGCGTCGCCGTCGCCTGGGACCATCAGCAGGCCCTGCCGCTATGGGGCACCTGGAGCGGGGCACCCCACGCGTTTCAAAGCCTCGACGTCGAGGTCAGCGTCACACGGGAACCCTCGTTGGAAGGCACCCATTCATGAAGCTCCGCGTCGGCTACGAACTGATCTACGAATGTCCGCAACCGACCCCGATGATGCTGATGCTGAACACGCATTATACGCGCGTGGATCATATCGTGGTGGCCGACCTGCTGCGGACCGATCCGCCGGTGTCGATCCGGCAATATCGCGACGGGTTCGGCAATCTGTGCGCGCGCATCGTGGCGCCGCCGGGCCGGATCACGCTCTCGACCACCGCGATGCTGGAGGTGGATGCGGAACCGGAGCGACGCCCGGCCGAAGGCTGGCAGCATCCGGTCGAGGACCTGCCCGACGATAGCCTGATGTTCCTGCTGGGCAGCCGCTATTGCGAGACCGATCTCCTGTCGAACATCGCCTGGGGCCTGTTCGGCCAGTCGGCGCCGGGGGCGGCACGGGTCCAGGCGATCTGCGATTTCGTCCATAACCACATCCAGTTCGGCTATGCCCACGCGCGGCCGACCAAGACCGCGTGGGAAGCCTACCAGGAACGCCAGGGCGTGTGCCGCGACTATGCCCATCTGGCGGTGACGCTCTGCCGGGCCATGAACATTCCGGCGCGCTATTGCACCGGCTATATCAGCGACATCGGTACGCCCAAGCCCTGGACGACGATGGATTTCGCCGCC
The DNA here is from genome assembly GCA_028288725.1 of Rhodospirillales bacterium. Classification (GTDB taxonomy): domain Bacteria; phylum Pseudomonadota; class Alphaproteobacteria; order ATCC43930; family CGMCC-115725; genus Aliidongia. Next base: position 56,184 of record JAQGIC010000124.1, read on the forward strand.
TGGTTTGAAGCCTATGTCGGCGGCACCTGGCAAACCTACGACCCGCGCAACAATGTCCCGCGCATCGGCCGCGTGCTGATGGCCCGCGGCCGCGACGCGGCCGACGTGGCGCTCAGCAACATTTTCGGGCCGAACAATCTGGTGAAGTTCGAGGTGGTGTGCGGGCCGGAGGCGTAACCCTTCGCCAGCGTTAAATGCTTGTTCACGCCCGCCCGGCACCATTGCGTCCGGCACCATCATGGGGCGCGCGTCGCTGGGCGGCCGTTCGACGCCGCCGCCATGCTGCAGACCATCGCGCTGTGGATCAAGCAGGCACGGGCACGGGTTTAACGGAGCGCACATATGGCGAAACCGGTCGGCTTCGGCGATCTGCCGCCGCCGCTTCAGGACTATCTGGACAAGGTCTACCAGCGGGCCGATGCGCGCATCGGCGCCGTGATCGCGCGCCACGGCCTGGCGCCCGGCCTATCCGGAGCCCTCGCGGTCGAGCGGGTCGCGATCCTGGCGGACGAGTTGGCCCCGGTCGCCGAACTGGTGGCGGCCGGCGGTGCCGAAATCGCCTGCCGCAAGGGCTGCGCCTTCTGCTGCAGCCACACCGTCGACGTGACCCCGGACGAGGTTTTCGCTATCGCGGACTATCTGGCGCGCCAGCTCGATCCCGATCAATTGGCTGCGGTCAAGCGACGGGCGGCGGCGGCCGATGCGGTTCTCCACGGGCTGCCGCCGGTCGAACGTCATGCCAAGCGCCTCTTCTGCCCGGTGCTGGACCCGTCGACCGCGTCGTGCCTGGCGCACCCGGTCCGCCCGAACGCCTGCCAAGCCTATCTGTCTGTCGATCTGGCCAGATGCGAGGCCGATTTCCACGAGCCGCCGCAGCCGGTCGAACAACCGACCGTCGCACCGATGATCGCGAGCGTGGTCGACCGCACCTGCAGCTTCGCGCTGGACGATGCCGGCGCGCCGACGCTGTCGCTGGAGCTGATCGCGGCCTTGCTCGCCGCTTGGGGCGAGCCTGACGCCGAGGCCCGTTGGTTCGCCGGCGAGGCGATCTTCGCGGGCGCGCGCAGCTTCACATCCTGACGCCCTCATGCGCCAGCAGCCAGCGCTTGCGGTCGAGGCCGCCGGCATAGCCGGTCAGGTCGCGGTTCTGGCCGATGACCCGATGACAGGCGAGAATGATGGCCACGGGATTGAGCGAATTGGCATAACCCACCGCGCGGCTGGCCTTGGGTCGTCCGAGCTCGGCCGCGAGCCGGCCATAGGTCGTGACCGTGCCGACCGGGATGGCGCGCAGCGCCCGCCAGCATTGCTGCTGAAAATCCGTGCCGCCGGTCGTGACGGCCAAGCCGTCGAACGCGGCGAAATCGCCGGCGAGATAGGCCCGCACCCGCGCCGAGGCGCCGAGCGGGTCGGGCCGCGGGGCCAGGCGGAACGCCCCGTACCGCTTGGTCAGCAGCGCCTTCATGCGCCCCTCGTAGTCGGCATAGTCGAGGGCGACCAGGCTGGTGCCGTCGCAGGCGACCAGAATTTCGCCGATGGCGCTCGGCACCCGGTCGAAATCGAGTTGGGTCATGTCATCCTCCGGTACTGCCGCCCAGGCTCATCCACAGATGCAGGGCGGCGTAGGCCCGCCAGGGCCGCCAGGCCTCGGCACGCGCATCCATTTCCTTGAAGCTGGGCAGGACGCCCGCCACCGCCATCGCCTTGCGCAGCCCCAGATCGCCCGACGGAAAGGCATCGGGTTCCCGCAGCGCGCGCATGGCGATGTAATGGGCGGTCCAGGGCCCGATGCCGGGCAGGGCATCGAGCCGCGCGACCAGTTCATCGAGCGGCAGACGCCCCTCGAACAACCCCGGTTCCGCCGAGGCCGCGCGGGCCAGGCCGGCGATGGTCTCCGCCCGCTTGGTCGGGATGCGCAACACACCCGGATCGGCCGCGACCAGGGCCGCCGGGGTCGGGAAGACCCGGCTCAGGCCCGCCGGCGGCGGTCCATCGTCCAGTTGGAGCGGCGCGCCATAGAGGGTCGCCACCCGACCGGCGAGCGTGGTCGCGGCGGCGACGCTGACCTGCTGCCCCAGGATCGCCCGCACCGCCAGTTCGAACGGGTCCCAGGCGCCGGGCACGCGCAACCCCGGCCGGATGGCGACCATCGGCGCCAGCAGCGCGTCCTGGGCGAATTGGGTCTGGATCGCCGCGATGTCGGTCATCAGATCGAACTGCCGCCCCAGCCGGGCGACGATGGCGGGATGGAGCGCTGCATCGGGATGGCGGATGGTGACGCCCAGCGCGCCCTCCCCCCTTTCGCCAGCCCTGTCCGGCCCGATCTCGATCGTGCCGTGCCGGCCGCCCAGATCGATGGTGCGGCGGTAGGCCAGGCCCGCACCCGCCTCGACGCCCGGAATGCAGCGCGGCGCCAGGAAGCCTGCGATCAGGGGCCAATCGAACGGCTGATGGACCGCCAGGGGAAAATGAGTATCATTCATGGCCGGGATACTAGCCGGTACCGCGACGGCGTCTCGCGGTTTTCGGACACGGTGATTGGTTGCATTCGTTACTGCTTGGTGACCGTAAGCGCTTTGTGGCACCATCCGCCGCCGTTCGCCCAAGAAGCGGCTTGGAACAGGGATGCCAGACCGAATGAATCTTGCGCGCCGGTTCGGCCTTGTCGCCAGCCTCCTCGTCCTGTCGCTGGGTTGCCTGCCGGCCGACGCCGCGGAAACCACGCTGCGGCGGACCAATTCCGCCGAACCTGAGTCGCTCGATCCGCAAAAGATCACCGGCCAGTCCGAGGCGAGCGTCGTCGGCGATCTGTTCGAGCCGCTGATCGCGCTCGATGCCGACCGCCATCCGGTGCCGGGCGCCGCCCAAAGCTGGGACATCTCGGACGACAAGAAGACCTGGACCTTCCATCTGCGGCCCGGCGCGCAATGGTCCGACGGCAGCCCGCTGACCGCGGCGGACTGGGTCTATTCCTTCCGCCGCCTGGTCGACCCGGCCACCGGTGCGGCCAAATACGAACAGATCCACAGCGTGGTGAATGCCGAGGAAATCGCCAGCGGGCGCGAGAAGGACATCACCAAGCTGGGGATCGTCGCGGTCGATGCCGACACGTTGCGCTTCACGCTCAACCAGCCGCAACTGATCCTGCCGCTGCTGATTTCAGACCATGGCGCCGATCCGGTGCCGCGGGCCGCGGTCGAAAAATGGGGCAGCCAATGGACCCGGCCGGGCCATATCCTCTCGAACGGGCCCTATAAGCTGGAAAGCTGGAACCCGCACGACAAGATCGTGCTGATCAGGAACCCGCTGTTTCATGACGCCGCCCATGTCGCCATCGACCGGGTCGAGCATTACCCGGTCGATGATGACAATCGCGGCGTGAAACAATATCGCGCCGGCGAGCTGGACTGGGCCCGTCTGCCCAAGTCGCAACTGGCCTGGGCGCGCAAGGAAATGGCCGGCGAGCTGCACAGCGGCGACGCGCTGTTTCTCTGGTACGTGTTCTTCAACATGAAGCACGGAGCACTCGCAGGGCCGGAGCATCAGGCGATCCGCGAGGCGCTGTCGCTCGCGGTCGATCGCCAGACCATCGTGGACAAGATCGACCCGCGCGGGCAGAAGCCGGCCTATTCGATGATCTCGTCCCTGATGCCGGATTACACGCCGCAGGCTTACGACTGGCAGGCCCTGCCCTATGCCGAACGGCTGACGCGGGCGAAGCACCTGATGGCGGCCGCCGGCTACGACCCCGCCCATCCGCTGAAGCTGACGCTCAGCTACACCACGAGCGACGATACCCGAACCTATCTGCTGGCGCTGGGCGCCATGTGGAAGCCGATCGGGGTCGAGGTCACGCTCGATAACATGGAATGGGCGGTCTATCAGACCAAGGTCCGCCAACTGGATTACGAGATGGGCGTGCTCAGCGAGATTCCCGATTTCGACGACCCGAGCGAATATCTCGTCCCTTACCGGAGCGACGCCGGGCTCTACAATCATTGCGGCTATGCCAATCCGGCGTTCGACGCGCTGATGGACAAGGCGTCGTTCGCGACCGACCTGCCGGCGCGGCGCGCGGCTCTCGAAGGCGCCGAACGGACCGTGTTGGCCGACTATGCCCTGGTGCCGCTGCAGTTCGGCGTCGCCAATTATCTGGTCAATCCCCACCTGGTCGGCCGGCGCGACAGCCTGGCCTATCCGCAGACGCGCCATCTCTCGTTCAAGGACTGAGCCCCCCATGCGCCTCTTCCCCAGCCTTGCCGCCGGCCTGTTCGCGGCGCTCCTCGCTTCGACGACGGCCCAGGCCGACCAGGTTCTGCATCGCTATAATTTGGCCGAGCCGGATTCGCTCGATCCGCAAAAGACCAATTCGGCGGAATCGCTCGCGATCGACCGCGAGATGTATACCGGCCTGGCGGTGCTCGATCCGCACAACAAGCCGGCACCGGGGGCCGCCGAAAGCTGGGACATCGCCGCCGACGGCAAGACCTGGACGTTTCATCTGAGGCACGACGGCAAATGGTCGAACGGCGATCCGGTCACCGCGGCCGATTTCCTCTTCAGCTTCCGTCGCTTGGTCGACCCCAAGACCGCCGCCGAGGATCCGTCCGATCTGAAGCAGGTCGTCAATTACGACGACATCGTCGCCGGCAAGGAAAAAGACCTGACCAAGCTGGGCGTCGAGGCGCCGGACCCCTATACGCTGGTGCTGCATCTGACCGAGCCGCGCATCGCGCTGCCGTTCCTGCTGACCGACATGCAATTAGTGCCGCTGCACCGGGCCTCGATGGAAAAATCGGGCGACCAATGGACCCAGCCGGGCCATATCGTCTCCAACGGTCCCTTCGCCATGAAGTCCTGGACGCCGCAGTCGGAGATCGTGCTGGCGAAGAACCCGAATTTCTTCGCCGCCCAGGACGTGAAGATCGATGCGGTCCATTGGATGGTCACCGAAAACCTGGATTCCGCACTGACCCGCTATCGCGCCGCCGAGCTGGATTTCATCCCGCTGACCCGCGTGCATCTGCCCTGGGCCAAGGAGAACATGCCCAATCAGTTGGTCTCGGCGCCGATCAATTCGACGGCCCTGCTGTTCTTCAACATGGCCAAAGGCCCGCTGTCCCAGGACATCCGCCTGCGCGAAGCCTTCAATCTGGGCATCGACCGCGAAGTGCTGGTGACCAAGATCGATGCACGCGGCGAGCCGCCGGCGTACGGCATGGTGCCGCCGACGGTCAGCGACTACACCGCGCAAAGCATGCCGTTCAAGGGCACGCCGATGGCTGAGCGCATCAAGCAGGCGAAGGAACTGATGGCGGCTGCGGGTTATCGCCCCGACCACCCGCTCAGCCTAAATGTGATTTACACGACCGACGAGAGCAACCGGCAGATCCTGCTGGCGATCTCGGCAATGCTGAAGCCGGTCGGCTTCGACCTGAAACTTCAAAATTCGGAGTGGCAGGTGTTCGTGTCGAACATGAACCAGCGCAACTATGACGTCGGCAATTTCGCCTTGATCGGCACCTACGACGATTATGAGAACGGCCTGGACAATTGGCGCTCGGATGCCGGATTTGCCAATCCGGCCGGCTATGCCAATCCGAAGTTCGACGACCTGTTCCATCGGGGCGGCACGGCCAAGGACATGGCCACGCGGCGCGATCTGATGCAGCAGGCGGAAAAGACCATGCTCGCCGATTACCCGATCGCGCCCCTGGAGTTCGGCCAGCGCAACACGCTGGTCAACCCGAAGATCCAGGGTTTCGTGGCCGACGTGACCTATCCGCAGTCGCGCTACCTGTCGATCAAGAACTGAGCGGCAGGAAAGCCCGTTCCATGCGCCTCAAGGCCGTCGCCGTCGCGCTGCTGCTCGCCTCGACCGGCATAGCCCGGGCCGATCAGGTGCTGCACCGGATTTCCGATGCCGAGCCCGAGACGCTCGATCCGCAGAAAAGCTCGGCCTCCGGCTCGCTCGCCCTCGACCGCGACATGTTCGTGGGGCTGCTGACGCTCGACAGCCAGGAACAGGTCGTGC
>JAQGIC010000126.1 GCA_028288725.1 Rhodospirillales bacterium
TGGTTAGTCTTACATCGTCATGGCCGGGCTTGACCCACGGCTGTCCGGTTTAATTCTTCCGTCATTCCCGCGCAGGCGGGAATCCAGAGCCATGCGCAAGATCGACGGGCACAAGTTGAGGATTTCCGTCGCTGAGAGAGCCTTTGCGGCCCCCCTGGATTCCCGCCTGCGCGGGAATGACGGTGAAAAATGCCGACGCATCGTTCCTGTCTCGGACAGTCCCGGGTTACTGCGAGCCCAAGCCGCGCCTGACCAAAATACAGAGTGGCAAAATCTAAACCGCACAGCCTTGGGTCAAAGCCGGCCCTGACGCCTGGGGGATCTACCCGTGGCTCGACAGCGTCTGGAACACGTCGCGTTCCGGCGCCAGGCGCGCGATATGGGCCCGGTACCAGAGCGTATAGAACAGCAGGCTCCAGGCCGCGAACACGTGGCGCTTGTTCTCGATCTTGGCGAACAGGCGCTCGACCGTGTCGGGCAGGCAGAGTGCGCGCACGCAGTCCTGGCGGGCGACCAGCGGGCCCAGCATCCGGCCGCGGCGTTTCAGCCAGTCGCCGACCGGGATCTGGCCACGCCGGCGGCGGGTGAGCGCGCCGGCGGTCGGCAGGCGCTGGTCGAGCCAGCGGCGCAGCAGCCATTTGCCGACGCCGTCGCGGATCTTGAGCTCGTCGGGCAGGCCGAAGGCGAATTGCGCGACCGCGCGGTCGAGCAGCGGCAGACGGCCGTCCAACCCCTGCGCCATCAGGCAACGATCGAACTTGGCCAACAGATCGTTCGGCAGCCAATCCTGGCAATCGGCCGCCTGGGCGATCTGCAGGCGGGTCCGGCTACCGATGGCCTGGGCCGTTTCCGCCGCGTCGATGCCGTCGCGCCAGCCGGGCATCTCGTCCCGCAGCAAGCCCAGCCCGTCGAACGCGCCGCGGATGCGCGGCAGCTTGCCGCCGGCCCACCAGGGACGCAGCAAGGCCCGGTAGCGGCCGTAGCCGCCGAACAGCTCGTCGCCGCCCTCGCCGGCCAGGATGGTGCGGAATCCCGCCTCGGCCGCCGCGCGCGCCAGTTTCCATTGCGGCACCAGGGCGGCATCGGCCATCGGATCGTCGATCGCGGCCGCGACCTCGGGCAGCAGATGCCAGAAATCGGCCTCGCGGAACGACACCTCGGTCAGGCGCGCGCCGACCGCCGCCGCCATCTCGCGCGCCATTTCCAGCTCGCCGCCCTCGCTGGGCTGGGAGAATCCCAGCGTCAGCGCCTCGACCGGGGCGGCGCTCTGATCCGCCATCAACGCCAGGAGCGCTGTCGAATCGACCCCGCCCGACAGGAACAGGCCGACCGGTCCGTCCGCCTGAGCATGGCGCTTTACCGCCTGGCCCAGCAGCAGGTCGAGCGTCGCCAGCGCCGGTTCGACGGCGCTCGGGATCGGCCCCAGCGCCGGCAGGGTGCGATAGAGCCGCCGGTCGACCAGCCGCCCCTCTTCGACGATCAGCGTCTCGCCCGGCAGCAGCCGGTAGATGCCGGCGAAGGCCGTCGTCCGCCCGGTGGTGAATTGCAGCTGCAGCAGCTCGTCGCGCGCCGATTGCACCAGGGCCGCCTCGACCGCGCCCGCCGCGAGCAACGCCGCCGCGGTCGAAGCGAAGACGAAGCCCTCCGCCGTCTCGGCATAGTAGAGCGGCTTGATGCCGAACCCGTCGCGCGCCAGCAACAGCCGGCCACTGTCCGGATCATAAAGCGCCAGCGCGGTGCCGCCGCGCAGATGGCGGGCGAATTCGATGCCGTAGGCGCGATAGAGCTGCAGCGGCGCCGGGTCGAGCGCGCCGTCGCCGACCAGGATGGCGCCGCCCGGATCGACGAAGGGCTGATCGGCCGGCTGCCCCCGGTGCAGCAGCACGAGCGCGCCGCCGTCGTAGCGTCCGCCGCCGGCCCCGCCCCGCGCCACGAGTGCCACCGCCAGGCGCTGGGCCCGCTCCGCGGCGGGCACGGCGCCATCCAGCCCGAACAGGCCGCCGATGCCGGTCATCGGGCGGGCAACGCGAAAAGGGCGGACACGAGACGGATCGGACGACTCCCGAAAGGCAGAGGGCGCGCACACTGCCATGAGGACTATGCGTCTTCCTAGCGGATTGACAGAAGCGCCAAAACGCGGGCTTTTCTCAGGCCTTCCGCATGCCAACTGGAGCGCCGTCCGGCCCGCGATGACCGATTACAACCGGAATCTGAACGGGCTGCGCGGCTTATGCGCCTTTCTCGTCTTCCTGCGCCACATCTGGGGCGGCCCGCGGCTGGAGGGCTGGTGGGGCGATACGCTGCCGGACGCGGCCTTGTTCGATTTCCTGTTTGATTCGCTGCAATGCGCGGTCGAGATTTTCTTCATGATCAGCGGCTTCCTGATCACCGCCAGCCTGCTGCGCGCGCCCTCGATCCGGCATTTCGTCATCCACCGGGTGCTGCGGATCTATCCCGTGTTCCTGGCGACCCACGTCATCGTGTTCGGTCTGGGGCCGGTGCTGCATTACAAGCTGCTGGATGGGGTCGACGCCGCCCGCTGGTCCTGGCTGTTCGCGACCAACGGGCTGCTGCTGCCCGGCATCGTCGATCTTCCGATCGTGCAGACGAACGCCTGGTCCTTGAGCTACGAGGCCGCGTTCTACGTCTTTTCGATCGCGGCCTACCGCCTGGGCCGGCACCTGGCCCCGCGACCGCGGGTGCTGCTGATCGCGCTGGCAACCGCCGGCGCCTGCTTTCTCTATCCCCGCGCCGTGTTCTTCGCCGCCGGCGCCATCGTCTTCCTGATGGACGATCGCGCAGGAGCGCTCGGGCGCCGGCGCTGGCTGATGCCGGGCCTGCTGCTGCCGGCGCTGTTCCTGCTGCTGCAGGCGTCGCTCGACGCCTCGACCGGCTGGACGCGGCTCGGCTATGCCGCGGGATTCCTCATCGGCATTCCGCTGTTTGCCGCCCTGGTCCACGGCCATGGCGCCTTCGGGCGCCTGCTGCGGACCCGGCCGATGCAGTATCTGGGCGACATCAGCTACAGCTTCTATCTATGGCATCCCTTCGCCTATTTCGCCGGCAAGAAGATCGTGCGCACGCTCGCATCCGGCGCCCCGCCGGCGGCGCAGGTGGCGCTGCTGCTGCTGGTGGCGCTGCCGATAGCGGTCGGCCTGTCGCACGCCAGCCATCGCCTGATCGAGCGGGTCGCGACCGGCGCGCTGCGCCGCCGGCTGGAGGCACGCCCGCTCGCCACCGCTGCCTGAGCCTTGCCCTCGGCCGCCGCCGCCGGCTAACTAAGCCCAGTTCCGGCGACCGCCGGAGCGACGAGGATCTGTCGCCTGATGAGTTTGCCGTCTTCCGTCTCCGGCCGCCTGTTGACGGCCGTCCTGTTTCTGCTGGGCCCCCTGGTCTATGGGGCGCCGCTGTCGGCCGCGGTGCTGCTGCCGGTCGCGACCATCGTCGCCGGCGTGATCGCGCGCGGGCAGAGCATGGCATGGCGACGGTTCGGCCGGGACCTCCTGGTCTGGCTGCCGCTGTTCGCCCTGATGCTCGCGTCCGGCCTGTGGGCGTTGGACGGCAAGGCGGCGCTGAGCCTGGCGGCGCGCCTGATCCTGGTCGTCGTCCTGGGGATGGCGCTGGTGCACTGGTGCCGGGATCTGCCGCCGGGCGCCCTGCGGCGGTTGCTGCCGGCACTCGCCATCGGACTGATGCTGGCCAATCTCTACGTGCTGGCCGACCTGGGCCTGGGCGGCGCTCTGGCCGGCCTGACCCACCGGGCGCGCGAGAATTTCGATTTCGCGACCTATTACGGCCGGGGGGCGACGATCCACGCTATCCTGCTGGCGCCGCTCGGCTGGGGCCTGTGGCGCGCCGGTGCGAAGCGGCTGGCGATCGCCCAGTTCGTGCTGGCCGCCGTCTGCATCCTGGCGACCCACGACCTGTCAGCCAAATTGGCGCTGGCGGGGGCCGTCGGCGGGGCGGCGCTGGTCCTGGCCCTGCCGCAACTGCGCTGGGCCTTTCTGGCGCTGCTCGCCCTGGTGGCATTGGGCCTGCCGCTGGCCTTTCCGATCCAGCTCGACCAGGCGCAGGAATGCTGGATGTTCGCCAACAAGAAATCGGCGCTGCACCGGATCTATATCTGGGATTTCGTGGTGGACCGGATCGCCGACAAACCGCTGCTCGGCTGGGGTCTGGACGCGGCGCGCCGGATGCCCGGCGGCGAGGAGACCGTGACGCTCGGCCAGACCTGCCCGGACGCCATCCCCGTCGTCGGCCAGAAGCTGCCGCTGCATCCCCATAACGCCATCCTGCAGACCTGGCTGGAGCTCGGGGGCGCTGGCGTCGTGCTGGGCTTCGGCGGATTGGTCCTGACCCTGGGCCGCGTCTACGCCCGGCGCCGCCGGGTCGCGGCGGCCGTGCTGGTCGCCACCAGCGTCGCCGGCACATTGGTGGCCCTGGTCAGCTATGGCGTCTGGCAGGAATGGTTCCTGTCGGCGCTGATGCTGGCGGCCGCCGTCGCCGCCCTGGCGCTGCGTCAGGACGAGCTCGCCTGATGCGCGTGGCCCTGCTCTATCGCGACCGGCTGATCCCGCGCTCCGAAGCGGCGTTCATGCGGCGGCAATATTGCGCGTTCGAGCACTTGTCGCCCTATTGGCTCGGCTGCCATTTCGACGATGGGCTGGGGGACCTGGGCGCGCCCGGCCATCTGCTGGGCCGTCCCGGCCCGCTGGGATCGGTCGAGCGGGCGCTGTTCAAGCAATGGGGCCGCGTGCCGTCGACCCCGCCGCTCGGCGATTTGAACCCGGCCGTGATCCATGCCCATTTCGGCCGCGGTGGTGCGCTCGCCCTGCCGATCGCCCGGGCGCTGGGCCTGCCGCTGGTGGTGAGCTTCCACGGCGGCGACGCGACCAAGGACAAGCACTACCGCCGCCAGCTGATCCCGACGATCTATCAGCGCCGGCTGGAACAGCTGAAGCGCGAGGCGAAGCTGTTCGTCTGCGTGTCCGACTTCATCCGCCGCCGGCTGATCGATCGGGGTTTCCCGGCCGCGAAGCTGGTGGTCAACCGCTATGGCATCGAGGTCGAGGGCGGGACCGAACCGCAGGCCCCCGATGCGCCGCCCACGGTCCTGTTCGTCGGCCGTTTCGTCGAGAAAAAGGGCATCGCCACCCTGCTCGACGCCATGGCGATCCTGCGCGCCCAAGGCAATCCGCTGCGCCTGGTCCTGGTCGGCGACGGTACGCTCGGCCCCCTGGTCCGGGCCCGCGCGGCAGAGCTCGGCGGCGTCGAGCAGACCGGGTGGCTCGCCAATGCCGAGGTCAAGCGGCGCATGGCCGGCGCGCTGGCGCTGGCCGTGCCGAGCGTCACCGCCAAGGCCGGCGATGCCGAAGGCTTGCCCAACGTCATCCTGGAAGCCATGGCGGCCGGCATCCCGGTGGTCGGCTCGGACAGCGCCGGCATCGCCGAGGCGATCGCGCACGAGCGCACCGGCCTGGTCGTGCCGCCGGGCGATGCGCCGGCGCTGGCGGCGGCATTCGCCCGGCTCGCGGCCGACCCGGCGCTGCGGCAGACCATGGCGCTGGCCGGCCGCACCCGCGCGGTCGCCGAATTTTCCGCCCCGGACCAGTCCCGCCGGCTGGAGCAGATCCTGCTGTCGGTCATCCCTTGACCCGGCCGAACCGCCCGCTGACCTCGGCCGATTTCCCGCCGGAAACGGCGCTCAACGCCTTTTTCGCCTGGAACGAGGCGCGGCCGCGCCATGATCGCCGCTATGAAGTCCTGCGTCGGGTCTGGCGGCTGGAGCCGGACCGGGCGGTGGCCTATCTGGTCGGCGCCGAGGCGGCGACCGACGCGGTCGCCGCAGCCGCCCGGGTTCAGCAAACGCTCGACGCCGCGATCGGTACCGACGATGGCGAGCGGCAGGCCGAGCTGTTTCGGGTGCTCGACGCGATCGAGGATCGCGTCGATCTTGCGGCACTGCCGACCCATCGCCCCTCGCGCCGGCGGCCCGGGCCGAAGCGCATCCTGGTGATCAAGTTGAGCGCGCTCGGCGATTTCATCCAGGCGCTGGGACCGATGGCCGCGATCCGGCGGCAGCATCAGGGCGATCACGTCACCCTGCTGACCACAGCGCCGTTCGCACAGCTGGCCCGGCAGACCGGCCATTTCGACCGGATCGAAATCGATCGGCGATCGCAGCCGCTCGACGTTCGCGGCTGGCTCGGCCTGCGCCGGACCTTGCGCACCGGTGGATATGACCGGGTCTATGACCTGCAGACCTCGCAGCGATCGAGCTTCTATGCCCGGCTCTGGTGGCCCGGCGCCCGGCCGGAATGGTCGGGCATCGCGGCCGCTTGTTCCCATCCCCATGCCAATCTGCTGCGCAATCCGCAGCACACCATCACGAAGCAGGCCGAGCAGCTGATGATGGCCGGGATCCATCCGGTGCCGCTGCCAAGCCTGCCCCGGGAGGATGGCCAGCTGCCGCCGGAACTGATCGGCCGCCCGTTCGCCCTGCTGATCCCCGGCTCCTCGCCGCGCCATCCCGGCAAGCGCTGGCCGGCCCAACGCTACGGCGAGCTCGCCCAAGCCCTGGCCGGGCGCGGGTTGCTGCCGGTCGTGCTCGGCAGCAAGAGCGAACATGGCCTGGCGGAGGCGATCCGGCGCGCCGCGCCCTCGGCCATCGACCTGACCGGCCGGACCGAACTGGCCGACCTGGTCTCGCTCGCCCGCGCCGCGATCATCGCGATCGGCAACGATACCGGCACCAGCCATATCGCGGCCGCCGGCGGCGCGCCGCTGGTGGCGCTGTTCTCCGGCGAGTCGGACCCGGCGCGCTGCGCGCCGCGCGGCGCCAAGGTTACGGTCCTGCGCCGGGCGCCGCTGGCCGATCTGGGTCTGACGCCGGTGCTGGCGGCGGTCGATGCGGCGCTGAAATAGCTCAGCGCCGTCGACCCTTGGCCGGTTGTTCTCGTCGAGCGCCCAGGCGACCGGGACCGTCGACCTCGGCACCGATTATGACACCATGGCCTGAGCCGTGATCCAATTGCGGCCGGAACGGGCCGGCGTGCGCCTGGCCGACGTGCTGAACCGGGCACTCGGCCCTTGACGAGCGGCGGATAGGCGGCGTACTGCCCGCCCGATGCATTTCCTGCCGAGCCATCCCGCCGACCTGATCGCCCTCGCCCAGATCATCCTGGCGTTCCTCGCCATGGCGCTGGTCGGCCGCTGCGTCGGCGGCCCGCGGGCCGAGTTCGAGACGGACGCGATGACCGGCTGGGGCCTGCTGTCGATCCTGCTGACGCTGTGGGGCGTGGCGACGGGCCTGTCGCTACGCTTTCCGGCCGCCGGCTTTCTGGTCGCGGCGGCGCTCGTGCTGGCTTGGCCCCCCCTGCGGCCGAAACGCGGCGATTGGGCCGAGACCGGCCGGTTGCTCGTGCTGGCCCTGCCGATCCTCGTCATCATGGCGACGATCCAGCCGTCCCAGTCCGACATCTTCATGAATCTGCTGCCGAACGCGGCCTACCTCGCCGACCACGGCGTCTTCCCGACGATCGACGGCCCCGCCTCCTATTCCTTCCTGCCGGTCGCCCCCTACAACACCCAGTTCGTGCCCTATCTGGGCTCGATCCTGGGCAGCGGGTTCCAGGGCGGCGGCCTGGCCCTGTTCACCGTCCTGCTCTATGTCGCGGCGGCCCTGCTGTTCGCCCGCATCGTGGCCAATCCGGCCTTCGGCACCGCCAACCGGCCCGGCTGGGGCGCGATCGGCCTGGGCATCCTGCTGGTGACATTGCTCAATCCCGGCTTCGTGCCGCGCGTCGCCTTCGCCGGCTATGGCGAGGCGCCGGTCGCGATCGCGCTGCTGTTCGCCGGCTGGCTCGGCTGCCGCGCCATGGTCGCCATGGCCGAGGGCGAGAAGCGTCCCCGCGCGCTGGTGCAACTGGCGCTCGTGCTGGTGGCACTGGTCAATGTGAAGCAGCAGGCGATCGGCATGCTGATCGCGTTTGCCGGTGCGGCCGTTCTGGTCGCGGGCTACGAGCGCCGGATCGGCTGGCGCCGCGCGATCATCGCGTTCGGCGGCTCCGCCCTGCCGGCGCTGGCGCTCTATGCGCTCTGGCGCCTGTTCGTGCTGACCCGCTTTCCCGAGGGCGAGTTGAAGCCCCTGCCGTTCGGCGAATGGAACTGGGGCAATCTGCTGCCGATCTTCCTCAGCATGGGCAAGGTCGTGATCGAGAAGATCACCTTCTTCGCCTGCGTCGGCGTGCTGTTCGTGTTCCTGGAGCGGCGCCTGCGCCATCGCCAGCTGGATGCGACCGGCCAAGCGCTCGGCCTCGCGGCGGCAACCTTCCTGCTCTACAACGGCTTTCTGATCGTCACCTATATCGGCCATTTCCCCGGCGTCATGAGCGTCGAGGCCCATTCCTATTTTCGCTACAACACCCATCTGGCCCTGCTGATCGAGTTCGCCCTGGTCGTGACGATCCGCAACCGCCTGGCGCCCTGGCTCGCGTCGCGCCCCGGCCTCGGCCAGAAACTGAGCATCGCCGCGATCGTGCTGGCGCTGCTGGTACCGGTCGGCTTCGCCCAGCGCCTGCGCTTCGATTTCGACATGCCGCAGCCGGTCGTGCGGCAACTGGCATTGCAGCTGGCGCCGGAACTGAAGAACGACGACAAGCTGGCCCTGCTGCTGCCGGGCGACACCAACAGCGTCGATTGGGCCTTGTCGACGATGCTGCATTTCAGCCCGCCGCGCCGGCCCGATCTGGACATCAAATTCTGGGACCGCGCCGATCCCGCGGCGTTCGACGAGGCGGCGGCCGCCGGCTACGACCTCGCGTTCCTGTCCTGCACCGACAATGGCCCCTTGGGCCTGCCGCCCCATGCCTCGGCCCTGCTGCGCCATGGCGAAGGCGGCTGGCAGCCGGTCAAGGTTTGGCCCTACCCGCCGGTCGATCCCAAGCGGCGCTGGCAGCAGGCGCTGGCCTCAGCCCCGCTCTGCCACTGATGCCCGGCGCCACAGATCGAGCGCCGCCCGCTCGACCGCATCGGCGCTGAGGCCGTCCATCAGCGTGGCGGTCGAATTCGGATAGCGCCCCGGCCGGCTCCAGAGCTCGTCATAGCTTTCGGGCGTGCGCACCACGGCCGTCATGCGGCCCCAGGGCGCATAGATCGTGTCGGGGCTGGGCCCGAACAGTCCCAGCGTCGGCACGCCCACCGCGGCCGCCATATGCATCAGGCCCGAATCATTGCCGATGAACAGATCGGTCCGTGCCAGCAGGGCGGCGACGGTCAGGAGATCGCCGGCCCCGACCAGATCGAGCCGGCGGTCCTCGGGAATGGCCGCCAGCACCGGTTCGGCCTGAGCCCGTTCGTGGCTCGCCGCGATCACCGCGACCCGCGCGCCAGCCAGCACGGCGCCCTCGGCGGTCAGCCGCCCCACGACCTCGGCGAAGCGTTCCGCCCGCCATTGCTTGCCGCCCCAATTGGCCGCCGGGCCGATCGCCAGCACGGGCGAACCCGCCGGGATCAGCCGTTCCGCCGCCATCTGATGGTCGAGCGTCGACCAGAGCCGGGTCGCCGGCGGCGGGGCGAGGTCGAACAGCTGCGACAGCTGCAGCATCTTGTGGCCCGGCGTCTCGCCCTTGCCCAGAACCCGTCGATGGCGCGTGCGCAGCAGCCAGGACAGGGCGGAGCCCTTGAGATCGACGACCAGATCCCAATGGATCGGGGCCACCTGCCGCCAGAGATCGAGCCAATGGCGCGCGTGGCGGCGCTTGGATAGCGCGATCAGGTGTTCGAGCCCCGGCACGCCCTGGAACAGCGGGGCGGAAACCGGGCTGGCGGTGATGGTGAGCCGCGCGCCCGGATAGCGCTCGATCACATGCGCGAGCAAGCCGGTCGACAGCACCGCGTCGCCGATGCGGGTCGCGGTCACGAACAGGATCCGCGGATTGGCGCCGAGGACGGGCAGGGAACGGTGAAGACGCAGCATCGCCTGCGCTTATAAGGTGCCGTACCGCGCTTGCCAAGCCGCCCTGCCCTCGCCACCTATGAGCCGGAGCATCCGGCTCGACCAAAGGAACCACCCCGCATCGTGACCGATCAATTCTACGCCCCCGCCGATCCGGCCCGCGGCCTGTTGCTGCTGAGCGGCGAGGATCGTTCGAAATTCCTGCAGGGGCTCGTGTCGAACGACGTCCGCAAGCTGTCGGCGACGCACGCGATCTGGGCGGCCCTGCTGACGCCCCAGGGCAAGTATCTGCATGATTTCTTCATCGCCGAGCAGGGCGACGGCTGGCTGATCGATGGCGAGGGCGCGCGGATCGCCGACCTGAAGCGGCGCCTCAGCCTGTACAAGCTGCGCGCCAGGATCATGCTGGAGGACGTCAGCGACCGGTTTGAGGTGCTGCAGGCCTGGGGTCCCGGCGCCGGCGCGCCGTTCGGGCTTGGCGACCCGGGCCAGGCGATCCAGCGTGACGGCGCGGTCGCGTTCCTGGACCCGCGGCTGGGCGATCTGGGTGTCCGGCTGATCGCCACCAAGGGCACCGGCGCCGCCCTGCTGGGCGGGCTCGGCTACGCCCCCGGCGCCATCGCGGACTGGGACCTGCGCCGACTCGGTCATGGCGTGCCCGACGGCAGCCGCGATATGACCCTGGAAAAGGCGATCCTGCTGGAAAACGGCTTCGACGAGCTGCACGGCGTCGCCTGGGACAAGGGCTGCTACATCGGTCAGGAACTGACGGCGCGCACCAAATACCGGGGGCTGATCAAGAAGCGGCTGATGCCGGTCGCGATCGACGGCCCCCTGCCCGAGCCCGGCACGCTGATCCTGCGCGACGGCCAGGAAGCCGGCGAGATCCGGTCCGGGCGGGCCGGTCTGGCCGTGGCGCTCGTGCGGCTGGACGCGATCGAGGCCGGCACGCCGCTGGTGGCCGGCGAGGCGACGGTCCGGCCGCTGAGGCCCGCCTGGGCGAAATACTAGGGCCAAACTCGATCAGCATTTTAGGGTAATCCTGCATGCGACCCCAAGTAAGCCGATCCGGAGCAGTAAGCCAATCCGGAGCTAGGTCCGGACCCAATAATCTGGTTCCAGCGTCTAAGTGGGATCGTCCATGCGCTCAAATGCGGTGGGCGTTGGGCTGACTGTGCGGGTGTCTACGGTCCGAAGAAGACCCTCTACAACCGGTTCGTCCGCTGGTCTGAACGCGGCATCTGGGAAGGCATCTTCAGTGCGCTGGCAGGCGCCGAGAATACTTCGGACCGGCTGTTCCTCGACAGCAGCTGCATCAAGGTTCATCGCTGCGC
>JAQGIC010000005.1 GCA_028288725.1 Rhodospirillales bacterium
CTCGTCGGCAGGCCTCATGTCATCGCGCTTCAGCGCCGGGCACGGGTCAATTCGGCAGTGTGCCCCCAAAAAATGGGAGCGAGCCGCCTTAAATCACGCTCGCCTTTAGCGCCGCCCGCCAGTGGGCCAGGCGCTGCTTCGCCGTCGCCTGGCGGACGAAGGCCAGCGCCTCTTCGGGCAGCCGCTCCAGCTCTTCGAATACGAAATTATCCGCGCCCAGGGCGTTCCAGGCTGCTTGCAGGCTGCGGTGCGGCGCCGTGCCCAGCTTCAATCCGAACCATAGGCGGTTCTGAATGGTGCCGAGGTCCGGCGCCTGCCCGACCCAGGTCTCACCGGTCGACCCGCAGCGCACGGCATAGATGCCGGCGACCGCCTTGCGCTCCTTGTAGGCCGCGACCGCGGCCTTTCTGTCGATGGTCTTCATCGCCCGCCCCGCAGTTTCGAAGTCGCTATTTATACCCGGATTGAATTGACTGCAATATTTTTATCCGGGTATAAATAGTGCCGAACCCTGGAGAGCCGCCCGATGTCAGACGCCCCGTCCTACACCGCCTTCGATGGCCACATGCTGCTCGCGACCGGCGCGCCGATCGACGTCGCGCTCGCGGTAAAGGCGGCGATCGAGCGCGGCGCCGTCGGCCCCGTCCTCACATTCGACGATGCGACCGGCCGCGTCGTGGATCTGGACCTGCACGGCTCGGCCCTGGATATCGCGGCGCGCCTCGGCGACCCGGTCCCGCGCGGGCGCGGGCGGCCCAAGCTGGGCGTGACACCCCGCGAGGTGACGCTGCTGCCGCGCCATTGGGATTGGCTGGCGGCGCAGCCCGGCGGCGCCTCGGTCACGCTGCGGCGCCTGATCGACGAGGCCCGACGCGCCGACGGCGGCCAAAGCCAAAGCCGGGCCGCCCGTGAAACCGCTTACCGCTTCATGTCGGCGATGGCCGGCGACCTGCCCGGCTTCGAGGAGGCGACGCGGGCGCTGTTCGCCGGCGACCGGCAGCCCTTCGAGCAGCACTGCGCCGGCTGGCCGCCGGATCTGCGCGCCCATACGCTCAAGCTGGCCGGAACATTCTAGTGGGCGATTCAGACATGAAGCCTGCTCGACCTCATGTCTGAATATATATTGAGAGCCGGATGCGATCATGTCGAACCGACATGATCGCATCCGGTTAGCCGCGCTCGACCATCGTCCGTTCGATCGGCCGATCGCGGAACGAGGTTGCGGTCACGACCAGCGTGGTGGTGGAGCCGAAGGTAACGAGCTGGTCGATCACCTCCTGCAGATGAGGGATCGAGGCGGCAACCACGGTCAGGACGCCGCTGTCCTCGCCGGTCACGCGCCGGCAATCGATCACCTCGGGAATATGGGCGATCAGGCTGCCGAGCCGCCCGCAGATCTCGCCGGAGCAGCGCACGCGCACGACCGCGGTGATGCCGAGCCCGACCTTGGCCGGATCGATGATCGCCCGATATCCCTGGATCACGCCGGCCTCTTCCAGCCGCCGCACCCGCTCGGTCACGGCGGGCGGCGACAGGCCGACCAGGCGGCCAAGCTCTGCATAGCTCGCGCGGGCATCGCGCTGGAGCGCCTGCAGCAGGCGCCAGTCCAGCAGATCCAAGTCTACTTTCGAATCGATGGCCATTGCTCGCATCTTTCGTTAAACCCACGGAACGGGCTGAGGATATCCGTTGAACAGCCATTCAAATAGCTTAATCCGCCTTCTATCGTTGGTGGATCATGACGCTTCGCCCGAATGCCCTGACATTCCTCGCCGCCCTCGGCGCCCTGCTGGGCTGGTCCTCGTCGTTCGCCTGCATCAGCTACGGCCTGCAAAGTTTCAGCCCGGGAGAGCTGGCGCTGTTGCGCTTCCTGGTCGCGTCGCTGTGCTTCCTGCCCTCCATCCTCGCGGGCCGCATCGCGGTACCGCCCCGGCGCGACTGGCCGATGGTGGCGCTGCTGGGCCTGATCGGCATCACGCTCTACCAGATCTGCCTGGGTACCGCGGAGACCCGGATCTCCGCCGGGGCCGCGGCCGTCGTCATCGCGCTGGCACCCGGCGTCACCGCGGCGCTGGCCGCCTTGCGTCTGGGCGAGCGGCTGCAGGGCCGCGCCTGGGCCGGCCTCGCGGTCGCCTTTCTGGGCGCGATCCTGATCACGTTCGGGACCGGCACGGAAATCCGGTTCGAGCCGCTGGCGCTGCTGATGCTGGTCTGCGTCTTCGCGACCAGTCTCTATTTCGTGCTGCAGCGGCCGTTGATGGTCCGCATGCGGCCGATCGTCTTCACCGCCTGGAGCCTGATCGCGGGCACCGTCGGCCTGCTGCCGTTCGGGCCCCATTTGCCCCAGGCGATCGCGGCGGCGCCTCCGGCGCAAATCCTGGCCATCGTCTATCTGGGCGTCGGGCCCAGTGCCGCCGGTTATGTGCTGTGGAATTTCGCCCTGTCGCGCGCGCCGGTCGGCCGGATCGCCAGTTTCATGTATCTGCAGCCGCTGATCGCGACCCTGATCGCCTGGGTCTGGCTCGACCAGGCGCCGACCCTGATCATGCTGCTGGGCGGCGTGGCGGCGATCGGCGGCGTCTTGCTGGCCAATCTCGCCGGCACGACCGCAAAGGCGCCGATCGTCCAGCCGGTCCGGGAGTGCGGCTAGAGACTGATCCGATCCAACCTGCTCGGTTGATCGGTGAATCAGTCTCTAAATATTTGGCTGAGAGGGCGATTCAGATATGAGGCCGGGTCGGCCTCATATCATCGCGCTAGCCGATCTCGCTGCGATATTGCTGGGCGAGTGCGGCATAGCTGCGCGCCGTCCCGGCCATCATGGCGAAGTCCGTCTCGTCCAATTCCCTGATCATCTTGGCCGGCCGGCCGGCCCACAGCTCCCCGCGCTTCACGCGCTTGCCGGGCGTGACCAGCGCGCCGGCGGCGACGAAGGCCAGGCTTTCGACCACGCATTCGTCCATCACTGTCGCATGCATGCCGACGAAGGCCTGGTCCTCCAGCACGCAGCCATGGATCAGCGCCATATGGCCGATCGAGACGTCGTCGCCGATATAGGTGCCGGTCTTGGCGCGGGAGACATGGACGACGGTGCCGTCCTGGATATTGACCCGGGCTCCGACCCGGATCTCGTGCACGTCGCCGCGCAGGATGCAGCCGAACCAGATCGAGCTGCCGGCGCCGATCACGCTGTTGCCGATGATCGTGGCATTGGGCGCGATGAAGGCGTCGGGCGCGATGGTCGGGCGAATACCCTGGAAGGGCAGCAGAAGGCCGGGCATGAACTGATCCTTGCTAAAATCTCGTCCCCCTTCGATGGAACGGGGCGCGCTTCAGCGCAAGCCTGAAAACGCGCCCCGCCCTCGATCGCTCGCTGCCTTACTTCGCGACCGTCACCACCAGCTTGGTGATGGTCGAGCCGCCGGCGACCAGGTTCTGGATGCGGATACCGTGCAATCCGGCCGGCAGGGTGCCGGTCCAGCTGCCGGTGCCGACCACGGCATTGTCGAGCAGGATCCGGATCGAGGCCGGCTTCGGCGAGTCCGTGGTCAAGGTGTATTTGCCGGCGGTCGCGACCGTGACGCTGAAGCCGACATAGTCGCCGACATTGACCATGACCCCGCTGGTATAGCCGGAGTGGGTGACCCCGTTGACGCCCAGCACCGAGAAGCTGCCGGGCACGTGGCCCGCGATGGCCTGGGTCGGCTTGACCGCGGCGTCCAGCGCCAGGATCGCCTGCATCTTCGGCGTGTTCTGTTCGTTGATCGTCGGGTTGGCCACGCCATAGGCGCTGGCGCCGGCGGCATTGAACACGAACGGCATGGTGCCGCCCAGCGTGAAGAACTGGGTGAGCGCCCGGACTGCGAGCGGCTCCGCCCCCGGATCGAGATTGGCTGCGATTGCAGCACCCGTGCCGGTATCGCCGCCGACTTCGAACCCGCCCTCATAGCCCATGGCCTTCAGACCGAACGCGGTCGCCCATAGCGTGTCGCTGCCCGTCGCCGGCGTGTTGGTGCCGGACGCGAAGATCAACGCATTGGTACTCAAGCCTTCATGGTTCGGGTTGGTGTACCAGCCGCCGCCGCCGCCCCACAGGAAGTAATTGACCGGATGCGGCGTGGCGACATGCTGAACGCCATCGGCGTTGTTGTAGAAATCGTCGAGGAAGTTGAGGCCGACCGCCGCCGTCTGGTTCATGTTGCCGTATTGCCATTCGAACACCGGCCGGATGCGGGCCATCATGTACGAGCCCCAGACGTTGCGGAACAGGGTGCTGATTTCCATGATCCGCTTGGCGACGCGGCGGCGCTCCCAGACGTACCAGCGGCCGGATTTGTCATAGTCGAGCGGCGAGTTGCCGGCCGCGACCTCGGCCTGGGCCAGCGCGACGTTGCTGTTGAACTGCGGAAAGCTCGTATTCCAGGTCTCGTTGGAATATTCGAGATAGACCTTGAGGTTGGCGTTGAGCGGCGGATAGGCCGGCGCCGCCTGCGGGCTGGTGTAGGGATTGACGCCGTCGCTGCCATAGGCCAGCAGCAGGGCCAGCTTGGTGACGAAATCGTCGCCGGCATAGGTCGGGATATTGATCCAGACGTCCTTGCCGGTCTCATTGGCGAGCCCCACCAGATATTCGAGCGAGCCGCCCTTGCCTTGCCAGCCATACCCACCGGT
Source organism: Rhodospirillales bacterium (assembly GCA_028288725.1). GTDB lineage: Bacteria > Pseudomonadota > Alphaproteobacteria > ATCC43930 > CGMCC-115725 > Aliidongia. The sequence goes on from JAQGIC010000005.1 coordinate 4,672, forward strand.
CGGCTGGTATTGGGTGGCATCGGTCGGCTTCACGCGGTCGGACCATTTGGTCGTGCGATTGCCGTTCGTCGCCAGGTAATCCATGAAGCGGATGCCGGTGAAATAGGACAGGAACGACTTGTATTGGGCGCTGAACATCTCGCCCGCGCCATGGGGCGTGGCCGAACCCGGCGCCAGCGGTCGCATGATATGCAGATTGGCGATGCCCGAGCCGGTCGCGGACGCCGCCGTCCGCTTGGTCTGGGCAAAGCCGATCGTCGCCGCGGCGGGTGCGCCATTGGTCACGATCCATTGCGCCGTGGTCGTGTTGGTGGCGGCGTTGTAGCCGACGCCGAACGGCAGGGTGGCGCCGTAGGACACTCCGCCGACATTGAAGCTGCCGAACCCGGTCCAATCGACCAGCTTCGCCTCGCCATCGAAGCTGACTTGATAGGTGCCGTTCATCTCGCGCCCGCTGGTCCAGAGCACCATGCTGGCATCGGCGAGCGGCCAGCCGTTCGCATCGACCGCGACGGCGTTGGTGTTCGAATAGGCCGTGAACGGCTTCGACTGCTTGACCACGTCGGCGAAGATATTGCCCGGCTCGCCCGGCAGCACGGCGGAGCTGTTGATCCCGATCGGCGTCACCGGCTCGATAACCTGGAACGGAATGGTCGGGCTGGACCAGCCGAGTTGGAGCGCGCCGGACCGGCCGTGCTGCCAATAGTGCAGTTCGACGTCATAGGACTTACCCGCGACCATCGCATAGGTCGATATGGCAGTCTTGTTAGCCGTCGCCCAGTCGGTGGTGAGCGTCGCCCAGGCGGTGGTTCCGGTCGGCCGGATATAGAGAGAAACCGAATCGTTGCTCTGGATCCGGAAGGTGTAGGTCTCGCTGGTCGTCGGGATGACCGTGCCGGTCCAGATGGCCGAGAAGTTCTGCCAGCCCGACGTCGCAAATTCCGGGGAGGTCGAGCCGCCGGGGCCGATGCCGCTCCAGGTGAAGTCGATCCGCGCGTCGCGCCGCTGGAAACTCGCCGCGGCGACGCCGCTGACGCCCGCCTGATAGCTGCCGACGAAGCCGCCCCAGGCGACGCCCTGCGCGTCGGCCGAGGGCGGCGAACCCATCGCGCCGATGAGTCCTAACGAGATAATGAGCGTGCTCGCCTTGACGCGATGTGTCCAAACCATTGCCGCCACCAGCCTATTTCTGGAAGATCCAGCGCCGACGGCACAATGTTCTCAGATTCATTCAAGCAACCTACGCGTCGCTGCCCAAACCATATCAAGTATCAATGTACCGTTCGATGCCGTTTACTCCGAAAACCTAGCGTCTCTTGAGTTAACAGAGTCTGAAATCAAAGCGAAAATCGAACGGCAGGCCGGTTTTATTAGTTAAAATGCGATGCGACCTTTTGGTGCAGATCCGCGGCAAAATGCATCGCAATAATTGCATCGGCAAGTCCCGAAATGAGAAAAGCCGCCGGACCCCTGCTGGGATCCGGCGGCTTTCAGGTTCGGCCCGGTGAGGCCGAAACTTAGCGCTTCGAGAACTGGAAGCTGCGGCGGGCCTTGGCCTTACCGTACTTCTTACGCTCGACGACGCGGCTGTCGCGGGTCAGGAAGCCCTGAGCCTTCAACAGCGGCCGCAGCGACGGCTCGAAATAGGTCAGCGCCTTGGAGATGCCGTGGCGAACGGCACCGGCCTGGCCCGACAGACCGCCGCCGGCGACCGTGCACCAGACGTCGAACTGGCTGACCCGATCGGTGATCGTGAAGGGCTGGGCCAGCAGCATCCGCAGCACGGGGCGTGCGAAATAGACCGGCGCTTCGCGACCGTTGATCAGGAACTTGCCGGTGCCGCGCTTGATCCAGACGCGGGCGACCGCGTCCTTGCGCTTGCCGGTGGCGTAGGAGCGGCCGAGCTTGTCGATCTTCGGCTCGGCGGTGATCGCACCGCCATGGGAGCCGACCTCGACATCGTCATCGACCGGCTGCGAACCGGCCTGGGCGCCCGTCAGGGCGGCCTTCAGCTGCGAGAGCTGGGTGAGATCCGACATATCAGGCAACTCGCTTGTTCTTCGGGTTCATCGCGGCGACGTCCAGCACAACCGGCTGCTGGGCCTCATGCGGATGAGCGGGACCGGCGTAGACACGCAGGTTGCTCATGATCTGGCGGCCGAGCGGGCCCCGGGGAACCATGCGTTCCACGGCCTTCTCGACGACGCGCTCCGGATGCTTGCCATCCAGGATCTGGCCCTTGGAACGGCCCTTGATGCCGCCCGGGAAACCGGTGTGCCAGTAGAAGATGTCGTCGCGGCGCTTGTTGCCGGTCAGATGGATCTTGTCGGCATTGATGACGACGATGTGATCGCCGCAATCCATATGGGGGGTATAGGTCGGCTTATGCTTGCCCCGGAGATGGTTGGCGATGATCGAAGCAAGCCGGCCGAGCACAAGCCCGTCGGCATCGATCAACGTCCAGCGCTTGTCCAGCTCGGACGGCTTGGCGGAATAGGTCTTCATCGATCTCGACTCGAAAAAGGGCCACGCGGCACATGCGACAGGCACATTCCGGGCGGAGGCCGTTGTCTAAGGGCGTGGACGGCTCAAGTCAACGTGAAAAAACGTCGGCAGAAGAAGGATATAGTGTGCGGTATTATAGTATGTTGGCATCATCCATTTGATTCCGTTGGGAAATATCCCGATTCCATCGCCTTCCCGCTCAGGATGGGTGAGTCACCTATGCTCGGAGCTCATGCGCCGAATTCGAACCGATCGGCCGCTAACCCCGCGCGAGCATCCGGGCGAGGACCCCGTCGCGCCAGACGAAGTGGTGGAACAGGGCGGCCGCGGCGTGGATGCCCGCCAGTGCCAGGATGATCCAGCCGATCGTGGCATGGACCTCCTGAATCTGGTCCGCCAGCGCATGGTTGCCCGGATCGAAGGCCGGTATGCGGACCAGGTTGAACAGGCTGTCGCCCCGGGTCCAGGTCAGTGCCAGACCGACCAGTACCATGGCCGCAAGCAGGCCGTAGAGACCCCAGTGGGTCGCCTTCGCGACCAGACCGAGGAAGCCGCTGTCGGCCAACGGCAGACGCCGGCCGCGGCTGCTCCGCCAGAGCACGCGTCCGATCAGCAGAACGGCGAGCAGCACGCCTAGCGATATGTGCGCCGAGCGCGCATCGATCCGAAGCGGGCCACTCGGAAACCAGTCGATGATCTGCGCGCCGAGCCATTGCTCGATCACCAGGAAGGCGGTCACCCAATGAAGCAGGATCGTGGTGCCGTCGTATCGTTTCGCATTGGGGCTGACCGGCTGCATGGTCCGAACTCCGAATAGATGATCTGTGGGATGGTTTCGCGGGCGGCGTCAGACCGCATGTCCGATCAAGGCGCCAATTCCAGTCGTCAGGCCCATGGCGAGCGCGCCCCAGAAGGTCACCCGAATGGTCGGTCTGAGGATGTCGGCGCCGCCGGCATTGGCGCCGATCATGCCGAGAAAGGCAAGAAAGCCGAGAGATCCCGCCGCAACGAGCGGAATGAGCCAGGACGCGGGCGCGACGAACACCCTTCGGTAGCGCGATGTCCCGAGTGCCGGCCGAAAGGCGGGATGAAAGATAGCGTGGCTCCCGATTCGGGTGAAATTTCGCCTTTGGCGGGGCCTCGACCGGTCGACACAGCCAGGGTCAACCATCCGATGATGAAGGCGGTTCCGCCCAGCGGGGCCATCGCACCAGGCTTGCCGCCGATGGTGGCCGCGACGATCCGGTCCGCGCGCCGGCATCAAGGCTCATCGGGAGGCGTCGGCCGGGGGACGCATCGGGGATCGAGATCGTCGCGAAGAGGCCGTTGATTCCCCCGGCGACGCGGATATTGCTGACCGTGGCTTGATGACCGTCGAAGCCGCCGCGTCGCAGGACCGCGGTCAGTTCGGTCGCGCTGAACAGCCGATGGGTGTCCGGACCGGCGAATTTCCATCGCCGCATGGTCGACCTGTCGGTCGCATAGATCACGATCCGCCCGCCCGGCCGCAGCACCCGACGGATCTCCTGCAGCACGGCGGGCGCATCATGCCAGAAATAGATCACGTTGACTGCCAGCACCTTGTCGACCGAGGCATCGTCGAACGGCAAGCGGTCGAACGCCGCCTCGTAGAGCAAGACGCGCCCCGCGTCGATGGCGTGGCGATTTCTCTTCTGCGCCTGTTCCAGCATGACCGGCGACAGGTCCACGCCATAGACGAAGCCGGCCGGCGCGCGCGCCGCGAGCATGGCGATCGCGTGCCCGGGTCCGAAGCCCAGTTCCAGCACCGTGTCGGACGGCTGGACGCGAAGCGCCTCCACCGCCAGGCGATTGGGCTTATCGTTGACGAGACGCATCAGCCCGCCGGTAACATGACCGCCGAGGCCGCTCGGCTTCCGCAGCTGGCGCCCGATCGTCTGCCAGAGCGACATCCGGACGGCCCTAGAGACCGACGTCCTTCACCGTGCGGCCCTTTGATCGAGCTTAGCGAGCAGGTCCCGCACGTCAAGGCGACGCCCCGCGTCCCAAATCGGTCGACGGGGATTCGGCCTGGCTTCCAGCGCATGTTCGAGCACCGTCCTGGCCTTGGCATACTCGCCCTGCTCGATGAGGAAATCGCCGTAGAAATAGTTCGCATCCAGTCCGTTCGGGTCCATCGCGAGCGCTGCTTCGAGGAAGCCACGGGCCTTGCGGTCATTCCCGAACCCGATCGGAAATCCCGGAACGTGGTAGTAGATCACGCCCAGACTCATCAGCACCGAGCCGTTGAGCGCGTAGGGATCGATCATCTGGGCTCTTTCGAACATTGTGCGCGCCTCACCGGCGAGGCCCAGCTGATCGAAGACGCTGGCCAAACCGGCCTCTTCGCTGGTGACGATGCCTTGCCACAGCAGCGGTTCGGCGCGGCCCGGATACCGGGCGACGACCGTCGCCGCTTCCTTAGCCAGAGCCTCGATCTCCCGCAGCTGTTCGCCTTTGTCGGCGACCTGATAGACGATGTGGGCCCATTTATCGTCGAGGCGGCGGACATCCGTCTCCATGGCGCCAAGATCCACCGGCGCCGCGGCACCGCCGAGCCCGAAGCCGAGGGCAAGCAGGGCGATCAGATGCACTTTGCGTCGTGTGGTCATGATGGATGTTTCCGCTGAATTCATGGCGTGAAGAGCTTCCTCGCCTTTATGGTTTGGGTGCTGAGCACACGGTCGACCAGGTGAGGACGATCTTGCTGCCCTCAAGCCACATAGGCCTCGTCCGACCTGGGCGGGATGCTGCGGAACGCATCGGCGAGCAGGACGAACATCGTCGGCAATCCGATGCCCTGGTCGGTCAAGGCCGTCAGCAGACCGCGCAGGAGTTCCGGGTTCAGGATCGTGCTGGGTGCGGCATTCTCGGCAAGCGCCCCGGCGAGCATGTCGAAGTCGGGGGCGGAGGGCCGAGCCAGACCGAAGCTCGCCGGCGGCGGTACATGATAGCAGCCGCCGGCCAGCAGCGTCGGATACAGCCCGGCGACATTTTCCAGCAGAATTGCCAGCGGCGGAACCGCGCGATGGGTGCCGGCATAGTCCTTACCGATCGCCTCGACGAGCGAAAGGGCGACCCGCTCCAATTCAGCTTGGGACAGACAGACGCCCTTCGGCTGATCGGTCGTTCCCAAGCTGAAGATGATTTTGGCGGTATCGGCCGGCAATGCCACCGGGACGGCATCTCGCGCTTGGAGGTAGAGAGCGCGACCGAGCAGCATGATCCGCTCGCAGCCGGCATCGTTCGGCGACGGCTGCTCCGTGATCAAAAGGACGGCGCCGGCCTGCGTCAGAGCTTGGTGCCGCTGTGCCTCGGTGAAAGCGACCGGAAGCGGCACCGACAGGCGCCCAAGCTTGGTCAGGGCGAGATCGAGCACGACCCAGCGCGGCGAATTTTCGAGACAGAAAGCGATCGGCCCCGGACCGATCTCCAAAAGGACGAGCTTCGTCGACAGCTTCACGACTTCTAGCCAGAGATCCAGGCAGGACAGCGGCGCCAAGCCGTCCGTCACCACAATATCGTTCGGCTGCCGACGCGCGCGCCGTACCAGCGTATCGAGGACCAAGCTCATCGGATACCCTCCGGTGTGGCGGGATGCAGCCGCGCGAACGGCCGTTTGTCAGAGGTCGTGTCGATCCATCGATCGCACGATGACATCGCGACAACGAGTCTGCCTGTGCGCCATGTAGAGTTGTGTGGAGAGATCCGTCGTATCGATGGAGCTTGGTTTCAGCGCTTACATGCGGCGCGAGGGGGGGGCGCCCGCGGGCGTCCCGCGGAAGCGCTCAGGCCGAGGGCACCGTCGGCGCCGTCTCCGACGTGATCAGAACACGGTCGAACAGGGAAGACGGGACGGCCCCCGGCAGTGGCGCGACGTTCCACGGCCAGATCGTCCGGGCCTGCTCCGCGGCCATATGAGTATCCAGGCCATAGACCGTATCTTCGGCGGCGAGTTCCAGGAAGGTTCCGAACAAGCGATCCCAGATGCTGAACACATCGCCGAAATTGCAGTTGGTCGCGGGACGCTCGAAGTGATGATGGGTCTGATGCAGGTTGGGCGTGATGAACAGCCACCCGAGGATACGCGCGGGTCGCGGCGGCAAGCGGAATGAGGTGTGGGACAGGATATTGACCGCAGTCTCGACCGCCTGACGCAAAAACAGCACCTCGAGCGACGCCCCGGTCAAGAGGACCCAGAGCATCAGGAAGGCGTTGCGGATCAAGGTCTCGCCCGGATGTTCGCGAACCGTCGTCGAGACGTCGAGCGCCTCGTCCGTGTGGTGGACGAGATGGAAGCGCCAGAAGCCGGGCACCTGATGCATCGAGAAATGATAGAGATAGTCCAGAAAATCGAGGACGACGAACATCACGCCATAGCGGATGAACGGGTTGTCGGCGTTCGGCAACAGCTGGACGACGCCCCAGTGATGTTCTTCCACCCAATGCGCCAGTGCCGCGCACAGCATCATCATCACGATCTGGATCGGAAGCGCCGGCGCGATGAACAAGGCGTTGAACAGCGTGTGACGCCATTTCGCCCGCAGCGATTTTGCCAGGACTGCGTGCTCGATCGACCACATCGAAATCATGATGATCGCGAAGAGAGCCAATTGGGTCGTCGAGGGATGTTCGATCAGAAACGCGAAGACGGCGGCTAAATCCATTTGGCTTTCGTGGTCCTGTCGCCGCTAGCGGTAACACAGTATGCGTCAGGCATCGAAGAGCGGCCAGACGCGCGATCGCGCTGGCGCGAAAAATCGAGGCGAGCGGATTTGATGGGACAAGTCTGGCAGATGCGATTGTCGAGTTGTGTGGAGAAGATGGCGGCCGATGTGGGGCTGGAGCGGGATTATTCCTCGCGCAAAGCTGCCGCAATCTCGATTTGGACGATCAGTCCGCTCGGCTGATTGGCATGAGCGCCGACCGAACCGTTGTGGAGAGTCACCACTCGTTGGCAGATGGCCAGCCCGATACCGGCACCGCCGGTCTTGCGCGCCCTCGCTTGGTCGACGCGATAGAAGGGCTCGAACAGGTGGGCGAGTGCCTCCTCGGGCACGCCGGGCCCCTCGTCCCGGACCTCGATCACCGCGCGGCCGCCTGCCTTGTGCGAGAGCGTGATGACGACCGGCGTCTGTTCGGCCGTGTAGAAGATCGCGTTGCGCACGACATTCTCGATCGCCCGCCGCAACAGGTCGGCGTTGCCGTCGACCAGGATCGGCCGATCCGGCGCCTGCAGCACGAGGTCGGTCTCGCGGTGCGGCGCCTCGAAGACCGCATCCGCGACGATCTCCTCGACCAGCACGCCAAGATCGAGCGCCGCAAAGTCGACCGCCGCCGGAGCGCTGTCGAGACGCGCGAGCGTCAACAGCTCGCTGGCGAGCGCGGAGATGTTGCCGATCTCGCGTTCCATGCGATCGAACTGTTTGGAGGCGAGCCGGTCGGCCGACCGTCGGGCCAGGCCCAGGGCGACGTCGAGCCGGGCGAGCGGTGATTTGATCTCGTGCGAAATATCGCCGATCAGCCTGTGCTGGGCCTGGATCGCGGCCTCGAGCTCCTCGGTTCGGGCCGCGACCTTCGTTTCGAGCGTCTGGTTGAGGGCCTCGAGATCCCGGACGAACCGTTCCCGTTCCAGCGTCGCCTGCTGAAGATTCTCGGTCATCCGGTTGAATGAACGGGCGAGCGTGCCGAGCTCGTCGGAGGAGGAAACCGGAACGCGCGCGTCGAGCTTGTCCGTGTCGGCGATTTCGCGCACCACCCGCGTCAGCTCCATGACCGGAGCGGTGAGACGGTTGGACAGCCAACGGCCGAAGCCGACGATCGGGATCGCCAGCAGGGCGCCGAGCAGGACGAGCTGCACGCCGACCTGTCGCAATGACTGGGTCACCATCCCGGTTTCCCGCAGGGCCTGGACCTGCCATCGGCTGAACAGTCCGACCCTGGCCGTGGAACGACCGGCCAGAAGCGCGCCGGTGGCGACGACATCGCCGGGCGTGCCCTGGCTGATCATCAGGCGCGCTTCGATCGACGGCGGATCGGCCGCCAGAATCCGCGGGGCGGCACCGGTCTCGACCAGGACCGTTCCGGTATCGCCGGGGAACAGCAATGCCTCGATGCCGGACCACGGATAGGACAGGACCAGGGTGCCGATCCGGTAATCCTTCTCGAAATTGCCGAAAATCGGGATCTCCAGCGCGACGATCTGCCCGCCGGTCATCGGGTCCGCATGCTTGTCGAGCAGGACCAATCCGGTTTGCTCGGTGTGCCAGATGGGCGGAAGAAAAACCTCGGCAGCATCGGCGCGGGCGGCTCGTGAGATCGCAAGCAGCTTGCCGGCGGTATCGAAGGCATAGATGTCGCCGGTGAGACCGTAGAGCTGCTTCAGCTCTTCGAGAGTGCGGGTGACGCGCTTGTCGATATCTCCGGACACGAGGTCATTCATCACCTCGAGCTCGGACCAGGCCGTCACGTCGGTCGCGAGCGCGTCCAGCACGTTCGTCAGCCGGTCGTACTTGAGTTCGGCCAGCTGATGCAGGGCGTTCGTGTTCGATTCGACGATCGAAGCCCGCACGCCGGAATAGACGACGATGGCGGTCGCGACATAGGTGACGAAATAGATCGCGACCAGCGATGCCAGGATTCGGCGCGGAATCGACCGGCTGAGGAAGCCGATCATCGGTCGTGGCCTCGGCCGCGGGGTTCAGGGCACATGGCTGAGCACCTTGACGCCATCGGCCGCCGTCGACGCGCTGATGTAGCCGATGGCGCCCGGAACCCGTCGGACGAAAGCCAGCATGGCCGGCTCCGATTCCTGCACCACCGGCGGCATCTTGCCTTGGAAATGCATCTCGTTCCAATAGGCCGCCAGGCTGGCATTGTCCTGCTTCAGCGCCTCCTCGGTGAATCTCGCCCGGATCTCGCTCGATGCCTCGCGATTGACCGGAACGATATGGCTGCCGTCGGGCCAGTTCGTGATGCGCAGGAGATAGATCGCCTCGATTTCCCGGAGCGTGAGGGGCGGTGCGAAGGTCACCGACGGGTTGGCGATGATCAGCAGGCCCTCGGCCCATGCCGGTCCCATCGGGGCGCACACGAACAGGATCGCGAGTACGGAAATGAGCCGGATCATCGACCGGCTCAGAACAGGATCGACCAGGAGGCGAACAGCCCGGTCGGATTGACCGGCGGCCCGCCGATATTCTGCAGATATTCGACCTTGATCGACATCGCGGGCACGGGATGGAATGCGACGCCCGCCAGCAGGTCATGGGAGACGGCGGCATAGTCCCGGCTCGAGAAGCCCTCGTACCAGGAATAGACCGACCATATGTCGTCGAGCGCATAGGAGCCGGCCAGATAGGCAGCGGCCTCGGCTCGGGGTTGATGGCCCGACGCCCCATCGCCGAGGAAGGAATAGGTCGCCTCCCCTTGCAGCGTGAGCTTGTCGATCGTGTATTTGAAGTCGAGACCGAACAGAGACTGGTTGATGTTCCGCGAATCCTGCGATCTCTGGTACGAGAATCCGATCTGATCGAGCAGAGAGAGGGGTATGGTTAGGTGAAGGCCCTCGACCATCTTATATTGATCGAAGGTGATGCTGTTGGGCCGTTCGGAAAATTCGCGATCGGGCTGCCAATAGACCTCCAGGCCCGGATTGTCGCCATCGGGATCGGTGTAGATCAGGGAAGCGCCGGTGAGATATTCGCTGAAATTCCGGTAGGTCACCGCCGGCCGCACCGTCGTCAAGACGAGCGGCGCCCCGTGGATCACGTTCCAGGAGCCAACCGGGGTCAACATCTTGCCGAGGCGGAACGTCAGGCTATCGGTGAGCTCGAAGTCGTTATAGAGCCGTTCGAGCACGAAACTGCCGTCGCCATGATCGCTGCCGGACGGACCGGAATGGGTGAAATCCAGATGGGTCAGTTCGCCTTCGACGAAGGGGTTGAGCCAGCGGTTCACATGACCGGTGACAAAGAGGCTGAAATCCTCCAGGGAGACGGTCTTGCGGCCTTCATCCGGCGCAGCGAGGGTGATTTCGCCGTAGCCGGCGAAATTGAACGGACCCACGGTATAGCCGTGCCCCAGCTCGTAGCCGCTGTCGGCCTTGGCCGACCGCGTCGGCAGGCAAGCGGAAATCGCGGCGGCGAAAAGCAGGGTCGGCAGCCCATAAGCGCGAGGGCCGGCGCGTCGGCGAGGCCCCGCCTCGCGTTTACTCATCCGCCGTGCCCGGGAGCGGGGGAAGCGCATAGAGATAGCCGACATTGCGCACTGTCTTGATCCGATCGTCCATGTCGGTGCCGGGGCCCAGCTTCCGCCGGACCTTGCTGACCAGCGTATCGACGTTTCGGTCGGCATTGGCCTGATGTTTGCGGCCGAACGCGGCGGCCGACAGTTCGTCCCGGGTGACGATCTGGCCGGCGTTCCGCAACAAATATTGCAGCAGATTGAACTCCGCGGTCGTGAGATCGAGCCGCTGCTCGCCGGCCCAGGCGTTTCGCGATGCCGGATTCAGGCGGATTTCGCCCACGGCGAGTTCGCCGATCGGCTTCTCCTTCGTCGGGGACATGCGGCGCAGCACCGCCCGAATTCGCGCCACGAGTTCGCGTGGGTTCACCGGTTTCGAGACATAATCGTCGGCGCCGATTTCCAGTCCGACGATCCGGTCGACGTCGCCGTCGCGCGCCGTCAGCATGATCACCGGGATGTCCGAGCGTTGCCGCAGCTGCTTCAGGACCTCGAATCCCGACACGGCCGGAAGCATGACGTCGAGCACGACTAGATCCTTGGTTTCCAGATTGACCCGCAGACAGGATACACCGTCATGCAGCGTCTCGACGGCAAAGCCCTCGGGTTCGAGGAATTCGCGAAGCAGTTCGGTAAGCTCGACATCATCGTCGACAATCAAGACGCGATACACGCTGCACCTGCTTTGAGGGGACCCGGAGCAAGGCGTCGATGCCCGCCTTACCTTCGTATCACGTCTCGGTAGGCGACGGATAAGGCGACGCGGGCGGATGCGGCCCTACCGACCTGCCATAAGGTGTTTATGCCGGCGGGATTTTTGGAGTTGCATGGAGAAAGACGGAGCTGGGCGCGGTTGAACCGGGCGAAAGGTCAGCGCAGCCTTTGGCCCGGCCCCGTCCGGGCGCTCTATCCTCGTCGCGCGCATCTCCACACAACTCCAGGAGCGGAGCCGCGACGCGGCGGCTTAGTCGAGCAACTCGGGCTTGGGGATACCGTAGGCGCCGAGACGGTAGTTTCGCTCCATCCGGCTGGCGCAGGCGAGGCAGACGGCGATCGACAGCAGGATCGATCCGGCATTGCCGGCGAGCGCGCTGGCGACGATCAGGCACCCGGCCCCGGCCAGGATGCCGCGCAGCGCACGGGTCTCGAGATCCATTGTCCGTTCCTCCGTCGATGCGGGAGGGCAGAAAAATGCCGCCGCCTCTTCAAACCTCGCGCGCTCGGCTTCAGTTCCGTCGCGACCGGCGCGCGAAGCTTGTCACCGCCGGCCCAAAATCTGCCAGTATCTCTCCGGCTTGGCCGCGCGCGGCGTAACGGATGGGGGTTGGCATGATCAAGAAGATCAAACGGTATCCGGAGCTGGCCGACCCGCAATTGCGACCCCGCTATTCGGGCATCGCGACCTTCTTCCGTCTCCCGCTGGCGGAGCAAGCCGCCGGCGTCGACATCGGCATCATCGGGGTTCCGTTCGACGGCGGCGTGACCAACCGGACCGGCGCGCGCCACGGGCCGCGCGGCGTGCGCGAGCAATCCACCCTGATTCGCCGCTTCAATCAGGCGACCGGCGTCGGGCCGTTCGATCTGGTCGCCGTGGCCGATCTTGGCGATGCCTGGCTGGAGCAACCCTACGAGTTGGTCGGCGCCTTGAACGAGATCCAGGCGTTCTTCGCCCAGGTCCATGCAGCCGGAACCGTGCCGCTGTCGGTCGGCGGGGATCATTCGATCTCGCTGCCGATCCTGCGGGCGATCGCCCAGGACGGGCCGGTCGGCATGGTTCACATCGATGCCCATTGCGACACGGGCGATGATTATCTGGGCTCGCGCTTCCATCACGGCGCGCCGTTCCGCCGCGCGGTCGAGGAAGGCCTGCTCGATCCGGCCCGGGTCATTCAGATCGGCATCCGCGGGTCGGTGAACCATCCCGACATGTGGAAGTTCAGCCACGATGCCGGCATGCGGGTCGTCTATATGGAGGAATTCACCGATAAGGGCTGGCGCTGGGCGGCCGAGGAAGCGCGCCGGATCGTCGGCACCGGCCGCACATATCTGTCGTTCGACATCGACAGTCTCGATCCGGTCTACGCGCCGGGGACCGGCACGCCCGAAGCCGGCGGCCTTACCATGGTCGAGGCGCAACGGCTGGTCCGGGCCTTGGCCGGCATCGACTTCATCGGCGGCGACGTCGTCGAGGTCTCGCCGCCGTTCGATTCCTCCGGGCTTACCGCCCAGAACGCGGCCACGATCCTGTTCGAAAGCCTGTGCATCCTGGCACCGGCCGCGGCCAAACGCAAAGGAACGGCGGCCGCCCCCGGCTGATCCGACTGCCTCGGAAAAACAAAAACCAAAGCAGAAGAAACGGATATTTTCCTTACGCCATCGATCGAGCGACCCTGCCGGCATAGCAAACGCGAGGAGCCATCATGATCCGCACAGGGGCCGAATATCGGGAGGCGATCCGCGACGGGCGCGCGGTCTACATCGCGGGCGAGCGGGTCAAGGACGTTACGACCCATCCGATGTTCAAGCCGCTCGTCGATATCCGGGCGCAGATCTACGACATGCAGCATGCGCCCGCGTCCCGTGCCGTGATGAGCCACCAGCAGGACGGCGAGACCAACGCCGTCGGCAACAAGCTGCCCTTCATCCAGGCGGATTGGTGGGACAAGCGCCGGGCGACGGACATGGTGCTGGAAGCGGTCGGCGGCATCGTCACCCGCGTCGGCGACGAGACGGTGGGCGAGATGTGGTCCCTGTTCGACGGCCAGGACGTGCTGAACGAGGTCGATCCGCAATTCTCCAAGAACATCCGCGACCATATCGACAAGGTGCTCCGCACCGACCCGTTCCATGTCTCGGCCAACACCGATCCGAAGGGCGATCGCTCCAAGCCGCCGCAGGAGCAGGACCCGGACATGCTGCTGCATGTCGTCAAGGAAACGGATGCCGGGCTCATCGTGCGCGGCGCCAAATACGAAACGGCCGCTGCCTATGCCGACCAGGCCTTCACCAAGCCGACCATCGCCAACTGGGGCAACGAGGCCTATTCCGACTATGCGGTGGGCTTCATCTGCGATCTGGGCTCGCCGAACCTGAAGTTCATCTGCCGCACCGGCTTTGCCGGCCGCGCGCCGGCCGAGGATTACCCGCTGTCCAACCGCTTCGACGAGGTCGACACGCTGGTCATCTTCGACAATGTGCTGATCCCCTGGGAAAACGTGCTGTTCTACCGGCACACCAAGGCGGCGAGCTTCATCCGCGCGACGCTGCATCGCTATTCCGCCTTCGCCTTCGTCCAGCGCAATCTGAAGCTCGCCGACATGATGATCGGCGCCGCCCTGTTCAACGTGCGCCAGACCGGCCTCGACAAGCAGCAGGCGGTGCAGGAAAAGCTGGCCCAGCTTGCGGTCTATCGCGAGGGCATCAACGCGCATCTGACGGCGTCGATCACGCTGGCCGAGCGCAGCCCGGGTGGGTTGATGATGCCGAACCAGTCGCTGCTCTATACCGGCCGCGTGCTGGCCTGCTCCCAGCTTCACGAGATGATGCATATCGCGCGCGAGCTGTGCGGCGGCCAGATCTGTGTGACGCCGGACAAGGCGGCGTTCGAGGCAGCCGAGACCAAGCCCTGGCTCGACAAGTTCTATTCGGTCAACGACGACTGGGTGGCCGAGGACCGGCGCAAGCTGCTGGCCTTCGCCCGCGACCTGCTGAACTCGGACTATGCCGGCCATCGCCTGACCTTTCAGCTGTTCGCCCAATCGGCGCCCTTCGCCCATCTGGCCGCGGTCTACCGCAATTTCGACTGGGACGGGCCGCTCGATTTCGTCAGGAAATCGGCCGGGCTGTCCGACAAGGTCATGAGTCCGACGGCGCGCCTGCCGGGCGACCGCGCGGTCAATCAGTGGTTCGGCCCCGACGAGACGAAAGCATGAGCGCCACGGCAGTCGAGACGCCTGCTCCGGATTTGCGCCGACGCTCCCTCGCCGGCATCGCGCTGGAGACTGCCCGCGCTTAAATCCCGCCCGCGATTTTTCGGAAAGCATCGTCCCATGGTCCACACCCGCATCCGCAAGTTCAACACCAAGGACACCTATCCGGAGCAGAAGCTCGACAACGACCTGTGCCAGACCGTCGTCGCCCGGGGCACGATGGTGTTCGTCCGCGGCCAGATCGGACAGGATCTGGATACGCGCGAGAGCGTCGCGATCGGCGATGCCGCCGGCCAGACCGAGCAGGCCATGGCCAATATCAAAATGCTGCTGGAAGAAGCCGGCTCGGCGCTGGAGCACATCTGCAAGATCACGATCTACATTATCGATCCGCGCTATCGCGAGCCGGTGTACCGCACCATCGGAAAATGGCTGAAAGGGGTCTATCCCGTGTCGACCGGTATCGTCGTGTCCGCCCTCGCCCGCCCCGAATGGCTGGTCGAGGTCGATGTCACCGCCGTCATCCCGGATTAGCCGCCATGACCTTTTCCATTTCGGCGCGCTGCCCTGAGACCGGCATGTTCGGCCTGGCAATCTCGTCGTCATCGCCCGCGGTCGCGGCGCGGTGCGCCCATGCCCGCGCCGGCGTCGGCGTCGTCGCCACCCAGAACATCACCGATCCATCGCTGGGCCCCCTCGGCCTCGACCTGATGGCGCGGGGCGCCAGCGCGGGCCAAGCGCTGGATATCCTGGTCGCGACCCGTCCCCATATCGACTATCGACAGTTGGTCCTGGTCGATAGCGCCGGGCGCACGGCCGTGTTTTCGGGCAGCCGGACCCTGGGCGTCCATGCGGTCGCGCAAGGCGACGGCGTCGCGGCCGCCGGCAACCTGTTGGCCGATGGGGCCGTGCCGCAGGCGATGATCGATGACTTTCTCGCCGCCGGCGGCCCGTTGGGAGGCCGCCTGCTCCGTGCGATGCGGGCAGCCCTGGCGGCGGGCGGCGAAGCGGGGCCGGTGCATTCGGCCGGGCTGCTCCTCGTCCGCGACGTCGCCTGGCCCGTCGCGGACCTCCGGGTCGATTGGGACGAGGGCGATCCGATCGGGGCGCTGGAACGGCTGTGGGCGATCTACGCGCCCCAGCTCGACGCCTATGTCGCGCGCGCCCTCGACCCGTCGGACGCGCCCAGCTATGGCGTGCCCGGCAACCAGTAGCCCCGATGCGCTATACCTTCCGCCAGCTCGAATATCTCATCGCCGCCGGCGAGACATCTGTCGCTGACCTCGGCCGGCCGCTCCCTGCTCAGGGAAGCCAAGCGGGTCATCGAGCAGATCAAGGGTACGTTCCCGGTATGGTCGCGCCCGGCTCCGATCGCCGCGTGCGCAAGCAGCAGGGCGGTTCGCAGGTCAGGCGCCGCCGTGATCCAACTGCTTCACCAGCCGCTTGGGGGCACCAGCCGATAGCTCCCGTCGATCCAGGCCGAAGCATGCCGATGGGCAATGGCTCGTCCGGCGCGAAGCGGGCCGTTGCCCAGATCATTCGTCATGCGAAGAATACCAGCGACAGGATCCCGAACACCGGCAACAGCAACAGGCCGGCGATGGCGAAATATCCCACGAAATTCGGCATTTTCACGCCCTGCTCCTCGGCGATGGCGCGGATCATCAGGTTCGGCGCGTTGCCGATATAAGTGAGCCCGCCCATGAACACGGCCCCGGCGGAGATCGCCTCGAGCGTGGCGGCGCCGGTCGTCATCAGCCTGTCGGCATCGCCGCCGGCCGCATTGAAGAAGATCAGGTAGGTCGGCGCATTGTCGAGGAAGCTCGACAGCAGCCCGGTCACCCAGAAATAGGCGAGATTGTTGGGCCCGCCGGCGCGCTCGACCAAGTGGACGACCGGCCCCAGCGCGCCCCCCGTGCCGGCCGACAGGATGGCCATGACCGGCACGATGGTCAGGAAGATGCCGCAGAACAGCTTGGCCACTTCCAGCACCGGCTCCCAGGTGAAGGCGTTGCGGGTGCGGATCGCGCGCGGCGTCACCCACCAGGACAAGCCGATCACCGCCAGCAGGATCGCCTCGCGGGCGAGATTCTCGATCGTGACCTCGACCCCGCCGACCGACAGGGTCGGCGCCGGATGCCACAGGCCGCTCAACAGCACCGCACCGATCACGCCGCCGATCAGCAGAAAATTGAAGTGGCCGTCGATGGTCAGCTTGCGTTTGAACTCGATCGCCGTCACGGCCTTGCCCTCGCGCCGGTAGAGCACGAAATCGACCAACAGATAGAGCAGCAGCAGCAGGCCCACCGCCAACACCGTCGGCAGCAGCAGCACCCGCGTCGTCCAGAAGAAATCGACGCCGTTCAGAAAACCCAGGAACAGCGGCGGATCGCCGAGCGGCGACAGGGCGCCGCCGACATTGCCGACCAGGATGATGAAGAAGATGACGACATGGGTCCGGTACTTGCGGGCGGCATTGGCGCGCAGCAGCGGGCGGATCAGCAGCATGGCCGCCCCGGTCGTGCCGATCCCGCTCGCCAGCACCGTGCCGACCGCCAGCAGCCCGACGTTCATCCACGGCGAACCGGACAGCTTGCCGCCGATCTCGATGCCGCCGGCGACGACATAGAGTGCCGTCACCAGCAGGATGAACGGCAGATATTCGGTCAATGCCACCAGCAGGATCTCGTGCAGCGCCAGCGCCGGACCGAACATGATCGCGAACGGCACCAGGAACAGCGCCGCCCAGCCGGCCGCGATCTTGCCGTAGTGACGATGCCAGAAGCCGGCGGCGACCAGGGGCATGAGCGCCACGGACAGCAGCAGGCCGGCGAAAGGCAGGCACCAGAGGAGCGCCAGGCTGGCGCCGTCGAAATGAGGAACGGGATCGGCCAAATTGCAACCTTGAAGCGGATGGGAGGTGGCGCCGGCAGAGAGTGGCGTGCCGCGACCAGAGCGTGCAAGCCGGAAAGGACCGGTTGTGGATTCTCGCCGCGAATTCGCCTACATTGCAGCGCAACATCCGTATACCCATCTGCTGGGCAATCGCGCTATCCTGTGCCGCCTATCCTCCCGCTTTCGGACACCCATCGCCGATTATGACGCCCTGGCAGCTCATCACCGACTTCGGCGACAGCGCCGTGATGCTGCCGGCCGCCGCGACGATCGCGCTCTGGCTCGCCGCCGGCGGCGCCTGGCGGGCCATGATCGTCTGGTTGGTCGATTTCGGGCTCGGTGCCGCCTCGGTCATCGGCACCAAGATCGCGTTCCTCGGTTGGGGCATCGGCAGTGCCTGGCTGAATTTCACCGGCATCAGCGGCCATACCATGCTGACGACTTCGGTCACGCTCACGGCGATCCATCTGCTGTCGCGCGGCGTGGCCCAGCGCCACCGGCTGGCGCTGATGGCGATCGGCCTGGCCGGCGCGCTCGCCGTCGGCATCTCGCGCCTGGCGCTCGACGCCCATTCCATTTCCGAGGTTTGTTCCGGCCTCATCATCGGCGGGCTGGTCGCCGGCGGTTTCGTGCTGGCATCGCGCCGGCTGGCCGCGCCCGATCTGGCGCCCGGCCTCATGATCGCGTCCCTTGCCATCATCTGCATCGCGATGCACGGCCAGCAGGCCGGCGCCCAAGACTTCATCGAGCGCCTGGCGCTGTATCTTTCAGGCCATGGCGAGACCTACACGCGGGCGGTCTACGCCGGGATCGCGTAGGTCGCGACCACATGGGCGAGCATATCCGGGTCGCCCTCCGAGAATAGTTCGACCTCGCCCACCGCCAGTTTCCGACCGACCTTCAGCATGCGCGCCTCGGCGATCAGCGGCGACGGCTTCGGCCGGCGCAGGAAGTTGATCGACAGGTTCGACGTGACCGCACCCGGCACCGGACCGATCGCCCCCAGCAGGGCCGCGAAGATGGCGACGTCGGCCAGGCCCATCTGAATCGGCCCGTTGATCGTGCCGCCCGGCCGGATGAAGCCGGCATCGAAGCCCAGCCGCAGCGTTGCCCGCCCATGATGGATCGCGATGGTCTGCATCTTCCAGGCGGCCGCCATCGGCAGGCTTTCTTCGACGATGCGCTCGAACTCGGCGATGGTGATGCGCGATGGCTGCTCGGACATAGGGTCTGCTCTCCCGTTCGTTTTCCCACAACAAAGCGCGAGGGCGCCCACCATCGTCAAGCATGGATCAAATGGTTCTGTTGTATCCCATATGGAATCATTGGTTGGATCGATGCCGGCGCCGTGGACAGCCAGGGCAAACGGGGCGGCTCCGACATCGACCTGTGGCGCGCTGATCTCGCTCAGATGTTGCCGATCTGGAGCGATTTCTTATCGCTTGGATCAATCGAGCCAAACGGAAAGCGCTCTGGCGGCACCGGCCCGATTGGGTCAAACTCGCGCTCTGTTAGAGACGACGAGCGAGGCCCAAACATGGCCGATCCTTCCGCCATTCTGTTGCGCGACGATGTCGACGGCATCGCGACCCTGACCCTGAACCGTCCGGACCAGCGCAACGCGCTGTCGATCGGCCTGATGACGGCGCTGGAAACCCAGCTGGACGCCATTGCCGAGGATCCGTCGGTCAAGGTCGTCGTCATCGCCGCTGCCGGCCCCGCCTTCTGCGCCGGCCATGACCTGCGCGAGGTTCGGGCCGACCGGCGGCGCGAGGCCTATGAGGCGCTGTTCGCCCAATGCTCGCGCCTGATGCTGAAGCTCGTTCGCCTGCCCAAGCCGGTGATCGCGCGCGTCCATGGCGTCGCCACCGCCGCCGGGTGCCAGCTGGTCGCGAGCTGCGATCTGGCGGTCGCGGCGGACAGCGCCCGATTCGCGACGCCGGGCGTCAATATCGGCCTGTTCTGCTCGACCCCGATGGTCGCGTTGAGCCGCGCGGTCCCGCGCAAGCAAGCGATGGAGATGCTGCTGACCGGCGATCTCGTTCCGGCCGAGCGGGCCCGCGAGATCGGCCTGATAAACCGGGTCGTGCCGGCGGCCGAGTTGGCAGCGGCGACGCTGGAACTCGCCCGGCAGATCGCGTCGAAAAGCCCGCTCACGCTGGCGATCGGCAAGGAAGCCTTCTATGCCCAGGTCGAGCTGGACCTGGAGGCGGCCTACGCCTATGCCAGCGGCGTGATGACGCGCAACATGCTGGCGCGCGACGCGGGCGAAGGCATCGACGCCTTCCTGGCCAAGCGTGCGCCCGAATGGACCGGCGAATGAGTGAACCCGTGAACCACGACAGCTATAGCGACGACTATCTGCGCGGCGTGCTGCGTCGGACCAAGACCATCGCCATGGTCGGCGCCAGCCCGAACTGGAACCGGCCCAGCTATTTCGTGATGAAATATCTGCAGGCGAAGGGCTTCCGGGTCATCCCGGTCAACCCGCGCGCGGTGGGCGAGGAGATCCTGGGGGAGCCGGTCATGGCCTCGCTTGCCGATGTGCCCGTGCCGGTCGATCTGGTCGATGTGTTCCGGGCCAGCGATGCCGCCCCGGCGATCGTCGAAGAGGCGATCGGGATCGGCGCCAAGGCGGTCTGGATGCAGATCGGCGTGCGCCATGACGAAGCCGCCGCCCGCGCCGAGGCGGCCGGGCTGGATGTGGTGATGAACCGCTGCCCCAAGATCGAGTATTCCCGCCTGTGCGGCGAACTCGGCTGGAGCGGGGTCAATACCGGCATCATCTCCAGCCGCCGGCGCAAGCAGGTCTAGCCCTTTCGCTCCGCAGCAAGGCTGACATGAGGCAATAGCAGCTTGGAATTCCGCTCCGGCATGTAAATTGCTGCACTGCAATATACGGATCGCTCCGAGGATCCGAAAGATTGGGTGCAGCACCATGACCAGCAAACCGAACCCGGGGTCCGCCAGCCGTTTCGCCGCTTTCTGCGCGGCACACCAGGCCGAATGCAGCCAGATGGTGCGGGGGCTGCTGGTCGGCAGCGCCATCGTCCTGGCGCTGGTCGCCTTCATGATGCGCGCGCTCAACGCCCATCCCCTGCCGGAAGTGTCGGCCGACCTGATCGGCAGCGCCGCCTATGGCGGCTTCGACGCCATGGCCTGGCCCGGCATCGCCACCACGACCGAGCAACCGCCGCTCGACGCCGATGCGATCGTCAGCGGCATGCTGCTGGCCATTACGCTGATCACCGGCGCCTTCGCCAGCATCGGCTTCCTGGTCGATTGCACGCTGCGCGCCGGAGCAATTGCCTACCGTTTGAGCACCGGTCGCAAGCTGCCGGAGGCGGAGGGCGGGGATTAAGGTCGCCAGCGAACTTCGCGTAAGGGGTCGAATCAGCGCTATTCTTTGCGGGCGAGCCGGGTAAACTCCGGCTCGCTTCGTCTTTGACGCGCTGGCAGAGGACCGACCCCATGACCAAGCCGCCCGCCTACGGGTTTGAGACCCTGGCCGTTCATGCCGGCACGCCCCCCGACGCCACGACCGGCGCCCGCGCCATGCCGATCTATCAGACGACGGCCTATGTGTTCGAGGATGTCGACCAGGCCGCCTCGCTGTTTAATCTGCAAAGCTATGGCTACATCTATTCGCGCCTGACCAACCCGACCGTGGCGGCGCTGGAAGAGCGCATGGCGACATTGGAGGGCGGCCGCGGTGCTGTCTGTTGCGCGTCAGGCCATGCCGCCCAACTGCTCGCTTTTTTCGGCTTCATGACGCCCGGGGCCTCGTTCCTGGCGTCCAACCGGCTCTATGGCGGATCCATCACCCAGTTCGGCCGCAGCTTCACCAAATTCGGCTGGAACGCTAAATTCGTCGACCAGACCGATCCGGACAATTTCAAGCGTGCGCTGGACGAGGCCGAGGATTGCCGGGCGATCTTCGTCGAAAGCCTGGCCAACCCGGGCGGCGTGGTGACCGATCTGGAAGCGGTCGCGCGGATCGCCCAGGATGCCGGCATCCTGTTCATCGTCGACAACACCATGGCATCGCCCTACCTCTGCCGGCCGATCGAGCATGGCGCCGATCTGGTGGTGCATTCGACCACCAAGTTCCTGGGCGGCCACGGCCAGGCCATGGGCGGCTGCGTCGTCGATTCCGGCAAGTTCGATTGGTCGCAAAGCGCCAAATACGCGACGCTGGCCGAACCGGAGCCGGCCTATCACGGTCTGCGTTTCCAGGAGACGTTCGGCGACCTCGCCTTCACCGTCCATGGCCATGCGGTCGGCTTGCGCGATCTCGGCCCGGCCATGGCGCCGATGAACGCGTTCCTGACCCTGACCGGCATCGAGACCCTGGCGCTGCGCATGGAGCGTCACGTCGCCAATGCCGAGGCCGTCGCGCGTTTCCTGGCCGAGCATCCGGCCGTCGACTGGGTGTCCTATGCCGGCCTGCCGTCGAGCCCCTATCACGCGCTCGCCAAGCGCTACCTGCCGAAGGGCGCGGGCTCGGTCTTCACCATCGGCCTGAAGGGCGGCTACGAGGCCGGCATCAAGCTGGTCGAGGGGGTCGAGCTGTTCTCCCATCTCGCCAATATCGGCGATACCAAGTCGCTGATTCTGCATCCGGCCTCGACAACGCACCGGCAATTGACCGAGGCTCAACAGATTGCCGCCGGCGCCGGCCCCGAGGTCGTGCGCCTGTCGATCGGCATCGAACAACGCGAGGATCTGATCCGCGATCTGGATCAGGCGCTCGCCAAGACGGTGGTCTGACGCCATGACGCTCTGGGTGCGCTTTTCGCAAGGTCACATCGTAGGCTTCGGCACGCTCGCGGGCGACCAAATCGCCGAGCACCAGGGTCTGATGCTCGACGGCTCTGCCCCGACCGGCCGCCGCATCCCGCTGGCCGAGGTCACGCTCCTCACGCCCACGGTGCCGACCAAATTTATCGGCCTGTGGAACAATTTTCATGCTTCGGCGGCGAAGAACGGCAACGCGATCCCGGCCGAGCCGCTGTATTTCCTGAAAGGACCCAATTCCTTTCATCCGACCGGGGCGCCGATCCGCGTGCCGCCGAAATACGAGGGCAAGATCCTCTATGAGGGCGAGTTGGGCATCGTCATCGGCCGCTCCCTGTTCGACGTGGACGAGGACGAGGCCGAAGCCGGCATCTTCGGCTATACCTGCGTCAACGACGTGACGGCCCTCGACGTGCTGCGCCGGGACCCGAGCTTCGTGCAATGGACCCGGGCCAAGAGCTTCGACACGTTCGGCATTTTCGGGCCCGCCATCGCGACCGGGCTCGATCCGGCGACCCTCACGATCCGGACGTTGGTCGACGGCCGCGAGCGCCAGAACTATGCGGCCAGCGACATGATTTTCCAGCCCAAGCAGATCGTCAGCCTGATCTCGCGCGATATGACGCTGGAGCCCGGCGACATCATCGCCTGCGGCACGTCGCTCGGCGCCGGACCGATGCGGCCCGGCGCCGAAGTCGAGGTCGTGATCGAGGGCATCGGCATCCTCGCCAACCGGCTTGCCTAAGGCACTGTTGACGAATAACTGCTTCAACTTTCTTGTCGTCATTCCCGCGGAGGCGGGAATCCAGAGTGGCAGAGATCCATCGCTTGCTCTGGATTCCCGCTTTCGCGGGAATGACGAAACAGAAGCAATGACGCACTTATTTTTGGACAACCCCTAAGCGGTCCGGAACACCAGGACCAGCCCCACGAGGATCGCCGCCATGCCGGCGAGGCTCAAGGGCGCCATCGGATTGCCGAGGAAGGCGTAATCCATCGCCGCCGTCACCGCCGGCACGAGATAGAACAGGCTGGTGACATTGACCAGGTTGCCGGCCTGGATCAGCCGGTAGAACAGCAGCGTGGCCCCGACCGAGATCACCAATCCCATCCAGCCCAGTTCGAGCAGGAACGCGCCGGTGAGATCGAAGCCGAACGGCTCGAACGGCAGGCAGGCCACGCACAGGACCAGGCTGACGCCATATTGCAGCGGCAGCAGCGTCGCCGGCGCCTGCTTCACGCCCTTCTGCAGGATGGCGCCGATGGTCATGCAGCCGAGCGCCGCCAGCGCGAAGCCGATGCCCAGGACCGACAGGCGCGCCTGGCCGATGCTCTGATAGACGACCAGCACCAGCCCCGCGAGCGCCAGGCCCAGCCCCAGAACACGCATCCCGGAAAAGCGCCGCTCCAGCAGCACGAGCGTCAGGATCGGCTGCACGCCCAGCACGGTCGCCAGCACGCCCGGCGTCACCCCGTGATGCAGCGCCAGGATGTAGCAGATCGAATAGCTGCCGATCAGCAGGGCGCCCGTCGCGGCGACCCGACCGCGTGTGCCCTTGGCCGGCAGCCACTGCCGACGGGCGAGGCCGATCGCCAGCAGCACCGCGAACGCGAGGCCGAAGCGCAGGATCAGAAACGCCAGCGGCGTCGCATGCCCGAGCCCCAGCTTGGCCGCGATGGCACCGCTGCTCCACAGCAGCACGAACAGGCTCGTCGAGCCGAAAGCGGTCAAAGCCGCCTTGTCGATTTTCATCAGATTTCCCCGTCGGGAGATAGTCAGGACTCCAGCCGCGCGTCGGCGCGGGGGATCACATCAGCCGGAGTGCGTCAGGAAACTTGGCTATCAGCCAAGCACGGCCGCGGGAGGCGGCGGCGCGACAGGGGGCGCGGCGATCGACCGGAGAATGCGCGCAATGGGGGTCATGATTTCGGCCGATCGTTTTTGGTTCGTCCGGGAGCTTCGGATGTGCGGCAGGCTTTGTCAACCGAGTGACGGCAACACCCTCACCCCGGCCCTTGTATCTAGGCATCGGCACTGAATTGTGATGAGAAACGGGTGAGGGGCGTGCCCCCTACCCGATCGTCATCAGACTGGCATTGCCGCCGGCGGCCGCCGTGTTCGTGCTGATCGAGCGTTCGGCGACCAGCCATTCCAGCGGGTAATCCTCGGTGCCGTCGGCCAGCGCGTCGCGGTCGATGCCATAGACCGGCACGATCGGGCCGGCCAGTGCCGCCGCCTGCTGGTTGACCGATTTCAGCGCGTCGCTGTCGCCCTCGAACAGCACGGCGGCGATCGGGCCGGCCGCGGTCCAGTCCTCGGCGGACGAGACCCAGCCCTTGAGCGGCGCCGGCAGGCGCGCCACCAGTTGCTTCAGGCCGGGCGACACCTGCACCAGCACCTTGTTGCCGGTCGCGAGCGCGGCACCGATCTGCAGCAGCAGGCCGGGCTCGGTCTGGGCCAGACAGGCGATCGTGCCCCGCGGCTGGATCACATAGGTGTTGCGCTCGCCGACCGGGCCGGCCAGATCCTTCACCGTGCCGGCAAGCGAGACCGCCAGATAGCGCCCGCAACGCTCGGCGGCGGCGGTGTGCCCTTGCGCCGTCAGCCAACTGCGATAGGCGACGGCCACGGCCGGCGGCGCGCCGGCATCCTCGGCCGGCAGGTGGCCGCCGGGGCGGGCCGCCAGCAGGCGCGACAGATAGAGCGGGCCGCCGGCCTTGGGCCCCGTGCCCGACAGCCCGTGGCCGCCGAACGGCTGCACGCCGACGACCGCGCCGATCAGGTTGCGGTTCACATAGATGTTGCCGGCGCCGATCTTCTCGGTTACCCGCACGATGGTCTCGTCGATGCGGGTATGGACGCCGAAGGTCAGGCCGTAGCCGGCCGCGTTGATCTCGTCCAGCAGCTGGTCCAGCCGGTCGCGCTTGTAGCGCACGACATGCAGCACGGGCCCGAACACCTCGCGCTTCAACTCGGTGAAGCTGTCGAGCTCGATCAGGGTCGGCGCGACGAAGGTGCCGTGCTTGGTCGCCGCCGGCAGCGGCAGCTCCTCGACCTTGCGGCCCTTCGCCTTGAGGGCCGCGACATGCTTCAGGATGCCGACCTTGGCCTCCTGGCTGATGACCGGACCGACATCGACCGCGAGCCGGTCGGGATTGCCCACGACCAGCTCGGCCATGGCGCCCTTGAGCATGGTCAGCACCCGGTCGGCTGCCTCTTCCTGCAAGCACAGCACGCGCAGCGCCGAGCAGCGCTGGCCGGCGCTGTCGAACGCGCTCATCAGCACGTCGCCCACGACCTGTTCCGGGAGCGCCGAGCTATCGACGATCAGCGCGTTCTGGCCGCCGGTCTCGGCGATCAGCGGGATGGGCTTGCCCTCGGGGCTCAGGCGTTCCGACAGGGTCTTCTGGATGAGCCGCGCCACCTCGGTCGAGCCGGTGAACATCACCGCCCGGCCGCGCGGATCGGCCACCAGGCGCGCACCGACGTCGCCGGCGCCCGGCAAGAGCTGCACCGCCCCTTCCGGCACGCCGGCCTCCCGCAGCAGCTGGATCGCGACCGCGGCAATCAGCGGCGTTTCCTCCGCGGGCTTCGCCAGGACGGGATTGCCCGCTGCCAGCGCGGCCGCAACCTGACCGGTGAAGATCGCCAGCGGAAAATTCCACGGGCTGATGCAGACCACGGGGCCGAGCGGGCGATGGCTGTCGTTCGAGAAGGACGCTTCGACCTGATGGGCGTAATAGCGCAGGAAATCGACCGCCTCGCGCACCTCGGCGATGGCGTTCGGCAGCGACTTTCCGGCCTCGCGCACGATCAGGCCCAGGAGCTGCGGCATCCGCGTCTCCATCAGGTCGGCCGCGCGCTTCAGGCAACCGGCGCGCTCGTCCGGCGGGGTCGATTGCCAGATCGGCGCGGCCGCGACCGCATGGGCCATGGCGGCATCGACCTGGTTGGCCGAGGCTTCGATCACCATGCCGACCAGATCGCGATGGTTGGCCGGATTGCGCACCTCGCGCGCCGGCCCGTCCTGCGGCCCGTCGGCCAAGAGCGGCATCGCCCGATAGGCGGTATCGCCGCTCGACAGCAAGGCGGCCGACAGCGAGGCCAGACGCTGTTCGTTCGCGAGGTCCAGGCCGGCGGAGTTCGGCCGCTCCGCGCCGAACAGATCGCGCGGCAGGGCGATCTTGGCATGGGTGGCGCCGACCGGCTCGACCGCCTTGGCCTGCTCGATCGGGTCGGCGATCATCTCCTCGATCGAGATGCTCTCGTCGGCGATGCGGTTGACGAACGAGGTGTTGGCGCCATTCTCCAGCAGGCGGCGGACCAGATAGGCCAACAAGGTCTCGTGCGTGCCGACCGGCGCATAGATGCGGCACGGGCGGTTCAGCTTGCCTGGGCCCACGACCTCCTCATACAGCGGCTCGCCCATGCCATGCAGGCACTGGAACTCGTATTGACCGGCGTAGTAGTTGCCGCCCGCCATGGCATGGATCGTCGCGAGCGTATGGCCGTTGTGGGTGGCGAATTGCGGGAAGACCGCGTCCGGCACCGCCAGCAGCTTGCGCGCGCAGGCGAGGTAGGACACATCGGTGTGGATCTTGCGGGTGAAGACCGGGAAGCCCTCCAGCCCATCCTGCTGGGCGCGCTTGATCTCGCTGTCCCAATAGGCGCCCTTGACCAGGCGGACCATCAGCCGATGGCCGCTGCGCCGCGCCAGGTCGATGATGTAGTCGAGCACGAAGGGCGCGCGCTTCTGATAGGCCTGGACGACGAAGCCGATGCCGTTCCAGCCCGCCAGTTCCGGCGCGAAGCACAAGGCCTCCAAGAGATCGAGCGACAGCTCCAGCCGGTCCGCCTCCTCCGCATCGATATTGATGCCGATATCGTAGCTGCGGCCGAGCATGACCAGCGCCTTCAGGCGCGGCAGCAGCTCGCCCATGACCCGGTCGGCTTGCGCGCGGGAATAGCGCGGGTGGAGCGCCGACAGCTTGATCGAGATGCCCGGCCCCTCGTAGATGCCGCGCCGCGCCGCCGCCTTGCCGATGGCGTGGATCGCCTGCTCATAGTCGGCGTAATAGCGCTCGGCATCGCGCGCCGTCGTCGCCGCCTCGCCCAGCATGTCATAGGAATAGCGGAAGCCCTTTGCCTCCAGCTTACGACTGTTGGCGAGCGCTTCCGAGATGGTCTGGCCGGTGACGAACTGCTCGCCCATCATGCGCATGGCGATATCGACGCCCTTGCGAATGAGCGGCTCGCCGCCCTTGCCGATCAGGCGCGTCAGCGCCGAGGACAGGCCCGATTCGCTGGATGTCGTGGTCAGGCGCCCGGTCACGACCAGGCCCCAGGTCGCGGCATTGACGAACAGGGACGGGCTGTTGCCGACATGGGAATGCCAGTCGCCGACGCTGATCTTGTCGCGGATCAGCGCATCGCGCGTGGCCCGGTCGGGAATGCGCAGCAGCGCCTCGGCCAGGCACATGAGGGCGACGCCCTCCTGGCTCGACAGCGAATATTCATGGATCAGGCCTTCGACGCCGCCGCCCCGGCGCTTGCCGCGCAATGCCTCGACCAGCTTGCGCGCCAATTGCCGACCCTGTTCGGCGACCGGCGCCGGCAGGGTCGCCTCGCTGATCAGCAGCGGCAGGCATTCCGGCTCCGGCCGGCGATAGGCCGCCGTGATCTTGGCGCGCAGCACGGTCTGCGGCTGGACGTTCTGGGCGAATTCCAGGAAAGGCTGGGCGCCCGCCTCATGATCCACGATGCCGTCGAGCGCGTCGGCCGCATGGGCGCCCTCGCCCACGACCGACGCCAGATCGTCGCCACGCTCGACCCTTTCGAGAATGGTCACGATCGATTGCTTGATCAGCCAATGGGGCGTGCGCCCCAGGCGTTCGGCGGCTTTCTTGAGGCGGTTGCGCAGATCCTCGTCGATTTTCACGCCAATCGTGGTCGTCGCCATGGATCGCCTCGCACCGGAGCATCGGGAAACGGGGCCGCCAGGTGCAACCCGCTCACACAAGAGTAGCGCAACCCGCTTCCGATGAAAAGCGCAACCCACTTCAATTCGTCACCCCCAAGCGCATTCGCGGGACGACGAGGGAGGCCTTATTCGACGCCCGGGGGATAGCACGAGATCTCGACAAGGTTCTGATCCGGATCGCGGAAATAGACCGACTGCATGGGCCCGAGCGCGCCCGGCCGCTCGACCGGGCCCAGCTCGATCGCCACGCCCGCGGCGGCCAATCGTTCCTGGATCGTAACGAGCGAGACGTTCGAGATCAGACAGAAATCGCCGGCGCCGGGCGTGGGATGCAGCGCGCGCGGCGACCATTCCCGGCCGTGGGTGTGCAGATTGATCTTGTGCCGGCCGAACCGGATGGCGCGGCGCGCGCCCGGGCCCTTGATCACGCTCACCCCGATCGCGGCGACGTAGAAGGCGCAGGTCGCCTCCACATCGGCCACGGTCAGCACGAAATGATCGATGCGGTCGATCAGGTGCTGATCGACCGTCCGCGTTCCGGCGCGCGCCATGCCGTCATGGGGGCCCATCGGCCGCGCCGGCGCATCGGTCCAGCCATCCTTGCGCGTCGCCTGATGCTCCGGATTGAGCGGATAGAGGATACGGTTCTCGGGCTTGGCCGGCTCGCCGACCACCAGCAGCCGCACGTCGCGGTCGCTGTTGTTGAGGAAACAGTGCGATTGCCCGGTGCCCGCCGGAAATCCGACCGCGTCGCCCGGCACCAGCGGATGGAGCACGCCGTCGAGCCAGACGTCGGGATAGCCCTCGATCACATAGACGAATTCCTGCTCGGCACTCTCGGCATGCGGAAAGGAGGTGCGCCGTCCGGGCGGCACCAACTCGTGATGGATGCCCAGCCGGGTCAGGCCGAAGTGCCGCGCGAACGGGCTGTCGATGCTCAGCAGTTCGTCGCTGCCGGGGTAATGGGCATCATCCGGAACCTGGATCTCGGAATAATGGCGAATGCAATCGGGGCGATCGGTCATGGGACCGATGATCGCGCCAAAGCGCTGCGCCGCCAAGAGGAGGATCGGAAAAATTTGCGGCGTCCGGGCCGGCCCCTGGATCACCGCACCAGGGGCCGGGCCCGACCATCGAGGGGATGATCAGGGCGTGGCGTTCTTCATCGTGCCCTCGACGACGCGCGACAGATCGCCGTCGGTGATCCGGCGGAACGTCACCTTGATGCCGTCCTCGGTCAGCTGCCGCTTCGTGCTCATGATGGTTTCCGCGCCCTTTGCATCGACCGTCAGAACGTCGACGACCAAGGTACTGCCGACGACATGGGCCCAACCGCACCCCTTCCGCTTGGTGAGATCGGTGCACGCCTTCTGGGCCGCCCAGCGCCCCGTCGTGCCGATCGGCTCGAACACCTGATGCACCGCGGTGGCGCCGGTCGGCTCGGCGACGACCCGCGTCTCCTTGTCGGACATCGTCGTCATCAGGGAGTTGCGCACCTCGAAGCCGTTGGCGCCGACCTTCTTGATCTCGACCTCGATATTTCGGTCCATCGCCTTGGGCGTGTCGGCCACATAGTCGGTGACGGTGCCGGTACCGACCCAATGGCCGAAAAAGCGGCTGTCGATCGAGGCGGCGTTGGCCGCACCGGCGGAGCTCAGCAGGATGATGCTTGCGGCGGCAATACGGAAGAAGCAGGCAAAGGGTTTCATCCAAATTCTCCATAGGGACGGCCCATCCGTCCTCACAGCGAAACCGTGTTTCGTGCATCAAGGAATTTGGCGGAATCCCACTGGCTTGCGATGTGTCCGCGCTCACAGGCGAAGTGCCCGGGCCGCCGCCTCCGGCGGCGAGGCGCCGGCGAATAGGCCGCTGGTGCCAACAAAAAAGGGCCCCCGGTTTCCCGTGAAGCCCTTGATCGGATTTTTCGGTGGTCGGGCAAGCGGGATTCGAACCCACGACCCCCAGTCCCCCAGACTGATGCGCTACCAGGCTGCGCTATTGCCCGACTTACCGAATGCCGCACGCCCGAACGGGCGACGGCGGGGCGGAATATAGGTGCCGCCGGGCGGCCGATGCAACCAGCATCTTCTCGCGGGGCCGCCGGACCGCTATGCAGAAGGGAGAGGTGCCCCATTTGGAGTGACGGTGTGAGGGAAATTGTTCTGGCCGTCGCGACCTCGCTGGCTTTGGTGCTGTGGGAGCTTGCGTTTCAGCTGATCATCACGACCGGCCATTGGCAGCCGTCCGAGCTGGAGCTCTATGCCGGCGACAAGGTCGGCTTCGCCCTGCTGCTGGCGGTGGCGCTGACCTTCGCCCGGCGCTGGCGCCGCAGCGGCTTCACCGGGCCTGTGGCGTTCGGTCACTGGTGGATGCTGTGGCCGATCTGGCTCGACGCGCTGGTCCCGCTCAGCCAGGGCCTGGCCGAGGATGGCTGGCGCTACCTGGCGGGCTGGGGCGCGGTCAGCCTGGCCGTGGGCTTCGGCGAGGAGGGCCTGTTTCGCGGCCTCGTCATGGATCGGCTGGGTCTGGACCGGCCGCGCCGATCGATCCTGCTCTCGGCGCTGCTGTTCGGCGCGATCCATCTGGCCGGCCTGCTATCGCCGATCGACTATCGGCTGGTGCTGGCCCAGGCGGCGAGCGTGGTCGGGCTGGGCGTCATCCTGGGTGCGGTCCGGGTGCGCACCGGTTCGATCTGGCCCGGCGTCATCGTCCATGCCGTGCTGGATTTCTGCGGCATCGCCGCCGGCGGCGGCGTGGTCGAGGCGATGCAATATTCCGAAGACGCGCTCTATTCGATGCTGGGCGCCGGGGCCTTGGCGCTGGCCTGGGGCGTGGCCTTGTGCTGGCGCCTGCCCGCTCCACGGCCCGGCCTGCCGCTCAGCGTCGCGCCAGCAGCGCCCTGATCGCTTCCAGTTCGATCAGCAGGTCGGCCAGAACCTCGCGCGTGGTCGCATCGAGCGCGCGGCGTCGGGCGGGCTTCGGTTCCGGCGCCGGTTCGGGCTCGTCCGGCGGTATAAGGTCGGCGTCGAGCTCTTCCAGGCCCAGCGGCAGCGCCATCTCTTCATAGGCCGGCCCGGCGCCGGCCTTGAGCGCGCCCTCGCGCAGCAGCCGCTGCACGCCCTTGATGGTATAGCCTTCCTGATAGAGCAGCTTCGCCACCTTGCGCAGCAGCTCGACATCCTCAGGCCGGTAATAGCGCCGCCCGCCGCCACGTTTCAGCGGGCGGATCTGCGGAAACTTGGTTTCCCAGAAGCGCAGGACATGCTGCGGCACGTCCAGCTCGTCGGCGACCTCGCTGATCGTCCGAAAGGCCGTGGCCGATTTGACCGCCCGGCGCGCCGGCTCGTCGCCGTCGATGCGCACGGGGTCGGGCATGGTGTTCAGGCCTTCCGGCCGGGCTTGCCGGCGGCCTTGCCGAGCGTCGTATTGATCTGGTCCTTGAGCACATGGCTCGCCCGGAACACCAGAACATGGCGCGGCTCGATCGGCACTTCCTCGCCGGTCTTGGGATTGCGGCCGACCCGCTCGCCCTTCTGGCGGACGGCGAAGCTGCCGAAGGACGATATCTTGACCATCTCGCCGCGCGACAGCGCGTCCGAGATTTCGCCCAGCACCGTTTCGACCAGATCGGCCGACTCATTCCGCGACAGACCGACCTCTTGATAGACGGCTTCGCTCAACTGGGCACGCGTGACGGTACCGCCGGTCATGGCTCAGGCCCTCCAGACGTTGTCCGAACAGCAAGCCTAATGACGAAACCCTGCAACGTCAAAGGTATAGCGGTGAGTTTTTCGGGGCGCGGGGCTATTTCCCCGGCGGCTACCAGCGGATCAGCGCCGAGCCCCAGGTGAAGCCGCCGCCCATGGCTTCGAGCAGCACCAGTTCGCCGCGCTTGATGCGCCCGTCATGGACCGCTTCGGCCAGCGCCAGCGGGATTGACGCCGCCGAGGTATTCGCATGGCGGTCGACCGTGACCACGACATGGGCCGCGTCGAGACCCAGCTTCTTGCCGACGCCGTCGATGATGCGCTTGTTGGCCTGGTGCGGCACGAGCCAGTCGATGTCCCGCGCGGTCAGCTGCTGGGCCGACAGCGCTTCCTCGACCACTTCCGCCAGGCGCTGCACCGCATGGACGAAGACCTTGCGGCCTTCCATGCGCAGATGGCCGACGGTGCCGGTCGAGGACGGGCCGCCGTCGACGTAGAGCAGATCGTAATTGTCGCCGTCGGAATGCAGATGGGTCGACAGAATGCCGCGCTCAGAGGCTTCCTCGCCGCGCAGCACGACCGCGCCGGCGCCGTCGCCGAACAGCACGCAGGTCTGGCGATCGGTCCAGTCGAGAATGCGCGAGAAGGTCTCGGCGCCGATCACGACCGCGGTCTTGACCTGACCGGACTTGATGAAATTATCCGCGACGCCCAGCGCGTAGACGAAGCCGGAACAGACCGCTTGGACGTCGAAGGCGAAGCCGCGGGCCATGCCCAGCTTATGCTGCACCCGGGTCGCGGTCGCGGGGAAGGTATTGTCGGGCGTCGCCGTCGCGACGATGACCAGATCGATCTCGTCGACCCCGATGCCGGCGTGGGCGACGGCGTCGCGCGCGGCCGCCAGCGCCAGGTCCGAGGTGAACTCGCCCTCGGCCGCGACATGGCGCTGCTTGATGCCGGTGCGCTGGACGATCCATTCGTCCGTCGTGTCGACGCGGGTCGCCAACTCTTCGTTGGTGACGATGCGCCGGGGCAGGTAAGCGCCGCAACCGAGAACGACTGAACGCAGGGGCATGATCTCTCGAGGCTAGACGGTCGCGGTCTGCGGAGGATTTTCGGGCCCACGCAGCACGGCCAGTTCTTCACGGATCTGATCGAGGAAGCCGTTGACCTGCAGGTCGACCGCCACGCCGATCGCGTTGGCGAAGCCGACCGCGTCGGACCCGCCATGGCTCTTGACCACAATACCATTGAGGCCGAGCAGCATGGCGCCATTGTACCGCCGGGGGTCAAGCCGGTCGCGCATCTTGTTCAGGGCAGGCCGCGCGAACAGATAGCCGATCTGGGCCAGGGGCGAGCTTTTGAAGGCGGAGCGGGTGAAGCTGGAGAAGAGCTTGACCACCCCCTCCATCGCCTTCAGCGCGATATTGCCGCTGAAGCCGTCGGTCACGATGACGTCGACCGTGCCCGCCGCGATATCATTGCCCTCGACGAAGCCGTGATAGGTGATGCCGGGAATGCCGGCCTTCAGACGGAGTGCGGCCTCGCGCACCGCGTCATTGCCCTTCATCTCTTCCGAGCCGACGTTCAGCAGGCCGATGGTCGGATTGACCAGGCCCAGCACGGCGCGCGCGAACGCGTCGCCCATCAGGGCGAACTGGACGAGATTCTCGGCGTCGCATTCGATGTTGGCGCCGAGGTCGAGCAGCACGGTCTCGCCGCGCATGGTCGGCAGGAACTGGGCGATGGCCGGACGTGAAATCCCCGGCAGCATCTTCAGCACCATCTTGGCCATGACCATCAGCGCGCCGGTATTGCCGGCCGACACGATGCAATCGGCCTTGCCCTCGGCAACCGCGTCGATCGCCAGGCGCATGCTGGAACGCCGCCCGCCGCGAAGCGCCGCCGCCGGCTTCGCCGCGCCGGTAATGATGTCTTCCGCGTGCATGACGGTGGAGGCCGCCTTCACGCGCGGCAGCTTCTCCAGTAGCGGATTGATCCGCGACGCGTCCCCGTACAGCAGGAAACGGACCTGCGGAAACCGCACCAAGGCGATCTCCGCACCCTTCAACACCATGTCCGGCGCTTGATCGCCGCCCATGACGTCGAGAGCGATGGTGAGTTCCTTGCTCAAGACAGGTAGACCGGCCTCAGCTTGGATCAGACTGCTTCGGCAACGGTAACTTCGCGACCGTCGTACTGGCCGCAGGAGCCGCAGATGTGATGCGGGCGCTTCAGCTCGCCGCAATTCGAGCATTCGGCATACACGCTCGGCGAGAGCGCATCGTGCGAACGACGCATGTTGCGGCGCGACTTGGAGGTCTTTTTCTTCGGAACGGCCATCGTAACGAACTCGTAAAGTTAAGGGCACCGCCGGACGGCCGGCGGTATCTATACAAAAACGCCTGTTCCCGCAACCGCGGAAACATCAGCTCTGCTTTTTGAGCACCGCCAAGGCGTCAAAGGGATTTCGTCGCGCCATCGGGGCACCGGCTTCGTCGTCTTCGATCACATCGGCCTCAGCCGACAGGATCGAGGATTGGGCGCCCACGGACCGAGGATAGGGATCCATGGCGACCGACAATTGTTGCGCGACTGCCTCGCCAATGTCAATCGAATCACCTATGAGCGGCTCGATGATCTCATCTTCCGGATTGTCTAGGGCCATCTGGTCCGCGGTCGCCTCATCGACATCCGCCCGGTAGATCAGCGTGAAGACATCGGTAATCCGCGCCGGCACCGGGTCGGTCGTGAAGATGCAGGCCTGGATGAGGTCGGCCTCGATCTGGCCGTCGAACCGAATGGCATCGCCCGGCTCGCGCTTCAGGGTCACCGTCGCTTCGAAGCGGTCGAGCGAGATCAGTTCGAACCGCCGCGCCAGCGCCGCCCGCTCGCCCGCGTTCGCCACCAACCGGTAGGTCGACGGCTTGAAGCTCAGACGCGAGGCCGAGATCGGGTGCGAAAATTCCGGCGGTGAGGTCTGGTCGGCGGCGGTCATGGCGCGCTCTCGGCAGCAGCTTGGACGAATGAGACGCTATAGATCGTGCGTCCGGGCCCGCGCGTCGAGAGAAATCCTCGCAAGGGCCGTATGCGGCGCACGTTAAAGCGGGCCGAACGTGACCGTGCCGCCGATGATCGCGGCGGCGTCCTGACCCGCGAGCCGTTCCGCCTGGCGCCGCATATAGGCCACCATGAAAGCCAGATCCTCATCGCGCGGCGCGGCGGTGCCATAGAGATTGCGCCGCAATGCCAAGGCCAGGTCGCCGGTGCCGGCCGAACCATCCTGGCTGGCCAAGCCATCCTGATAGGCCCGGGTGCGGCCGGCGAGGCCTTCGGCCATGCGCTTGACCTGCTTGCCGACGGAGAGGTCGCCAGTGCCCATTTCGCGCAAGGCCCGGTCCATGTCGCCGAACAGCACGTCGTAGAGCATCTGGCTGAACTTCTGCGCCTCCGGCAGCGACCGCAGACGGTGCAGGACCAGAAAGGCGTGCAGGATGATCATCTCGAACCGGCCGTCGAGCGTGTCGGGCACGCCATGGTCGGCATAGAACGGCACCAGGCGAGCCTGATCCACCGCCGCTCGATGGACGGCGGCGGCGGCGATCTTCTCGGGCGGATGACCGAATAGGCGGGCGAATGCCATGGGACCTCGGATTTCATGCGCGATCGGACGCTTTGGCCCATCGCGGGAATTGACAGGTGGGTATCGGAACGGGCACCTATTGCCGCAAATGGCCGCTGATATACAGAACTTCATTCACCGCCGCCGTCACGCCTCGCGTGGGGTCTGGCTTGCATTGGCCGCAGCGGCGCCGCTGGCGCTCGCCGCGTGCAGCCCTGCGCAGGAGCTGCGCGGCAATCTGCCCGACCCCGCGGTGATCGCGCAGATCGTGCCGGGCAAGACCACCAAGGTCGAGGTCACCCACCTGATGGGCTCGCCGTCGAACATCAGCACGTTCGACACCGGCACTTGGTATTACATCGCCCGCCGCTCGGTGCGCGACGCCCTGTCCGCGCCGCAGCTGGTCGGCCAGACCGTCTATGTCGTCCAGTTCGACGACGCCGGCGTGGTCAAGTCGTTCCAGCAGCAGGACAACAACAACACCGAAGTCGCCATGGTCCCGCGCACGACGCCCGCCTCGGGCAAGGAGCTGTCGATGATCGAACAGCTGCTCGGCAACTTCGGCAAATTCAGCAGCTCCGACGAGAAAAAGAAGACCGGCGGCGGCGGCGGCGGGGGCTACTAGCGCCTCGCCTTGGGGCGTTTGACGAAAAGGAGCCGGCTGTGGCGCCGTCCACGATCGCCGCGATGGTCACCGCACAAGCTTGCCGAGCCTTGGCCGACTACTGGAGTGCTCTTCGTCCGCCCGGCGGCCTTCCGCGCCGGGCGCAGGTCGATCCCGGCGCGATCCCGCTCCTGCTGCCCTCTCTCTACATTCTCGGCATTACCGACGCCGGCGTCATCATCCGCTTGGCGGGCACGGCGCTGCGCCAGCTCTACGGTATCGAAATGACCGGCCGGAACATGCTGGACGGGGTAGCCCCGGAGCATCGGGCGGCGCGGCTCTGGCGCACGCTGCACGCCGCCGACCATCCTTGCGGCATGTATCTCCTGCGCAGTCACCGCTATGCCAGCGGCGCCACCGACAATGTCGAAAGCATCTTCCTGCCGCTGATTGTGGAGGAACCCGCCGATGGGCTGCGGGCGCAGCAATTCATCGGCATCGCCGCTTCCAAATCCGATCGGCGCTGGATCGCCGGGGAAGAGCGCGGCGCCCTGATGACCCCGCATGTGTTCCGCTTTCTGGATGTCGGCTTCGGCATCCCGCCGACGATCCATCCGCCCGCCGAATCGGCAGAAGCATAGGCGGCCGATGCGCTGGTGGATTCTCGCCGTTCTGTTCCTGGCCCGAACCTGCATGGCGCTGGAGTTCCAGGTGCTGGGTGCGGTGGCCCCGCTCGCCAGCCCGGCGCTGGGTCTCGATCATGCCGCCATGGGCCAGTTGCTCGGTCTGTACTGGCTGCCCGGCATCTTTCTGGCGCTGCCGGCCGGTCTCTTGGGCCAGCGCTTCGGCCTGAAGCGGCTGGGGTTGGCCAGCCTTGCCCTGATGGCGCTCGGCGGCCTGCTGTTGTCGGCCAGCTGGAACTATCCGACGGCGGCTGCCGCCCGTCTGGTCGAGGGCGCCGGCAACGCGATCCTGAGCGTCATGATCTCGGCCATGGTCGCGGCCTGGTTCCGCGAGCGGGAATTGTCGACCGCCATGGCGATCGTGTTCGACAGCTGGCAATTCGGTCTCGCGGCGGCGCTCGTCACGTTTCCGCCGATCGCGGAATGGAGCTCCTGGCAGGGCGCCATTCTGGCCGCGACGCTGTTCTGCCTGATGGCCGGTCTGCTGGTCGCCGCGGTCTATCGCACGCCGGCGACCGGCGACGCTCCCCCGACCGCCCGCCTGCCGGACCGCGCGAAGCTGCTGGGCCGCGCCGGCATGATCCCGACGCTGGCCGCCTTGGTCTGGACGACCTACAACGTCGGCCAGATCATCTTCCTGACCTATGCGCCGCCCTTGCTGGCCGGACGCGGTCTGCCGCTGGCCGAAGGCGCGCGCATCGTCAGCCTCAGCGTCTGGGTCGCCATGGTCACCATGCCGCTGGGCGGCGTCCTGACCGACCGCAGCCGGAACCCGCTGCATCTGGTCGTGTTCGGTGCAGCCGGCTCCGGCCTCGCGGGGATCCTGTTCGCCCTGGGTTTCGCGCCGACGCTCACCTGCCTCGCCATGGGCGTCTTCATCGGCCTGCCGGCCGGCGGCATCCTGGCGCTGCCGACCAGCGCCGTTGCGCGCGAGGACGTCACCTGGTCGCTCGGCTGGTTCATGGCGGTCTATTATGTGCTGGTCACGCTCAGCCAGTTCCTGGCCGGCTATATCCGGGAATTCACCAGCGACCAGACGGCCGTCTTGTTCGGCGCCGGCCTGATCCTGGCGACCGTCCCCTGCCTGATCCCGATCCGCCTGCTGCAACGACGTCCCCTGCCCGCCTGAAACCAACCGGAGTTCTCCGATGCCCCTGCCCCGTCCCGGAACCCTGATCGTGACCGGCGCCAGCCGCGGCATCGGCGCCGCGGTTGCGGTGCTGGCCGGGCGGCAGGGTTGGCGCGTCGCGGTCAATTACGCGCGCGACCTGCCCGCGGCCCTGACGGTCGTGGCGACTATTCGCGAGGCCGGCGGCATGGCCGAGGCGATCCAGGGCGACATCAGCCGCGAGGCCGACATCCTGAACCTGTTCCGGACGGCAGAGGCGATCCTCGGTCCGCTGGGCGGGCTGGTCAACAATGCCGGCATCACCGGCGGCTTCGCGCGGATCGACCAGTTGGACGCCGGGCCGCTGGCCCAGGTGCTGGCGGTGAATGTTGCGGGCCCCATCCTGTGCGCCCGGGAGGCGGTCAGGCGGCTGTCGACCCGCCATGACGGCAAGGGCGGCGCCATCGTCAATATCTCGTCGCTGGCCGCGCGGACCGGCGGTGCCGGAGAATGGGTGCATTACGCCCCGGTGGCGCCGGGCCTGATCGAGACAGATCTTCACGCGGCCAATGGTGCCCCCGACCGGCCGAAACGCATGGCGTCCTCGATCCCGATGAAGCGCGCGGGCACGGCGAGCGAGGTGGCGGAGGGCGTCATCTGGCTGCTGTCGCCGGCCGCGTCCTATACGACCGGCACGATCCTGGAGATCGGCGGCGGACGCTGAAACAGCAACGGCCCCCGGAGTCGCCTCCGGGGGCCGTGCGTCGTTACGGCTGGGTCAGTGGTGTGCGCCCGCCAGGATGGCGAGCAGCAACAGGGCCACGATGTTGATGATCTTGATCATCGGATTGACCGCCGGACCGGCCGTATCCTTGTAGGGATCGCCGACCGTGTCGCCGGTCACCGCAGCCTTGTGGGCGTCGGAGCCCTTGCCGCCGTGATGGCCTTCCTCGATGTACTTCTTGGCATTGTCCCAGGCGCCGCCACCCGACGTCATCGAGATGGCGACGAACAGGCCGGTGACGATGGTGCCGAGCAGCATGGCGCCCAACGCGCTGAACGCCTCGCTCTGGCCCGCGACCAGGTCGATCACGAAATAGAGCACGACCGGCGCCAGCACCGGCAGCAGCGAGGGCACCAGCATCTCGCCGATCGCCGCCTTGGTCAGCAGATCGACCGCCTTGCCGTAGTCGGGCTTGGCGGTGCCTTCCATGATGCCGGGGATTTCCTTGAATTGGCGACGGACCTCGACCACGACGGAGCCCGCCGCGCGGCCGACCGCCGTCATGCCCATGCTGCCGAACAGGTAGGGCAGCAGGCCGCCGATGAACAGGCCGATGACGACATAGGGATTCTGCAGCGCGAAGCTGACCGCGAGGTTCGGGAAGTAGGTCTTCAGATCCTCGGTATAGGCCGCGAACAGCACGAGCGAGGCCAGGCCCGCCGAACCGATCGCATAGCCCTTGGTCACCGCCTTGGTCGTGTTGCCGACCGCGTCGAGCGCGTCGGTCGTCTTGCGCACGTCCTTGGGCAGGTCGGCCATTTCGGCGATGCCGCCGGCATTGTCCGTAACCGGGCCATAGGCATCGAGCGCCACGATCATGCCGGCCAGCGCCAGCATGGTGGTGGCCGCGAAGGCGATGCCGTAGAGGCCGGCCGTCACATAGGCGACGATGATGCCGGCCGAGATGACCAGCACCGGCAACGCCGTCGATTCCATCGAGATCGCGAGACCCTGGATCACGTTGGTGCCGTGACCCGTGGTCGAGGATTTGGCGATCGAGCGGACCGGCCGGTAATTCGTCGCCGTGTAATATTCGGTGATGACGACGATGAGGCCGGTGACGGCGAGGCCGACCAGCGAGCAGACGAACAGATCCTTGCCGGTAATGGCTAATCCGGCCGTGGTCGTGAGCGCATTGCCGAAGCCGACCTGGTCGCTGATCACATAGGCGATGAGGGCCGCCGACAGCACGCCGGTCGCCACCAGGCCCTTGTAGAGCGCGGCCATGATGTTCTGGCTGCCGCCCAGGCGCACGAAATAGGTGCCGACGACCGAGGCGACGATGCAGACCGCGCCGACCAGCAGCGGCAACAGCATGACCGTGTCGCGCGCGGCGCCGGTGAAGAAGATGAAGCCCAGCAGCATGGTCGCGACCACGGTCACGACATAGGTTTCGAACAGATCCGCCGCCATGCCGGCGCAATCGCCGACATTGTCGCCGACATTGTCGGCAATGACGGCCGGATTGCGCGGATCATCCTCGGGGATGCCCGCCTCGACCTTGCCGACCAGATCGGCACCGACATCGGCGCCCTTGGTGAAGATGCCGCCGCCCAGGCGCGCGAAGATCGAGATCAGCGAGGCGCCGAACGACAGGCCCAACAGCGCTTCCAGCACCGAGCGCAGATCCGCGTCCGGCACGATGCTGCGGAGCACGAAGTAATAGATCGCAACGCCGAGCAATCCCAATCCCACCACGAGCATGCCGGTGATGGCGCCCGCCTTGAACGCGACCGCGAGGCCGGCGGCGAGGCCGCTGCGCGAAGCCTGGGCCGTGCGCACATTGGCGCGGACCGAAACATTCATGCCGATATAGCCGGCGATGCCCGAAAGGGCGGCACCGATGATGAAACCGATCGCGACCTTGAGTCCGAGGGTCACGCCCAGGATGATGCAGATGACGACGCCGACGATAGCGATCGTGCGATACTGGCGGTTGAGGTAGGCGCGCGCGCCTTCCTGAATAGCGGCGGCGATCTCCTGCATGCGGGCGTTGCCCGCATCGGTCGCCAGCACCTGCCGTCCGGCGATCAGGCCGTAGAGCAAAGCGATTGCACCGCAAACGATAATGATCCAATTCGTCATGACCATGCCGCGAAGCCTCTTATTCGTTGTTTTGGAGGGCACCGGCCGGCGGAACGAGGCGGCCGTAGCGCATACAGGCAAGCAGACCAACTAGTTGTCCATACCAGAAGGGCTAAGGCGGCACAATGACCGTACGGAAACACCCCCGCCTTTACTGCGCTCGCCAAACAACGGCGCTGAATTTCAGAAAGGTTTATTTCGCAGGTGCGAAAACTCCGGCGCGCCGATCTTCGCACATGCGAGTTTGCCGCGGACGTGTGACAAACATGCGGACGCGTCGAAACCGGTCGGTCGCTAGCGGCCGTGCGAGCGCTCGCCGATACCGAGCAGCAGAACGGATTTGACGGTTCCCGGCCCGACGATGTCGGTCGTGACCTTGAGCAGCTTGGACTTGATTTCATCGCCCTGGATCGCGGGCGCGTCGATCGCGCGCGAATCCCACATTTCCGAGCAGGTGACCAGAAACGCGTCCTGCAGACGGCGCTTAAACGGATCGAGCGCCGCCTCGATCTTGCCGGGCTCCAGCTCCAGGTTAATCAGGATCTGGACTTCCTTCTGGATCTTGTTGTTGGCGCCGATCACCGTGAATGAGACCGACGGTATCTTCACGAAGACGGGTCCGTCCGCAGGCGCGCCGCCACCCTCGGCGGCCCGCGCAGGCGCATTCGGCGCCGCGGTCCCGAGGGCGGCGACGGCGATGATCAGAACGAGGCGGCGAATCAGGCGATCCATCGGCGCAGCTACTCCGGGGGCAAATCGGCAATCCCGCTTCGATACCCCAGGAATACTGACCAGATGGTTTAGATCGGACGCCCGGTCGGTCGAGACCGGGCGTTACGAGGCTTCGACTACTCGGCGGCGTCGTGCGCCATTTCCTTGGGCTTATGCGCCATCTCGGCCATCTTTTCTTCGACATGGCGCGAGAAGACGAATTCGGCCGGACGCTGATTCTCCAGCGAGATCTCCGGCGCCATCGGGCCGTCGGTCTTGACGCCGCGAATCGCCACCAGAGCGGCCTTCAGCGGATGCTTGATCGTGTCGGTGACCGAACTCGCCTCGTAACCCGAATGGACCATGCAATCGGCGCATTTTTCATAATTGCCGGTGCCGTAGGCGTCCCAGTCGGTGGTCTCCATCAATTCCTTGTAGGTCTTGGTGTAGCCCTCGCCGAGCAGGTAGCACGGGCGCTGCCAGCCGAACACGGTGCGCGCCGGATTGCCCCAGGGCGTGCAATGATAGGTCTGATTGCCGGCCAGGAAATCGAGGAACAGGGGCGACAGGTTGAAGCCCCACTTCTTGCCGCCGTCGCCGCGCTTCAGGATGTCGCGGAACAGCTGCTTCGTCTTGGTCCGGTTGAGGAAATGGTCCTTGTCCGGCGCGCGCTCATAGGCATAGCCCGGCGAGACCATGATGCCGTCGATCTTCATCGCCTCGACATCGTCGAAGAAGGCCGCAACCTTCTCCGGCTCCGCGCCGTCGAACAGGGTGGTGTTGATGGTGACGCGGAAGCCCTTGGCCTTCGCCGCCTTGATCGCGGCCACGGCCTTCACGTAGACGCCTTCCTGACTGACCGCATGATCATGCTCTTCCAGGCCGCCGTCGAGATGGATCGACAGCGTCAGGTAGGGGCTGGGCGTGTACTGGTCGAGCTTCTTCTCGAGCAGCAGGGCGTTCGTGCACAGATAGACGAACTTCTTGCGGGCAACCATGCCCCGGACGATCTCGGGCATGTCGCGATGCAGCAGCGGCTCGCCGCCGGCGATCGACACGACCGGTGCGCCGCATTCGTCGACGGCGCCGAGGCATTCCTCGACCGACAGGCGCTGATTCAGGATCGGATCGGGATAGTCGATCTTGCCGCAGCCGTTGCAGGCCAGATTGCAGCGAAACAGCGGCTCCAACATGAGCACAAGCGGATATCGCTTATTGCGCATAAGGTGCTGCTTCACGACGTAGCTACCAACCTTCACGGTCTGCAAGAGCGATATGCCCACCGGGGACCTCCTCGTTTCGGGCCCCGATCATATAAGATCATTTCCGGGGCAGGACGCCATCACGAACGCGATGTCGTATTCGCGTTTTTGCACAGCGATATGGTTTCTGTCAATTGCGGTCCACGCGTTGCAACGATATAGGAAGCGCATGGCCAGGGTTAAAGCAGATCAAAATACCGCGAGCGACGGCACCGATGTCCGCATGGTCGGTGCCCGGCGCAGCCCGTCGCAGGAGCGAAGCCAGGAAACCGTGCAGCGGATCTTCGCGGCCGCCTCCCGTCTGCTCGGCCGCGGCGTTCCGCTGGAGGACGTGACCACCGGCATGATCGCCGGCGAGGCCGAGGTCTCGGTCGGCGCGCTCTATCGCTTTTTCCCCGATAAACAAGCGATCGTCGATGCCATCGCCGCGCGGCACCTGGAGGATTTCCAGGGCCTGCTGATCCAGGGCCTGATGTTCACGCCGCCCGAGGATGGACCGGCCCTGCTGGGCGCGGTGATCGACGCCTTCGTGGCGTTCCTGGACGACCGGCCGGATTTCAAGACGATCGCCTATGGCGGCCGCTACGTCAGCTCCGCCGCGCGGGAAGGCCATTCCCGGCCGGAAGGCGGCCTCGCCGGCATGGTCAAGGGCTTCCTGGTCGACGGGCTGGGCATCGAATCGACGCCGGAACTCGATCTGCGCCTGCGCATCGTCACCGAAGCCGGCGATCGCCTGCTGGCCCATGCGCTGGACCAGCCGACCGTGGAGGAACGCGACCGGGTCGTGGGCGAGATGAAGAAGCTGCTGGGCGGCTATTTCTTCGCGGATAGCGAAGAGGACTAAGGTCCGGCCCATCAGCAGCCGGACAGCATCAACTCCATCATCGGCGCGTCGTTGGCCGCGCGCTCGAAGCCGGCGCGTGCGTAAAGCGGCTCGCCATCTTCCGACGTAAAGAGCCATAACCGGCCGATGCCACGCTCGCGCGCATCCGCCTTCACCGCATCCAATAAGCCGGCGGCAATGCCGCGACGGCGGTGCGCCGCCAGGGTCAGGACATTCGAGACATAGCCTTCGAGCCCGCCGGGATTCTGCAGGTTCGGCAGCTTCTGGAACAAGATCAGCGCGGCATGGGCGATAATCCGGCCCTGTTCTTCCGCGACCCAGAATGCGATCGGGCTGGATCCGGCCAGGTGCGTGCCGAAGAAGCGGCGAGTCGCATCGACGAAGTCATCCGGGATCGGTCGATCGGGGTGCGATGCGCTCACGAAGTCGAGGCGCAGGCGGGTCAGCGCCCCGCTGTCGGCGGGCACGGCACGACGAACGATCGGCGCCATCTAGAAATGCCGCCAGCCGACGCCGTCGAGCACGATGTCCGATCCCGCGGCATCCAGCACACGCACGCCCTGCCCCGCCTCGATCCGGCCGATCGCCGTGACCGGCACGCCGGACGCCTTCGCCGCCGCTAGAATTTGGGCCTGGCGGTCCGGCGAGGCCGTGAACAGCAGTTCGTAATCATCGCCGCCGGTGAGTACCGTCGCGAGTCGATCCGGCAATCGCGCGGCCGCGACGGACAGCGGCACCCGCGCCGCCTCGACCACGCCGGCGACGCCGGAGAGGGTGCAGATATGGCCGAGATCGCCGACCAGCCCGTCGGAAACATCCATCATGGCGCTGGCCAGGCCGGAGAGCAGCGATCCGAGCACGACGCGCGG
Organism: Rhodospirillales bacterium; assembly: GCA_028288725.1. Taxonomy (GTDB): domain Bacteria; phylum Pseudomonadota; class Alphaproteobacteria; order ATCC43930; family CGMCC-115725; genus Aliidongia. The sequence goes on from JAQGIC010000005.1 coordinate 49,320, forward strand.
GCGCGGCAGGCGGTAGCGGTCGGCGAGAAAGGCGACATCGGCCGGACCCAGCACCCCGTCGAGCTTGCCCTGCGCCGCCTCCAACCCCAGGGCGCCATCGCCGATCGTGCCGGACACGAACACCAGGTCGCCGGGGCAGGCGCCGCCGCGCCGCACCTCCGCTCCGACGTCGATACGGCCGAAGGCGGTCAAGGTCAGGGTGATCGGGCCCGGCGTCGAAACCGAGTCGCCGCCCATCAGCGCGATGCCGAATTCGGCCTGATCTTGTGCCAGACCGGCGGCAAAGCCCGCCAGCCAATCGTCGCCCCGGGATTTCGGCAGCGCCGTCGTCAGGAAATATCCCACGGGCCGGGCCGCCATGGCGGCGAGGTCGGACAGATTGACCCGGACCAGCTTGCGGGCGACGAGGTCGGGCGGATCGCTGCCAAGAAAATGCACACCCTCGACCATGGCATCGACGGTCACGACCAGACGCTCGGCCAAGGGGCAATCGATCAGTGCCGCATCGTCGGTGAGGCCCAGCGCCCCGGGCGCGCCGGATGCCAGCGGCGCGAAGAACCGGGCGATCCGGCCGAACTCGCCCAAGGTGGCAGGCTTGTCGGCTTTGAGTTCATCCGAATCCGACATGTTGACCTGCCTAGTCATGCGAGCCTCCGATAGAGAAACTCCTCGGAATTATTAAAAATCGCCTGTCTATTATCTAGGATCTCTCGTAGCTTTTAACCAATAACGGCTGCGCTCGAGCAAGATCATCAAGATTACGCATCGTAACCTCAAGATCTCCGTTTCCAAAATGCCCGATATTGGTGACATCTCGCGTAAACCCATCGCTTAACTCGACGGTTTTTGGGTCTATTTTTAGAAAAACGGTAACTTTGCTCGCTTGCGGGAAAACCTCAACGCATGCAAAATTCTTTATCCTCTTAAAAGCAAAATAGTTAACGAGCTGCTTTGACTGCACGTCGCCGCCCAAGCTAAGCAGAAATGCTTTCAAAACTTCATAGAGATCTTTGATATTTTCAGGGGCCTGACTTAGTCTATAACCGGCATCATTCGACAAATATGGATTGGATGTATTCACCTTGGCAGAAGTTGCTTTCTGCGTCCTTTCGGAAACCGGCTGAATACTTGAAATCGTAGCGACTGCGGTCGAGGCATTGACCAGTTCCAAAAGAAGTAGGTCATCTCCATAGTGACGGTAGCGCAACAGCTCGATATTTCGATTAATTTGTTTTACGGCGTGCTGATCGTAATTTGTGAAATCACCCGCGATACAGAGCAGTCGCGGAGACGACCATTCCACAGACTTAGCAATATCGCCGCCAAGAGCTTCCAGGACCATCCACTGAAATTCCTTACGATGGTCCAACAGCCAATCAAGATAAAATAGTCCTTGATTTATAACATTCTCGTTTACCGCTCTTTTGTATTCGATGATAACAGGGCAACCGTTTTCATCAATACCAAGAGTATCGATCCGACCTCCATGCACCCTTCCCGTCGAATGCTCGCTGGCGAGAAAGCGCACGCCAAGCAGATCTTCCAGATTTTGCTCGACCATCGTTTGGAGTGACTTCTCGATCTGCGAGGAACGCCCCGGCAGTTCGGTGACCTTGCCCGAAGTAAACCTAAAGAGCTTGATGTCACTCATGGCCGGACGGTCAGCTCCACTCGGTCGGGCGCAGCTGGCGGCCCAGCTTGTCGAGCACGCCGTTGATCAGGCCCGGCTCCTTGCCGGCGAAGAACGCGTGCGCGATGTCGACATATTCGGTGATGACGACCTTGACCGGCACATCGATCCGATGGGCCAGCTCGAAACTGGCCACGCGCAGGATCGCGCGCAGGATCATTTCCAGCCGCTCAAGCGGCCAATCGGCGGCCAGCACCGGGATGATGAGGCCATCCAGCTCGGCCCGATGCGCGACCGTGCCCTGGACCAGTTCCTCGAACAGGGTTGCGTCGGCCGGGAGAAACGTATCGCCGTCGATCTCCTGACCCAGGCGATGCTTGACATACTCCACCACGACGACGTTCGGGGCGATGTCGGTCATTTCGACCTGGTAGAGCGCCTGCACCGCGCCCAGGCGCGAGGCGCTGCGCTTGTTGCCCGACTTCGCCGCGCGGGGCTTCTTGACCTCTTCCATTATTCGATCGCCGCGAAACGGGCTTTGACCGCGACCATGGCCAGGCAGGCCTCGGCGACTTCCCGGCCCTTGTTCTTGTCCGACCGGCGGGCGCGCGCCCAGGCCTGATCGTCGTTCTCGGCCGTGAAGATGCCATAGCCGATGGCGAGCCCGTCGCGCACCGCCAGATCCTGCAGCGCCTCGGTTGCGGCTTCGCTGACCAGATCGAAATGGGTCGTCTCGCCACGGATCACGAAGCCCAACGCGCAAAAGCCGTCATAGGGGCATTCGCTCTCGTCGTCGCGGAACAGGCCCGCGGCATGGGCGATCGCGGCCGGCACCTCGAAGGCGCCGGGCACGGCCAGGATCTCGTGGGTGGCGCCCGCGGCGTCCAGCGCTTCGATGACACCGGCGCGCAGCTCGGCGGCGAGCTCGGCGTAGTACGGCGCCTCGACGATCAGGATATGGGGCTTGCTCATGACTTCACTTTCGGCAACGGAATCGATTTCTGGTCGGCGATGGTCAGGCCGTAGCCCTCCAGACCGACCACGGTCTTTCTGGTATTGGACAGCAGCACCATCTGCTGGATCCCAAGGTCGAGCAGGATCTGGGCGCCGATGCCGTAGTCGCGCAGTTCCGAGGTGGGCTTGCCCTGGCCGAGCCGCGCCTTGACCTGGTCGGACAGCGCCGTCGGGCTGGGCTCGCGGATCAGGACGATCACGCCGCGGCCGGCCTCGTCGATCATGCGCATGGCGCCTTCGAGCTCGCTGCCGCGACCGGATAGGCCGCAGCCCAGCACGTCATCCAGCAGGTTGAGTGCGTGCATGCGCACCAGCACGGGTTCGCCGGATGCGACATCGCCCTTCACCAGCGCCAGGTGCTCGGAATAATTCAGCTGATTGAGATAGACGAACACCTTGAAGCGACCGCCGAACTTGCTGTCGATCTCGCTTTCCAGCGAGCGCTCGATCGTGCGTTCGTGCCGGCGGCGATAGGCGATCAGGTCGGCGATCGTGCCGATCTTCAGGCCGTGATGCTGGGCGAAGGCGATCAGATCGGCCCGGCGCGCCATGGTGCCGTCGTCGTTCATGATCTCGCAGATCACGCCCGACGCATTGAGACCGGCCAGCCGCGCGATATCGACCGCGGCCTCGGTATGGCCGGTGCGCACCAGCACGCCGCCGTCGCGCGCCATCAGCGGGAAGATATGCCCGGGCGTCACCAGATCGGCAGCCCCTTTGGTCGGGTCGATCGCGACCGCGACGGTGCGCGCGCGGTCGGGCGCCGAGATGCCGGTCGTCACGCCGTCCTTGGCTTCGATCGACACGGTGAAGGCGGTCTGCAGGCGCGAGCTGTTGTGCTGCGGCATCAGGGGCAGCTTCAGCTCTTCGACCCGCTGGCGCGGCAAGGCCAGGCAGATCAGGCCGCGGCCGAACCTGGCCATGAAATTGATGACCTCCGGCGTCGCCATCTGGGCCGGAATGACCAGATCGCCCTCATTCTCGCGATCCTCGTCGTCGACCAGGATGAACATGCGCCCGTTGCGCGCGTCCTCGATGATGTCGGCGATCGGCGAAACGATCTCGGTAAAGCTCATGGCAGGTCCTTGCCCAGCAGGCGCGCGACATAGCGGGCCAGCATGTCGACCTCGAGATTGACCTCCTGGCCGAGCGATGCCTCGCCGAACGTCGTCCATTGCTGGGTATGCGGGATCACGTTGACGCCGAAGCGGATGCCGTCGACCTCGTTCACCGTCAGCGACACGCCATCGATCGCGATCGAGCCCTTGCGGGCGATGAGCCGTTCGAGCGCCGCCGGCACTTCGATGGTGAAGCGCACGGAATCCCGTTCCGGCCGGCGCTCGACGATCCGCCCCAAGCCGTCGACATGGCCCGACACGATATGGCCGCCCAGCTCGTCGCCGACCTTGAGCGCCGTCTCCAGATTGATCCGCGTGCCGACCTGCCAATGTTTGATCGTCGTCAGGCCCAGCGTTTCGGCCGAAACCTGGACATCGAACCAGCCGGGGCCGGTCTGGATCACGGTCAGGCACACGCCGGAATGGGCGATCGACGCGCCGAGCGCGATCGACGCGGTGTCGTAGCGCGTTTCGATGCGATAGCGGGGGTCGCCGTCCGGCTCGATCGCCAGGACACGGCCGACGTCGGTGATGATGCCAGTGAACATGATGGGGCAGAACCTAGGCGTTGAGGGCGAAGGTTTCCAGCAGATCTTGGCCCAGGCGCATGACCGACAAGCGGGTGCCCAATGCCTGTTCGGCAAGGCGGTCGGTCCCGAACGGCTTGACCGCGTCCATTCCGTCGCCGCCGATCAGGCCCGGCGAGCGGAACCAGGCCAGCCGATCGACCAGCTTCGCCCGCAAGAGCGAGGCCGCGAGCGTCGCCCCGCCTTCGACCAGAATGCGCGTCAGCCCGCGCCGCGCGAGGGCCGCCAGCGCCATGTGAAGATCGACATTGCCGTCGCTATCGCGCGGTGCCTCGATCAGGTCCACGCCGCAATCGCGAAACGCCTGCGCGCGCAGCGGGTCGCCCCCGGCATGGGTCACGATCACCGTCGGTATCCGGGCGGCGGCGATGACCAGCTTCGCGGTCAGCGGCGTGCGCAGCCGGCCGTCGACGACGATCCTGAGCGGCGGCGGATCGCCCAGCCCCGGCAGACGCACCGTCAGTTCCGGATCGTCGGCCAACACGGTGCCGCTGCCGACCATCACGGCATCATGCTGCCGGCGCAGCATATGGCCGAGGCCGCGGGCCGCCGGCCCCGTGATCCATTGGCTCTCGCCGGTATGGGTCGCGATCTTGCCGTCGAGCGTGGTCGCGAGCTTGAGCGTGACGAGCGGCAGGCCGCGCTCGATCCGCTTCAGAAAGCCCGCGTTTAGGTGCCGCGCCTGCTCGGCGCCGACACCGACCTCGACCAGGACGCCGGCGGCGCTCAGCCGCGCCAGCCCACGCCCGGCGACGCGAGGGTCCGGATCCTCGATCGCGACCACGATCCGGGATACGCCCGCCGCGATCAACGCGTCGGCGCAGGGGGGCGTCGAGCCGTGATGGGCGCAGGGTTCGAGCGTGACATAGGCGGTAGCACCCGCCGCTGCGGCACCGGCCCGGCGTAGCGCCTCGGTCTCGGCATGGGGGCGGCCGCCCGGCTGGGTCCAGCCGCGCCCGACCACGATACCGTCGCGCACCAGGATGCAGCCAACCGCGGGATTGGGCGCGACCCGGCCGAGACCACGGCTGGCGAGCGCCAGCGCGGACCTCATATGGCCTTGATCGTCCACCCGGAAATTACTCGGGCTCTTCCGCCGGAAAGCGTCCGACGAATTCGCCGAAGTCCTTCGCCTCGCGGAAATCGCGATAGACGCTGGCGAAGCGGATGTAGGCGACCTGATCCAGGTTGGCGAGCGCCTCCATGATCAGCGAGCCGATCGTCTCGGTCGGCACATCGGACTCGCCCGAGCTTTCGAGCTGGCGAACGATCGAGTTGATGACCCGCTCGACCCGCTCGCCCTCGACCGGGCGTTTGCGCAGCGAGATGTAGATCGAGCGCGCGAGCTTGTCGCGATCGAACGGCTCGCGCTGGCCGGTCTTCTTGACGACGGTCAGTTCGCGCAGCTGAACGCGCTCGAAGGTGGTGAAGCGCGCGGCGCAATTGGTGCAGAAGCGTCGGCGACGGATCGCGGAGCGATCGTCGGTCGGCCGCGAGTCCTTAACCTGGGTATCGTCGAAGCCGCAAAATGGACAGCGCATCCGGTTCCCACCCCTTCCGGCCCGCGTTGAACCCACGGACCTTCATGTAAAAAGCCGTCCATCACTCCCCAAGCGATGGACGGCCCGATGTTCAGCCAAGCGTCGAGTAGATCGGGAAGCGTTTGCACAAGGCTTCGACCTGCTCGCGGGCCTTGGCCTCCGCCCCGTCGTTCTCGGCGCTGTTGCTGGCGGCCAGACCGTCGAGCACATCGCCGATCAGATTGCCGATCTCCTGCCATTCGGTCGGTCCGAAGCCGCGGGTGGTGCCGGCCGGCGTGCCGAGCCGGACGCCCGAAGTCACCATCGGCTTTTCCGGATCGAACGGGATGCCGTTCTTGTTGCAGGTGATGAAGGCGCGACCGAGGCTCTTCTCGGCGTCGCGGCCGTTGAGGCGTTTCGGCCTGAGATCGACCAGCATCAGATGGGTGTCCGTCCCGCCCGACACGATGGCGAGGCCGCGGCCGACCAGCGTCTCGGCCAGAATCTTGGCATTGTTCACCACCGCCTGGGCATAGGCCTTGAAGTCGGGGCGGAGCGCCTCGCCGAACGCGACGGCCTTGGCGGCGATGACATGCATCAGCGGGCCGCCCTGCAGGCCGGGGAACACGGCCGAATTGATCTTCTTGCCCAGATCTTCGTCGTTCGACAGGACCATGCCGCCCCGCGGGCCGCGCAGCGTCTTGTGGGTCGTGGTCGTGACGATATGGGCATGCGGCAGCGGGCTCGGCAGCACACCGCCGGCAACCAACCCTGCGAAATGCGCCATATCGACCATGAAATAGGCCCCGATCTCGTCGGCGATCGCGCGGAAGCGCGCGAAGTCGATGATGCGGGGATAGGCCGAGCCGCCGGCGATGATCAGGCGCGGCTTGTGCTCCAGCGCCAGCTTGCGCACGTCGTCATAATCGATCAGATGCGTGTCGGGCCTGACGCCATAGGGCACCGCCTTGAACCATTTGCCCGACTGGTTGACCGGCGCGCCGTGGGTCAAATGACCGCCGGCCGCCAGCGACATGCCGAGGATCGTGTCGCCCGGCTGCAGCAGCGCCATGAACACCGCCTGGTTCGCCTGCGCGCCGGAATGGGGCTGCACATTGGCGAACTTGCAATCGAACAGGCGCTTGGCCCGCTCGATCGCCAGCGTCTCGGCCACATCGACATATTCGCAGCCGCCGTAGTAGCGCTTGCCGGGATAGCCTTCGGCATATTTGTTGGTCAGCACCGACCCCTGCGCTTCGAGCACGGCGCGCGAAACGATGTTCTCCGACGCGATCAGTTCGATCTCGTGCCGCTGACGACCCAACTCATCGGTGATGCTGCCGAACAGTTCCGGATCGGCCTCGGCCAGACCGGCGGTGAAGAAGGCATCCGGGTGTCCACCGGCGGCGAGCTTTTGCAGGGTCATGTAATCGAGCCTTCGCTTAGAGCGCCATCGAGCCCGCGCTCATCGGCGGAAATCGAGGCGTTGGGGGGCGGGTCCGGCTCAGTCGAACAGCCGCCCCGGCCAGTCGACTGACAGGACGGTTGGATACCACATGTTGAGGAACCCGGGTAGTGCGCCCCAAGAAGCGGGGATGCGCTCTCAGCACATGACCGAATTTCCGCCGATTGCCCAGTCGTCGCGAAGCGACGGCCGCCCCACAACCATCATTCGCCCTCCCTGAGCGCTTCGTATCTTGCAGAACTGTCTAATCCATTGATCGGCACTTCAGATATTCGCTACAGACGCAACTGAGTTCGCTGCTTCGATTGGTTGAGCAAATCAAGACACCTTGAACTTCACTCGAAGCATCTGTTGACAGCAAGAAATCGCTCTGCAACTATGCTTTAATATAAGAATTTTTTACGGGAAGCGCACGTCACATGGAGAAGCCGATGGAAAAGGCCACGGAAGATGGGCTGATGCGGATGACTGCGGACGTCGTTGCCGCTTACGTCAGCAACAATACTTTGCCGACGATTCAGCTGCCCGAAGTGATCAACGCCGTCTACCACTCGCTTCGCGGGCTGGATGGCGCCCCACCAGAACTCAAGGCTGAGCCGGCAAAGCCAGCCGTGCCGATCAAGAAGTCGATCACGCCGGACTATCTGGTCTGCCTTGAAGATGGCAAGAAATTGAAGATGCTCAAGCGGCATCTGCGCTCAACCTATAATATGACGCCGGACGAGTATCGCTCGAAATGGGGTTTGCCGCCGGATTATCCGATGGTCGCCCCCAACTATGCCGCGCAACGGTCGGCCTTCGCCAAAGAAATCGGCCTTGGCCGCGGCGCCGGCCGCACGTCGGGCCGCCGCGCCACGAAGAAATAACGCAGCCTCATCCAAGAATAAGGCCCGGCGGATCGCTCCGCCGGGCCTTTTGTCTTTTTCCGATCGTTCAAACCGGCTCCCCCGCGACGAATCGCCGGGGAGCCTTATCCGAATTAGAGCCGGATGCGATCATGTCCGCTCGACATGATCGCTGAATCCGTCTCTAAACATATGATCTAGTGGGCGATTCAGACATGAGGCCGAGCAGGCCTCATGTCATCGCGCACTAGCCGTTCAGCTCGCCATACTTGCCGTCGTGCCACTGCCAGACGACGAAATCGCTCTCGCTGATATCGCCCTTGGCATCATACTTGATCGGGCCGATCACCGTGTCGAACGAGTTGGCATGCAGGGCCTTCACCAGGTCCGGCAGCTTGATCGACTTGGCCTTCTCGGCCGCTGCGGCGAACACCTGAACCGCGGCGTAGGTGTAGAGCGTGTAGCCTTCCGGCTCGTAGCCGGTCTTCTTGAACTCGTCGACGATCGCCTTGGCGCTCGCCTTCTTCTGCGGATCCGACGCGAAGGTGAACAGCGTGCCTTCGCCCGACGGGCCGGTGATGCCCCAGAACTCGGTCGTCGGCAGCGCGTCGCCCGAGATCATCTGCGCCTTCAGGCCCTGCTCACGCGCCTGACGAACCAGCAGGCCCGCTTCGGTCTGGTAGCCGCCGAAATAGAGCGCTTCGACATTGGCTTGCTTAAGCTTGGAAATAAGGGCGGTGAAGTCCTTGTCGCCGGCCGTAATTGACTCATGCACGGCTTCCTTCAGGCCGCCGGCATTGATCGTCTTCGTGGTCTCGTCGGCCAGGCCCTTGCCGTAGGCGGACTTGTCGTCGATGACCGCGACCGCCTTGCCCTTGTAGTGCGACAGCAGATACTTGCCGGCGACCAGACCCTGCTGATCGTCACGACCGCAGGTCCGGTAGACGTTGTCCCACTTCTTCTTGGCGGCATCTTCGGTCAGCGCCGGGTTGGTCGACGCCGGCGTGATCTGCAGGATGCCCGATTCGTTATAGACGGCCGAGGCCGGGATCGACGAGCCCGAGCAGAAATGGCCGGCCACGAAGACCACGCCCTTCGACGCGAGCTGGTTGGCGACGGCGACCGCTTGCTTCGGATCGCACGCATCGTCACCGACCGTCAGCACCAGCTTCTGGCCGAGCACGCCGCCCTTGGCATTGATATCGGCAACAGCCTGCTCGGCGCCCTTCTTCAGCTGTTCGCCGAAGGCGGCATTCGAACCGGTAATCGGGCCGACCGTCGCGATCTGGATATCGGCTTTGGCGACACCGGCCGTCAAGGCCAGGGCGCTGACGGCCGCCAGCAACGTAAGATTTTTCCGCATAGTGGAGAACTCCCTGTCAGAAGATTTGACTCGCCCGATCGGGTTATCGTTTCCGTCGGTGGCGAGCCCCCTAATACCCACGCCCGCTTTGTCCCCATGCCGGCGTAGGCAACGCACATGCGCGAATCGCTTGAGCTCTATCAAAGCAAGCTCAACCGTCCGTACGCAAGTCCCCCGTCAACCCTATCGATCGCGCCAGGCGAAAGGCCCGGCCCGTTCGTAGAGCCACGGGTATTGATTGACCATCTTGCGGGCCTGGGTGGCCCGGAAGGCCATGATGCTGAAGCCCAGCAGAATGACGGCGGTCACGACATAGCCGAGCGGCGACAGCAGGCTGCCGCCGAACAGCGCGAAGTCGAAGAAGCGGTTGCCGGCGGCCATCAGCAGGCTGTAGGGCACCAGGTGCCACATCGGCCGCCAGGTCTGGGCCAGCGCCTGCCCCGTCATAAAGGCGGCCCAGCCGAACAGGATGAGCGTCGCGCAGATGAAGACCCAGAGACTGGTCCCGAGGACCGCCATGACGAGATCGATGCCGGACATCAGTGCCCGCCCTCCAGATAGGCCGATCGCACTTCGGAGCTCGCCAACAATTCCTTGCCGGTCCCGCTCATGGTGATCGAGCCGGTCTTCATGACATAGCCGCGATGGGCGAGCTTGAGGGCATGATAGGCGTTCTGTTCGACCAAGAACACCGTCACGCCCTGCTGCTCGTTGATCTCCTTGATGACCTCGAAGATCTGCTTCACGACCAGCGGCGCCAAGCCCAGCGACGGCTCGTCCAGCAGTAGCAGCCGCGGGCGGCTCATCAGCGCGCGACCGATCGCCAGCATCTGCTGCTCGCCGCCCGACATGGTGCCGGACCGCTGGGTCTGACGCTGCTTCAGACGGGGAAACAAGGTGTAGACCCGTTCCAGATCGCCGTCGAAATCGGCCGGATTGCCGGTCGTGGCCCCCATCTGCAGGTTCTCGAGCACGGTCATGCGCGAGAAGATGCGGCGGCCTTCCGGCGACTGGGCGATGCCCTGCCGCACGATCTGGAAGGTCTCCATATGGGTGATGTCCTGACCGTCATAGATGATCTTACCGGCCGTCGCCCGCGGCTTGCCGCAGATGGTCATCAGCAGGGTGGACTTGCCGGCGCCGTTGGCCCCGATCAGGGTGACGATCTCACCCTTGTCGACCACCACGTCGACGCCCTTCAGCGCCTGGATGCGGCCGTAATAGGTGTGGAGACCCGAGACGTCGAGGATCCGCGTCATGGCTGCATCCCCACATCGGCGGCGATTTCCGGCGGCAGGTCCTCGTCCTCATCCTCGCCCAGATAGGCCTTGATCACGTTTTCGTCGTTGCGCACGTCGTAGGGCGCGCCGTCCGAAATCTTGCGGCCGTAGTCCAGCACCACGACATGATCGGAAATCTTCATGACCACGCTCATGTCATGCTCGATCAGCAGCACGCCGATGCCCTGATCGGTGCGGATCGACAGCAGCAGATCGTTGAGCTCGCCCGATTCCTTCGGATTGAGGCCCGCCGCCGGCTCGTCGAGGCACAGCAAGCGGGGCTTCGTGCACATGGCGCGCGCGATTTCCAGCCGGCGCTGGGCGCCGTAGGGCAGGCTCGACGCCGGATTGTCGGCCCGTTCATAGAGGCCGGTCTTGTGCAGCCAGAACTTGGCAAGCTCGATCGCCTCCTTCTCGGCCGACCGGTAGCGCGGCAGTCCGAGCAGCCCCGCGATCGAGAACATCGAGGCGTTCATCAGGTGATTGTGCTGCGCCACGATCAGATTTTCGAACACGGTCATGCCCGAGAACAGCCGGATGTTCTGAAAGGTGCGCGCGACGCCCGCGAGGCGGGTGATACGGAACCCCTCCATCTGCTCCAGCAGATAGTCCTGGCCCTCGCGCTTCATGGTGATCCGGCCGACCGTCGGCTTATAGAAGCCGGTCAGGCAATTGAACACGGTGGTCTTGCCGGCACCATTCGGGCCGATCAGCGCGGTGATGTCGCGCTCGTGCGCGGTGAACGAGAGATCGTCGATCGCGACCAGACCGCCGAAGCGCATGGTCAGATGCTCGACCGTCAGCAGGGCCGGCTTGCCCACCGGCGCGTAATTGTCGAGTTGGCTCATGGCAGCTCTCCCGTCGAGGCCGCAAGGCCGTCATTGGGAACAAGGCTCTCCTTCGGCCCGTCGGAGCCATGCAGCAGGATCGAGGGTTGGCGATGGGCGAGCAGCCCGCGCGGCCGGACCAGCATGATCACGACCATGGCACCGCCGTAGATCAGCGGCCGATAGAGCGCGATATCGCCCAGGAACGAGAACCAGCGGCCGGCCTCGTTCAGCGACACCAGCATGATCGCGGCCAGCACCACGCCCAGCTGGCTGCCCATGCCCCCCAGCACGACGATGGCGAGGATGGTCGCCGATTCGGTGAAGGTGAAGCTTTCCGGACTGATGAAGCCCAGGCGGGTCGCGAAGAAGGATCCGGCGAAGCCCGCGAACATGGCACCGATGGCAAAGGCCGACAGCTTGATGTTGGTCGCGTTGATGCCGATCGCCCGGCAGGCGATCTCGTCCTCGCGAAGCGCTTCCCACGCCCGGCCGACCGGCAGCCGGCGCATCCGGATCGTGAAGAAGTTGGTCAGGAGCGCCAGCGCCAGGATGACGAAATACAGGAAGATGAAGCGCTGGCTGGGCGAGAATTCCAGCCCGAAGAACTCGGCGAAGGTCGGGCCGGTCGCGGAATGCGCGGCGAAGGGCAAGCCGAACAGGGTCGGCCGGGGAATGCCGCCGATGCCGTTCGGGCCGTTCGTGACATTCTGCCAGTTCAGCAGCACGAGCCGGATGATCTCGCCGAAGCCGAGCGTCACGATCGCCAGATAGTCGCCGCGCAGGCGCAGGACCGGAAATCCCAGCACCACGCCGAATGCCGCGGCGAACAGCCCGGCGAGCGGCAGACAGGCCCAGAAACCCAGCCCGACATTGGTCGCGAGCAACGCCACCGTGTAGGCGCCGACCGCATAGAACGCGACATAGCCGAGATCGAGCAGCCCCGCGAGGCCGACCACGATGTTGAGGCCCCAGCCGAGCATGACGTAGATCAGCACGTTGGTGCCGAAATCGATCAGGTAGTTCGAGGTGACGAACGGCAGCAGCACGGCGATGACGAGCCCGACCGCGCCGATCTTCGTGCCATTGCGGGCGACCGCGGCCGCGAACCGGTCCATGGCGCTCGGACCGGCCTTCTTCTGCTCGCCCGGCTTTACCGCGCGGCGTGCCATGAACAGGCTCATGACCAGCCGGCCGACGAAGGCAAGGCCGACCAGCCAGGCGACCGTGTCGAAATGCCGGGTGACGATCAGCGAACCGCCGGATTCGTCGGTCTTGAGCCCGACGGTCGGAATGGTCAGGACCAGGACGACAACCGCCGTTGCGAGCGCGCTCAGGAACGCGCCCGACAGGCCTTCGCGGGGCAGCGCCGCGGTTTTGAAGCCGGCCATCAGACCTTCTCCACCTCGGGCCGACCCAACAGGCCGGTCGGCCGGAAGATCAGCACCAGAACCAGAACCATGAAGACGGCCACGTCCTTGTAGGCGATGGAGAAATAGGCGGACCAGAAAGCCTCGATCAGGCCGATCAGCACGCCGCCCAGCATGGCGCCCGGCAGCGAGCCGATGCCGCCCAGCACCGCGGCGGTGAACGCCTTCACGCCCGCCAGAAAGCCGATGAAGAAGTCGATCACGCCATAATAGAGCGTGAACATCAGGCCGGCCACCGCCGCGAGCGCCGCGCCCATGACGAAGGTCAGCGAGATGGTCCGATCGACATTGACGCCCAGCAGCGCCGCCATCGTCCGGTCCTGCTCGCAGGCGCGCTGGCTGCGGCCGAGCGGGGTCTGCTGGATGACGGCGGTGAAGCCGATCATCAGGCCCACGGTCAACAGGATGATGATGATCTGCAGATAGCTGATCTGGACCGCGAAGCCGTCATGCTCCAGCAGCTTGATGCCGCCATGCATGATCGGCTGCAGGGGCTTCGGCCGGGCGCCCTGGAACACCTGCACGAAGCTTTGCAGGAAGATCGACATGCCGATCGCCGAAATCAGCGGCGCCAGCTTGAAGCTGTCGCGCAAGGGACGATAGGCGATCCGCTCGACCGACCAGCCGAACACGGCGGTGAAGATCATCGTGACCAGCAGCACGATCAGGATCGCGAACACCGCCGAAAAGGCGCCGATCGAACTCAAGATCAGAAAACTGATGAGCGAAATGAACGATCCGATCATGAAGATCTCGCCATGGGCGAAATTGATCATGCCGATAATGCCGTAGACCATGGTGTAACCGATCGCGATCAGACCGTAGACGGCCCCAAGCGTCAGCCCATTGATCAATTGCTGGAGAAAATAGTCCATCATCCCCCGGACGCGCCAAGTTCAGGCCGCAGGCACGAGCAAGGGAGACCGCCGGAATTACCCGACAGATCGCCTCCCACGCACCTTTCAAAGCCCCTGTTTTGTGCCATGGACGCCTGGTTATCCAGGTCGCCACGACATCATTCGTAATTGGCAAAGTAACGGGCGGTGCTGTCGGCGGCAAGCTCCTTCGGAAGGGCCGTTTTCCCGGACCAAAACGGTGTGGCAACATTGTCGCAACCCGATAGGCGCAACCCGATTATTGTTTCTTCCGAAACTTATCGCAACCTAATATTTGCGAGGCGCAACCCTCGCCCCGACCGCCATATCTTTCGGTCGACAAGAAGGCGGCGCACCGGGGTGCGCCGCCTGTCCTGGACGAACCGCCCTGCGGCCTATTCCTCGTCGACTTCCGGCAGCATGCCCAACGCACGCATATAGACCTCGAGCATCGTCTCTTCCTCGTCCAACTCGTTGCGGTCGCGCTTCCGGATCGAGATGATCTTGCGGATGATCTTGGTGTCGAAGCCGTTGCCCTTGGCCTCGGCGAACACGTCCTTGATGTCCTCGGCCAGCGCCTTCTTCTCTTCTTCCAGCCGCTCGATGCGATCGATGATCGCGCGCAGCTGTTCGCCGGCGATGCCGCCGACATCGGCCGGACGCGGCGTTGGGGTGGCGCTGGTCTTCGGCGCCTCGTCGAAATCGTCCATGGTCGTCGCTGCCTCTTGTCTACTTAGTTCGTCGATGGGTGACGGAAGCGCCCAGCCGGCACCGTCCCGCCGTCTTTGGAAAAGCGCGCGACCATATCGGCGGCCGGCCATGCGCGCAAGCCGCCGCACTTGCTCAGGCGTGGCCGCTGCTGCTATACGCCCGCTCGTGATCGCTGGCCCCAAGGGCCGCGGTCGACTATTTTCTGAGATTTTGGAGACAGGCATGTCGACGTTCACCGACTACAAGGTCGCGGATATTTCGCTGGCAGGATGGGGCCGCAAGGAAATCGCGATCGCCGAGACGGAAATGCCGGGCCTCATGGCGCTGCGCCGCGAATTCGGCCAGAGCCAGCCGCTGAAGGGTGCGCGGATCGTCGGTTGCCTGCATATGACGATCCAGACCGCCGTGCTGATGGAGACGCTGGTCGAGCTGGGCGCCACCGTGCGCTGGTCGTCCTGCAATATTTTCTCGACCCAGGACCAGGCCGCGGCCGCCATGGCCGCCGTCGGCATCCCGACCTTCGCCTGGAAGGGCGAGACGGAAGAGGAATTCTGGTGGTGCATCGAGCAGACGCTGCGCGGCCCGGACGGCTGGACGCCGAACATGGTGCTGGATGACGGCGGCGACGCGACGGTCATTCTCCATGACAAGTATCCGGAGCTGCTGAAGGACGTGCGCGGCATCTCGGAAGAGACGACGACGGGCGTGCATCGTCTCTACGAGATGATGAAGGCCGGCAAGCTCGCCGTGCCGGCGATCAACGTCAACGACAGCGTGACCAAGTCGAAGTTCGACAATCTCTATGGCTGCCGCGAGAGCCTGGTCGACGGCATCAAGCGCGCGACCGACGTGATGATGGCCGGCAAGATCGCCGTCGTCGCCGGCTTCGGCGACGTGGGCAAGGGCTCGGCCGCTTCGCTCCGCAGCCAGGGCGCGCGCGTCATGGTCACCGAGATCGATCCGATCTGCGCGCTGCAGGCGGCGATGGAAGGCTACCAAGTCGTGACCATGGACGAAGCCGCCTCGATGGGCGACATTTTCGTCACCGCGACCGGCAATGTCGACGTCATCACGCTGGATCATATGCGCCAGATGAAGGACCGCGCGATCGTCTGCAACATCGGCCATTTCGACAGCGAGATCCAGATCGCCTCCCTGCGCAATTACGTCTGGGACGAGGTCAAGCCGCAGGTCGACGAGGTCGTGTTCCCCGACGGCAAGCGCCTGATCGTGCTGGCCAAGGGCCGTCTGGTCAATCTCGGCTGCGGCACGGGCCATCCGAGCTTCGTCATGAGCGCCTCCTTCACCAACCAGGTGCTGGCGCAGATCGAGCTCTGGACCAACCATGCCAAGTACGAGAAGAAGGTCTACGTCCTGCCGAAGCATCTCGACGAGAAGGTCGCAGCCCTGCACCTGGAAAAGCTCGGCGCCAAGCTGACCAAGCTCACCACCGAGCAGGCGAAGTATCTCGGCATCGCGGATCACGGCCCTTACAAGGCCGATCACTACCGCTACTAGAGCCTGATCCGATCAAACCGAGCCGGTTTGATCGGTGAATCAGTCTCTAAATATCTGATTTAGAGTTCTAGGGCACAAGGGAGGTTTGCCTCCCAAACCGCCTCCTCTTCGGCGGCGCATATCCTTGCGCCGCCGAAACCGTTTCTAAGCCGAAACAGCATCGCTTGTCGCGACGGCGTCGAGCCCTTACCATGGCCGCCATGAGTTCGCCGTCAGCCGCCGTGAAACAGATCGTCACCTCCGGTTGCGTCCTCGCTTCAGGACGAGGCACGGCCGCATGTTGATTGAATTGATCTTCGCTGCAGCCCTCGGCATCGGCGCCGTCGCCTACGGGCGGGAGCGCCGGCAACGCCAACGTGCGGATGGCGCCGGCGCGCTCATGTCGGCCGCGCTCGGGACGATCAACGGCGTCTGCTACCGCTATGTCGGCGACAAGGCGATCCGCATCGATGGCCGCAACGACGATCCGGTCTGGCCCCTGCTGCTCGACGACCTGCTGCAGCGCGCGCCCGCCATGGCGGCATCGGCGCGCGCTGCCTTCGTCTCGCTCGCCGCATCCGGCAAGGGCGAGACCCAGCGCCTGAGCTTCGAAGACGGCAGCCGTCGGGCGATCGAACTGACGCTGCACCGCGTGACCTCGATCGACCGGCGCCTGTCGTTCGATCTGATCTGGGTGACCGACATCTCGGACCGCGAGGCGGCCCTCGCCGAAGGCGCCCAGCGTGCCGCCGAGCGCGACCGGCTGGCCGTCGCCCTCGATGCCATGCCGGTTCCGATCTGGTGGCGCGACGCCGACCTCACCGTCACCGGCGGCAATAGCCGCTTTCGCCAACAGCCCGATCTGGCCGTGATCGCCCGTCCGCTGGCGGAACTCGCCCGGTCGACCAACGCGCGCCAGAGCAGCCCGCGCGAGACCGGCGGCGAGACCGACGACCCGCAGGAATTCGTGGAAACCCCGCTGCCGGACGGCGGCACGCTGGGCTATGTCGTCGACCGCAACGAGATCGAACAGGCCCGCAACGAGATCGCCCGCCTGGGCCTTGCCCATCGCGAGGTGCTGGAGACGGTCACCACCGCCATCGCCATCTTCGGCCCGGATGCGCGGCTGCTGTTCTTCAACAGCGCCTATGAACGGCTGTGGCAGATGGATCGCGATTTCCTCGACAGCGAGCCACGGTTGCCGGAGATCCTGGATCTGCTGCGCGAGCAGCGGGCCCTGCCGGAATATGCCGATTTCCGCCGGTTCAAGGCGGAACAGGCGGCTTTGTTCACCGACCTGCGCGCGCCGTCCGACGAATTGATGCATCTGCCCGACGAGCGCACGTTGCGTCAGGTCGTCAGCCGCCATCCGTTCGGCGGCCTGACCTTCACCTATGAGAACGTCACGGACCGGCTGGCGCTCGAACGCTCCTACAATACGCTGGCCGAAGTGCAGCGCGAGACGCTCGACAATCTGTCGGAAGGTCTGGCCGTGTTCGGCAGCGACGGGCGCCTGACCCTGTGGAATCCCGCCTTTGCCGAGATGTGGATGCTGCAGCCGCATGATCTGGTCAATCGACCCCATATCTCGACCCTGGTCGAAAAGATGCGGGCGTTCTATGCCGAGGCGGACTGGGAAAATACCAAGGCCCAGATCATCGACCGCGTGATCTCCTACACCAGCTACGCCGGCACGCTCGACCGGCGCGACGGGCTGGTGCTGGAAATCAACACGATCCCGCTGCCGGACGGCAATGTGCTGCTGAGCTATCTCGACGTGTCGGACTCGACCCGGGTGCGCAAGGCATTGAGGGACCGCAACGACGCCCTCGAAACCGCCGGACGGCTGAAGAGCGAGTTCATCGCCAATGTTTCCTATGAGCTGCGCACGCCGTTGAATGCCGTGATCGGCTTCGCCGACATCCTGTCGAACCAGTATTTCGGCCCCCTGAACGAACGGCAGCTCGAATATAGCCACGGCATCTTCGAAAGCTCGCAGCGCCTGATGTCGCTGATCAACGACATCCTGGACATCGCATCGGTCGAGGCCGGCCAATTGACCCTCGACCGCACGCCGGTCGACGTCCATGCCATGCTGGCCGGCGTGCTGACCCTGTCGCGCGAGCGGGCCAAGCGGCTGCAGCTGAACCTCAATTTCGACTGCCCGCACGACATCGGCATCGTCACGCTGGACGAGGCACGCATCCGTCAGGCGCTGTTCAATCTCCTGTCGAACGCCATCAAATTCACGCCGCCGGGCGGCACCATCACTTTGGGCGCCCGCCGCATCGGACCCGAGGTGGCGCTCAGCGTCAGCGATACCGGCATCGGCATCGCATCGGAACTGCAGGCCAAAGTGTTCGAGAGCTTCGAGCGCGGCCAGACCGACGGCCGCCAGGTCGGCGCCGGCCTGGGCCTGACCCTGGTGCAGAGCTTCGTCGAAATGCACGGCGGCCGGGTCGAACTGGATTCCACCGTCGACGGCGGCACCCGCGTCACCTGCTGGCTGCCGGCGGTCTAGAGCGCGATGATATGAGGCCTGCTCGGCCTCATATCTGAATCGCACACTAAAGAGACTGATTCACCGATCAAACCGAGCCGGTTCGATCGGATCAGGCTCTAAGCTTCTACTTCGTCCCCGGCACGCCCTTGGACGTCGAATATTCGAAATGCAGCGCCTCGCCCGGGTAGACCAGCGGATGGATCGCATGGGCCGCCTGGGCCGCTTCGGCGAAACCGGTCGTGATCAGCTTCAGCTTGTGTTTGTAGGTCGCGATGTCGCCGATGGCGAACACGGCCGGCACGTTGGTCGCACCGGTCGATGGATCGATCGACACGGTATGGCGGTCGAGCGCCAGGCCCCAATCGGCGATCGGCCCCAGATGCATCGACAGGCCGAAGAACGGCAGCAACACGTCGGCCTCGAGCCGGCGCTCCTTGCCGTCGAGATCGGCAACGATGACGGCCGTCAGGCGCCCGTCCTTGCCGTCGAGCCCATGCAGCTGATAGGGCACGACCAGATCGATCTTGCCGTCGGCCGCGAGCTGGTCGAGCCGCGCCGCACTCTCAGGTGCCGCGCGGAACTTCGCCCGGCGATGCACGACCATGACCTGGGCCGCGACCTCGGCCAGCGAGATCGCCCAGTCGACCGCCGAATCGCCGCCGCCGGCGATGACGACGCGCTGGCCGCGGTACGCCTCGCGCCGCTGCACCATGTAGAACACGCTCTTGCCTTCATAGGCCTCGATGCCGTCGAGCGGCGGGCGGTTCGGTCCGAAGGCGCCGCAGCCGGCGGCGAGGATGACGGCCTTGGCGACGATGCTCTGCCCAGCCGAGGTCTGCAGCCGGAGGCGGCCGTCGCCCAGCGTCTCCAGCCCGGTGACCTGCTGGCCCAGGTGATAGGTCGGCGTGAAGGGGGCGGCCTGCAGGGCCAGCTTGTCGATCAGCTCCTGCGCCTCGATCGCCGGGTGGCCGGCGACGTCATAGATCGGCTTTTCCGGATAGAGCGCCGCGCATTGCCCGCCGACCATGTCGAGCGTGTCGATCACATGGGTGCGCATGCGCAGCATCCCGCATTCGAAAATGGCGAACAGGCCGACAGGGCCGGCGCCGATGATCGCGACATCGGTCTCGTGATGGGTGGACATGGCAGCGGGTCTTTCTGACGCGTGATCTTAAGGTCGGCTGGAACATACCGCCTAAGCCCGGGCAATCAACCCCGGCTTTAAGACCCGCTATACCAATTGTAGCCCTGATCTTCCCAATAGCCGCCGGGGTTGTCGTTGGTGACGAACAGCGCGCCGATGTGCTTCGGGTTCTTGAAGCCCAACTTGGTCGGCACCCGGAGCTTCAGCGGGAAGCCGTATTCCGGCGGCAGCGGGTCTTTGCCGTAGTCGAGCGCCAGGATGGTCTGCGGATGCAGCGCCGTCGCCATGTCCAGGCTGGAATAATAGCGGTCGGCGCATTTGAACCCGACGTATTTCGCCTTCAGATCGGCGCCGACCTGTTCGAGGAAGGCCCGAAACGGCACGCCCGACCATTGCCCGATGGCGCTCCAGCCCTCGATGCAGATATGCCGGGTGATCTGGCTTGCCTGCGGCAGTCCGCGCAGCCGCGCGAGCGGCCAGGGGCTCTTGTCCTCGACCAGGCCCGAGACCTCCAGCTTCCAATCGTTCCCGTCGATCTCGGGCACGTCGTCCACGTCATAGAAGGCGTTGAACGGGAACGGCTTGGTGATGTCCGCTTCGGTATAGACCGGCGCCAGCTTGGTCGGATCGAACAGCGCCGCCTGCACCTTGTCGTTCCAGCGCGACAGGGCCCATAGCACCTTGTCGACCGCGTCGCCGTCGGTCAGGTCGCAGCCGGTCAGCATCGTGAGCGCGCCCAGCGACAGCCCATTCTTGAGGAACAGGCGCCGCTCCAGGCGGATGAGATCGGGCTCGATCTCGGCGAGCTTCACCCGCTTGCGCTGCCGGAACATCAATGCTCGTCCTTGGCTGTACCGGTGATCATCGGCGGCAAGGTGCGCGGCACCAGCAGCACCAGCGCCAGATGCACCAGGACGAACCCGACGATGCCGCTCATGGCGATGAAATGGACCCGGCGCGTGATCTCGTAGCCGCCGAACAGGTTGGACAGGAAATTCAGCTGCACCGGCTTCCACAGCGCCAGGCCGGAGGCGACGGCGAGCACGCCGGCCAGCAGCACCGCGACATAGAGCAGCCGCTGCACCGCATTGTAATGGCCCAGGCGATGGTCGAGCTTGAACGTGAGCGCCGCCGTCAGGTCCCGCCAGACCGCGGCCGGCGAGAGCGGCAGGAAGCTGCGGCGGAAATGCCCGCCGATCAGCCCATAGGCCAGATAGATCATCCCGTTCGCGACCAGCAGCCACATGGCGGCCAGGTGCCAGGCGATGGCGCCGCCGAGCCAGCCGCCCAGCGTCGCCCATCCCGGAAAGGTAAAAGGGAACAGCGGCGAGGCGTCGTAGATCCTCCAGCCGCTCATGATCATGCAGACCATGGCATAGGCGTTCACCCAGTGGGTGATGCGCACGATCAGCGGATGGAGCCGGCTTCGGCCCCGCCGTTCGATCGATTGGACCGCCATGCCCGCCCCCCTTCTCGCCGCTACATCGGCGGCGTCAGCCCGTCCTTGCCGACGCTGACGCGTTCGGTCATGAGGCTGCCGTCGGCTGCCTTCATTCCGAAGATGATAACCTTGGCGCCCGGCTTGATGTCGGCCGCCGAACCCGGCTCGAACGTCACGATCGGCACGTCGGCCGGCACCTCGATCTTCTTCTCGCCACCCTCGTATTTGACGGTCAGCGTCCGGTCGCTGCTGCCGACCACGTTGCCGACCGTGCCGTTGGTCATGGTGCTGTTCGGCCCCAGATCGAACGGGCGATGGCCGTCGCCGGTGCCGCGCATCGATTCGGGGAAGACATGGACCTCGAGCGCCTTCAGATCGCCGTTCGGCAGCGGTGCCGCCGCCGTGCCGATGTAGCTGTTCGGCTTGATCGCGCTGATGTCGATCTTGGCGACCTCGGAGATCTTCACGCCCGGCGCCATGGTCACCGTCACCTTCTCGCCGGTCCGGCCGGTGATGTGCAAC
This sequence comes from Rhodospirillales bacterium, assembly GCA_028288725.1. Lineage (GTDB taxonomy): Bacteria > Pseudomonadota > Alphaproteobacteria > ATCC43930 > CGMCC-115725 > Aliidongia. Next base: position 71,092 of record JAQGIC010000005.1, read on the forward strand.
ACCTGGCCCTCGACCTGGTCGATCGTGCCGCGCACGCGGGTGGGCGTGCCGTCCGCGGCCGAGGCGGCACCGGCGACGATCAGGCCAAACGCGAACGCGATCGATACGAGCTGCTTCATGGTCCACCCCAAAGGATTTGCGATGCGGGCGAAGGTAGG